>NZ_JARAMK010000010.1:0-204073 GCF_028807495.1 Roseovarius sp. SK2
TGGCGCGGCGGATACCGTCGACAAGGCTTTCCTTGCAGCCGTACTTGTTGTCGAACTTCGACTTGGTGACGCTGTCATTCACGTTGATCGCGGGGAACGGCAGTTGCCCTTCCTGCATCATCTTGTAAAGGCGATGCACGCCGGTCGTTGTCTCCTCGCTGACGCCCTTGATCATCTCGCGCTGCTTGGTGAACCAGCCGGGGCTTTCGGCCATGCGCTTCTTGATCTGGGCGAACAGGCACTCTTCCTCTTCGGAGGTCGGCGTCTCGATCAGCTCGGTTTCACCAGCCTCGACCCGCGCGCCGATCAGGATATAGAGCGTAGCGTCGCCGCCATCGTCCAGGATCATGTTGGCGCCGCCGTCCTCGAACTGGAAGATGCGGTCGCAATAATCCCAGTATTCTTCCAGCGTCTCGCCCTTGACCGCGAAGACCGGCGTGCCGCCCTCGGCGATCACGGCCGCGGCGTGGTCCTGGGTGGAAAAGATGTTGCACGAGGCCCAGCGGACCTCCGCGCCCAGCGCCACCAGCGTTTCGATCAGGCAGGCGGTCTGGATCGTCATGTGCAACGACCCCGCGATGCGCGCGCCCTTGAGCGGCTTTTTAGACCCGTATTCCTCGCGCAGGGCCATAAGGCCCGGCATCTCGGTTTCGGCGATGTCCAGCTCCTTGCGGCCGAAACCGGCAAGAGCGATGTCACGGATCGCGCTGTCCGCGGGACTGACTCTCTCTGGCTTGTTCATGTCGCGTCTCCTTTTTTCGTTCTGATGTTTCGGATCATTCTGCTGCGGCGGATACGCCGAAGGTGCGGGCCAGTTCGCTGGCCAGATCCGTGCGTTCCCAGCTGAAGCCGCCGTCATCGTCCGGGACGCGCCCGAAATGGCCATAGGCAGCGGTACGTGCATAGACCGGCTTCAGAAGGCCCAGATGCTCGCGGATGCCGCGCGGGGTCAGTCGGACCATCTCGCGCAGGGTGCTGGCCAGCTTGGTCTCGTCGACCCGGCCCGTGCCCAGCGTGTCGACATAGAGGGCGACCGGCTCGGGCACGCCGATGGCATAGGCCAGCTGGATCTGGCACTTGTCGGCCAGCCCGGCGGCGACCACGTTCTTGGCCATGTAGCGCGAGATATAGGCCGCCGAGCGGTCCACCTTGGTCGGGTCCTTGCCAGAAAACGCGCCGCCGCCATGCGGGGCCGCGCCGCCATAGGTGTCGACGATGATCTTTCGGCCGGTGAGGCCCGCATCACCGTCCGGGCCGCCGATGACGAAATTGCCGGTCGGGTTGACGATGATCTTGTCCTGCGACGGCAGGCTCCAGCCCTCGGTCTTGAAACAATCGGTGATGTAGGGCTCGACCAGCGCGCGCACGTCGTCCTGGCTCAGTCCTTCGGCGTGTTGGGTCGAGACGACCACGGTGTCGAGGCCGACCGGTTTGCCGTTCTGGTATTTCAACGTCACTTGGCTTTTGGCATCCGGCCCGAAATTCGGCTGCTTGCCGGATTTCCGGTCCTCGGCCATCGTGCGCAGGATCTTGTGGGCGAACTGGATCGGCGCCGGCATCAACTCCTCGGTCTCGTTGCAAGCATAGCCGAACATGATGCCCTGGTCGCCGGCACCTTCCTCGCCTTTTTCGCCCTCGTCGACGCCCATCGCGATATCGGCCGATTGGGCGTGCAGGCGGCAGACGATCTCTGCATCCTTCCAGGAAAAGCCATGCTGTTCGTAACCGATGTCGCGGATTGCATCTCGGGCGATCTGCTCGACCTCCTTCAGCACGCTTTCCGGGCCGCGCACTTCGCCGGCGATGGTGACGTGATCGGTGGTGGCCAGCGTTTCGCAGGCCACGCGCGATTGCGGATCTGCGGCGAGGTAGGCATCCAGTACCGCGTCCGAAATCCGGTCGCAGACCTTATCGGGGTGCCCCTCGGACACCGATTCACTGGTGAATAGCCATGACTTGTCGCTCATAATCGTTCCTTTCTCCACTGTCGTGGGGTTGGGTCGCTTTTGGCAAAAATTGGATTTTTGCAGGGGTCAGGCGATCTTTCGATCGGCCGATGACTTGTCGGGCGTGTAGGACAGGCTGGGTTGCAGCCACGCCTCCACCTCGGCAATCTTCATGCTCTTGCGCTCGGCGTAGTCGGCCACCTGGTCGGGGCCGATGCGGCCAATGCCGAAATAGGCCGAGTCAGGGTGGGCGAAATAGAGCCCCGAAACCGCCGATGCGGGCCACATCGCGCAGCTTTCGGTCAAGGTGACGCCGGTATGCTCGGGCGCATCCAGAAGGTCGAACAGCGTGCGCTTCTCGGTGTGGTCCGGGTTGGCCGGATAGCCCGGGGCAGGGCGGATGCCGCGATATTGCTCGCGGATCAGAGCCTCGTTATCCAGCGTTTCATCGGCGGCATAGCCCCACAGGCTCCGCCGCACGCGGGCGTGCAATGCCTCGGCAAAGGCTTCGGCGATCCGGTCGCCCAGCGCCTGCACCATGATAGCGTCGTAATCGTTGCCTTCGGCCTTCAGCCGGTCGGCGATGTCGTGCACCTCGCGCCCGGCGGTCACGGTAAAGCCGCCCACCCAGTCCTCGGTGCCCTCGGGCGCGACGAAGTCGGCAAGGCACATCTGCGGCCGGCCGTTCGATTTGCTGCGCTGCTGGCGCAGCTGCGGCATGCGGGCGCGCACGGTCTTGCGGTCCTCGTCCGCCCATACGACGATATCGTCGCCCTGCGCATTTGCTGGCCAGAGGCCCACCACGCCGCGCGGACTGAACCAGTCTTCGGTCTCGATCCGGTCCAGCATCTTCTGCGCGTTGTCGTACAGTTCGCGCGCGGCGGGCCCCTTGTCGGGATCGTCGAAGATGTTCGGGAACTTGCCTTTCATCTCCCAGGTGTTGAAGAACGGCGTCCAGTCGATGAACTCCCGCAGCTTGGCGATGTTCATGTCGTCGATGACCGTCAGGCCCGGCGTCTGCGGGGCAGGTGGCGTGTAGCTCTCCCAGCCGCCGTCGAACCTGGATTTACGCGCCTCGGCCAGCGCAGCGGTCGGCCGGTCGCCGGCGCCTTTCATCCCGTCGCGCAGCTTGTCCTGCTCGGAGACGACATCGGCCAGAAAGTCCGGCCGCGCTGTCTTGGACAGCAGTCTCGAGACCACGCCGACGGCTTTGGACGCGTCATCGACATGGATCACGCCATGCTCATATTCCGGCGCGATCTTCAGCGCGGTATGCTTTTTCGAGGTGGTCGCCCCGCCGATCAGCAGCGGCAGGTCGAACTCCTGCCGTTTCATCTCGGCGGCCACGTCGACCATCCGGTCAAGCGACGGGGTGATCAGACCGGACAGCCCGATGATATCGGCCTTTTCCTTCTTCGCCGCCGCGAGAATATCCTCGGCCGGCACCATCACGCCAAGATCGACCACGTCGTAGTTGTTACACTGCAGCACGACGCCGACGATGTTCTTGCCGATATCGTGCACGTCGCCCTTGACCGTCGCCATGATCACTTTGCCCTTGGCCGAGGTGTCGCCCGACAGGCGTTTTTCCTCTTCCATGAAGGGCAGCAGGTGCGCCACGGCGGCCTTCATCACGCGGGCGGATTTCACCACCTGCGGCAGGAACATCTTGCCCGCCCCGAAGAGGTCGCCCACCACGTTCATGCCGTCCATCAGCGGCCCCTCGATCACGTCGAGCGGCTTTTCGGCGCGCTGGCGGCATTCCTCGGTATCGTCGACGACATAGTCGGTGATGCCGTGGACCAACGCGTGTTCCAGCCGTTTCTCGACCGGCAGTTCGCGCCACTTGGGGTCTTCCTTTTTGGAGGCTTCACCGGTGCCCTTGTACTTGTCGGCAATCTCCAGCAGGCGCTCGGTGGCATCGTCGCGGCGGTTCAGAAGCACGTCCTCGACATGCTCTCGCAGCTCTTCGGGGATGTCGTCATAGACCGTGATCTGCCCGGCATTGACGATCGCCATGTCCAGCCCCAGCGGGATCGCGTGGTAGAGGAACGCCGAGTGCATCGCCTCGCGCACCGCGTTGTTGCCGCGAAAGCTGAAGGACACGTTCGACAGGCCGCCCGAGACATGCACGTCCGGCATCGCCTCCTTGATCAGGCGGGTCGCCTCGAAAAAGGCGTTGGCATAGTCGTTATGCTCTTCGATCCCCGTCGCCACGGCAAAGATGTTGGGGTCGAAGATGATGTCCCACGGCTCGAACCCGGCTTTCTCGACCAGCAGATCGTAGGACCGCTTGCAGATGTCGAACTTGTGCTTCGCGGTTTCGGCCTGACCGTTCTCGTCGAACGCCATTACGACCACGGCGGCACCATAGCGCCGCACGGTGCGGGCCTGTTCCAGGAACGCCTCCTCGCCCTCCTTGAGCGAGATCGAATTGACCACGGCGCGGCCCTGCACGCATTTCAGCCCGGCCTCGATCACCTCGAACTTGGAACTGTCGATCATCACCGGCACGCGGCTGATGTCCGGCTCCGACGCGATCAGGTTCAGGAAGGTCTTCATCGCCTGCTCTGAATCGAGCAACCCTTCGTCCATGTTCACGTCGATGATCTGCGCGCCGTTCTCGACCTGCTGCCGGGCCACGTCGAGCGCGGTGGCATAGTCGTCGTCCATGATCAGGTTCTTGAATTTGGCCGAGCCGGTGACGTTGGTCCGCTCGCCGATATTGATGAAACTGGCAACTCCGGTGCTCATGCTGCGCCCTCCTTAACGTCCGCGCCTTGTGTCTCGAACATCTCCAGGCCGCTCAGCCGCATGCGCTTGACCTTCTGCGGGATCTTGCGCGGGGCCTTGCCCGCGACCGCCTCCGCGATGGCGCGGATATGCTCGGGCGTGGTGCCGCAACAGCCGCCCACGATGTTGACCAGCCCCGACGACGCCCACTCTTCAAGATGCTCGGCGGTTTCCTCGGGCGTTTCGTCATAGCCGCCCATCTCGTTCGGCAGGCCGGCGTTGGGATAGGCGCTGACCCGTGTATCGGCCACCTCGGACAGGGTGCGCACGTGCTGGCGCATCTCGCCCGCGCCCAGCGCGCAGTTCAGCCCGATGGAATAGGGCCGCGCGTGGCTCATCGACACCCAGAACGCCTCGGGCGTCTGGCCGGTCAGGGTGCGCCCCGAACGGTCGGTGATGGTGCCCGAGATCATCAGCGGCGGAATGGTCAGGCCCTCGTCCGACAGGCTGTCGATGGCGAAAAGCGCGGCCTTGGCGTTCAGCGTGTCAAAGATCGTCTCGATAAGCAGCAGGTCGGCGCCCGCCTCGATCAGCGCGCGCGCCGCCTCGCCATAGGCGCGGGCCAGGTCGTCGAACGTCACCGCCCGGAAGCCGGGGTCGTTCACGTCCGGGCTGATGCTGGCCGTCTGGTTGGTCGGGCCGATGCCTCCCGCAACCCAGCGCGGCCGGTCTGGCGTGGCGACCGCGTCTGCGGCCTCCCGCGCAAGGCGGACGGATTCGGTGTTCATCTCGACCACCAGGTCGGTCATGTCGTAATCGGCCTGGCTGATCGCGTTCGCGCCGAAGGTGTTGGTGCACAGGATGTCGGCGCCCGCATGCAGGAAATCCTCGTGGATTTTGCGAATCATGTCGGGCTGGGTCAGGGTCAACAGCTCGTTGTTGCCGCCCACATCACTGGGATGATCCTTGAACCGCGCACCGCGATAGGCGGCCTCGTCGGGCTTTTCCTGTTGGATCATCGTGCCCATCGCCCCGTCCAGCACCAGGATGCGGTCGGCGTTGGCGGCGGCTATGTCGTTGGTCTTGGTCATGCGTTCTTCAATCCTTCAAGCGGCGTTCTCGGCCACAATACTTGGTGTCAGCCCCAATGTCCTGCAGACAGCCAGCGTGACTTTCGGCTGGTTGAGCGTATAGAAGTGAAAGTCGGTGATCCCGGCTTCCATCAGGCGGCGGCATTGCTCGGCGGCAACGCCCGTCGCCACCATCGCGCGGGTTTCAGGGGCTTCGTCCAGCCCGTCGAACATCTGGCCCATCCAGTCGGGCACCGAGGCGCCACAGCCTGCGGAAAACCGCTTCAGCCCCTCGAAATTGGCGACCGGCATGATCCCGGCAACGATCGGCGCGTCGATGCCCGCGGCCCGCGCGCGATCGACGAACCGCAGCACGGTGTCGGTGTCGAAAGCATATTGCGTGATCGCTCGCGCCGCGCCGTTATCGATCTTGCGCTTGAGGTGGTCCATGTCGGCAGCGGCATCGCGGGCCTCGGGGTGCACCTCTGGGTAGGCGGCGACCGAAATGTCGAACTCGCCTTTGCGGCGCAGTGCCGCCACCAGTTCCGCGGCATCGTTATAGCCATCCTCGGGCAGGCTTTGGCCCTCCGGCAGGTCCCCGCGCAGCGCGACGATACTGTGCATGCCGGTCTCCCAGAACGCCTCGGCCTGGGCGTCGATCTCGGCCCGGCTGGCGCCGACGCAGGTGAAGTGGTGCGCCACCGGCAGCCCCGTGCGGTTACCCACCATCTCGACGATGCGCGCGGTGCGGTCCCTCGTGGTGCCTCCGGCGCCGTAGGTGACCGAAAAATACTCCGGGTCGGCCGCACTCAGTTGCGCCACGGTATCGCGCAGTCGGGTCACACCGGCCTCCGACTTGGGCGGAAAAAGCTCGAATGAAATCGACGGCGTGTCGGACGTACCTGTCATGTGCGTGTCTCCATCTCGGTGGTCGGGAGCGAAAGGGCGGGGGCGCGCCACGGCGCCCCCGTCGTGGACTTCAGTGTTTTACGGGCTTGCGGAAATGCTGGATGCCCCAGGCGAGGTGGCCGTCATCTGCGGCCTTCACCCAGTTCTGCAGGCCAACCGCCATCTTGTCGAGATACTCGGCCGAGCAGCCCTTTTCGCGCAATTCGTCGTAATGCGCCAGAAGCTCTTCGCGGACCCGGGCATAGTGCGCCCGCAGATCTCCGACCGCATCCTCCTGCTGTACGGTCTCGAAGCCGAGCCCCTCGGCTGTCTGGCGGTAGAACCCCGGCGACCCGAGACTGTTGAGTTGCAGCCGGTCATAGACGGGTTGCAACACGCCCTGGGGCACGTCATCCGCCTGCATCGGGTCGGTGAATATCAGGTGCCCGCCCGGCTTCAGCACGCGGAACGCCTCGGCCAGGATCTGGTCGCGCTGGTCGGAATGCAGGAAGGCGTCCTGGCTCCAGACCACGTCGACGCTCTCGTCGGCCTCTGGCACGTCCTCGAATACGCCGTGGCGAATGCTGATCTTGTCGGCCAGCCGCGCGGCGCGAACCTTGCCAAGGTTATACTCGTTCTGCGTCTCGGAGATGTTAAGGCAGACAGCCTCGCAGCTGGTCTTCTTCACGACGGTGCGCATCGCCCCGCCATAGCCCGCACCAAGGTCGAGAACCCGGGATCCGGCTTTCAGGTCGGGCAGCGCCTCGATCATGCTTTCGATCGTCAGGTCGCTGGCTTCGCGGATGTTCTTGGTGGTCGCGTAGCGCCCGATATGCAGGTCCTCGCCCCCCCAGATGGTGGAGTAGAACGTATCGGCATCGTCGCTGTCATAGTAGGTTTCCGCGACATCGCGGATATCCGCGTTTCCATCGGCGCCGTTACCGCCCCAGCGGGCCACGTGCTCGGCCGATTTCTCGGCGACGTGGATGAAAAAGTCGGGCTCCTCCTCGGCATACGTATCCTGGAAATCGCCATAGGTGCGCACGCGCTCGAACCCGGCCTCGCGGAACAGGCGGCGCATGTAATCCTTGCGGATCGGGGCCATGTTCAGCGTGTAGGACGACCCGTCGGGGAAGCTGTAGCGCATCCGGCAAAGCCCGTCGTCGATATGGTCCGGCTCGGCGGTGACATCGTCGCCGCAATAATAGAACTTGTGCTTGCTCGAAAAGCCGTGGTCGAGCATGGCATCATAGTTCCGCTGGTCGAGGATCAGCACGCCGTCATGCGTGAGCGCGGCGTAGAACTCGGCCAGGGCGCGGCGGCGGTCCTGTTCTTCGTGAAGGTGGGTGAAAGAGTTGCCCAGGCAGATGATCGCATCGTACTTGCCGTGAATATCCCGGTTCAGCCAGCGCCAGTCCGCCTGGGCCGTCTTCAGGATCAGGCCGCGGCTCTGGCCGTTCTCGAACGCCTTGGCGACCATGGCCGCGTTGCCGTCGGCAGCGGTGACGTCGAAACCCGCTTCGGTCAGGCGCACCGAGTGAAAGCCGGTCCCGCAGGCCACGTCCAGCACGCGTTCCTTGCCGCGCGCCTTCAGGATGTCGATGAAGAACTGACCCTCGCTCTGGGCGCGACCGTCCCAGTCGATCAACTCGTCCCATTTGTCGACGAAGCTGGTGACGTATTCCTTGCGATAATGTCCCGTCTCGCGGTCTGCCAGCGGATCCTTGCTGTAGGTCTGCTTGGTCATCGTCAGTTCGGCGTTGCCGGCGACATCGCTGGTCATGTCTCTCTCCGTTATCTGGTGACGGCAGCCCGCACTTGGCCGCAACCGGGCTTCCGGATTCCGCGGTGCGGAACACAGAGGCGGTACCGTCAGGGTTGTCGTTGTTCAGTCCGCACGTCGTTGCGTGGGCAGATCCCTGTGATCACTGGCGGTCGGATCGGTTTGGACCTCGCCGCCCAGCCGGAAAATTTCGTTTATAGAAGTTTTCGCCGGCCTTTAATGTCCCATTGCGTACCTTTTCAACTGAAGCGTATTCAACCTTTGTGTGCGGAATTTTCATGAAATCGCGCAATGACTCACTCAAATACCTATAAAGGCTTAATAAATTTAACGCTCAAAAATTAGCCGTCACGCCTCACCGGGCGATAACCCGAAGAATCGCGACCAGCGGCAGTTCAGGTTATGCTTCGATAAGCTAATTTCTTGCGGGTTCGCCGAGCCACGTCAGACAGGATAACTTCATTCAGTCTCACCCGGTTCGAAGTGGTAAGACACGCGCCAATAGTCTCTCCACCTGATTGTCCATTCCTTCATGTTCGGGAACCGAATGACGGACAACACAAACAAGCGACGTTACCAGGACGTGGTAATCCGGACGTCCGGCTAGGTTGTCGCTCTTGTCAGCCAAGCGTCGCGATTGGTCCCAAGATCACATTCGAGCCTGGACGTGATATGGGAAATGATCAGGCGCACCTGAGTGGTCCAGTTTGAATGTTCAAAGTAAGCCGAGGGCTTATTCTTTCGACAGAAACAATTTCCCCAACAGTCCGACGACTCGAGATCAGGACACCTTTAGGCAGACCGTCAAACGTAACGGTGGTCAGTAGTCATGGAACTAGCGTTGTCGGGATCGACAGTATTGGCAAGCGAATGCCCTCCGATGCGCAGTGGGTCCCCAAGCATAGTGCGCACCACGGCGTTGTAGAGGCTTGTGACGGTGCCACGGGCCGGCGCTTTTTTCGTTGTTGAGGTTCGAGGTTATTTTGTACCCCAGATTTACCCGCGCACCAAAACGAAGGAGAGCCCAAAGACAGCTTGCTCGTAAAGGCTTGTGTTCTGTTGATTTTTGGCTCCGGCGGTAGGGATCGAACCTACGACCAATTGATTAACAGTCAACTGCTCTACCGCTGAGCTACGCCGGAATACCGGGGGCGGATATAGCAACCTCGTCTGGCGGCGTCCAGAGGGATTGTGACAAAAATTTCGCCGCCTTCACAATAATTCGAAACGCGAGGTCGCGGTCAGGTTTCCATCCGGGACAACCAGGTTTCTTCCATGAAGATCAATGAGATGCGCCAGAACGTTTCTTGCGGCCGCGCCAAGTAGCGCGACGGGCGTGTCGGTGTAGATGCGCCGTGCCAGGGTTTGCGCGTCTGCCGGGCCGTCGCGCAGCGCACCTAGGATCGACGCTTCGCGCCCCTCGCGGTGCGCGAGCAGCCAGTCGAGCCGCTCCATCGGGTCCTTGATTGGCGCGCCGTGACCCGAATGAAACACCTTTGCGCCGCGGGCCCTCATCCGACGGCAGGAGGCCATGAAATCCGTCAGGTCTCCGTCCGGCGGCGCCACCAGCGAACTGGCCCAGCCCATTACCAGGTCACCGCAAAACACAGTGTCGCCCATGGCAAAGGCCATGTGGTTGCCAAGATGCCCAGGGGTCCAGAGTGCCTCAAGCGCCCAACCCTCGGCTTCGATCACCGTGCCATCGCTCAACGCGACGTCCGGGGCGAAGCCGGCCTCCACGCCTTCGCCCGCATCCTCGAGTCCTGATGCGGCCAGCCGCGTCATGATGGCGCTGCGCCCAGCTCCCGACGGTCCGAAGCCGTGCACCTGCGCGCCCGTCTCGCGCGCCAGCCGATGCGCCAGCGGCGAATGATCGACGTGGCTGTGCGTGACCAGCACGTGGCTCACCTTTTGTCCCGGGGTCAACGCGCCCAGTATGGCGGCCAGATGTGCCGCATTGTCGGGTCCGGGGTCTATCACCGCGATGTCGCGCGTACCCACCAGGTAGGTATTCGTCCCCCAGTAGGTCATCGGCGAGGGGTTGTCGGCGAGTACCCGTCGCAGGCCCGGCGAAAGTTCCTCGGCGACGCCGGGTGTGGGGCGGTCTTCATCCATATGCTTGGCTCTTTCCGATCCTGATCGTCGCGGATAGGTTTAGCGCATGTCCTTTCGCTGGCTCAAACCCTATATGCCCCGGTCGCTTTACGGTCGCGCCATCGCGATCCTGCTGCTGCCGGTGATCACCTTGATGCTGGTGGTCTCGATCGTCTTCGTGCAGCGCCATTTCGAAGGTGTGACCAAGCAGATGACCCGCACCGCCAGCCGCGAGGTCGTGGTTCTGCTCGACGCCGATCTGCCACCGTCCGAAATCGGCGACTCGCGGTTGGCGCGGAACCTGCGTATCTCGGTCGAGGAAATGCCGCTCGACGCTCTCCCCGAAGGCGACAGGCGCCGCTGGTACGACTTCACAGGCGGCTACGTGATTGCCGAGTTTAACCGGCTTCTGCCGATGCTGCACGCGCTCGAGCTGCCCGATGACCAGGTCGTGCACTTGTATTTCGCCATGCAGAACGAGGGTGTGCGGCTGACCTTCGACCGTCGGCGCGTGTCGGCCTCCAACCCGCATCAACTGCTGGTTTACATGTTCTTCTTCGCCGCGCTGATGACGATCATCGCCTATTTCTACCTGCGCAATCAGCTGCGCCCGATCACACGCCTGGCCAGCGCGGCCGAGGCGTTCGGTCGCGGCCGCCACGTCGCTTATCGGCCGTCGGGCTCGACCGAGGTGCGCGCGGCGGGGGCAGCCTTCCTTGACATGCGCGCCCGTATAGAGCGCCAGATCGAACAGCGCACCTTGATGTTGTCGGGGGTCAGCCACGATCTGCGCACGCCAATCACGCGGCTGAAACTGGCCCTTTCGATGCTCGACGCCGAGGATCGCGGCCCGATGGAAAAGGACGTGTCCGACATGGAACGCCTGATCACCGAATTCCTCGATTTCGCCCGCGGTGCGCAGGAAACGACACCCGAGCCCACCGATCCGCAGGCCCTCGTCGCGCGGATCGTCGAGGAGTTCCAGCGTGCCGGAAAGGCCGTCGAGCTTGGCCCCTGCGAAGGGCAGGGCGATGTGGCACTGCGCCCCGGCGGAGTGCGGCGCGCGGTCGAGAATTTGATCGGAAACGCCGTGCGCTACGGCAAAAGGGCCGAGGTGTCGGTCCAGCTGACCGACCGTGCCCTGCGCATTCGTGTCGAGGATGACGGCCCTGGCATCCCGCAGTCGCAGCGCGAAGAGGCGCTCAAACCCTTCGCCCGGCTGGACGAGGCCCGCAACCAGAACCTCGGCACCGGGGTCGGGCTGGGCCTGGCCATCGCGATGGATATCGCCCGCGCCCATGGCGGCACGCTGCGCCTGGGAAGCAGCGAGCGCCTTGGCGGGTTGCAAGTCGACCTGGTGATCGGGCGCTGACAGGCGTTGGGCCACGATCAGGGCCGGGGGCAGGGGCCCGGTGTCAGGCTGTTGCGGCGGCGTCGGCCTTTCGTTCCTTGGGAAAGAAGCTGTAATAAAAGACCGGCGCGGCCACCAGCGTCAGCACCGAGGCGAATCCCAGCCCGCCCATGATCGTCACCGCCATCGAGGCAAAGAACGCGTCCCACAAGAGCGGGATCATCCCCAGGATCGTCGTAGCCGCCGCCAGCACCACGGGCCGCAGGCGCGAGGTTGACGCATCCAGCACGGCCTGCCGGAAAGGCACGCCGTCGGCACGTACAAGGTCGATCTCCTCGACCAGTACGATGCCGTTCTTGATCAGCATCCCCGACAGGCTCAGCAGCCCCAGCAGCGCCGTGAACGAAAACGGCAGGCCGGTGCCCAACAGGCCGATCACCACGCCGTTGACGCTCATCGGCACCAGCAGCCAGATGATCACCGGCTGGCGGATCTTGCCGAACAGCAGAACCGAGATCAGCACCATGATGATCAACGATATCGGCAACTGCTTGCCCAATGCCGTCTGCGCTTCGGTCGAGCTTTCGTATTCGCCGCCCCATTCCAGGGCATAGCCCTCGGGCAGATCCATCGCTTCGACCGCGCCGCGCAACTGACCAAAGACGCTGGCGGCATTCTCGCCCGCGGGCACCCCGGCCTGAACCGAGATCGTCGGGACCCTGTCGCGCCGCACAAGGAACGTGTTCTGTGCTTCCCACCCGAACCCGTCGGTGATCTGCGCCACCGGGATATAGGCTTGCGCCGCGTCGGAATAGACCGGCAGGTCTGCCAGGTGTTCCGCGCCCTCACCCCCGGCGCTGTCGGCCCGCATGATGATCGGGATCAGCCGGTCCTGCTCGCGGTAGAACCCCACCTGCACGCCCTCGGTCCCGAACTGAAGCGCCTGGGCCAGGTCGTCGCGCGCAACACCCGCCGCTTTCGCCCGCTCATCGGCGAATCGCGGCACCAGCGTCAGTTCGCGCTCGCGCCAGTTGGTGCGCAGATCTACCAGCCGGTCTGACGCACCGACCATGACCCCTGCCGCCTCATCGGCCAGCTGCCGCAGCACATCGGGGTCGGGCCCCGAGAACCGCGCCTCGATAGGCGCCCCGCCACCGGGGCCGAAGGCCAGCCGCTCGGTGCGGAACTCGCCCTCGGGCAGGGCGGTCCGGCCAAATTCCTCGACATCCGCCCGCAGCGACGGGATCTGCTCCAGGGTCTCGGTGCGGATTATCAGGTGGCCATAGGTCGGCAGCGCCTCCTCGGGGGCGTAGGTCAGCATGAACCGCGTCGCGCCGCCACCGATGAAGGTGGCCACCGACACCACGTCGTCGCGCTCGGCCAGCCACGCCTCGACCTGGGCCATGTCCTCCGACACGCGATGGATGCTGGCGCCCTGGGGCAGCTTGTAATGCACGTAGAACAGCGGCGTGTTGGAATCGGGAAAGAACTGCTGCTTGACCTGCGCAAATCCCATGTAGCACACCACCGTCACCCCGATCAGCGCCAGGATCACCAGGTAGCGCACCCGCAGCGCGCCGGACAGCACCGCGCGGTAGGCGCGGAAGAGCGGCCCGGCATAGGGGTCATGAGCGTCGCCACTGCCCACCTTGAAGAAGTAATGCCCCAGAAGCGGCGTCGCGGTGATCGCCAGAACCCAGGACAAGAGCAGCGACATGCCGATCACCGCGAAAAGCGAGAACAGGAACTCGCCCGTGGCGTCGGGGCTCAGGCCAATGCCCGCAAAGGCCATGATCCCGATCACCGTCGCACCCAACAGGGGCGTCTGGGTCTTGCCGGCCACGTCCTCGGCCGCATCGCGGGCGGACTTGCCGCCCGCCATGTCGCCCTGCATCCCCTCGGCCACCACGATGGCGTTGTCCACCAGCATCCCCATCGCGATGATCAGCGCCCCCAGCGAAATCCGCTCCATCTCGATCCCGAAGATGGCCATCAGGAACACCGTGCCCACCACCGTCAGAAGCAGTGTCGACCCCACCACCACGGCCGAGCGCCAGCCCATGAAGACCGCCAGCACCAGCACCACGATCGTCACCGACATGGCCAGGTTCAGCAGGAAATCGTTCGAGGCCTCGTCCACCACCACGTGCTGCTGGTAGATCGGGTGCAGTTCCACCCCGGCAGGTACGTCGCGCATCAGTTCGGCCAGCCGCGCATCCACCCGCTTGCCGACGTCCACGATATTGAGATCCGCCTTGCCAGCGACCCCCAGCGTGAACGCCTCCGTGCCTTGGAACCGGATAATCTCGGTCGGTTCCGCGACCCGGTCACGCTCGACCTGCGCGAGGTCCAGAAGGTCGATCACGTCGCCGCCCACGCCAATGGTCAGGTTGGCGATCTCGTCCACTGTGTCCGACCCCTCGGGCGCCTGGATGCGGATATCCTGCCCGTTCTGCCGGAAACTGCCGGCGGGCGTGCGGGTGTCGGCCTGCGACAGGGCACCGGCGATTGCGTCGGGGCTGACGCCCAGGTTGCTGATGATCGAGGTCCGCGCGTTGACGTAAACCGCCTCCGACGGCAGGCCCGCCAGCGCCACGTCGGCCACGCCCTCCACAGCCAGCAATTCGCGCCTCAGGTACTCCGATATCTCGTGCACTTCCGCATCGGAAAAGCCGGGGGCGGTAAAGGCATAGAACACGCCGAACACGTCGCCGAAATTGTCGTTTACGATCGGACGCGCGGCCTCGGACGGCAGGTTGCGCGTGGCGTCCTGGACCCGGTTGCGCAGCTTGGTCCAGATCGCGGGCAGTTCCGTGCCGTCATAGGTGCTCTCGATGTTCACCGAGATCCGGCTGATTCCCGGCTTGTTGGACGAGGTGATGAAGTCGATCTCGCCCATCTTCTGGATCTCGGACTCGATCGGTTCGCTGACCTCTCGCGCCACCTGTTCGGCCGAGGCGCCGGGATACTGCGTGATCACGATGGCGTTCTTGATGGTGAAGGCCGGGTCTTCCAGCCGGCCGATCGTGGCAAATCCCCAGATCCCGCCCATCAGACAGGTCAGCATCAGGATCCACGTGATCAACGACCTGTCGATCGAGGCGCGTGCGATGGACATGGGCCTACTCCCCGATGCGGGTAAAGGGACGGGCGCTCTGGCCGTCGCGCAGTTGCGCGGCGCCGGTCTCGACGATCCGGGTGCCGTCGGCGGGGCCTTCGGTCATGTAGATGCGGCTGTCCTCGTGCACCTCGATCTCTACGGCGTGCGCCGTGACCTTTCCGTCCTCGAAGACCATGACCTCGGCATTGCCTTCAGGGTCGTAGACCAGCGCGGTCTCCGGCAGGATGACGCCTGTCTTCCCCGGCCCCTCGACGGCGGTGTAGACCGTGACCGACGCGCCCGGAAAGACGAAGGCGCCGGGATTCTCGATAAAGGCCAGCGTGATCGTATAGGTCTGCCCGGTGGCCGAAGTTTCGGTCTCGAATTCCCTCAACGCAAGGTCATAGCGGCGTCCGTCCCCCGGGAGCTCGGCGAAGAACGCGACATCGTCATCGGCCCCGGCCTTCCGGAACAGAATTTCCGGCACCTGGATATCGACCCGAATTTCCGACACGTCATGCAGCCGGACCACCGGTGTGCCGGCCTGAACCGTCTGGAAATTGGCCACCAGCCGCTTGGCGATCAGTGCGTCGAAGGGCGCGCGCAGCGTCGCGTGCTCCAGGTCTTCCCGGGCGCTGTTGAGCGCGATCTCGGCCAGCCGCAGCTGGGTCTGCGCGTCCTGGACCTGCACCTCGCTCACCGCCTGTCCGCGCAGCGTCTCCAGCCGATCGGCATCGCGCTGCGCCTTCTCGAAATTGGCCTCCCCCTCGGCCACGGCGCGCCGGTATCCCGACAGGTCCAGCTGCGCGATCTCGGCGCCTTCAGCCTTGCGCGCGCCTTCCTCCGCCTCCAGCATCTCGAGCTTGCCAGGCACCTGGAAGGCAAGATCGACGGTCTGCCGCGCCGCCACCTGACCGAAAAACTGCCGCCGCACCGTAACGGGCTCGCTCGACAGCGTCATCAGCTTGACCGGCTTGGGTGGTGCGTCTGCTTGTTTGGACGGGTCTTCGTCCTGCGCGGCGACAGCCGTGGCGATCAGCAGCGACAGCAGGCAGGAAAGAAAAGCAGGCAGTGGACGGCGCATGAAAAGGCTCCTGGCAACGGACTGGCAGTTGGGCCGTCACATAATGCAGGTGAAAAGTGAAACCAACAGTTTAGTTTTGCTCGCCATGGGTGCAGCGAGGTAAGCCGCCTTCTTAAAAGGAAAACCGCCCGGAAACTTTTGGAGTTTCCGGAATGGAAAATACGTATTGTCTAGTCATTTTTGCGCCGAACACTGCGCCGGCGCCAGTGCTTCAGCGATTACGAGCGTGGCCGCAGATATGTCTCCGACGCGTATCCCGTCAGACCGGGCGCCCGGTCCAGCGCCACCTCGCACCAGCGCGTGCCGCCGACCCGATTACAGTCACGCACCCGCACCAGCGTTCCGTTGGGCAGCCCCACGCGCGTTTCGAACCCCAGGCCCGGTCCACCGCGCAGCTTCAGCATGTCGCCGTCTTCCACCCCGTAGACCTCGTAGATGTCCGAGGTGAATGCCGTGACCGGCGTGGTGTCGGCACAGGCGGAAAGAAAACCTAGGGCTGCAAGGATCGTCAGGGGGGTGCGCATGGTGCCTCTCGTCGGGGTTGTACTGGTAGGCCCGGCGGGGCTCGACCCCCCAGCCAAAGCGTTATGAGGGACGTGTGTCCGAGCGGACTATTTAACTTTCAATCCGTTTAGTAAAGGCTGGCGCAGCAAAAAGTGCATCTGGCGCAATTCGGAATTGCCCCTGCCGCTCACCGCTGGGGAAAATTCAAACGGCGGTATAACGTCCAGCCAGTACACCGCCGCGCTCTTCGTGCGAGACCAATGAGACATCTTGAGGTCGACTCAAGTGATCAGCCCTGCCGCCTTTCTCGCTATATCATCGACGTTCTCGCCACCGTTTTCCACGTACTCGCAGAATTGGCGACGCATTCGCGGGTCCCAGAAATCCTGCAGGTGGTTCGCGACCCGTTCGGCCTGGTCGTTGCCGGGCTGGGACTTGAAGAACGTGGCAATCTGGTTGGCCATCATGACCAGTTTATCAGGCGACATCAGGAACCTCGTGGGAAATGCGGTGTGGGTTGGAATACAGGTCGAAACCGCCGCCGCGGGCAAAGGCGGCCAGCGTGATACCGGCCGTATCGGCCAGGCGCATGGCATGGGCCGTGGGGGCGGAGACGGCGATCAGCGTGCCGCAGCCGGCCATGGCGCATTTCTGCACCAGCTCGACCGAAAGGCGGCTGGTCATGACGAAAGCGCCCGCCGACGGGTCACGCCCCGCCCGCCAGAGCGCACCGATCAGCTTGTCGAGCGCGTTGTGGCGGCCAACATCCTCGCGCGCCATGACAACGCCCTTGCCCGGCAGGACGAAGCCCGCCGCATGGGTCGCGCGGGTGCGGCGGTGCAGGGGCTGGATATTGGCCAGCGCGTCGGCGGCATGGGCAATGTCGTCCCGGCTGAAGGTCGGGCCGACATGTGCCACGCATGGTACGTCGCGTACCGCCTGATCCAGCGAGTCGATTCCGCACAGCCCGCAGCCCACCGGCCCGGCCATGAAACGGCGGCGTGCCGCCAGCGCCTCGCGTCGGTCCGCCCGAAGCCAGAAACGGGCCTCGATGCCGCGCTCATGGCTGGCGACCTCGAAGCTTTCGATCTGGGCGAGGTCTGTCACGATCCCCTCGGTCACGGCGAATCCATGGGCGAAATCCTCGATATCGTCCGGTGTGGCCATCATCACCGCCTGGGTCGAACCGTCGAAGACCAGCGCGACTGGCAGTTCCTCGGGAAGAGCGCGCCTGACCATGTGCGCGCCCTCTGCCTGTACAGACAATCCCGAGCGGCTTTGGCAGGGAGAAAAACCCAAGGACATCATTCCGCCGCCGGAAGGATGCGGCGGGCCTGCGCGGCCTGTGCCGCGTAGTCCTCCTGCCAGTCGGTCGGCCCGTTCGAGGGGCTGACCTGCACCGCCGTCACCTTGAACTCGGGACAGTTCGTGGCCCAGTCCGAGAAATCCGTGGTGATGACGTTGGCCTGGGTGTCGGGGTGGTGGAAGGTGGTGTAGACCACGCCGGGGCTGACCCTGTCCGTGATCGTCGCCCGCAGCGCCGTCTCGCCCGAGCGGCTGGCCAGCTTGACCCAGTCGCCTTCGTTCACGCCGCGGTTCTCGGCGTCATGCGGGTGGATCTCCAGCACATCGGCCTCGTGCCAGATGGTGTTGTCCGTGCGCCTTGTCTGGGCGCCCACGTTGTATTGCGACAGGATGCGCCCGGTGGTCAGCAACAGCGGGAAGCGCGGGCCGGTTCTTTCATCGGTCGCCACGTACTCGGTGATGATGAACTTGCCCTTGCCGCGCATGAAGCTGTCCACGTGCATCAGCGGTGTGCCCTCGGGGTGCTCCTCGTTGCAGGGCCATTGCACGCTGCCCCTGGTTTCCAGCAGGGCGTAATCGACCCCGGCGAAAGAGGGCGTGGTGGCCGCGATTTCCTCCATGATGCGGGCGGGATGGGTATAGGTCCATTCCGCACGCCCGGATTTCTTCAGCATCGTGTTGGCCAGCAGCTGCGTCACCTCCCAGTCGGCATAGCCGTTGAGCGGTTTCATCACTTCGCGCACACGGTTGATGCGGCGCTCGGCATTGGTGAAGGTGCCTTCCTTTTCCAGGAAGGTGGAGCCGGGCAGGAACACATGCGCGTAGTTGGCCGTCTCGTTCAGGAAGAGGTCATGCACGATAACGCATTCCATCGCCGCAAGGCCCGCCGCGACATGCTTGGTGTCAGGATCCGATTGCAGGATGTCCTCGCCCTGACAGTAGAGGCCCTTGAAGGTGCCGTCGACCGCGCAGTCTAGCATGTTGGGGATACGCAGGCCCGGCTCGGGGTCGACTTCGGTTCTCCAGAGCGCCTCGAACATCTCGCGCACGTCGGCGTTCTTGACGTGGCGATAGCCCGGCAGTTCGTGCGGAAAGGACCCCATGTCGCAGGCGCCCTGCACGTTGTTCTGTCCGCGCAAGGGGTTCACGCCCACGCCGCGCCGGCCAAGATTGCCAGTCAGCATGGCGAGGTTGGCGATGCCCATCACGGTGGTCGAACCCTGACTGTGCTCGGTGACGCCGAGGCCGTAATAGATCGAGCCGTTGCCGCCGGTAGCGTAGAGATGCGCCGCCGCGCGCAATGCCTGCGGATCTACGCCGGTCAGCAGCGCGGTCGCCTCGGGGCTGTGGCGTGGGTCCGATACGAAGGCCGCGTATTCCTGGAATTCTTCCCAGTCGCAGCGGCTGCGGATGAAGTCCTGATCCATAAGCCCCTCGGTCACGATGACATGCGCCAGCGCAGTGACCACGGCGACATTGGTGCCGGGCCGCAGGGGCAGGTGATGCGCGGCCTCGATATGGGCCGACTTCACCAGGTCGATCCGGCGCGGATCGATCACGATCAGCTTGGCCCCCTGGCGCAGGCGTTTTTTCATGCGGCTGGCAAAGACGGGGTGGCCGTCGGTCGGGTTGGCGCCGATGACGATGATCACGTCGGTGTCTTCGACGCTGTCGAAATCCTGCGTGCCGGCGGAGGTGCCGAAGGTCTGGCCCAGCCCGTAGCCGGTGGGCGAGTGGCAGACGCGGGCGCAGGTATCGGTGTTGTTGTTGCCGAAGACCGAGCGCGCCAGTTTCTGCACCAGGTAGGTTTCCTCGTTGGTGCAGCGGCTGGAGGTAATGACGCCGATGGATTTCTTGCCGTATGTCTCTTGCAACCCCAGCATTTTCGACGCGGCAAAGTCCAGCGCCTCATCCCAACTGACCTCGCGCCAGGGCTCGTCCACCCGGTCGCGGATCATCGGGTTCAGGATGCGGTCGCTGTGATGGGCATACCCATAGGCAAAGCGCCCCTTGACGCAGGAATGCCCCCGGTTCGCCTTGCCGTGCTTGTAGGGCACCATGCGGACCAGCTCATCGCCCTGCATTTCGGCCTTGAAGGAACAGCCGACGCCGCAATAGGCGCAGGTGGTCACGACCGAGCGGTCTGGCGTGCCCATCTCGATCACGGATTTTTCCTGCAGCGTCGCGGTGGGGCAGGCCTGCACGCAGGCGCCGCAGCTGACGCAATCCGAGGCGAGGAAATCGTCCTCAGCGGTGCCCGCGCTGACACGGGACTCGAAACCGCGACCCTCGATCGTCAGGGCAAAGGTGCCCTGCACCTCTTCGCAGGCGCGGACGCAACGGTTGCAGACGATGCACTTGCTGGGGTCATAGCTGAAATAGGGGTTCGACGTGTCCGCCGGGATATACTCGGGATTGCCCTTGTCGCCCTCCGGGGCACGGGCCCGGGTATCGCCCTGCGCCAGCGTGCCGCCCTTGGCGTCGTAGTGGTTGCGCCCGGCCTCGTAGCGCTGGTCGCGCAGCCCCACGGCGCCCGCCATGTCCTGCAACTCGCAATCGCCATTGGCCGAGCAGGTCAGGCAATCCAGCGGGTGGTCCGAGATATAAAGCTCCATCACCCCGGTGCGGATCTTGCGCACTTTCTTCGACTGCGTGTGCACTGCCATGCCGGGGGCGACGGGCGTGGTGCAGGAGGCGGGCGTGCCGCGCCGGCCTTCGATCTCCACCACGCAGAGGCGGCAGGAGCCGAACGCGTCAAGGCTGTCGGTGGCACAAAGCTTGGGCACCTGGATGCCTGCCTCGGCCGCCGCGCGCATCACGCTGGTGCCTTCGGGCACGGTCACCTCGAAGCCGTCGATGGTCAGGGTCACGGGCTCGCCCGTCTTGGCGGGGGTGCCCATGTCGCGGTCGTCGGGAATGATCAGGTCTTTCATTCTGCGGCCTCCTTCGTGGTCGAGAATTCATCGGGGAAGTGGGTGAGCGCGGACATGACAGGGTAGGGCGTGAAGCCGCCCAGCGCGCAAAGCGACCCGTCGGTCATCGTCTCGCAAAGATCGGTGAGGATGGTCACGGCGTCGGCGTCGCCGCGCGCGATGCGGTCGATGGTTTCCACCCCGCGCACCGCGCCGATCCGGCAGGGGGTGCACTTGCCGCAGCTTTCCACGGCGCAGAATTCCATCGCGAAGCGCGCCATGCCCAGCATGTCGGCGGTGTCGTCGAACACCACCAGCCCGGCGTGGCCAATGAGCCCGCCTTCGGCGCCGAATTCCTCGTATCCCATGGGCGCGTCGAATTTCGACTGCGGCATGTAGGCGCCGAGCGGCCCGCCGACCTGCACCGCCTTGAACGGGCGGCCGGTGGCCGTGCCGCCGGCAAGGTCGTCGATCACCTCGCCCAGCGTCACGCCGAATCCGGTCTCGAACAGGCCGCCGCGCGCGACGTTGCCCGCGATCTGAAGCGTGATGGTGCCGCGCGATTTGCCGATGCCGAAGCTGGCGTGATGCTCGGCGCCTTTCTCGAAGATCACCGGCACGGTGGCCAGGCTGATGACGTTGTTGACCACGGTGGGTCGGCCCAGGAACCCTTCGAGCGCCGGAAGCGGCGGCTTGGCGCGGACGACCCCGCGCTTGCCTTCGAGCGAGTTCAGCAGCGAGGTTTCCTCGCCGCAGACATAAGCGCCGGCACCCTTGCGGATTTCCATGTCGAATTTGTGTGGCGACCCGAGGATATTCTCGCCAAGGACGCCCTCGGCGCGGGCGATCTCGACCGCGCGGGTCATCACCGCGATGGCATCCGGGTATTCGGAGCGCAGGTAGACATATCCCTTGGTTGCGCCGACCCCCAGTCCGGCGATGGCCATGCCCTCGATCAGGGTGAAGGGGTCGCCCTCCATGATCATGCGGTCGGCGAAGGTGCCGCTGTCGCCCTCGTCGGCATTGCAGACAATGTACTTTTGCGGCGCGTCCGCGTCGTGCACGGTCTGCCACTTGATCCCCGTCGGGAACCCAGCGCCGCCGCGGCCGCGCAGGCCGGAGGTCTTGACCTCGTCCACGACCTGCTGGCCGGTCATCGATAGAGCACGTTTCAGCCCGGCGAGGCCGCCATGCGCCTCGTAGGCGTCCAGCGACAGCGGGTCGATCACGCCGACGCGGGCAAAGGTCAGCCGTGTCTGGCGCTTCATCCAGTCGAGTTCGTCCACCGGGCCGAGCGCCTTGGCGCTGCTGCCATCGAGAATGGCCGCCGCGTCCTGCGGCGTCGCGGGGCCGAAACCGTGGCGGATGCCCTCGATCTCGACCTCGACAAGCGGTTCCAACCAGATCATGCCACGGGTGCCGGTGCGGATGATCTGCGCCTCGGGCGCGGCCTGTTTCAGGGCGGCGACAACCTCGTCGGCGCCCAGCGCCTTGGCGGCGCTATCCATGGGAACATAGATCTTCATGCGCCCGCCTCCGCCAGCAGCGCATCCATGCGGCTGCGGTCCACCCGGCCCACGCATCGGTCGTCCATCATCGCGGCCGGGCCGCAGGCACAGAGGCCAAGGCAATAGACCGGCTCGACCGTGACGGCACCGTTGATCGAGGTGCCGTGCCAGTCCAGCCCCAGCTTTGCCAGCGTCTCTTCGGCCAGTGTGTTGCCGCCCATAGCCTGGCAGGCCTCGGCGCGGCAGATCTTCAGAACATGACGCCCGGCAGGGGCTTTGCGGAAGTCGTGGTAGAAGCTGATGACACCATGCAACTCGGCCTTGGTGATGTTGAGACGATCCGCGATCATCTGCATGGCCGGCTGCGGAATGTGGCCGAAATTTTCCTGCAGCGCGTGCAGTATCGGCAGTAACGGGCCTTCCAGGCCGGCATTCGCGTCGATGACCGCGGCAAGCTCGTCTTCGGTGGGTGTGGGGGCGGCTGATGGCATGGGCTAACCTCCTGCATGTTATTGTTTCAAGCAGACAGAAGGTGCGGGCCGACAACAATATCGCAGATCGGTCGATCGATAGGGATAGGCTATCAAACCGCTTTCGACAGTTTCCTCGCCGTGCGCAAAAGAGCATCCAGAACAGGGGTATGCGGCTCTCGGTAAGGAGCCACGAGGCCGACCGCGTGCGACGGCTCGCGCCCTGTCAGCGGCACGACAGTCAGGGCCTTTCCGGCCACGAGGAAGCGTGCCAGCTCCTCGGGAAGCACTGTCAGGTAACCGCCGGATTCGACATTGGCCACCAGGACGATCGTCGAATTGGATTCGATACATGTCTCGGGCGAGACGTTGGCCGCGGAGAAATTCCTGTTGATGATCCGCCGGTTCTGCATGTCCGGGGTCAGCAGGCAAAGCTTTTTACCCGACAACTCCTCCCAGGCCACGTCATGCCGGTTCGCAAAGGGGGAGTTGTTCGTGCACACGAGCATGTAGCGTTCCTCATAAAGCGGCTCGGTGCTGACCCGCCCCATAGGTTCGTTGTCGAGATAGGAAATGCCTGCATCAATCTCCAGGTTGTCGAGCATCGACATGATCTCGATCGACGTGCGCGACAATATGGTGAAATGCACTTTCGGATGCTTGGCATTGAAGCGCTGACAGAGCCGCGCCGCCACCGTCAGGGCCGTCGGAATGACGGCGATGCGCAACTGCCCCGACAAGCCATCCCGCTTGACGCGCATTTCCTCGCGCAGTTGCCGCGTGTCCCCGACGATCTTCCTGGCCCAGTCCAGCGCGGTCTGGCCTTCCGGCGTCAGCCCGCCAAATCGCGACCCGCGAAAAATCAACTGCACGCCAAGGTGATCCTCCAGCGTCTTGATCCCGTTCGACAGGGTCGGCTGGGTGATGCCCAAGCCGGAGGCCGCGCGACCGAAATGGCCTTCCTTGGCCACGGCGATGAACATTTCGAGCTTGTCAATCATATGCATAAAGCCAATCGAAATCGGCCATCCTGATAGAATTCGTGAATGATGGGTGTTCTTCCCGACGCGGCGTTCTCGAAACCAGGACCCGAAACTGTGGCGTCGTCATTCCGGTTGATCCGCTTTTTGGCCCGACAGACGGGCAAGAATGGCCTTCCGGACCGCCTCGGCAAGCGTCCCGAGGACCAGCCCGATCAGCGGGTTGCCCAGAAGCGTCGCGAGCGCGGTGATCGCGATGACGGGCCTGCAAGAGGGTCTGGCATCGAAAAGCCGGCGATTGGCGGCAAGTTCGACCGCGGCAATCAGCAACAAGGCTCCCAGCGTTGCAGACGGGACGGCCAACAACGCCGTGTGCCGCAGGTCTTGCGGCAGCAGAGCAACCGCCAGAAGCGCGGCCCCCAGCATCACCGGCGCCCCCCCGCTGCGTGCGCCGAAACGGTGATGCGCCGCCACGCCTCCGGCCCCGTGGCACATCGGCAAGGCTCCGAACGGGGCGAGGGCCAGGTTGGCGGCGCCCGAGGTCACGCACAGGCGCCTGGGCGTCACCCGCGCGGCGCGCGCGCCATAACTGTCCTGCGCAACAAGCGCGGTCAGGAAAACGGCGTTGGTCAGGGTCAGCGCAAGTTGTGGCAGGGCGAGGTCGGCAATGGCGATCCGCATATCCTCAAGGTCTGGAACCGGCGCCAGCCAGCCCATGGCCGCAGCGCCCGACAGATCGGGCAGGGCCTCATGCCCGGTGAAGTGGCCCGCCGCCACGCCGAAACCCAGCGTCATCAATGCCGCATGTGCCCCCAGCCGCAACGCCGCAGCCGCAAGCCCGAGGGACACCACCCCGATCAGTGGTTGCCCGGCCATCAGCCCGAGCGATATCCAGGCCAGCCCCAGGCCCAGCCCCAGCTGAAGCCCGGTCAGCACCGATTGCGGCACCAGCCGCGCGATCCGGTCTATGACGCCCGTTCCCCCCAGCAATAGCAGCGCCGCACCGATCAGCATCCCGCTGAGCGCGATGGACGCGGGCGAGATTTCGGCCACCAGCGCCACGGCTACGATGGCCTTCATCGGCTGGACCGGGACCGGCAGGCGGTAGATCAGGCCGGTGATGATGTAGAACAGGCCGAAGCCCAGCAGCACCTGTGTCGCCGAGAGCCCCACAAGGGCGATGGCCCCGATGGTCAGCGGCAGCAGCGTGCCCAGGTCCCCCAGGGCCCCGTTCACTTCGCGCAGGTCAAAACGAAAACGATCTGGAGCATGCGGGCTCATCGCAATTCCTCCGCGTTTCCAACGCGACGCGAAATCAGTCTTAAAGAGTTGAAATCGCGGTTGTTGACCATACCGTAGGCAAGGAAACCATGATGACAGGAGACACCCGCCATGAAACTCAGCGCACGCAACAAGATGCCCGGAACCGTGACCGCCATCGATAAGGGCGCGGTCAACGCCACGGTGCAGATCGACCTTGGCGGCGGCACCACCGTGACGGCGATGATCACCAATGCGTCGGTCGAGGAGTTGGGGCTGGAGGTCGGCAAGACGGCCTACGCAATCGTCAAGGCGTCGGACGTGATCGTCGGGTCCGACTGAAGGTGAAGGGACGGCAGGCAGACCTTGCGGCCTGACCCGGTGGTCTCGATGGTCACGGAGATGCCGTAGACCGTGCTCAGGTTGTGCCCGGTCGGCACCTCGCTGGCCGGGCCATCCGCCATGATCCGGCCCTGGTGCATCAATAGGACGCGGGCATCCAGCGCAAAGGCCTGGTCCGGGTCATGGGTCGACAGGATGATCCCGCGCCGCTCGGACGACGCGCCCTGCGCCAGCCGGGCGATCCGCGCCAACACCTGCGCCTGGTTCCCGAAATCGAGGCTTGCGGTCGGTTCGTCCATGACGATCAGCGGTGTATCCTGCGCCAGCGCCCGCGCGATCAGGACAAGCTGTCGCTGACCGCCGGACAGGCGCGAATAATCGCGCGCGGCGAGGTCGCCAATCCCAAGCTGATCCATCGCGTTTCGCGCGGCATCACGATCCGCCTTTCCAGGTTGTGCCAATGGCCCGAGCCGCGCGGTGCGCCCCATCAGGACGACCTCCAGCGCCTCGAATGGAAATGGCGGTGCATGAGCCTGAGGCACATAGGCGATGCGCCGGGCAATCTCGGCCCGGCGCTGTGACGTGATCGGGGTGCCCCCAAGCCGCACCTCACCGGCCAGCTGAGGCAGCAGGCCCAGGAGGGTGCGAAAGAGCGTGGTCTTGCCGCAGCCGTTGGGGCCAAGCAGGCACAGGATGTCTCCGGCCTGAACCGACAGGCCCAGATCCGCGCCGACCTGCGTGCGTCCGTAGCCGATCACCAGCTCCCGCGCCTCCAGCATCACGACCATCCCCGCCGGCCACGGGCCAGCAACCACACGAAGAAGGGCGCGCCGATCACGGCGGTCAGGATGCCCAACGGCACCTCGGCCTGCGCCATTGTCCGCGCCGCCGTGTCCACGATCAGCAGATACCCCGCGCCGATCAGCACAGAGGCGGGCAAGAGCCGCCCAAAGCCGGGCCCGACGAGCATCCGCGCGATATGCGGAATCACCAGCCCGACCCAGCCCACCACGCCGGCCAGCGCCGTGACGCTCGCGGTGATCAGCGTGGCGGCGGCGATCACCAGGAACCGCGTGCGCCCGGCCTCGACCCCCAGCGCGCGCGCCTCCTCGTCGCCAAGGCTCAGGACGTTGATCCGCCAGCGCAGCAGGGCCAGCGGCACGAGGCCGATCAGCACCATGGGCAGGGCGGGCAGGATATCCTCCGTGGTGATCGCGGCCAGCGAGCCCAGAAGCCAGAAGGTGATCGCTGGCAACTGGTCATAGGGGTCGGCCATGACTTTCAGCAACGACGTTGCCGCCCCGGCCAGCGCGCCGATCACCACCCCGATCAGCACCAGCGTCAGCGTGCGGTCCGTGTTGCGCACCATCGACGCCACCAGCGTCACGATTCCCACCGCTGCCATGCCGCCGACAAAGGCCGACGCCTGGATCGCCGCCACCGGCAGCGACAGGAAAATCCCGGCAACCGCGCCAAGCCCGGCACCGGCCGACACGCCCAAGATATCCGGCGACACCAGCGGGTTGCGGAAAAGCGCCTGGTAGCTGGCCCCCGCCGCCGCCAGCGCCGCCCCCACCAGCAGCGCCGCCGCGACGCGGGGCAGGCGGATGTTCCACACCACGATCTCCGCCTGCCGCTCGCCTTGCCCCAGCAATGCCGCCAGCGTCTGGCCCGGGGACAGGCCAAAGGGCCCGATCATGACCGCGCCGAACGCCAGCGCGGCCACGCACAGGGCAAGGCCACCGGTCAAGGTCAGGCCGGGCTTTGAGCCCCTCAGTTCGGCGGTCGTCCCTCGGCCCATACCAGCAGCCTCTCAAGGTCTTCGTCGTTCAGGTCGACATGATAATAGAGTTCATAGAAGTCGCGGGTCTCCGCGCGCAGGTCGCCCTCCCACCGATCAGGATACAACAATCCGGCCATCCAAATCAGGCCCATCATCCGGTTCAGTGATGGCGGCCGGTCGATCCAGCCGAAGGGTGCGGTGGGCGACAGGAAGACGCGCCCGTCATTGACCGCGTCGATTCCCTGCCACAGCGGGTCGTCAAAGACCTCGCCGTAAAAGTTCGGGTCCCACGTCACGATGGTGTCGGGGTTGGCGACGATCACCTGTTCCATGGACGCCTGCACCAGCCCGCGCGTCGCGCCGCCATCGTCGGCCACGTTGCGCCCGCCCGCGCGCTCGATGATCTCGGTGTTGATCGACCCTTTCATGCCCGTCTCCAGCCCCTCGGGACCACGGGCCAGGTAGACGCGGGGGCGATCCTCTTCCGGGACGTCTACGAGAATGGCGTCGATCCGGGCAAACGTTTCCTCTACATCCTTCGCCAAGGCGTCGCCGCGTTCCGGCACACCGAGCGCGTCGCCCAGCAGGCGCAGGGCGGCGGGCGCGTTCTCGAACCGCCCGTCGATCAGGATATAGGGGATGCCGGTCTGGTTTTGCACCCGGTCCGCAAGGTCGACATAGGTGTCCCGGACCGAGCCGAAATCGAGGATCAGGTCGGGCTCGATCTGCAGCACACGCTCCAGGTTCGCCTCGCCGCCGCGCCCGGTCAGACGGCCGGTTTCGGGCAGATCGCGATAAGGCGCGGCGATATAGGTGCGCTCCTCGGGGCGCAGGGCGCGGGGCCAGCCGGTCATCGCCTCGGGCTTCATGATGTAGAGCAGGATGGCGGCGGGTGGACCGGCGGCGAAGACGGTGGTCACATCGTCGGGGATCTCCACGACGCGCCCGGCGCTGTCGGTGATCGTGCGCGCCTGAACCGGCAGCGCCAACACCATCAGCATCAGCAGCAGATATCTCACGTCACTCTCCTTTCGGCACCGCGGCGGCGTCGAACCCGTACTCCGCCAATACGGCCTGGCCTGCCGGTGACAGGATGTGCAGTGCCAGCTTCCATGCCTCGGGCGGCGCGCCGTCGAGCACGATCAGGCTGTAATCCGCACCCACCGACAGCGGTTCCGGGATCTGCACGATCTGCAAGCCCGGCACTTCTTTCCGGGCCAGCACGGCGTTGGTGCAGTATGTCAGAAACAGGTCGGCCTGGTCGCTGTCCAGCACCCACGCATAGGTGTTGCGCCCCTCGGGCGGCGCGGCGCTGTCCGGCCCGCCGGTCAATTGCAGGGCCTTGGCCTTCAACGCCTCGGCATGGCCGGACTTTTCGAACAGTTGAAACGCGTAGTCACCTGACGGATCCGCCTTGGGCGTGGACGTGCCCAGGCGGGTGTTCTCGTCCAGCATGACGTCGAGCAGCGTTTCGGACGTCACTTCCACCTCGGGCCGCGCCAGCCCGCAAAGTCGATTGCGGGCAAAGAGCGCGACGGGGCCGCCCTTGCCGGCGCTTTCCAGTGTCCGGGGGTGGCGCATGTTTGCAGAGGCGAAGACATGGGCGGTTTCGCCCGCCTCGATTCGCTCGCGCATCAGGCCGGAGGGGCCGAAGCTTGTCGCGACGGGCGTATCGTAGGCCTCGGCATAGTCTGCGGCCACGTCCGTCAGCGCGGCCTTGAGACTGCCCGCAGCGTAAAGGGACAGGTCTTGGGCTTGCGCGGCGCTCATCGCAAGGCCGAGGGCCGCTGCCAGTAGGGATACGTGTCGCATGGTCTGTCTTCCATTCTTTGTATTCGGCATACTCAGGGTTTCGGCGGCGCCATGGGGGTAAAGGCGCACCGGTCGGGCTTGAGGTCGATCAGCGGCGTGTCATCCAGGCAATCCAGCCCGCACACGATCAACGTGCCGCCCTCGATCCGCACCAACCGCACAAGCGACGTGCCGATGGGATTGGGCCGCACGGGAGAGCGCAGGGCGAAGGTGCCGATGGTCGATCCGTCGCTGCGCGGGCTTTGCCGCACAAGATCGCGACGGCTGCGATCCAGCCAGTAGAGCACCTCGATGGTCTCATAGTCTTCCAGCCCCTCCAGAGCCGGGTGCCATACGGGATTCAGTTCGATGCGGCACTCGGGGCCGTCCTGCCGGCCTTGACGTGGACAGTCCTCGCGCCGCGTCCAGGGCGTGCGGATGGTCCCGATGAACTGGAGCGCGGCATCGGCAGACGGTAGAGCCGCAACTTTTACCTCGCCGGGGCGCAGGGTATTGCCACTCATCGCCATGTCCGTAAAATTTGCAGTCGCGAGTAGGGCGCAGGAAACATATCGGTTTTCCTTGGTATGTGGAATTTCTTTTCAGGCACCGCGATGCTTGAACTTTGTCCGTTGGATCGCATAGTGTGCGAGGGAACGGAAGATTTGCAAGGTGGGAAATTTTGCAGTCCATGGGAGAAGCCTTCGGCCTCGCGCTCGACCTCGTCGCCTCGGGCGATGGGGATCTGATCGAAATCGTGCTGCTGTCGCTGCGCGTGAGCCTGACGGCCACTGCGCTGGCCTGCCTGATCGGCCTGCCCATCGGGGCGTTGATCGCCATCGGACGGTTTCCCGGGCGCAACGCGGTGCTGATCGTGATGAATGCGCTGATGGGCTTGCCGCCGGTGGTGGTGGGGCTGCTGGTCTACCTGCACCTGTCGCGCTCCGGCCCCTTGGGGTTCCTCGGGCTGCTCTACACGCCCACCGCGATGATCATCGCGCAGACCATCCTGATCGCACCCATCGTCGCGGCCCTTTCGCGGCAGGTGCTGGAAGACCTGCATGCTGAATATGCCGAGCAGTTCCGCTCGCTCTGCCTGACGAAGTTGCAGACCGTGCAGGCGCTTTTGTGGGATGCACGATATTCCCTGCTGACGGTGGGGCTTGCCGGTTTCGGCCGCGCGGTGGCCGAGGTGGGCGCTGTCATCATCGTCGGCGGCAATATCGACCACCTGACACGGGTGATGACCACGGCCATCGCGCTGGAGACTTCCAAGGGCGATCTGGCACTGGCACTGGCGCTCGGCATTATCCTTCTGGTCATCGCGCTTGGCGTCAACGCCGCCGTGCAATCGGTCCGCATGACAGCGGCGCGGCAAGCCTATGTTTGATACGGCAGCCTCATCAGCCGATCACGTTGTGCCCCGCGCCCGGACCGCGCCGATCCTGCCGCTCGCGGTACGTAACCTGGAATTGCGTTTCGGCCAGACAACGATACTCGACGGAGTGAGCTTCGACCTGCAGCCGGAAGGCTGCACCATGGTCATGGGTCCGAACGGGGCGGGCAAAAGCCTGCTGCTCAAGCTGCTCCATGGCCTGATGGCCCCGACTTCGGGAACAATCGACTGGAGCGGACAGGGGCCGCAGGACATCACCGCGCGGCAGGCACTGGTGTTCCAGAAGCCGGTTCTCTTGCGGCGGTCCGTGGCCGCCAACGTCGACTTCGTGCTGAAGGTGCGCGGCAAGAACCGTGCGCGGCGCGATACACTCCTGGATCACGTCGGGCTGGGCCACAAGGCCGACCAGCCGGCGCGCCTGTTGTCGGGCGGCGAGGCGCAGCGGCTGGCGCTGGCCCGCGCATTGGCCGCCGACCCCGAGGTGCTGTTTCTCGACGAACCCACCGCCAGCCTCGATCCGGCGTCCGTGCTGGCCATCGAGGAGATCGTCAGGGAGGCCAGCGCGCGCGGCGTGCGCATCGTTTTCGTCACCCATGACATGGGGCAGGCGCGGCGCATGGCCGACGACATCCTGTTTCTCAGCGGCGGCGGTGTAACAGAACACAGCCGCGCCGCCGATTTCTTTCCCGAACCGCAAAGTAAGGCGGCAAGGGATTACCTGAACGGCAAGCTCGTCGTCTGAAAGACTTCAAGAAAGGGAGTATTCATCATGAAATTCAACACATTCGGTGCGGCCACTGTCGCGCTGCTCATGGCCGGAGGAGCTTGGGCGCAGGACCAGTCGATCATCGTACAGTCCACCACATCGACGGCAAATTCAGGGCTTTACGACTACCTGCTGCCGATCTTTCAGGACAAGGCCGGCATCCAGGTGAACGTCGTCGCCGTGGGAACGGGTCAAGCCATCAAGAATGCCGAGAATTGTGATGGCGACGTGCTCTTGGTGCATGCCAAGCCGTCCGAGGAGAAATTCGTCGAAGCCGGCTTCGGCACCTCGCGCACGGACCTGATGTATAACGATTTCGTCATCGTCGGCCCGGGCGAGGACCCGGCGGGCGTGGGCGGCATGGACGACGTGCAGGGCGCGATGTCCAAAATTGCTGAAGAAGGCGCGCTCTTTGCCTCGCGCGGCGACGACAGCGGCACGCACAAGAAGGAAATGGCGCTCTGGTCCGACACCGGCGTCGACCCGACCGCGGCCAGCGGCGACTGGTACCGCGAGACGGGCTCGGGCATGGGCGCGACGCTCAACGCCGGCATCGGCATGGGCGCCTATGTCATGACCGACCGCGCCACCTGGATCAGCTTCGACAACAAACAGGATTACGCGATCCAGGTCGAGGGCGACGAGGACATGTTCAACCAGTACGGCGTGATCCCGGTCAATCCCGAGAAATGCCCCAGCGTGAACGTGGACGCCGCACAGACCTTTGCCGACTGGCTGGTCTCGGACGAGGGGCAGGAGGCAATCGGGTCCTACAAGGTGGCCGACCAGCAACTGTTCTTCCCCAACGCACCGAAAAACTGATAGACGTGTCGGGGCGGCGGTGCACCCGCCGTCCCGAGACACAAATCCAGGCGCCATGACCGAGCTCGACCTTCCCGACCACGAATACCTGACTGTCAAGGAACTGGCCGAGCTCTTGCGCCTGAAGGAACGCAAGGTCTATGACCTTGCCGCGTCGGGTGCCGTGCCGTGTTCGCGCGCCACGGGAAAGCTGCTGTTTCCGGCAAACGAGATCCGCACATGGATCGAAAAGGCGCAGTCCGGTGGCGGCGGAGACGCGCAAGGCGACGCGTCCAAATCGCGCACGCCTATCATGCTTGGCAGTCACGATCCCTTGCTGGATTGGGCGATCCGCCAGTCGGGATGCGGACTGGCCACGCTGCATGACGGCTCGAACGACGGGCTCGAACGTTTCACGAGCGGCGAGGGCATCGCAGCCGGCCTGCATATTCTTGACGCTGACACCAACCGCTGGAATGTGCCTGCCGTATCGAAGGCGGCCTCGCGCCAGAACGCGGTTCTCGTCCGGTTCGCGATACGTCGGCGCGGGCTCGTCGTCCGGCCCGGAGGGCGCGTGCCGGCGGGACTTCACGATCTTGACGGGGTCCGGCTTGTTCCGCGGCAGGCGGGGTCGGGCACCGACACGCTATTCCGACACCTGGCCGAGCGCGAGGGTGTGGATCTTGCGGCGCTCGACCTCGCTGACGTCGCCCGGACTGAAGACGAAGCGGTGGAGGCGGTTCGGCGCGGCGCGGCCGAGACGACTTTCGGGCTAGAAGCGGTCGCGCGGAGCTACGGGCTGGAGTTTGTACACGTCATCGAGGAAGAGTTCGCCTTGCTTGTCGACCGCAGGGCGTGGTTCGAGCCGCCTTTCCAGTCGCTTATGAACTTCTGTGCCACGGATGCCTTCCGAACGCGGGCGAACGCCTATGGCGGCTACGACATCGACAGGATTGGTACCGTTCAATGGAACGCGTAGCGTATTTCGGTTGAAATCGCGCTGTCGGCTCAGCACACAATGAGGGCCAACCCGAAGCATCTTATTGGCTATGGCTCTGCCATGTTCGTGGGCCAAATCGAAAAAGTGGCGCACTCTACCGGCTTTTCCTCGAGGATTCAAAAAGAGATCCGGGAGAAAAATTCGAAAACCAGACGCCTTACAGTCGGTATTTGAACCGTGCCAGGCAGTAGAGCTTTTGATTGGCCGACCTAGTCATTCCGGAAATCAGGTCTCAAGGCGGCGCGGATGGGTTCTATGACCCTTTTCCTCAAAAAACTTGAATTTCTCTAACCTTTTAAATCATTGGTAGGCCCGGAGGGACTTGTACTTTCCGGGCATGTTGTTGATATAACTGCATTATTGTGGCCCGTGGGGCAGTTTGAATTTGGGCGTGGGGCAAAAGGCATCACCATTCCACACCCGATAGCCGCGCCACGGCCCGTTCTGCAAGCTGCGTTCTCTCAACATCGCGAGTGTAAATCTGCGACGTGGCTGCGTTCGCGTGACCGTGAACAGACATGATTTCGTACTGCGTGGCCCCGTGTAGAGCGAGCAAGTGACCGGCTGCCTTCCGTATGCCGTGCGACGTGCGATTTTCCAGCCCGGCAGTGGCGCACCACTTGCGCAGCCTGTTCCGCAGCGCTTCGGGGCTTGCGAATGGCTTCCCCGCCTCAGTTAGCAGGTAGGTATCGCCCACGATCTTCTGCGACCGGATCGCTTCGGCCAACGGCGGCAGGATCGGGATGTCTACCGGACGCGAACCGCGCTTTCCGGGTGTCCACGCCAGCCATGAGCCGTTCCGCGTTTCGTGGCGGCGTCCAAGTGCAATCGCATCCTCAATCCGACACGCGGTGAACACGAAGAGCGTCAGCGTCAAGTGTGCCATCGTGCCTTGTGGGTGAGCTTTGCGGAACTTCGCGAAGTCATCAATCGACCACGGCACCGCCCCACCGGCTGACGTGTATTCCACCTTGATAGCAGCGGCTGGATTAACCGAGCAATGGCCTCGGTCCACAGCCCAAGCATACATTGCCCGCAGAAACTTGAACGTGTTCTTTGCGGCCCCTGGCGTTGCCATCATATCATCACGCATCGCCATCAGTTCGGCAGCAGGAATGACCATAGGCAGGCCCCGATATTCCTTGCCCTTGGAGCCGCCTGATGTGCTGCGCCGGTCTAACAGGCGTTGCGCCATGCCGCGTCTCTGCTTGAGTGTCAGGTGGCTTGCCTGCCCGCTATCGACCATGCGGGCCAGATGGGCCATGTAGGCGTTTACAAGCCATCCCACGGTGCCTGAGCGGGGGGCTACCTCCACGCGCGTCTTGTCGGGCTTGATTCCCGCCCGAGCGGCTAGATACGCCGTCTGGAAGTCAGGGTTATCCGGTCCGCACGGCAAGGTGATCTTGACCTTGGGGGAGTCCTTGACGCGGACACGGTGACGGATCGCGCCAGACGGCAAGCGTTCGGGGGAGTATCCGGGGAAATTCACACGCGCCATATCACCAGCCATCTTGCAGAGCCTCCCCCTCATAAGGCAGGCCATCCGCCCAGCGGTCAAGGTCTCGCCGGTCATAGAGCCGCTTAGCCCCAACCACGCGGCGGGGCAATTCCAGTGTGCGCAACGTCGATTCCGACAAGCCGAGATAATGCGCCGCCGCAGGGGCGGGCATCAGCAAGGGCGGAAATTCGCGTGCGGTTGCCATTATTTCTTCTTGGCCTCCCGCCACTCTTCAGGAGTGCGGGCGCGCTTGTCGTAATTGCACGGCTTGCAGGCGACCACGAGGTTGTCAGCATCGGACGCGCCGCCGCGTGACAGTGGCATGACGTGATCGAGATGGAACGGCCCTTCCTCGCATCCGCAGTAAACGCACATTTCACCATCACGCGCGAACACCTCGGCGCGGACTGCAATCGGGATATGCCGAGATGGCTTGTCTGTCAGACCGTGGATACGCTCGTATTCATCGAGCAGGTCGCGCCATGTCCACTCCTCGTCCGTATCGAAAAAGTCCGAAACGAATGAAGCCGCCCCCACAGCGATGCATTTGATGTGGGCGTACTCCCAACGCTCCAAGTCGCCAATCTGGCAGGGCTTCGGCAGCACCCCAGCCGCGACAAGACGCCGGAACTCAGACGCTGGCATATCCAGCATCCGGGCGGCAGTCGTGTCTTTCACGGCCAGGAGCATGGGTTAGTCCCCCGCTGTACTTTGGTCATGGCATTCACCCTTCCATGCCCAAGCGCCCGTATCTGAGCAGTAGTGGGCAAGCCCGCGCTCTACGGTTTCCTTGCGCCATTCTTTGGCCTGCTCCCAATGTCCAAGCCCGTAGGTTGTCAAGATGCCGAGCAAAAGCCCGAAACAAAGACCGCCAGCGCCCGCTGAAAAGAACTCCCGCATCCCTCACTCCCCCCGGTCAGCCAGCATCGCGCGGACGCGGGCGTCGTGGTGGGCTTGGGCGGCGGCTTTGGCGGCTTCAAGGCTGTCGTACTCGTCGCCATTAAACTCCACATAGTTGCGCTTCCAAGCGTGAGCATTCCGCCAGTCGTAGACCATGATCCCAATTGGTGTCTTTGCGCGATGGTGGATAATGCCGCGAACATCATCCCCGCTCTCCCACTCCAACGGCTTCACCTCCACCGGCTCTTGCAGTTTTGCGGATAGGGCGTCCCGCTCAGCCAGAAGGTCAGCCAAGTCGCCAGCGGTTATCCGTACAAGGTCGCTGTCCAAAACAATGATGTCGCGCGTCGTGTATGGCCATTCGACATACTTGCGGATGCGCTCCACATGCTCCGGCTCAGTCAGTCGCTTGTCCGTGGTGTTAGGGGGCATCGGGGGTTCCTCTGTTCTGGCATCCGCACATGTCGTTAGAGCCACGGCACGGGCATTTCCCGGCCTGCCTTTGTTCACGGCGGATAGTTTCAAGAATTGCCTTTTGCGTTTCAGTCAGCCGCATTCAGTGCCTCACGGATTGTCTCCGCTGTGATGTTCAGGCCGTTTGCTCGCGCCACTTCTAAACCAAGCTCGGCGGCGTGTTTCATGCGCTCAAAATCAGCCTTCGGAACGTAAGAAACGGCTTCCTCTGGGTAGCGTGTCGTTGCCCAGCTTCCGAGCCACCACAGTTCAGGCCGGTGGTGCCAGACCATGATTTCATCGGGGAGTTCAGGCACTTCGTCATCAATCGGCATTGGTCGGTCCTTTCTTTAAGGCCAAAACGGCTTTGTACGATTCTTCGTTTTGGTGACGCGCCACGTTATCCATCGACTGGCTAAAGGTATCGTGGCCCCCATGTGTCCATGCAGACATTGAAACCGCGTTCGCTGCCGCCTCTATCGCCGCATCCCAGACCTCCCGCTTCACACGGTCCAGCGCGGTGGTAGCGTCGGAGGGGGTGAGGGCGCGGATAGCTTCGTGCGAGACGTATAGCTTCATTCCTCCGGGATCATGCGCTTTGACGGTGCAGTAGCTTCCATCTGGCTCGCCTTCAGAATTAAAGCCAAACCACATTCCGCGAGCGCCTGCCGCCGCCTCATACGCTGCCCCCACGGCCTCGGCCTGCTGGCGGGTGGCGAGGTCGGCGCGGACGTACTCAATCGTATGCGAATGCTGTGTGCTCCCGCACTCGTCATCCCACCAACCGCCGCCAGTATAGTCACACTCGCTTGGCTCTGCGTCCTGCGCCCATATCCGTTCCGGTGCTTCAGTGGTCATGGGTTTGGTCCTTCTTGCACCCGCAATACCCACGGACCACTCGACAAAACGGGCAGTATGGATATTCTCGGTTCAATCTCTGAAAGTCGTTTTCTTTCATGCTCATCTCCATAATCTGACCGGCCCGCTTTCCCAACACGACCGGCCATGCTGTTCTCCATAAGTTCCTTTGCTGTGACCGCAGGTGTATGGGTGCGCCACGTCCACTGACTGCGGGGGAAATTGATGAAAGGCGCGGGTGATCATATCGCCCCCAACAGCCAAGCCAGCACCACACAGAACCCCAGCAGCACCACGACCCCCAGCGAGTAGCCAAGGACAAAGCCCTGTGGTTCGTTGAAGTGCTCCGCGTGTTCCAGTTCGGGGTCGAGGCGGGTCATTGTGCTGGCTCCGGCGGGTCAAAGTTGGTAAAGACCAGCCACGGCTTCTCGCGAATGAACGCAGCGATTCCGGGGAACGACATGTGCGCGTTGTCGTTCAGGTGGACGAGGCTACTGTGCTTGCCATCAATGGAGAACCCAAAGCGGAAGTCCCCCATTGTACTGCTTAGGTTTAGGGCCTCGACGGTCTCGGGCGGTGCTGTAGCTCCGTCGCCGCCCATTTCTTCGAGTTCATCGAAATCGTAATCATCTAGATAATCCTTTCGACCCCACCCATTTTGAGAGAGCGCGTAGTGTTTGGGGTTAACGACATAGGTCGCCACACCCAAGCAACACATGCCCCCGTAAGCGCAGAGGTTTAAGGTAACTTGCTTGTGCCTGCCGCCTTCCAGCGCCCTGAACCAAGCCTCTTGCATTTCCGTGAGTTTGTTGCGTTCCATCCTTCGCTCTCCTATCCCGCCAATCCTGCAATGCCCAAACCGGCCCCCAGGAACGCTACTGCTACGAGCACCAGCTTTGCGGCGCTGGCGGCTTTTTCGACTGTCTGTTGGTCGGTGGGGTGGGTCATTTCCTGTCCTTTCGGAATGCGAGAGCACTTCGGATCATCGCCTCAGCTTCATCCCAGTCCCTCGTGTCAGTTACTTCCTCTCGACCCGCCGCCTCGATAAGCGGCAGCACCTTGTTGCAGGCATCTTCAAATTTCTTGAGAATGTCCTGCGCTCTGGCGAGTGAATCTGTCACCATGTCGGGAGTCATACCGATGCCTTGTCGTCGGAGTAGCCAAAGGGAATTGTGCCGCCACACTCAGTTGATAGAGAGGCAATCCCATCCAGAATTTCATGCGCTTCTACTCCAAGCCGGTCCCCAGCGATTTGCGCCAAGAACTCAGTTGATCGGTCGCCAAATTCGCGCTCCGCATCGTCAAACGCCTTGTTGCAATCGTGTGCAGTAACTTTCATCTCATGTCCTTTCGTTAATGTGCACCGGGACCGCAGGGAGAGGGCTGGCCCCGGCGCTGTCCGCGCGGGGAGGGCGCGCAGAATTAGGTTCCATGTCTTTTTGTGAATCCGTTGTTCTTATTGAAATCGGCGCGGGCGGCGACGGCATCCTCGATATCGTCAAATGATCCGAGGTGTTTTTTGCGGCCGTTTAAGCAGCCTTCCGCTATCCACTTTTTACCTCTTTTGTGCCAGCGAACGCCGTTGTAACCGCTGGAATTATGAGAGAACCGGCGGCAATTTCGCATGTTTTGAGTTGAGCTAACGTCTCTCAGGTTTTTGATGCGGTTGTCTGCTGGATCGCCGTTGATGTGGTCGATATGATGCTTCGGCCACCTGCCGTAATAAATTGCCCAGGCAACGCGATGTGCTTGGAGGGAGCGTCTTCTTACGTTTCCGTTCAAGTGGCCATCTTTTTTCATATTGAGAAACGCCTCTTTGCCCGAATGCTGAGAATTCCAAGATGCGCATTTGCTTTCCTTAGATTGCTTGCCGTCAGTGAAATCCTCGGGCGTCCGCTCACGCCAGAACAGCTTTCCGGTGTCCGGTTCGTAGCGCAGAAACTTGCGGAGAATATCTGGCGTCAGGTCAGTCATCAGAAACCTCCAGCCGCATATACGTAGACAAGCCCCAGCCATGTGCTTCCGAAAATGCACGCCAGGCCAATGATTGATGCGAGGTATTCACGGATCATTGGAGAAACACCCAGAAAGGCCAAGTGAGGCCAACCCCAACGGCGACGAGTATGTAGCCGATCAGAAGAAGGCACAGGAAAACGGCGATGACGTCACTCATCACACCACCCTCAGACGCGCTTGCTCTGCCCTTACGGTGCGGCGTTCAATCTGCCGATCACGCTCGATTTCCTCGGGGCTGTAGGGTGAAAGCCACTCAGGCCAATCGCCAAACCTATCGCGCCGACGCAGGCGATCCAGAACGTCCTCTGTCACGTCAGTTGCAGCCCCGGCCATGAACTGGTTGGGCGGGTCTATGCGGAACACGGTGGCGTCACCGCCGAACTTTGACATGTGTTCCGCGTAGGCATCTGCTGCGTCGTCAATCGTGCTGGGCAGGCATGTTTCGCTGGCGATGGTTTCGCCATCTGGGAACTCGCATATGGTCATGTAGAAGGGTGCGGTTTTCATTGGTCAGCCTCCCACACGGCTTTCACGGGTTTGCCATCTTGCAGGGTGGTGGTGAGGGTGCCCAGGACTGCCCCTGGCTTCCGGTCGTTGATGACCTGATTGCTGCGGCGATTGTAGAAACGCTCAACCGTCACCGTCTCCACCTTCGGAGCGGGCTTTGCGCGGTAGGTTGTCGCCCCTACCCAAAGCGGGCTACCAGCTACGGACAACCAACAAGCGTCTCCGTGAAAAAACTCATACGGCCCACCATGCTCTTTGAGCGCGGCTTGCGTTTCCTCGTCCAGCAGTCCAAACGGCGTGGTGATAGCTGTCAGGTCAACGGTGCGTCCGTCTGAGTGGGTGAAGGTGTGGGGGTCGTCGGACCATTCGGCGATGAGGTCGTCAGGGCTTTCCCTTCCAGAGCCATTATAACTCCCGTCTTTATGGAAGCTTTCTCCTGTGTTTGGGCAATCCCAAACAAGGAAAATCGCGTTGTGGTCAGGCTCCATCGGCCCAACCTTCCGCCCATCACGGGTGCGGTAATAGCGTCCTTCAACGATTTTCATTGTTCCTCCTTCGCCAGCGTTACCGGCGCGTTTGAGGGTGGGAGGTATCTGGCGAGGTCAGCGGTGCAGACCAATCCGCGACGGGTACTCAGGAAGTCAGCCGCTGCAAGGGTGTGGCGCACGCGCTGCTCGCCGGTCATTTGATCAAGATTCAGCATTTAACCGGCCCCCCATCTTTCAAGGTGTACCAAGTGTCAGGCTCAATCCCGCCTTGACCGGCAATACCGGCCCATACGCGCAGAATTTCATCGGTCTCAATATTGCGTTCGCAAAGGAACAGTGCGCACCCCTCGCGGCCCATGACCTTTCCAGCATATCCAGAAGCCATAGCCGCGCCGCTGATGCCGGTTGCACTGGCCGCGCCTCTGTCGCCGGTTGCACTGGCCGCGCCGCTGTCGCCGGTTGCACTGGCCGCGCCTCTGTCGCCGGTTGCACTGGCCGCGCCTCTGTCGCCGGTTGCACTGGCCGCGCCGCTGTCGCCGGTTGCACTGGCCGCGCCTCTGTAGCCGGTTGCACTGGCCGCGCCTCTGTCGCCGGTTGCACTGGCCGCGCCTCTGTAGCCGGTTGCACTGGCCGCGCCTCTGTCGCCGGTTGCACTGGCCGCGCCTCTGTCGCCGGTTGCACTGGCCGCGCCTCTGTAGCCGGTTGCACTGGCCGCGCCTCTGTCGCCGGTTGCACTGGCCGCGCCTCTGTCGCCGGTTGCACTGGCCGCGCCTCCGATGCCGGTTGCACTGGCCGCGCCTCTGATGCCGGTTGCACTGGCCGCGCCTCCGATGCCGGTTGCACTGGCCGCGCCTCTGTCGCCGGTTGCACTGGCCGCGCCTCTGTAGCCGGTTGCACTGGCCGCGCCTCTGTCGCCGGTTGCACTGGCCGCGCCTCTGTCGCCGGTTGCACTGGCCGCGCCTCTGTCGCCGGTTGCTTTAGCGGCCTCACGTTCCTTGGTGGCCGTAGATTTTTTGAGCCATTTCGCCGCGTCAAATACGTGCTTTACAGCCGCTTCGACCATCTCGGAAATGTGCAGTTCCGCTTTGATCGTGATTTCAGCGCCGCAAACCTTGGTGTCGCCGTCATGTTCGTCCTGAACCTCGGGGAATTCGACAAGCGCGAACTTGGACTCGGCTGCGGGGTAGTAATTCAACACATCCAGAGGATGTAGGCAGGCGTGAAAGCCGGAACCGCAAATCTCTATTTTGCCTTCATGGGTGTAGGTCTTGCCGACTTCGTATTGAAAGTCTCGGCAGGTCCAGTCGCTGTTGAAGGCTTTGTATGCTGTGACGCTCATGTCAGTCTCCCAAGTGTTGATCCAGATCCGCTTCGGGTCTGGGCTTGGGAGTAAGGTAAATGTGAAAAATCACACCGTCAAGATAAAATGTGTGAAAAATCTCATTTTGAAGATTCGACATGCCCGGCTACCATTCCCTTTTAGGGAGAAGGTAATGAGAAATTTAACACAGTTTCAGGAAGTGGCCGGGCTTATTGCTCTTCGGCTGGCGCAGGCGGAAAAGCCTTCATTGCGGATAGAAGCCGCTCTTGCCCATCTTCGTCGTATTGAGACAGAAATGCGGACAGATCAGAGCGAATCTTTGGACGCGGGCCGAGGCCCATCATCTCGCCAGGGTCGCGATCCAAAGCCCTAGCTATCTTGAAGACGCTAGAAAGTTTGGGGCTTTTGACGCGTCCTTCACGGAAGTCCGTTACCATACGGCGGTTCACGCCAGCCTTTAAAGAAAGCTTCGTGTCATTAAGGTCAGGGTCCGCATCGACTGCGGCTATGACCTTCCGAATAAATGTTTCGCTGGCTTGATCGTCCATAGTGAGAAATTTACCGCAGACCGCGCCGGGTTGCGAATGTGAAGTTTCTCGTTGCGCCGTGTGATAAATCACACTACAATCCCCCTATGAGCAATGTCGATCAATTGAAAACCAGGATTGAGGCGGCTGCCGGTATCCTCGGGGTGGCACCTAGCACCGTAGGCGAACGCGCGGGGCAGGGCGGTCAATTCTACAAGCGTCTTTGTGAGGGGAAACGGGTTTGGCCGGAAACGGCTAAGTCTGTTCTCGCGCGACTTGATGAAATGGTTTCTGAACACAATGCCCGCCCTGAAAGTGAATGCGAGATTTCACATGGGGGCGCAAAGGTTTCTGTTCAAGGTGGGGTTGGGAAATGACCAAAACAGCCCTCTACCGCCACTACGACTCCGCAGGCACGTTGCTCTACGTGGGTATCACTAGCTCACCCAGCAGACGAATAGCCTGCCACAAGAACGCGTCCGACTGGTTTTACCGCGTAGCCAATATTTCCTTAGATTGGCACGACACACTTCAAGACGCAAAGAGGGCGGAGCGCGAAGCAATACGGGAAGAGGCCCCGGCGATGAATATCGCGCTTCAACAAAACTCGCCCAAGGAGCGTCATAGCTTCCCCGAAGGTCTTATAGGCCGGTTCGGAACGGTCGAGGCTTTTGCCGAAGCTGCGTCTGCGCATGAGTTGGCCCCCAAGAAGCTTAACGGCTCCAAGCGTACGCTGGACCGCGCCGCTGTCTATATGTGGAAGCACAGAGGTCACGTACCTTTTATGTGGCAGCCCGTTGTTGAAGCACTTTCTCAGCCGGAGGCCGCACAATGAGCACTCAAAGAACCCCGCCCCGGTCGGGTCATACCGGGTTCTACTCCCTGTCTCAACTACCGCTGGCCTTCGGGCTGGCGGGCTTTTCTGACGTGGGGGCGGCATGACCAATTCCCGCAACAAAGGCGCTGCGTTTGAGCGTGAGGTCGCAAAGGAACTGTTCCTGCTGACCGGCATCAGCCTGAAGCGTGACCTGGATCAATACCGCGCAAGCGACCTTGGCGACCTGATCTGCGACGATCCGGCGTTCCCCTTTGTGTGCGAGTGCAAAAGGTACGCCAACGGCGGCTTTCAATCCGCATGGTGGTCGCAAGCCTACAAAGCTGCACTGGCCGTGAACAAACGAGCTGCCGTTATTTATCGCTTTGACCGCCAACCCATCCGTGTGCGCGTTCAGCTTCGCGCCGCAATGGAATGCATCAGCCGCCGCAACTGGTCGGCAGAAGATCAGCACATGATCGACATGGACCTTGAGGGGTTCGCGTACCTGATCCGTGAGGGGATGGCATGAATAGAAGCCGGGGTATCGCGCTTTGCGCGATGGGTCGCTCTACCCGCTGCACCCCGGCTTCATCCGAAGCGCAGCGAATGAGCACAAGCAGCATAGGAGCAAAATATGCAAATCATTAAAGCAAGTGACCGGATGAAAGAGAGGGGCGGCATCAAGGCTGCGCTTTTCGGCCCGTCTGGCATCGGCAAGACGACGCTCTTGAAGTCGCTCGACGCCGACAAAACCCTGTTCTTCGACTTGGAGGCCGGTGATTTGGCCGTTGAAGGCTGGCCCGGTGACGCGGTGCGCCCGCGTACATGGGACGACTGCCGCACACTTGCGGCTCTGATCAGCGGCCCGAATCCGGCGCTGCGCGATGAACAACCTTACAGCCAAGCGCACTTCAACCATATCAACGCCAATGGCGAGGCCGAGCAATTTGCCGGATACGAAACGATTTTCATCGACTCGATCACCGTGGCCGGTCGGCTGTGCTTCCAGTGGGCGCAAGGCCAACCCGAGGCGTTCAGCGAGCGCAGCGGTAAGCCCGACACGCGCGGCGCATATGGGTTGCATGGCCGTGAAATGCTGGCTTGGCTGTCCTGCCTGCAACACGCCCGCGACCGTAACGTGATCTTTGTCGGCATTCTCGACCAGAAAGAGGACGATTACGGGCGTTCCAATTGGGTGCCGCAAATCGAAGGCTCCAAGGTTGGCCGGGAACTGCCCGGCATCGTGGACCAGGTCATCACGTACCAGGAAATCCAGGCCGAGGACGGAGCGAAGTTTCGCGGGCTTGTCTGCACATCTCCGAACCCGTGGGGCTACCCCGCCAAGGATCGGAGTGGACGGCTGGATCAGATCGAAAAGCCGCACCTTGGCGAACTGTTCGACAAGATCAAGAACGGCCAGCGCCATGACGCCATGCAGACGGACATTCCTGAAAAACAGGAGGACGCGGCATGAGCAATATGAAGCCCGCCGATGAACTTCTGTTCGTGCGCCAGAAAATCAAGGAACTGAAGGCGCGAGAAGAGGAACTGAAAAACGGCTTCAAAGCCGGTGATCTCGATGAGGCTGGCGACTTTGCCGTTGTCAGCATCGGCAACAGGGCCACCAAGCGCTTTGACCGCAAGGCCGCCGAAGAGAAGCACGGCGACCTTTCCGACTTCGATGTGGCCGGTGAAAGCACCGTGATCAATGTCGAAGAACTCGAAAACCCCGACGCAGCATAAGGAGCAAACTCATGTCGTGGATGAACTTTAACGATGCAGACGAGCAAACGGGCGGCGATGTAATCCCGCACAAGACACTGGCCAAGGTTCATATGAAGATCCGGGCCGGTAGCCACAACGACGAAGCCAAAGGCTGGACCGGTGGCATGGCCACGCGGAACGATGGTTCCGGCGCGGTTTACCTCGATTGCGAATTCACCGTGATGGGCGGCAAGTACAACAAGCGCAAGGTTTGGTCGCTTGTGGGCCTGCACTCACCCAAGGGGCCGAAGTGGGAGCAGATGGGGCGCAGCTTCATCCGCGCCGCACTGGAAAGCGCACGCGGCATTCGCCCCCAGGACACAAGCGAACAGGCCATGAAGGCCCGTCAGATCAACGGCCTTGCCGATCTGGATGGGTTGGAATTCGTGGCGCAAATCGACGTTGAAAAGGCGGAACCCGGCTCTGAATACGGTGACAAAAACAAGATCAACACCGTCATTCCGGTCACGCACAAGGATTACACAGCCTTGATGAGCGGACAGGAGCCGAGCGGGGGCAACAGCGCAGCGAATAGCGCTCCCCCGCCATCGAGCAGCGGTGCGACCAGTGGCGGAACGCCAGCATGGGCGCAGTAGGCCGCAAAAGCAAGAAGGGGGCGCAAAGCGCACCCCCTTCCGCTGCCGATCAGGCAGACGCTCTCGCCCTCGATAAGGCCGTCCAAACCATGATCGAGGGACCATTGAGCAATTGGGACCATACGCGCCCTCTTGGCTCTTTGAACAGAGCGGATCTGCGCAAACTCGCCGTAGCCTGCCTTACGGGGTGGGTTCTGCAAAGGGCCATCAACGGATGCACATCGGACACAAGAGAAAGCGACCTGACTTTCGGTGCATAGTGTGTGGCTCCAATCTGGGGGCCGAGCCTTGGCTTGGCCTTCCAGATGACCCGCACACCGCTTGTGGCTGTTACCCGTCGAAAGGGGAAAAGAGCATGATTACCAAACCGACGACAGAAGAAAAAATACAGGCCATCCTGGACGCCCGAGCGCCGGTTGCGGAATACCTGCAATCTATTGGCAAGGTCGAAGCCTTCGACACCTTCAGCAAGGATGACATCTGCGGATTGATCCGGGCCGCGCATGAGGGTGTGCAGAAAGGCCTACGCTCCCAGATGCAAAATTCGTTTGACGACGAAATTTCGTTTTGAGGTCGCGCAATGGTTCTCGACTTCAACTCACATAACACACTGGCGGATCGCTTCGTTGACTTGATCGACGCAGCGATTGGCAGAAAAGCCAGCCAAGAAAAGCCGCGCAACTACCTTGGTGGCTCACTGATTGGTGAGCCGTGCCTGCGCCGCCTTCAATACGAATTTAAGAACGCGCCCAAGGATGAGGGCGCGGACTTCACCCCACGAACACGCCGGATTTTTCGGCGCGGCCATGAGGGTGAAGAATGGATGATCGACTGGATCAGGGAAGCAGGGTTCGACCTCAAGACGCACAAGGCTTCAGGTGGTCAATTTGGCTTCGCGGACTGCGACGACAGATTCAAGGGCCACATTGATGGCGTGATTGTCAGCGGGCCGGATGGCTTCGCATACCCTGCACTTTGGGAAAACAAGGTGCTTGGGGCGAAAGGCTTCAACCAACTCAAGAAACACGGGATCAAAAAAGCATATCCGAAGTACGCGGCACAGGTCGCAACGTACCAGGCATATATGCAGCTTGCAGAACACCCTGCATTCTTCACGGCCCTCAACGCTGACACGATGGAAATCCATCTGGATCTTGTGCCGTTTGATCAGGAGTTGGCGCAAACCAGCATCGACAAGGCCGCAACGGTTCTGGCGGCATGTGACCACCAAGAAGACTTGCCCCGCGCGTCAAACGACCCCGCAGCGTTTGTCTGCAAGTTCTGCCCCTACCACGGGGAGTGCTGGAAATAATGCTTTTGGACTTCAACAACGCCGCACCACAGACGGCGGAAGGGACAGAAACGCCAGGCTGGGCCAAGAACAGCTACACGCGGGAAGATGTTCTGAACAGCATCATGCCGCGCCTGGAGAGCGTTCTTGGATACCTTTATCCCAACGGATTTGCAGATCCAAAGGGGCGAGCGTTCTATATTGGCAATGCCAGCGGAGATGCCGGGCAAAGCTTGAATATCGTTCTGAACGGCGACAGGGCCGGTCTGTGGCATGACTTCGCCACAGGTGATGGAGGGGATATATTCGACCTTTGGAAGTCTGCAAGAGGCTTCACGAATTTTGCCGACACCTTGCAGGACATGGGAGACTATTCCGGCGCAGCTGGAAACGCTCCGCGCCGTGCACCCAAGCGTAAAGCACCGGATGGCGGGGAAGGGTGGGGCGCACCTGTCGCAACATACAACTACACCGACGCCAAGGGCAGCATCATTGCCCAGGTCGATCGGTTCGAGTGGCTGGATGGCACAAAGCAGCGCAAGGCTTTTCGCCCTTGGGACGCCACACGGCGCAAGTATGAGGCCCCGGAGCCTCGCCCCCTCTACAACCTGCCACAGGTCGTCAGAGAGCCGGAAATCGTGCTTGTGGAGGGCGAGAAGTGTGCCGACGCGCTGAACGCAGCGGGGATCTGTGCCACAACCGCCATGAACGGCAGCAATGCCCCGGTCGAGCAAACCGACTGGACCGCCCTCAGTGGCCGCAAGGTGCTTATCTGGCCTGACAACGACGAAACGGGCCACAAGTACGCAGAGGCCGCAAGACAAGCTGTTTCATACGCCGGGGCGCACGCTGTCAGCGTGCTTCGCATCCCGGCTGACAAGCCGGAAAAGTGGGACGCTGCAGACGCTGCGCAAGAGGGCGCAGACCTGCGCGGCCTTATCAACACGATGCGCGGGGAAACAGCACAAGCTGAACGTGACGGCCTGCCCGCCGTTGCTCCGTTTCGCTCATGGGAGGAAATGGAGGAAGAGAGCATACCGGCCAGGGACTTCCTTTATGGCAATCATTACATTCGTAAATTTGCCTCTGTGACGGTCGCGCCCGGTGGTCTCGGAAAATCCACGTTGGTTCTTGTCGAGTGCATCGCAATGGCAACCGGACGTGATTTGCTAGGCACGCGCCCGAACAATCTTTGCAAGGTCATATACTTCAACGCCGAAGATCCACTGGATGAAATCCAGCGCCGTATTCTCGCAGTTTGCAGCTTCTTCAACATTCCGCAGCGGGAACTTGTGGGCCAACTGTTTATCGCTTCTGGCCGGGATCAGGAACTTATTCTGTCGCGCGGTGATATTGGTGAAATCAATGAGCCTGTCTTTGGCCTGATCGAGCGATACTGCGAAGCCGAGGCGATTGACGTTGTGGCCTTCGACCCGCTGGCCAACATGACAGACGCGCCGGAAACCAACGACGCCTTTCGCCGCCTTGGCCGTCGCCTGTCCCGCCTGGCAGACGCCATGAATGTATCCGTTGAACTGGTGCACCACACACGCAAACTGAACGGCGGTGAGGCGTCCGTAGAGGACAGCCGGGGCGGTAGTGCCCTGATAGGCGCTGTGCGGGCCGGTCGCGCCCTTAATCCCATGACGCCGGATGAGGCCGCCAAGGCCGGTCTGGACACACACATAGACCATTTCAGGATCGAGGCTGCAGGCAAGAACAACCTGAGCCGCAGTGCACCGCACGCCACATGGTTCAAACGCCTGGGTGTCCAGCTTCGCAACGGTGACAACGTGGCCGTCATAGAGCCGTGGCAATGGCCCGATGCTTTCGATGGTATCAGCGCCGAACAAGCCGCCGCATGTCAGGCTGCTGTGATCGGCTGCGTGAAGCCCCCCAGGGCGCACCACCAAGCCAAGAACTGGATTGGATACCTGCTTGCGGAAACGCTTAGAATCGACGTCGAAAGCAAGTCAGGGCGCACCCGCATCAACACCATAATCAAGCGCTGGATTGCCGAAGATGTGCTTCGGCTGGACCACGAGAAAGACCCCAGAACGGGCCGCGATGTGCCGGTTGTAATGGCTGGCGACAACGATCTGCGGGAGGTGTCATAATGGCCAATTTCCACACTAGCCACACTAAATCCACACTAACCACCACACTAGTGTGGAGCACCTTATCACCACACCACCACACCCCTCTCTATGGGGTGTGGGGTGTGTGGTGTGGTGCTGTTTGCCAATTAACCAGCAAATCCACACTCCACACTAATCCACACTAACCGAGCGAAAGGAAGCGGCATGAGCAACTACAAGAAAACCTGCATATTCCCCGGCTGCGGCAACACCGCCGGGTATGAAGGCCAGAAGTGCCGCAAGCACCGTTACCGCACAATTCCGAAGGAGGGCCTCAGGGTCGTCCAGGTAGAGCGCAGCATTCTAGGATGCAGCGGGGCAGAGTTAACGCACAAGATGGATGTGTCGCTGGTGGCAGAGCCGTGGGAGGTGGTGTAATGACTTGGGCAACGGTAATCGCACTGTTCAACAAAACTCATTATGCCGTGCAGCCGTGGATCGACGCCGGAGCGACGGTCTACATGTTCGATCTTTTGCACGATGGATACGAGCAAGATGGCAACGTGTATCGCATCAAGGCGGATCTTGACCCTGGCGCAAGCGGATGGCTGGCTGTGGAAAGCGCCATGCGCAACGCCAAGGGCAAGCGGATTGGCCTGGCATTCCCGCCGTGTGATGGGTTGACCAGCAGCGGAGCGCGGCATTTTGCGGGCAAGGCGCTGGCCGACCCGATGTTTCAACAGACCGCTGTTCGCCGGGCGACGTTGGCGGCTGAAACCTTTGAACGCCACGGATTTGCGTATTTCATAGAAAACCCCAAGGGCAGGCTTTCCACCCTATGGCGCAAACCTGACCACTATTGGGACCCGAATGATTTCGGTGGCTATCTGCCCGAAAACGACACACACCCGGAGTGGCCGGAATACATTGCGCCAAGGGATGCCTACCCCAAGGGTAGCGGTGCTTGGCTTGGTGGCGGCTTTGTGTGGCCCGAGAAAAAGCCGGTGCCTCCTGAGATACTGGAGCGCGTAACCGCGTCAGGCCGGACAATTCGTGGATCACGCCAGTTTATGAAGCTGGGCGGCAAGAGCGCCAAGACAAAGGCAATCAGGAACGCCAGCCCGCGCGGAATTTTTCGGGCGGTTTTCGAGGCAAACGGCATGGAGGCGCAGGCATGACCCGATACGACACGCAAACAGAAACCGTGCACCGCTACCAGCGCGAAAACTTCCGCCTGCAAGAGCGGGTGGTCGCGCAGCAGGACATCATCAACAGGCAAGACGAAGCACTGACGCGGCAGCGTGAGCAAATCGAGCAACTGACAGACCGCGTGGAGTGGCTGGAAAGCCCGCAGCACAGGGCGGAATTGCATTTTGGAGGGCAGGGGTGATGGATGACTACGCCATTGAATGGCAGGGCACACCACAGCGGGATCTGGACGAGGTGTTGCGAGAAGACTTGGACCTTTGGCTTGATGGAAAGCCTGAGGGGCTGGTTTCACACGTAATGATGGTCGGTGGTGCCGAGTATGGGTCTGATGGCCCATGTGTGGCCGCGACGTGGTGCGACCACCGCCAGTGCATTGTCGCGGAATTTCATCAGAACGCAAAGTGGACAACGCTTGAAGAAATACTGTGCGGAACGAGGGACGAGCAATGAAGGCATACACAAAAGCCGCGAAACGCCGAGCCAAGAAGGCACTGCCGGGGCTGGCGGAGACGCCCCGCAAGAAAGCACGGGGCAGGGCACGCATGGAGGAACTCAAAGCCGACCCCGAGGCGGAACGCACGGTGCTGGAAGCCCGTGCCCGCCACACAGGCCACACAGGCGACAAGACCGAAATGCGCAACCCCGCGCTTGGAGAGGCCGCAGGGCAGGCGATATACGCCGTTCATGGGGGCACGGTGCGGCGTGACAGCAACGGCAACGAGATTGACGTGGCTAAGAGCCTCTGGACCACCTACAAGGGCTGCTCAGACGCTTACAGGCGGTATCTGTCCGTTTGCATCGGGGCATCCGTTCACGCAAAGACGGCGAAATTGGAAATGCTCCCCGAACGCTTCGAAGTAGAGGAAAGCCTGCACTACGACGATCGTAGCGACGACGAGCGGCACCGGCATGCGGCGGATAAATGGGGCGAATGGAAGGTTGCGCTTGATGCGATTGGCCTGGGGCATTCATCGGAAATATTCTCAGCCATGCACGGGTGGGGGGAGTTGGTGGATAACGGAACGGTCACGAAGGCTGGAAAGCGATTTGTCGAAGCTGTTGAAACGCTGGAAAAGGAGAGTGAATAATGCGGAAATTGAAAAGCTGGTCAGACGCGGCACATGCTTGCCCATTCTGCAAGGAGACAACAAGAAAGCTATTGTCTAAGGAGCGGATAAACACCCGTACAGGCGAAACCATCCGCAGGGAGTATGTTTTAACCTGCCCTAACAGGTGCTTTTCCTTTACCGGCGCACTAGATGATGTGCTTGATCGTCTTTCAAAACACCAAGGTTGACCCGCATCGGCGGAACACGTATTATACTCGCGAAGCGAGGACCGCCCACCAGAAACAGGGGGCGGTTTTTGCGTTTAGGGCCACCTCCTAACCGGGGTGGCTTTTTCTTTTTCCGGCACCCGAAAGGACTGGAAGCATGACCCGCAAAATAGGGGAATCTACGGAAAAGCCCGCCGGTAATCGCGGCAAGGGCAGGCCAAAGGGTTCCAAGAACAAAACAACTGCAACGGCCAAGAGCATCATCGAAGAGGCCGCAGAAGGTCTAGGCGGCGCAGGTCGCTTGCTTGCATGGGCAAAGGAAAACGAAGCAAACGAGCGCGTTTTCTGGTCCAGCATCTTTCCCAAGCTAATGCCGCTGCAAGTGAATGGTCCGGGCGAGAGCGGCGAACACACAGTGATTGCCAAGATCACCCGAGAAATCGTTGCACCTTCGAATTCCAACGGCTGAGGTATTCAGTCCGCTACTCAACCCAAGCAGGTACAAGGGCGCACACGGCGGCAGGGGGTCGGGCAAGTCACACTTCTTTGCGGGCTTGGGCATAGAGGACGCGGTACGGTTTCCCGGTGACTATGGCGAGGGTCTTCGGTGGCTGTGTTGCCGTGAAACACAGAAGTCGCTGAAAGAATCTGCGAAATACCTCATCGAGAAAAAAATAGGCGACCTCGGCTTAGGCGGGCAGTTCAAGATATTCCGCGAGGTTATCGAAACGCCGGGCGATGGCTTGATTGTTTTCACTGGCCTTGCGGATCACACAGCGGAAAGCGTCAAGTCATACGAAAACTTTCACCGGGCATGGATTGAAGAAGCGCAGGGCGTCACGGATCGAAGCTTAACGCTTCTACGCCCGACAATCCGCGCCGAAGGTTCCGAGATATGGGCAAGCTGGAACCCGAGCAGGCCAACGGATGCTATTGACCAGCTATTGCGCGGCGACAGAAAGCCGCCGAATGCAACGGTTGTGCAGGCTTTGTGGTCTGACAATCCGTGGTTTCCGAAAGAACTGAATGACGAGCGGGAAAACGACCTAAACCTGTGGCCAGAGAAATACGGGCATATCTGGCAAGGCGAATACGCGACTGTCCTGGAGGGCGCATATTACGCGCGTCACCTGACGGAAGCGCAGTTGGCTGGTCGGATTGGGCCGCTATCAACGGATGACCTACTGAAAACCTACGCTTTCTGGGATCTGGCGGGCACAAGCGACAAATCGGACGCGGTGGCAATCTGGATTGCACAGCAGCGCGGCGACGAAATCCGGGTGCTGGACTATTACGAGGCTATTGGACAGCCGTTTGACGTTCACGTGGGCTGGCTGCGCAAGCACTGGCCGGATGCGTTCAACGTTTTGCCGCATGACGGTCACAAGCACGACACGGTGTATTCCGTCACGCCTCGGGGCTTTCTGAGCGATGCGGGCTTTGGTGTCCACGTTGTGCCGAACCAGGGGCGCGGCGCGGCATTGCAGCGGATTGATGCGCTGCGGCGGATATTCCCGCGTCTGCGCTTTAACGATGAGAAAACCAAGGGCGGGCGCGAAGCCTTGGGTTGGTATCACGAAAAGAAAGACGAAAACCGGGGTATTGGCCTTGGGCCGGATCACGACTGGTCAAGCCACGCGGCAGACGCGGCGGGCTTACTGGCGATTTGGTTCGAGATGCACGGGCAGGAAACCATGCAAGGACCAATCCGGCGTAAGTTGAAAGGCGTGGCATGAAATACACAGGCTTGCTTGACCTGATTGACGGCGGCGGCGCTGGCACGTCAGGTAGCGAATTCAAAGGCGGGTTGCTGTCCAACTTTCTCAACGAAATAGGCATTCGCCCGCGTGGGTATCGTGACAGGCAAGAACAGATGGTGCGCCCGCAAATGCGGCCACGCACGGCGGCTCCAATGCCTTCGCCGGTATCAACCGCGCCAATACCTCAACAAGCCCCACAGCCTGCTCCGCAGCCGATGGGCAGCGGCATGACACCGGCCAACAACTACGTGCCGGAAAAGCAATACGGCGGGCGCGGCATGGTGGGAATGCCAATACCGTACAATCTGGATGAAGAAACGGTCAGCTATTTGCGGTCCGTTGGCATGTCGCCGTTTTGAGCCAAGAACCGCAGCGCCGCGCAAAGCCGTGGTCAGAGCGTGGGGGTAAGTAATGGCAATCACAACCTACGCAGAGCTCAAGACAGCCATTGCGAATTGGCTTGACCGTGACGACCTATCGGACAGCGCGGGCGACTTTATTACCTTGGGTGAGCGCAAGCTGGAACGCGAGGTAAAGCACTGGAAGGGCGAAAAGCGGGCAACGGCCACGTTTGATGGCCGGTTTACAGCGGTGCCTGCGGATCTGCTGGAGGTTTTGCGCCTGCAAGTGGACATTGACGAGCGGCCCTTGCAGCTTGTGAACGCGCAGGAAATGCACCAGATGCGGGCGCGGACAAGCAACACGGCGGGGCGTCCGAAATACTTCGCCTTGGTCGATAGCAGCTTTGAGGTCTACCCGACGCCGGACGAGGATTATACCGGGACGCTGTATTATCGCGCCACGCTGCCAAGCCTGAGCGACAGCAATACGAGCAATTGGCTGTTGGAGATTGCGCCCGATGCGTATCTCTACGCCTCTCTGCTGGAAAGTGCGCCATTCCTGCGGGATGACGAGCGGTTGCAGACCTGGACGGCGCTATATGGCGCGGCGGTGAACCAGATCAACAAGGTGTCGGAGCGTGCCACGCACGGCGGTTCTCTGCGGATGCGCATCAAATGACGTGGGTGGATATTGCGGAGGCAAGCGATAGCTGGGCCGAGGCCGACACGGAAGGCACGTTTCTGGAAGACGAAAGCGGCAATCTGTTGCTGGATGAAAGCGGTAACGCGCTTGAGGGGCCGCGTGTGTTGTTCTGGGCCGCGCAAAGCGAAGCATCGGATAGCTGGGTGAGCGTGTAATGGGCAACAAGATTAACCGCACCGATATTTACCCGAACACGACGCCAGCGGACGCGGATCATGTCATTGGCACGGATGTGTCCAACGTGTCGAATGACAGCAACGGCGAAACAGTCACGTTTACCATTCAGAGCATTCTTGCCACGCAGCACGATCACACGCTTTCCGATATCACGGATGCAGGCACAGCGGCGGGCAATGACACGGGTGACTTTGCTGCCGCGTCTCATACGCACACGCTGTCCGATATCACGGATGCTGGAACGGCGGCGGCAAATGATACGGGGGACTTTGCCACCGCAGCGCAGGGGGCTTTGGCCGACAGTGCACAGCAGCCACCTTCCGAGGGCGCTTTTGTTGACGGCGACAAGACCAAGCTGGACGGCATTGAGGCCAATGCAGATGTAACTGATACCGCCAATGTCACGGCGGCGGGTGCGTTGATGGACAGCGAGGTCACGAACCTTGCGCAGGTCAAGGCATTTGACAGCACAGACTACGCCACGGCAGCGCAAGGGGCGCTTGCTGACACGGCAGTACAGCCCGGTGATGATGCGGACGCGCTTGGGTCTGGCTCGGCCACGGATGGTCAGGTGCTTACAGCCGATGGCGCTGGAAATGCAGCATGGGAGGATGCAGCAGGCGGCGGCGGGCTGGTTTTCCTCGCGTCGTCTGACCTTTCGTCCGATGCTACGTCGGATTTCACCGCCTTTGATGCGGGGCTGTACGATGCTTATGAGTTCGTGTTTCAGAACATAATTCCGGCCACCGACGATGTGGATTTTACCTTCCTGAGCAGCACAGACGGCGGGTCAACGTGGGACGACACATCTGGCGACTATGATTTTGGCTGCATAATTCTGCGATCCGGCACTGTCTTTGATACGGATAGCGGCAATGCCGCATCAATTGCCCTAACCGGCACCGGAGCGCTCACCATCGGCAATACTTCCGGGTATCCGGGATTGAGTGGTCGGCTTTTTGTACCGGGTCCGCATCTGGCAAAGAAAACACAGTTCCTTTGGAACACCAGCTTCTACGATCCAAGCGGTAACTTGGTAATGCTTACTGGCAGTGGCCTGCGGCAGTCCGAAGCTGATGTGAACGCAGTGCGCTTCCTTTGCTCATCTGGAAATATCGCATCTGGCACAATCACAATGTACGGCATGGTGAGCGCATGACGCTGTATAAAAACGTGAATGGCGAGCGCGTCGAAATGAGCGCGGCCGAGGAACAGGCTTTACGGGATGAGTGGGAAGCGAACGAGGCCAAGCCCACCCCAGTTCCTTCTGAGGTCACAATGCGGCAAGCGCGGCTTGCTCTGTCCCGTGCCGGAAAGCTTGCCGATGCGGAGACGGCTATCGCGGGCATGACTGGTACGGCAGGCGAGGAAGCGCAGATCGAGTGGGAATACGCCACCACGCTACAGCGAGATCACCCGCTGGTCCAATCTCTAGGCCCGGCCATCGGGCTTGATGCGGATGATCTGGACGACCTGTTCATTGCGGCAGGCCAGATCGTTTAATCCTATCTCTTGAGGTAAAGCATGGCAGACACGACGACAGAAACTTACGGCCTCACAAAGCAACAAAATAATACAAACGATTCCACTTGGGGCGTCAAGATTAACGATAATTGGGATAAGGTTGATGACCTTCTGGACGGCACTACGGCCATTGCGCCGAACCTGACGGAGGGGTCTTGGCAGGTCGGCGGCGTGGCTGTCACCAGCACAGCAGCAGAATTGAACAAACTGGATGGTGTGACTGGTAACCCGTTGAGCGATGCACAGACTGACACGCTAACCAAGGGCTTTGACGTCACGGCTCATGACGCCGGAACCAAGTCAAGCGGCACGTACACGCCTGACCCGGCTAACGGGAATTTTCAATACGCGGTGAATGGCGGCGCACACACGCTCGCACCGCCTGACAGTGATTGCTCGCTAGTCATCCAGTACACGAACAACGCCAGCGCAGGTGCGGTAACGACAAGTGGCTTCACAGCAGTAACAGGCGTGAGCATCGGCACAACGGACGGTGATGACTACCTGTTTTATATCGCACGCTGCAACGGCTTTTCGCATTTGAACGTGGTGCCGCTTCAATGAGCCTGATGCCGGTGTTTTCGCCAATACCGAACTTGGAGCTGCTCGGCACATGGGTTTCGCCCGACAACACCACGGCACCGGCGTGGGACTTCACCAGTATCAGCTTTGATGAAGGTGATTTGCTGGTTGCCATCTCCGTTTATGGCGTGGGGGATACACCGGCTGGTCCGGCTGGCTTTACCGCGCTTGAAGAACTGACGGGTGCCTCGACAAACATCGGCATTTACTCGAAGGTCGCAACTGGATCTGAAACCACGTTTTCCAATTCGGTTGCATCCAGCAATGTTGCAACGGCGGTGCTGCGAAATGCATGGCCGGGCGCTAGCGACAGCCTGGAAAATAGCGACGATCCGCCAGCCATTGCTAACGCTGGTGGTGATGTTGTTTTCGCCCTGTATGCGCGAGACAAGGATGAGCCGACAGCATCCGCGCCGTCTGGTTATACACTTGCAGGGGCGGAGTTCGCATCTGCGGCGGATTCATTCATTGCGCTGGCATACAAGCAAGACGCCAGCGCCAACGAAAATCCCGGTTCTTTCGGGTCATTCAGCGGCGCTGACCGTTCCGTCGCCACATTCAGCATTACCGCAGGGTGAGACATGCCGCTTTTGCCTTTGGACATTCCCCCCGGTATCGTCAAGAACGGCACCGATCTGCAAGCCCGTGGCCGGTGGGCTGACGGCAATCTGATACGCTTTCACGAGGACAGCGTGCGTCCCATCGGCGGCTGGCGGGAGTTCAAGGCAACGGGCATCACGAACCCCGTGCGTGGAATGCTTGGCTGGGTTGAGAATGACGGGTCGCGGTGGGTCGCGGCAGGGTCCAGCGATGAGCTGCACGTTGTCTCCACGTCCGGCACGGTCACAGACATAACGCCGTCCGGTTTCACGTCCGGCCTTGTTCGCTCTGCAATCAATACGGGGTACGGCGGCGGGACATACGGCACGGGCACCTATGGCACGCCACGCGACGATGCCACGACTTACGACGAAGCGGCTGTGTGGTCGCTGGACACATGGGGCGAGTATCTTGTCGGATGCTGTCGGTCGGATGGAAAGCTTTACGAGTGGCAGCTTGACACCGGAACAGCAGCAGCGGCCATATCGAACGCGCCGACGAGTTGCGTCGGGCTGGTTGCGACGGAGGAACGGTTTCTGTTTGCCCTCGGTGCGTCTGGCAACAGGCGCTTGGTTGCGTGGTGCGACCAGGAGGACAACACAACGTGGACGCCTGCCGCGACAAACCAAGCGGGTGATTTTCCCCTGCAAACGTCCGGCGAAATCATGCAGGGCGTCAGAACGCGGGGGCAGACGCTCATCCTGACCAACGTGGACGCCCACACAGCGACGTTCGTGGGTGGCAACACGGTCTACAGCTTTGAACGCATAGGCGAGGCGTGCGGCGTTATTTCCCGGCTTGGGTGCTGCGTTGCAGAGGGGTCCGCCTTCTGGATGGGGCAACGGTCCTTTTTTCAATATACGGGCGGTGGCGCGGAGCCGCTTGAAAGCGAAGTCGCGGACGAAGTGTTTACGAACATGAACCGTGCACAAGCGTCCTTGATATGGTCGGTGACAAACTCGCTCTTTGGCGAAATCTGGTGGTTTTACCCTTCGGCCAGCAGCATCGAGGTTGATAGCTACGTGGTGTACAATTACCGCGCGGGCCATTGGGCAACGGGAAGCATCGACCGGACGGCAGGCTTTGACCGTGGTACGTGGCGCTATCCCATGTGGATCGACAGCACCGGGGACTTGTACGAACAGGAATATGCCTTCGCGCACGGCGGGGAAACGCCGTTTGTTGAGAGCGGGCCTGTGCTTCTCGGCGCGGGTGACAGGGTGATGGTTTGCAAGAACCTGTACCCCGACGAAGAAACACAAGGCGAAGTGCAAGGGACATTCAAAACGCGCTTTTATCCGAATGGAACGGAGCGCGAATACGGTCCTTATGACATGACGAACCCGACAAGCATTCGCTTCACGGGGCGGCAAGTGCGCATGAGGCTCGAAAGCACCGGCCCGCAGGATTGGCGGGTCGGGACAATGCGGATTGACGCAGACGCAGGGGGTGAGCGGTGAGACTTCCCAACGTTCCGGCGCAATACAGGGCCGCGACCGAAAAAGAGCGCAATCGGACGCTTGAATTGGCCGACAGGCAAAACCGCAAACGCCGGGATGACGTTGAGATTGGCGATGAACGGCTGATTTTGAAAAGCCCTGACGGCACACGCTTCAACATCACGGTAGCCAATGACGGCACAATCAGCGCCACTTCGCTTTAACGAGGATGTGCGGGGGTGGTTGCAGCCCGCGCTGGATCTGCACGACACACACGACATTGAGGACATAGAACGCGCTGTAGCTTCCGGGCACATGCAGCTTTGGCTTGGCGAACGCGGGGCACTTGTAACCGAAATTCAAAGTTATCCGAAGCTGAAGGCGCTGCACATCTTTCTGGCGGGCGGCGAGATGGACCAGTGCCTTGATTTTCTGCCCTCGATTTATGTCTGGGCGGAAATGCAGGGATGCGGGCAGGTCACGCTATCGGGCCGCACCGGCTGGAAGCGCGTTTTGGCAGACGATGGCTGGACACAGGCAAGCATTGTCATGTCCCGCGATATAAAGGGGTAAAACTATGGGCAGTTTGAAGGGCGGCGCGGAAAGCACGTCGAGTGTTCCGGCATTTGTAACGGATGGCGGCAAGTTCGGCGTTGATCGTTCCAAGCAACTCGCGGAAATGGGGTACATGCCCTATTTCGGGCCGGACGTGGCGGCATTGTCTCCGATGGAATACTCGGGGATACAGAACACCGCAGGGGCTGCGAATGCTTTTGGCATGGCGTCACCGGGGCTGATGGATGCTGCGACAGGCGGCAGTCAACGGAGTGGTCAAGGTGGACTGATGCACGCAACCGGGCAGTACAAGGTTGCGAACGTGGGCGACAGCGAAAAAGCGCAGTTCGTCAATGACATGTATCAAACGCAGCTAGGCCGCGCACCGGATCAAGCCGGGTATGACTATTACATGTCCAAAGACATCAACATGGATAACCCCGAGGCGTTCAAGCAGGGCTTTAATCAGGGCATTCCGCAAGACCCGCTCACGGGGCTACCGGCTGCGGGCAATTATGGCGGCATGGCGGGCTATTCGTCCGGCCCGATGTACCAAGGGGCGCTGGATGAGTTGCAGCGGCGCAGGCCGGGGCAGTTCGCTGCGTATGAGGGCATGTTTATTGATCCTCAGACCGGCGCGTCACCAAGCGGGCTTGGCAATGAGACTGCGCCCGCCAGCGGGCAACCGTGGATGAGTCCGAAAGAGCGGCAGGCCCGAGAATGGGCACGGACTGTGTACGGCGACGAGTCCTATTGGCAGAACTGGGGGAAGTAATGGCAGGCGCACCTATGGGCGGTGGACAGCCGCAACAGCAAAACCCGTATCAACAGGCTTCCGGGGCGTACAATAACGCCCTGAATACCGTGAATACAGCCATGACAACCATGCAGAATACGCCGGTCGCGGAGGCTAAGGGGTATGGATACGACGCACAGGCAATGGATCGTGCGCGGGACGTTGTGGCGGGGCAATTGTCGAACACCAGCCTTGATCCGTACATGAACCAGTTTACCGGCCAAGTCACCGATCAGGTGACGGCGGACATGGAGCGGGCGCGGCTGATGCAGCAAAACCAAGCCAACGACGCCATGCAGGCGGCGGGGGCGTTTGGCGGCGCTCGTCATGGTATCGCAAACGCGGAGACTAACAGGAACTATTACGACCGTCTTGGCGCGACCTTGGGCGATTTGCGGTATCAAGGCTATCAGAACGCGCAAAACATGGCGTTGCAGGATATTGGCAACACGATGCAGGCCGACATGTCGAACCAAGGCGCGGACCTGACGACCAACCAATATAACGCACAGGCGGAAAACGCGGCACGGGCGCAGGGTGCACAGGCCAGAACGCAGGCCAGCCTTGCGAATGCACTGGCGCAGAACCAAGCCAACCAGAACCGCTTCACCAACACCATGAGCGCGGCGCGGGGGTACAGTAGCCTTGCCGATCAGGGCTTTGGGTTTGGTCAAAACATTACCAACCAGCAGATGCAGCAAGGGGCGCTGACACGCGGGATCAACCAAGACGTCATTGACGCGGCACGCAATCAGTTCGGCAACTACACCAATGCGGGCAATCTTGGCCTGTCGCCGCTATCGCAATTCGTGAGCGGGAACTACGGCGGCACGACGAGCGAAACGAGTAATCCCGGCCTGTTGGGAATGCTTGGTAGCGGCCTCAGCATTGCGTCAGGCTTCGGTATTCTCTGATGATCCGCGACGGCATCATAGAAACGGCCCGCGCCATCGGAGCGGACCCGCTCGATCTGGCAACGGTCATTAGCTATGAAACGGCGGGCACATTCGACCCGACAAAGCGCGGTCCAACAACGCAATGGGGTCAGCATCGCGGGTTGATCCAGTTCGGGGAGCCGCAGGCGCGGCAATACGGCGTGGATTGGAATGATCCGGTTGGCTCACAGCTTGGGGCGGATGGCGCGGTTGCGCGGTACTTCAAGGCAAGCGGCTATAAGCCGGGGATGGGGTTGCTTGACCTCTACTCGACCGTCAATGCGGGCGCACCGGGGCGCTACAATGCGTCAGACGCGAACAACGGCGGCGCACCGGGCACGGTACAGGACAAGGTAGAAAACCAGATGGCACCGCACAGAGCAAAGGCGGCGGAACTTCTGGGCATGTCGGAAGGTGGCACAATGAACCAGACGATCAGCACACGCGGCTCACAGGGCCTTCTAGGCATGTTGGGCGGGGGTAACGACCGACCAGACCGCAGCGAGGCTCTGGACCGCATTGCAATGGGTCTCATGAGCATGTCCGCCTATCCCACGGCAGGTATGCGGGCGCAGATGGGCGCTATCCAGGATCGGGCGCAGGATCGGCGGGATACCAAGCGTGACGCGACGCAGCGGAACAAGACGGCGGATTGGTTGCGCGGTCAAGGGATGGATCAGTATGCCGCTGGTGTGGAATCCGGGGCCATTACGGCGCGGGACGCTATGACTATGGCGCGGCAGCAGGCTGACGCAAACGATCCGAGCGTTCAATCCTCGCAGTCGCTTCCCGATAATTCCGGTGTTGTTCAGGTCATGCGAGACGGCACGACGCGCGTTGTCACGGCGGGCGGTGAGGTTCTTACCGGCGATCAGGCAATGGAGTTTGTCCGTAAGGCGGGCAGCACCTACACCGATCAACAGCGCAGCATCTACGGCGCACGGCGCGAGGGCACGCTGGGCGCGGATATTGAGATGGGCGGCGAGGCCGCGCGGGTTGCCAAAGAAGGTCAGATGGCCCCTGAGACGGCCAAGGAATACCTTCAGCAAGCCGAACTTGTCGGCTCGACCATCCGCAACATGGACAGTGCCATTGCGGCAATCGACCAGGGCGCGGAGTCGGGCATCGTCTACAACATGCTTCCGAATGTCACGAAGGCATCGGCGGAACTAGCGAACGCCAAGCAACGCATGGGCCTTGATGTGATTGGGTCTGTAACCTTCGGCGCATTGAGCGAAGGCGAGTTGAAACTGGCGATGGATACCGCCGTCCCGCAAAGCCTTGGGCCGGAAGAGCTGCGCGAGTGGCTGGTGCAGAAGCGCGAGGCGCAAACCAAGATGCACGCGGCTCTTGTGGAAGCCTCCGCGCACTTCGCGGGCGGCGGTACTATGGCGGATTACGTGGGCAAGGTGCAGGGTAATCAGCCGAGTGCTACGCCCTCTACGGACAGCGGCGGCGCGGTCCAGCGTAAGCGATTCAATCCTGACACAGGGGATTTTGAATGACCGAAATAGAAATGCCTGACGGCACTATTCTGGAATTCCCGGATGGTATGTCTGACGACGCTATGCGTTCGGCGGCCCAAAGGTATTGGCAGGGGCAGCAAGGCCAACAAGCGCCGGATGCGCCACAAGCCGACATGTCGTTCATGGGGCGTCTCAAGGATAACGTGGTTGGCGTTGACGATGGGGTCATGTCTTTCGGGGAAAAGGCCGCGACCGCTCTCAATATGGGCGGTGAGGGCCTTACCCTTGGTCTTGTGGGGGATGAGGCCGCAGCAGCGGCTGACGCGGCTGTAGGGCGCGGAGATTACGACGAGCGCCTTGCCAAGTATCGTGGTGATGAGCGGCAGTTCAGCGAGGAAAACCCGGTCGCGGCGGTGGCGTCAACTGTGGTGCCTAGCTTGGCGGTTCCGGCTGGTGCGGCCATGAAAGGAGCATCTCTTCTTGGTAAGTCCGTACGCGGCGCTGCGGCTGGAGGTGCTGGGGCTGGTTTGTTTGGCTTTATGGAAGGCGAGGGCGGGTTTGAGAATAGAAGGCAATCCGGCGTTGAATCAGCAAAGGTCGGCGGCGCTTTGGGCGCGGCAGCGCCAATAGCTGGTGTGTTGGCGGCAAAAGGTGTGAACCGAGTGCGCGGCAATCGCGCAATCAAGCAGGCAGCTAAGGCTGCGCCCACGCGCGAGCAGCTTGAACGCCGTGCTTCGGAGATTTTCGAAGACATTAAAGCACAAAACCTACCCCGTGCGGAATTTCGGGACGCTATGGCTATGGCAATCCGTGAGGCACGAGAATCCGGCATGGATGAAATGCTGACGCCGGGCGCGGCAAGGGTGGCAACCAAGATGGATGATGCGGCTCAAGCCAATACGCCTGAGATGGGAATGCGCGAAGTCAACACCTTGCGTCGTCAAGCACAGGTTCCAGCCGGTAATATCGCCAACCGTACAGAAAGTGCAATTGGGTCACGCTTTATCAGCGCCATTGATGATCACGTTGAAAACGTTGCACCGCGCCTTGGTGAGCGCGGCAAAGAAGCCCGGCAAATGTGGTCTACGCTCCGCAAAATGGATCAGATGGACGATATTTTTGCACGGGCGGAACAGTACGCCAGTGGCACACAAAACGGCCTCATGTCCGAGTTTCGCCGCATTCTAAAAAACAAGAAGCTGCAACGTGGTTTCAGCGAGGCGGAATTGAAAGCGATGAAGCAGGTGACAAATCCGGGCTTGCTTCAAAGCCTCATCCGGCAGGTGGGCCGTATTGGTGTTTCGCTAGACAATGGCTCGAATGCCTTGGGGGGCATGTTGGGCGCTGGCGGTGGTGCAGCTATTGGCGGGCCTGTTGGGGCTATTGCCGCGCCTCTGGTCGGCACTGCGGCCCGCAAGGGGTCGGAACGCATGACAAACGCAGCGGCGCAGCGTGTGAGTGACGTTGTGCGGGCCGGTAACGTCCAACTACCTACGTTGTCTAATCAAGCTGCTGGGCTTCTTGACGAGGCTCTGCTTCGGGCTGGCCGCGCAGGGGCAATTTCTCAAAGTCCGTAATCGACAGGCTGATATAGGCAATAATGAACAAGGAGCCTAACAGCGCCCACCAGGGAGGGTATCCATCACTCTCCCGTGTGTCCAGATGCCGACAACACCAAAGAAACGCGACAGCTAAAAGAATGCCAGCGGCCACGCCGCCAATAAGTTGATTTACATCCATCTCCCTAAAATGCGCCCACGCGCACCGAATTGCAAGCCGTCCTTTGGGGCGGCTTTTTTATTGGAGGCCACATGAAGCCCAAACCAATGTCCGAGGACGAAATCCAGAACGCCGTGCGCTACGCGGTGACGGATGCCGTGGACTTCATCGAAAGCGAAGTGGCCGACGACCGCATTCGGGCGCAGCGGTATTTTAACGGCGAGGTGGATCTGGAAAGCGAAGAAGGCCGGTCGCAGGTTGTCGCAACCAAGGTCCGCGACACCGTGCGCATGGTCAAGCCCGTGCTTATGCGGACATTCCTGCAAGCGGAAAATCCGGTCGAGTTCGTCCCGCGCGGGCAGGAGGACATTCAGGCGGCGGAACAGGCCACAAAGTACGTCTCCTGGAAGTTCAACGAAAGCGACGGGTATTCCGTTATCAGTGACGTGTTTCATGACGCGCTGATTAAAAAGGCGGGCGTGGCAAAAACGTGGTGGGACGAAACCGAAGACGTTGAATTTGACGATTACTCAAACCTCACGCCTGAGCAATTCGCGCTGGTGCAGCAAGATGACGATGTTGAAATTCTTGAACAAGAGGAAGTCGAAGACGTAACGCCGGACGGTATGCCGATCACGCTGGTGAATGCCAAGGTGGCAATGACCAAAAGGGGCGGGTGCCTAAAAATCAAGTCCATCCCGCCCGAGGATTTTTTCGTTGATGCCGGGGCAACCTGTGTAGCGGATGCATTCGTTTGCGGCGACCGTACCGAAATGCGCGTCGGTGATCTGGTGGAAATGGGCTTTGACTTTGAGGAAGTCTATTCGCTGGCCGGAACGGATGAAGGCACCATTGACGAGGAAGCCGACTTTGAGCGGCGCGGCTATACCGACGAATGGCGGGACGAGGAAATTAACGACCCGTCCATGCGCAAAATCATTGTCACCGAAGCGTACATGCGGATGGACGTTGAGGGCACCGGCGTGCCGCGCCTGTACCAGTTCATTCTGGCGGGTCCGAATTACAAGGTTCTCGACTACAGCCTAGCCGATGAAAAGCCGTATTCCGTCTTTGAGATAGACCCGGAACCGCACGCCTTCTTTGGCCGGTCACTGGCGGACATTGTGCTTAATGACCAGACGGCCAGCACGTCGCTGCTGCGTGGTCTGATCGACAACGTGCACATGTCGAATAATCCCCGGCTGGTTGTCCAGACTTCAAACGGAAACCTTGAGGACGCGCTGAATAATGAAATTGGCGCGGTGCTGCGGGCCAACAGCGACCCAAGTGCAGCTTACTTTCCCCTGACCATTCCATTCACGGCGCAGCAAACACTGCCCGCGCTGGAATACTATGACCGGGAGATTGAGACAAAAACGGGCGTTTCCCGTTCGACGCTGGGCATGGACGCGGACGCGCTGCAATCGACCACGGCAGCGGGTGTCAACGCGGCTGTGCAGGCCGCATCGGCAGCGGCGGAACTTATGGCCCGCAACCTCGCAGAAGGCGGGATGCGTCGGCTGTTCAAGCTTATGCTGATGATGACGCGCCAACACTCGGAACCCGGCGAGGTCATGCGGCTTAACGGGCAGTTTATCCCGGTTGATCCGAAAAGCTGGTCCGCGTCTATGGATCTAACGACCAACGTGGGGCTTGGCACGGGGCAGCATGACGAACGTGTTGCCACGCTGCGCGAAACCTTGGCGCATCAATTCAGCATTTGGCAGACCTACGGGCCGCAGAATGGCTTGGTCACAATGACCAACATTCGCAACACCTTGGAGGACATTCTTAAGCTGTCCGGCGTGCATAACGTGGACCGTCACTTTGTGCCGATGAACCCCGAACTTGAGCGGATGATTATCGAGCGTGCACGGCGGGAGACACAGCAGCAGACGCAGGGGTCCGACCCAAACGCAGCCTTTATGCAGGCCGAGGGGCTAAAGGTGCAGCAGCGCGAAAGCGAAAGCATCCGCAAGCATCAACTCGACTTGCGCAAGCTGTACATGGAGGACGACCGCAAGCGCGACGAGATGGAACAAAACGCCATTCTCGAAGCGGCAGAGAAGCTGGGCGAATACGGCATCAAGGTAGACGACCAGCGCATTCGCCAATTGCAGGCACAGCAGCGGCCTAACCCGCAGGGCTAATCCCAAATGGACATTGAACAAAAGGCAGAACGCGCCCGCGCGTTGCTGAGCGATGACCTGTTGTCATCGGCATTCACCGAAACAGAGCAGGCGGCAATCGACCGTCTGACCAGTTGCAAGCCTTCCGACACGGAAGGGCTGCAAGCGGCGGCAATGGAATTGCAGGCCGTCCGAACCGTCGTGGCGGCTCTCCGGTCGCACATCGACACCCATACAATCGAGCAGAAGAAAGGTCGGCACCGTGGATAACAACGCGACTGACACAGCAGCATCCCAAGAAGGGCCAATGAACGAAGACGCAGCGGTGGATTGGCTGCTTTCACCGGAATCCCCGGAACCCGAGACAGACACGGACGAGGCACCTCAAGAAGAGACCGAAGCCGAAGAAGTCGAGGCGAAAGGCGATGAGCCTGACGAGGCTGAGAATACGGACGAGGAAGAGGCGGAAGGCGAAGACGCCGAAGCTGACTCTGAGGAGGATGAGGACGACGACCAGGAAGACACCGACGACGATCCCGACGCTTGGACATTCACAACGGCAAGCGGTCAGCAGGTAACCCTTTCCGAAGGGGACTACCTTGATCTGCCCGACAATACGCCCATCCGCTACAAAGTGGATGGTGAATGGGTGACAGGCACACTCGGAGAACGTCGCCGCGAGGAAAGTGGTCAGGCTTACATCCAGCAGGGCATGGAGAAAGCAAAGCAGTTTGAAAAACAACTGATCGAGCAATCCCAAGCCATGCAACAGGAGCGCCAACTCTTGGCGCAGATGTATCAGCAGGCGCAACAGACCGGCTTCAAACCGGCACCTGAACCGCCCGCGCGTGAACTTCTGGACCAAGACCTGTATGCCTACATGGAGGCCGACGCACAGTATCGCGAAGACCTCCAAGCCTACCAGCAACAACAGCGGCAAATGCAATACCTGCAACAGCGGGAAGAAGAACACCTCTACCAGCAGGAACAAAAGCATCTTGCCTCCGAAATGGAGCGGCTAACGCAGCTAGTGCCCGAGTTTGGGGACGCCAAAAAGGCACCGGAACTCCGCGAAAAGCTGACGAAAAGCGCGGCTGAATACTACGAGTATACCCCCGAAGAAGTGAACCAAGTGAATGATGCCCGCGCTATCGCGGTGCTGAAAGACGCTATCGCTTACCGGGAACTGAAGGCTGGAAAACAGGCGGCAAAACAGCCGCGTGAAAAGGCGAAAGCCGTGACCAAGCCCTCGGGCAAACGTCGAGACGGTGGCAAGCGGGCGCAGGCGCAAAAGCAACTTCAAAAGGCACGTCAAACCCAGTCGGACGATGATTGGGTCAACGTTCTTTTGACTCCCTAAAACCATCTTTCACAGGAGGCAGTAATGGCTGCACCTACCAACACGTACAAGAGTACGGACCAAATTGGTATCCGCGAGGATCTTTCGGATATCATCTCCAACATCGACCCTTTCGAGACGCCTTGGTATTCCAGCGTCCGCAAGGTTAAGGCAACCAACACCTACCATTAACTAGACAGTGGTAGTAAAATCTGGCTATATGCTGGGAACCCCTTAGAATTTCATACCCCGCAGAGGAAAAGTTATGAAAATTGGGCAATCAGCAGGTAAGAGTTATGCTTATCTTCTAGGTGTTTTTCTTGGCGATGGCTGCGTTACAATGCAGCCGACAAAAAATTCAGGAAGCGTTTCTGTGTATCCTGTGTTTCGCTTGAACACTATTGATGAAGATTTTGCGCTATCTACTAAACGGGCGTTGTCAAAATTTACAGACCGTCCGATTTCAATCCACAAACACGAAGTGAGTAAAAGCAGCAAGCCAAACTACAGCTTGCGTTGCGGCGATCCTGAAATCTGTGAGAATCTGAAATCCGTCACCCATCAAAAGAAGGTCATTCCTGATTTTGTGCATGATTGGTCGAAAGGTGAAAAGCTGGCTTTTATCGCTGGCATCATGGATAGTGAAGGCTTTGTCGCTGCCAACAACTCAAACCCAACAAACCGTCGCTATTACATGGGCTATAAGTCATGCGACGTTTGGGTTCCTGAATTTATCAGAGTGCTTGAGAGCGTCGGGATAAAAATTGGGAAAGTGTCTCATGAGAAGCCGAGGAAAGCACACTACAAGTCGCCGACACGGTTTAGCATTAAGATGCAGTCATGGATTGACAGCGGAGCGCGATTTAATATCGCGCGTAAGCAAAACAGAGTAGATGAGTGGGCCGCAATTGGCCCATATGAGCGCAGGGCCACAAACCCGCGTAGGCTAACCTCAGAGGCTAATACGCCAGACGCTGCCTGTTAACAGGCGGTGATGATAGAGTCCGGTCTACCGCGAAATCGGTAGAGGGGAAGTTGTGAAACATGCCCCCGCCCGCAAGGGTCAGTAGGTCATCGGACCGAAAGTAACAGTACGGAATGGCAGACCGACACGCTGGACGATCCCAGCGAGGATAACGCGCACGTTGAAGGCGACGACACCGTTGCGCAGGCAATCAGCCCCACCACCCGTCTCGGGAACTACACGCAGATCATGAAGAAGAGCTGCACGGTTTCTGGCACGGATACGGGTCTAGACAAGGCCGGTCGTGCGCGTGAAATGGCGTATCAGATCCAAAAGCGCATGAAGGAACTGAAAACCGACATGGAGAAATCCATGTTTGCCAACAAGGCACGCAGTGCAGGCGGCGGCGCGTCGGCGCGTATTCTGGGCGGCATTGGCTCGTGGGTTACGACCAACACGGCGAATGTCGGCAGCGGCGGGGCTGACCCCACTGGCAACGGCACCGACGCACGCGATGACGGTACTGAAACCGCTTTCGAGCAAGCGGACTTCGATAGCGTCATGCAGTCGATCTGGACCGAAGGCGGCAAGCCCGAGGTTGTGTATCTGGCCGCGTCGCAGCTTCAGGTCGCAATCGACAACTTCACCGGCATGAACAACCAGCGTTCGTACCTTGAAGCGTCGAAGACCGGGCAGAACAGCATTGTCAACGCCGTTGACGTGTACGTGACGCCTTGGGGCCGGGTTGAGTTCGTGCCGTCGCGCCACGTCCGCAATCAGGACGTGTGGATTCTTCAGAAGGACAAGTGGCAGGTTGCCAACTTGCGCCCGGTGAAGAACGAGCCGCTGGCCAAAACCGGCGACTCCGAAAAGCGCCACATCGTTGCGGAGTGGACGCTTGTCTCTCTCAACGAGAAGGCAAACGGCCTCGTCGCTGATTGCTCGTAACAGGGCGAACAACTGAAAACAGGGGGCGGCTTCGGTCGCCCCTTTCTTTTTGAAAAGGAGGCTCAAATGCCTAGCCAATACAAAGTGAATGGCGTTGTTCGCACGATTACCGAGGCGACCGCAACGCTGACTGACTACGAGGCCGGTGGTCTTGTCGTCGTGAACCGGGCCGCAGGCTCGACCATTACCCTGCCGGACGCGACCGGAACGGGCTATGTCTACACCATCATCACGATTGTGGATCAGACCGGCGACTTGGTTATTCAAGCGCCCGATGCTGACAACGTGATGCAGGGTGTTGCCATGACCGACATGACCGGCGTGATCTGGCCCACGGCTGATGCAACAGACACCATTACGCTCAACGGCACCACCTCTGGCGGTCTTAAGGGCGCACGGGTGACGCTGATCGACGTGGCGGCGGATACCTGGCAGGTCGAGGTCGTTTCGGAGTCCAGCGGCACCGAAGTGACTCCGTTTAGCGCCGCCGTGTAGAGCGGGCTTGACTTGATTTAGTCCTGCGCAAGTGGTAGGCTTTTGTGGCAACACAGGAGGCTGCATTGCGCGGAATAGATCACACAGGAAGACGTTACGGGCGGCTAAAAGTTATATCTCAGGCCGCCCGTGATAAAAGAGGTCGCAACTGGAAATGCATTTGCGATTGCGGGAACGTAATTATTGTGCCGTCGCGACAGTTTGCGCCTAGCAACCTCACCCGTTCATGCGGATGCCTACAAAGAGAAAAGGCGTCTAAAATTGGCAAAAACACCGCTACGAATAGAAGCGGTGAAAGAACGGGGCGACTAACTATTGTGCGTAAAGTTGCACCCATAAACGGGCGAACTGCGTATGAGTGCAAATGCCAGTGCGGAAACATAATTGTTGCTCGCGGCTCTGACTTGCACAAAAACAGAACTCAATCATGCGGGTGCCTGCATTCCGAAAAGACCTCTGAAGCAAACAAAAGTCGCGCCACGCACGGCCATTCCAAGGTTATGCCAAACGGCAAGCGAAAAAAGTCGCCTACCTATACAACGTGGAAAAACATGCGCCAGCGTTGCCTGCTCCCATCTATGCCGAATTACCATCTTTACGGTGGGAGGGGTATCAATGTTTGCGAACGATGGCAGGGGCCGGATGGCTTCAAAAACTTCTTGAACGATATGGGCAAGCGGCCCAAAGGCCACACCATAGACAGGATAGATAGCGACGGCGATTACACGCCGGAAAATTGCCGGTGGGCCGACGCAAAAACGCAGGCGCAAAACAGACGCGAAACGCCAGAATACGTTGCCGCACGCAATGCTTCATTAGCGCGCGGGCGTGAAACAAGCCGCAAAAAGGCAGAAGCCAAGCGCGGTTAAATACAGCACTCAGTGCTAAACCAATCGGGCCATCCCTTCGGGGGTGGCCTTTTTTATTTCCAGGAGGCCGGAATGCCATACGCAGTTTGCCTGCACAGCAACATTTACGACGAAACGGAAACAAAGCGCCTTCGTGGGGACACCTTCGAAGCATCGCAGGATTGGATTGACTGGATCATTGCCAGGGATGCCGAGGCGGAACGTCCGGCCCGCATTTCCATGATTCAACTCCCGGAAGACGCGCCGAAGAAGCGCGGGCGTCCGAAAAAAGAGGCCAGCGATGAAGATAGCTGAACGCCTCCACTATGACGCGGATACCGACACGCTGACGGAAATCCAGACGCACGATCCGAACCCGGTTCTTGACAGCGTTGCTCAAATGAAAAGCAACGGGCTGACCGGCAATTCGGACAAGCGGCATGTTGGCCGTGTTCCGTTCTTTCTGCTGGAAATGTGGATCAACGAGGCCGGGGTGCGTTTTGACGATCAGGACGCCGTTGCGGACGTGCTGCACAAGAAACTCCTGAGTGGCGAATTCAATGCGCTTCGCCCGTGGGAAGGAACGTATTGATGAGCATCAAGCGCCTTCTAGACTTCATCGCAAAACCGGAAAGCGGCGGCGACTACAACATTGTCTATGGTGGTATTGCACGCAAAGACCGCCCGTCCAAACCGCTTACATCCATGACCATTGGCGAGGTACTGGACTGGCAGGACAGTATTGATCCGTTCTACCCGAGCGAGGCGGCGGGCAAGTACCAGATCATGGAGGACACCTTGCGGGGTCTGTATCGTGAGGCGGGCCTTACGCGGAATGACAAGTTTGATGAAAGCGGCCAAGACTATCTCGCCACGCAGCTTTTGCGCCGCCGTGGGCTGACCGACTACATGTCAGGCCGAATTACACCCCTGAAGTTTGCGCAAAACCTTTCCAAAGAATGGGCCAGCCTTCCCTGCACCATTAAAGACCGCAAGGGCCGTCCTGCACGCGGGCAAAGCTACTACGCAGGTGACGGGCTGAACAAGTCTCATGTGACCATTGAGGCGCTCATGCAGGCCGTTGAAGACGTTAAGGATGGTGGGCCTGCCCCAGCCGCACCCAAGCCCCCCACGGGCGGCTTCTGGGCGTCAATCATCAAGGCCATTTTCGGAGGCAAGAAATGAACAACTACGCACCATTCGTCCGCATTGGCCTACGGTATCTTGTCGGCGCGGGGCTAATGGGGTCTGCGGCTATTGGCGAACAACTCGCGGCGGACCCTGACCTTGTGTTTGCCATCTCGGCGGTTCTGGGCGCGGCGGTAGAGGCTTTCTATGCCCACGCCAAAATGAGGGGCGGCAAGACATGATCGGCGCACTGCTGGGCGACTTCCTACCCTACATCATAGCCGCCGCTGCCGCGCTGGCCGGTGTCGTGGGCGCATACTTCAAGGGCCGCGGCGACGGCAAGAATAAGACAAAGGTTGAATACCATGAGGACAAGCAACGCCGGGAATCCGCTGGCCGCGATAGGCTCCGCGAAGGTCGGAATAGCGGCCTTTCTCCTGATGACCGCCTGCGCCGGAATGACCAGCGTTGGTAGCGGCTGCTCAGCCTACGCTGAGGCGCGTCTAGCCATGCCTCGGGGTGTACCCCTGCCAGACGGCCCTTGGGGCCAGTGGGTGGCCGATACAGACGACAGAATGACGGGGGCATGTGAGCGGTGAGTAGAGTGGAAGATTTTATTGCAGAGTGGTGGCATTTCATCGCGTTTATCGGCGGGGCCATTATTTCGTTTTTTGTCGGCAGGGAACGCCAACGATACCGCGTTGATGAGATTGGCAAGGAAGTGAAAAACCAAGGGCTGCGCATCGAGAAGCTGGAAGAGCAGGGTATTTCCGAGCAGATCCAGCTTGCCGAAATCATCGTGACGCAAAAGAACATCGTCAGAACCTTAGACGAGATAAAAGCCTCTTTGCAGGGCAAGGCGGATAAGTGAGATGAAGCGCATTCCCCTAAAAGGTGGCGATGAGCAGGACTTCCTGACCGGCTGGCGGAAGGTGCTTTGTGCTGCAGACCGTCCCGGCGTCTGCAAAGCCATCAAGCGCAAGTACAACCGGCGATTTCGGCAGAAGGTGAAGGCCGAGGTTCAGCGAGAGTTGGAAGGGTAATGTGCGGGCGGGGCGTTACTCCCGCTAGGTGGCTTTGTAACGGAGTTCGTATCCACCGCCGATCAGGGGTGCGCTTCTACATTTCAGCGCCGCCGCACATCTCCACAGTATAACACCACCCCTTAAGCAAGGGAAGCCAAATGCTTGACGATATTTCCCGCCTGACACGCAACCTTATCACTCGGGATAATCGATCTTGGTGTGCTCACGCTTGGGAAAATCAGCACAAGTTATTCTGGCGTGTTTGGGTCCGCGTATGGGGCCGCGAACACTGCGAACGTAGCTGGCAACGGTACAGCTAACCCTCAGTCGCGCGGGTAAAGAGCGGCCAACCCCGAAAGAGCAGTATCATGAAACTTGCAACCTTTCTTGCGGCATTCCTTGTCGCGTCTCCGCTATGGGCATTTGAAAAGCACGAATTGGATCTTGGCCCGCCTGACTACAACAGGGAAACCGGCCTGACGGGCTACAAGGTCGAAAACGGCCCGTGCTTCACCAGCCAGCTAGAACACAAGACATACGCCGAAAGCAAGGGCCTGCAATTGGTCAAGATATTTCCCGCAATGCCGGGTGTTACCATTCTGATTTTCACAAACGCGGATGACACTTACCGCGAGGTTTATGCCATTCATCAAGGCAAGGGGTGTCTTGTCGCCGTGGGGTATGTCGAGGGCGAGGCCCTCTGAATGCCGACACCAGCACTCACGCGACAGGCGTGCATCGAAGCAGTTCACGAAGTGCGCCGCTTTATGGATCTCGGGTATCCACTAACCCCGGAGATCGGAACGAACGAAGTCGGGGCCATACGGGCCGCAGCAGAGTCCAAGCACGAAAACCACTCCACGCTAAGGCATCGCGTCAAGCAGGCGGAAGTCCGGTTCGGCATTACCCCGGAAAACGTCCTTACGACTTCGGGCGAGTGGGATAATGAAGATGGGGAGCGCGAGGACCCGCTTGAAATCCTGCGCCGCGCCAAGATAGCAACTTCGGCCTACATCGGTGCACGCAAGAAGCCGCAGGTGTTCCTGATGAAGCCAGAGCCGTTCTGCGTGGCTTTCATTGGAGACCCGCACCTATCGAACAAGGGTTGTGACTTAACGGCGCTGCATGACGACATTAACCTGCTGGTAGCCACCGGCACTCGCGCGGTGCAGGTAGGCGATATTCTCGACAACTTCCGGTACATCGGGAAGCTGGCCGGAAACGAGGCTGACAACTTCCTGACCACGAAACAAGCCCGATCCCTCGCCAAGTGGTTCATCGCGGAATCCGGCGTGCGGTGGGATGCTCACGTTCTCGGCAATCATGACGCATGGCAGGGACCGGAGGGCGTGGCGCTGCTGGAATCGTGGGTGCGTCAGGCCAAATCTCGCCTTTACGACTGGAACGCCCGCCTGATCTACAAGTGGGGCGAAGGGCCGAATGATCAGCACGTTGTCGCGGCGTCTCACGACTTCAAAGGCAACAGCATCTATAACCCCAACCACGGGCCGATGCGCATGGCCCTGGAGGACGGCACGGCAGATACCTACGTTGCCGGTCACAGGCACAACCACGGTGAAACCAAGTTCCCCAACGGCTGGCGCGACAAGACGTACCAGACAGTCCGTGTTCGGGGCTACAAGGCGCGTGACGGCTATTCCGAGGGCAGGCCGCAGTTCGCGCCCTTCAACGGCATGGAAGGCCGCTCTGCGCTTCTGGTGGTCAATCCCCTGTCAGAAACGCATGACGGGCGTCAGCGGGTGTTCATGGACCTCGCAGATGGGATTGAGTTTACGCAGATGTTGAAGCGGAGATACGCATAATGGAAGTCAGAACTGCAATCGTAGAGCATGAAACAGAATGGCCTTGGACCCTGACTGACGGCGTGGTGAAAATTTATCGTGGGCGTGAACTTCTATGTTCCTTTAGGCCCACACAGCAACAATTATGTTACATGGTAAAACGCTGCGCCGAAGAACTGGCGCAGAAGGCCGTATCATGAACGCCGACGAAAAGGGCCTGCTCACCTGCCTTGCCGTTGTGGCGCTTGCCTAACGAAATTCAGATTCGTTAGGCAAGCGTTTCTGGTTGCTTTCGGGGAATGCAAGCGGTTTGGCTTACTAGCCAAGGAATTTGGCTATCAGCGCTATTACGCCAGCACCCACGCCAGCACAGCCAGCCCCACTACAACCGCCGCGAACATAATCGGCTTGGAATAGTCCTTCGGTGGCTCAATATACGGCGGGTCGTCAATCCACGGCTCGTCCTTGGGTGGGTTTGGCACAGCGTCGGGCGTGTTCCAGAGTTCAGGCTTGCGGATAAAGCTGAGGTCCAGAAAGTCCCGCGTATGCATCTTGTGGTCCGAGACTATCACTGAGGGCGAATTGAACGCCGTGACAAAGCCGTCGATGTAATGAGCGGCCTCTTGTGCATTGGTCGGTGGATTGCCCGCGCCGGTCATGCGCAAGGCCAGTGCGCCCGCGACCAGCGGAGATGCCATGCTTGTGCCGTTAATGGTGGCGTGCTGGCTGTTGAGATAGGTGCTTGTGACCTCGTGGCCGGGGGCGTTGATACGCGCGTTTCCACCATAGTTGGAAAACGTGGCGAGGCCGTATTTCCCAAGATCATCAATGAAAGCCGCGCTGACACATAGCACGCCGGGCACCTCTGCCGGAAATGTGTCAATGCCAGCTTCCCAGTTCGGCAATTCGCCGTGGTGGTCTAGGCTTTCGCCCCTGTTGCCCGCAGCGGCCACAATCATCATCCCGGCGTCTTGCATCTTGCGCAGCACAGCCAGTGCAGGCATGGAGCCGATCTGGCCGCGTGCACTCAGGGACATATTGACGACTGACGGGTAAGCCTGCTGCACATGATGCTCCAGGCACGCAAGCATTCCGTCCACCATTGTCGTCATGGACCCAGATCCGTTTTCATCAAGAACCTGCGATGAATAGAGGCGGATATACTCGTTTGGCATGGTGACGCCGTGCTGCTTGGACGTTACCAGCCCTGCGACGTGCGTGCCGTGACCGTTGCGGTCGGTGTTTCCGCCCGTCGCGTGCATTTCCCCCAGATAGCCGATATCTCCGGGCAGATCAGGGTGGGAAGCAATGCCTGTATCAATCACGTAAACATTGACCGGGCTTTGCGGGATGCCTTCGGAAATCGGCCCTGCATTGATAGCGTCGAGGTGCCAGTTTCCCGCAGCCGTCGCATTGACCAAAGGCGTTTCAATTGGCGTTTCGATAGGGTCAAACTCCGAAATGAAGTTTACCTTCTGATCGCGGGTGATGGATTTAAGGCCCGGATGGGTGAACTGGTAAATCCAAAACTCGTCAGGCCGATCCCCGCCGTCAAAGATGATTATCTCGGGCATTGCCGGGGATTGGCGCAGGACCGTCCCGCCCGCGCTTTCTATTTTCTCGCGCAGCGATGCGGCGAATTCGTCAGATGTAGCTGTTGCGATGTATTTCATTGGTAGTCCTTTCCGGGCGAACCCATTTTCACCATCCGTTCGCGGCATGGGGCATTTCTCACGTAAGTCATTGATTCCATATGGGGCATATTTTGCCCCACACGGCTTGCAAGTGCTTGAAATTTATGGATAATGGTAGGCCCGGAGGGACTCGAACCCCCAACCAAAGCGTTATGAGCGCTCTGCTCTAACCAATTGAGCTACAGGCCCGACCTCTGCTCGGGATAGGCGGCGGCAGGGCGGGCGTCAAGGGCTCTGAGAGGGTTCGGGGCTTTCCCGATTGCACGGGCGGGCGCGATGGATTAACCGAAGCCCCAAGCCAGAGCGGAGAGCGCACATGACCGACGCCAAGAACGGGATCACCTATGCCGATGCCGGCGTTGATATCGACGCGGGCAATGCGCTCGTCGACCGGATCAAGCCCGCCGCCAAGCGCACCAACCGCGCGGGCGTCATGGCGGGTCTGGGCGGCTTCGGCGCGCTTTTCGATCTCAAGGGCGCGGGCTATACCGACCCCATCCTGGTGGCCGCCACCGACGGCGTGGGCACCAAGCTGCGCATCGCCATCGACACCGGCAACGTGGATGGCGTGGGCATCGACCTTGTCGCCATGTGCGTCAACGATCTTGTCTGCCAGGGGGCCGAACCGCTTTTCTTCCTCGACTACTTCGCAACCGGCAAGCTCGACACCGACACGGCCGCCCGCATCATCGAAGGCATCGCCGAAGGCTGCGTGGGCTCCGGCACCGCGCTGATCGGCGGTGAGACTGCGGAAATGCCGGGCATGTATCCGGAAGGCGATTTCGACCTCGCCGGCTTTGCCGTCGGCGCCATGGAGCGTGGCAGCGACCTGCCGGCGGGCGTGACCTCGGGCGATGTCCTACTGGGCCTTGCCTCCAACGGCGTGCATTCCAACGGCTATTCCCTCGTGCGCAAGCTGGTCGAGATGTCGGGCCTCGGCTGGGATGCCGACTGCCCCTGGTCTGATGGCACCCTCGGCGCGGCCCTGCTGACCCCCACGCGCCTCTACGTGACCCAAGCGCTGGAAGCGATCCGTGCTGGCGGCGTCCATGCGCTCGCCCATATCACCGGCGGTGGCCTGACCGAGAATATCCCGCGCGTTCTGCCCGAGGACCTTGGCGTCGACATCGACCTCGACAGTTTCGACCTGCCGCCCGTCTTTCGCTGGCTGATGGAACAGGGCGGTATGGCCGAGACCGAGATGCTCAAGACCTTCAACTGCGGCGTGGGCATGGTGCTGGCGGTCGATGCGGCCCGCGCCGACGCGCTTGCGGACCTTCTGGTTGGCACCGGCGAGACCGTGGTCCGCCTGGGCCATGTCACCGAGGGTGAGGGCGTGCGCTACACTGGCAATCTCGCGTGACCAAACGCGTCGCAATCCTGTTTTCCGGCAGCGGCTCGAACATGGTGGCGCTGATCGACAGCATGACCGGCGACCACCCGGCACGCCCCGTGGTGGCGCTTTGCAACACGCCCGATGCCCCCGGTTTTGCCAAGGCCGAGGCGCGCGGCGTGCCGACCGAGCTTGTCGATCACCGGGATTTCAAGGGCGACCGCCCGGCCTTCGAGGCCGTGATGACCCGGACCCTGGATCGCTACGCCCCCGACATAATCTGTTTTGCGGGCTTCATGCGCATCCTCACCGACGATTTCATCTCGCGCTGGCAGGGCCGGATGATCAACATCCACCCCTCGCTTCTGCCTAAGTATCGCGGCCTCGACACCCACGCCCGCGCCATCGAGGCGGGCGAGGCCGAGGCCGGCTGTACCGTCCATGAGGTCACGCTGGAACTCGATGACGGCCCGATCCTCGGTCAGGCCCGCGTGCCCGTGCGTCCCGGTGATACAGCAGAGGTGCTGGCCGCCCGCGTGCTGGAACAGGAACACCGGCTTTACCCGGCCGTCCTGCGCCGTTTCGCCGCCGGCGACCACATGCCGGTGCACCTGCCCTGACAGGACAGGGCAAGCGGGCCCTTTCATGGTCTTAACGCGGCGCCGAAGCCGCAACGTTGCCGTGCCAGTCTGCCGACACACGGTCGGGTGGGGCGGTGAGTGCGACGGCGCCTAACGCCAGCAGCAGGATAGCACTCAGCGTCATTGCCACTGTGCGCAGGTCGAGCCGCGGGGCAGGGCGGGCGGGGATATGGTCGAGGGTCGTCATGGCATGTCTCCATTATTGGAACTACATGTCACATAGACCCGGGCAATGTATTTTGAAAACGAATGAATGTTGCGCGCACCATCACGAACGCTGATGCGTTTGTGAGCCTCTCATCCGATCGCCGGCCTCTACGCATCACTTGCGCTTTGCTTTCCGCCGCGCCTCGGTATAGGCGATTGGATTACCACGTTTGATCCGCGGGAGCAGGAATGCACACCATCACCACCACCGAAGACCTCGCCGCCTTTTGCACCCGTGCGGCCGAGTCCGAGTATGTCACCGTCGATACCGAGTTCCTGCGCGAGCGGACCTATTACTCCAAGCTCTGCCTGATCCAACTGGCCCTGCCGTCCCGCGGCGAGGACGATGCCGTGCTGGTCGATCCCATCGAGGGGCAGGACATGTCGCTCGAACCGCTCTACGACCTCTTTCGCGACCCTTCGGTGGTCAAGGTCTTTCACGCCGCCCGGCAAGACCTGGAAATTTTCTATGTCGATGCGGGGCTCATTCCCGACCCGCTCTTCGATACCCAAGTGGCGGCGATGGTCTGCGGGTTCGGCGAGCAGGTGGGATACGAGACGCTGGTGCGCAAGATCGCAAAACAATCGCTCGACAAGACCTCGCGCTTCACCGACTGGTCGCGCCGCCCGCTGACCGACGCTCAGAAGACCTATGCCATTGCCGACGTGACGCACCTGCGTGACATCTACGAGTTTCTTGCCGGAAAGCTGGCAAAGTCGGGCCGCGACAAGTGGGTCGCGGAGGAAATGCAGGTCCTGACTGACCCCGAAACCTATATCACCCGGCCCGAAGAGGCATGGCAGCGCGTCAAGACTCGCAACGCGTCGGGCCGGTTCCTGGCCATCGTGCGGGAACTGGCGCGCTTTCGCGAAGACTATGCCCAGACGCGCAACATCCCCCGCAACCGGGTCTTCAAGGATGACGCGCTTGTCGAGCTGGCCTCGACCAAGCCCAAATCGGCGAACGACCTGTCACGCTCGCGGCTCTTGCTGCGCGAGGCCCGACGGGGTGACGTCGCCGACGGTATCATCGCCGCGGTCAAGGCGGGGCTCGATTGCGGCAACGACGACCTGCCCAAACCTGACCGCAGCCGCGAGCGGCTTCAGATCAACCCGGCGCTGGCCGACCTTTTGCGCGTTCTTCTCAAGGCGAAATCCGAGGAATACTCGGTCGCCTCCAAGCTCATAGCCTCGGCGGCCGACCTGGACGCCATCTCGGCAGGCGAACGCGATGTGCCGGCCCTTGGAGGCTGGCGGCGGGATGTCTTCGGTGACGATGCGATGCGGCTCTGCGACGGCAAGGTGGCGCTGGCCGCGCGTCGCGGGTCGATCGTGGCGATAGACCTCTAATCCGTCAGCGGCGTGAGCTGAGAGCGTTCAGCTCGCCGCGCACGCGGATCTCGTTGATCTCTTCGAGGTCGTTGTTGCTCAGGAACGCACCCACGCGCACCTCGCGGGTGCTTTGCGCGCCCACCGGCGTCTCGATCGGCTGATAGGCGTTCAGCGTGTATTCCATGACGCCGTTGATCGGTCCGTCCTCGTTGATCGGCAGCAGGCGCACGTCGAACGCGCCCTCGCGCTGCGGCAGGCCGGTCACGCGCACGATGGCGCCCGTGGGCAGCGGCTCAACCACCAGGCTGGTCACCTGGTCCACCAGGCTGCCGTCGTAGATCTCGACCTTGGCGCGGCGGCGGAAGATGCCCGCCTTCTGCGCCGAAGAGGCATTGCGGCGCACGATCAGCTCGGCGTTCTGATCGTCGATCAGCGGGTTGCCGGTCTGCCGGTCGCTGGGCGAACGGCGCTCGCCGGTATTGGTGGTGTTCACGATCGGGGTGGACCTGCTGTTGCCGAACCAGTTGCGCGGGTTGGCGCCGGAATCGCGCCAGCCGCTGCACGCTGTCAGCGTCATGCTTGAGATCAACATCACCGAAAGCAGAACCCGCATTTCGACCGCCCCTTCCTCGTTTCTCTTCGACTACCCCATCCGCGCTGGCTTGAAAAGGGACTTGGCGCACTGGACCTCGAGGTGTTGCACACCTAACTGTGGGGCAAGAAACAGACAGGAGACGCGTTGCATGGCGCAGCAGGCATTCGAAGAGATCGTCGAGGATTTCGAGTTTCTGGAGGACTGGGAAGACCGCTACCGCTACGTGATCGACCGCGGCAAGGCGATGGACGGGCTCGACGACGCGCTCAAGGTACCCGCGACGAAGGTCGATGGCTGTGCGAGCCAGGTCTGGTTGCACCCGCAGACCGAGGCCGGCACGTTCCGCTTCGATGGCGATTCGGACGCCTTGATCGTGCGCGGCCTGATCGCGGTGCTGCGTGCGCTCTACAATGATCTGCCGGTGGGGCAGGTGGGGCAGGTGGATGCCCCCGGCGAACTGGCCCGGCTGGGATTGAACGACCATTTGTCGGCGCAACGCTCCAACGGTCTTCGCGCGATGATCGAACGCATTCGCGTGGTCGCGTCGGAGGCCGCGTAACCCAGTGGAGTGGCTGCGCCACGCTCGATTTTTTTCATGAAGAGAGGCGCTGCCCCTCCGGTCGAAACTTTGGTTTCGACCTCCTCCCCGGGATATTTTTGGCCAGAGGAAAAGGCCGCTCAGGCGCGGGCGGCAAGCGCGGTTTCGAGGTCGCCATAGCCGGTGAAACGGTATTCGAAGTCGAGCCCGAGCCGGTCGGCGCAGTCCTGGGCCTTGGCCTTGAGGGCGGGGTCCTCGACCTGGGCCTGGTAGACCAGCGTGGTGTAGTTGCCGAAGATCATGCCGCGCAGTTCGGGATGCCGGTCGAGGCCCATCGGCTTCCAGACGAAGGCGTCGAACTGCTTGACCAGGAAATCGGTCAGGTAGAAGGCGGTGATCTCGTCCCGGGCCGCGAAGGTCTCGTTGCCCTCGAAGAAGGAATAGCAATGCGGTCCTTCGACCATTTCGACGCCCAGCTCGCGGCATTTCGCCTGTAAGAGCCCGCCGGTGCCGCAATCGGCGTAGACCACGAATATCTGGTCATAGGCATCGCGGTTCTCGGCCACCGTTCGTTCGACCGCTGTCACGATCTTGTCGGGAAAAAGGTGGTACTTTGCCGGCAGGCATTGCAGGACCATGTGATCCCATCCATTGGCTTGTTTCAACGCCAGGATCTCGCGCGCCAGCGCGCCACAGGCGATCAGCAGGATGTTGCCTTTCGTGCGCTCGGAAAAGCCGTCCTCGGTCAGGGTTGTGTCGCTCGGCAGCATCTCAGCGCCCGCCGCCGCGCAGGCCGATCGCGCGCACCAAAAGATAGACCACCAGCACCAGCGGCACCGCGATCATCCAGTTCTCCGACAGTGTCTCGGGGCCCCAGGCGGACGTCGCCACAAAGATCGTGGCGCCAGCCGCGGCGATCACCGCGATCAGCAGCAGGACCAGCTTGTTGAGCGGCATGGGCGTGTTCCTTTCCGCAATGACATAAGCGCAGTGCGTTGACGAAAAAAGCCCCGCCGGGTCGGGCAGGGCTTTCTCGGTCACCATTGGCAAAGGCTCAGCCCGTCGCACCCTGGTTGTGCTTGCGACCCACCAGGTCCTTTGCGGTTTCCACCGCCACGGCGGCGTCGCGGCAATAGGCATCGGCGCCGATGGCCTTGCCGAATTCCTCGTTCAGCGGCGCACCGCCCACAAGCACGATATAGTCGTCGCGCAGGCCCTGTTCGACCATCGTGTCGATCACGACCTTCATGTAGGGCATCGTGGTGGTCAGCAGCGCCGACATGCCCAGGATGTCCGGCTTTTCGGTTTCCAGCGCCTCGAGGTAGTTCTCGACCGGGTTGTTGATGCCGATATCGACCACCTCGAATCCCGCACCTTCCATCATCATCGACACCAGGTTCTTTCCGATGTCGTGGATGTCGCCCTTGACCGTGCCGATGACCATCTTGCCCACGCGCGGCGCGCCGGTTTCCGCCAGCAGCGGTTTGAGGATGGCCATGCCGCCCTTCATCGCGTTGGCGGCCAGCAGCACCTCGGGGACGAACAGGATACCGTCGCGGAAATCCTTGCCGACGATGGTCATGCCGCCCACCAGCGCCTCGGTCAGCACCTGGTAGGGTTGCCAGCCGCGCTCCAGCAGGATGTTCACGCCTTCCTCGATCTCTTCTTTCAGACCATCATAGAGGTCGTCGAACATCTGCTGGACAAGCTCCTCGTCGTCCAGTTCGCTGAGGATGATGTCGTCTTCTTCGTCGGACATGTGCTTGATCCCTTGGTGTGGCGCGTGGCCCGTTGTCTAGCCTCCGCGATTACGTCCATTTTGTCGCACACGACTTTCCAATTCCGACATGCTCGGTTCTTGCACCGACAGATGGCGCAGTTTCACGCCCCCAGCGGTGGAAAATCTCCATGCTCACTATCCGCTTGTTGCATATGTTCTCTTAATGTTCCTATAATTCGGGCATGTCCGATGCCTCCGACACCATCGATCCACGTTTGCGCCGTCCGGGCCGGGGGGCGGTCAGCAACGCCGTGGGCCGCTACGAGCGCGAGTCGCGAAGTTTCGAGGACGACGGCTGGAACCTCGCGCCCGAGGAGGCGGCCCTCGGCACCCGCGTCAGCATCGAGCGGCCGCGCAGTATCATCACGTACAATCGCTCGCCTGATCTGCCCTTCGACCGCTCGATCAACCCCTACCGGGGCTGCGAGCATGAAATATGAAGTGCGGGTACTGGTTCTTCGTGTCATGCAGTGTTGCAGAACGCGCATCACACGCTCACGTGTTTCATCTCAATATCGTTACTAATTTTTTTGCCTATAATATCGCTTAAGTAATTGCAATATTGCTGTAAAACTCCATAGTGGTCGCAACTAAGATCAATTCTCTTGTAGCCTCCATGTACACTTTTCACTCAAACCATTCTTCAATAGGCAGTCTCGCTGCAGGGCACCCGTCCATCTGGCGCGGACCCTTGCTACATGAGGCAGCCTGTTATTGGCTGAACGAGGAGGTCGTGCCCAAATCGCCATCGCCGCGAACTTGGGAAAACAACGCTCGGGCCCTGATCACTTGGCTCGAGTGGTGCGAGGCGGTCGATCTTGATTGGCGAGACGCGTCTCGCGATGATGTCGTGGCATATCGGGATGCCTATTCGAACAGCATCTCCCCGCACACTGGAAGGCCCTACGAGGCCGGTACCATCGCAAATCGACTGACCGCGATCTTAGACTTCCTGCTGTTTGCCGCGACGCGGGGCTGGATGACGGAGCCGTCCTTGTCCGACACGCTACGCGTCTCGCGGTCTGGGCTCGCGCCTATAAAGAGGGATCCGCTCGCACACACTCGTAAAGGGAAGGCATCTCGCGATAGAAGCAAGCGGATCATCCCAAAGTATCGTGCTGATAAGGTTCGCGTGCTGACGGAGAATGAGCTATTGGCGCTTCTGGAATGGGCAGGCCCACCTGCCAGCAAACGGAACGTGGATAGCCAGGGGTCGGCGCGAGACCGGCTCATTATCGATCTTGGTTGGGCCGTCGGGCTTCGCCGCTCCGAAAAGATATCGCTGAGTATTTATCCGTTCGAGGCTCTGACACCCGATCCTGAATTGCTTCGACATCACAAGATCAAGGTCGTCGGCAAGGGAAACAAGGTGCGGACGGTCGATGTGCCTGCCTGGCTTGTCATCGACATCCAAGCTTACATCCAGGGTGAACGGAAAAGAGCTCTCAAGCGGCGTGGAAGAAGTGCCCGTGAGGGACAGCTTCTTTTGAACTCCGAGACATCAACGAACCGCGCCGGACACCCGATGGAAGCAAGTGGAATCCGATCAATGATCGAACGAGCATGCATTGGCGCGGGCTTGATCGAGCAGCGCAAATTCGAGAACCCGGAATCCGGCGAAAGAGGCGTCCGCGCGGGTGCACGATTCAGCGACCATCCGCTCCGGCACACCTTCGCAGTGATGACGTGGCATCACAGCTTGGCGGCTGGCTGGAAAGAAGAAGAAACTTGGAAATACATACAGCACCAGCTCGGGCATGAAGATCTGGGCACGACCATGGACACTTATCTCAAGCACGTGAATGTCTGGGCAACTCCAGGAAGGTCCGCGGCGCTCAAGAGTATGCGCTGATGCCGCGCGGCAAGTCTAAGAGAATAGGAGCATCGATTGTAGCACAAGCGCGGGCGCGATCGGAAAAGAGCACACGCGACACTGCGAACGTTACCTCGCTCACGGCCCGCGAACGCCTGCATTCCCGGATCGACCGGTCGCCGGATCCCGAGGCCGGTTCGCCGCGCATCCGGGTGATAATTCCTGGTGGGGCGGAGCCGGAGATCTATGATTTCACACTGTTTCTCCGCCAGCCGGAGATCGCAGAGCTAATTGTCGAGGGCTTTCGCTGCTGGGCACAGCCAGCCGGTTTTCGTGCACGCGATGTGAAATGTGGCGACTTGCGACGTGGTCTTGCGAGCCATCTTGAGAGCTATCCGCCAATGGCTGTGACGCTGGAGACCATCGATGAAGCATTCTGGACTGGTTTCTTGCGGTTTCTCGACGCTCCGAATGCTGACGACCAGCCATGGGCGGTCAAGACGCGTGCGGGGATGCTTGGTGCTGTGAGATTGTGTATCGAAGCCCTTGAGAATAACGCGGCTTGGGGCGAGAGGGCGAAACGCCTGCTTTACCATTCTGGATTTCCATCAAACCCCTGGGCCGGACGCACGATTAAGAATAAGCCGACAGAAGTCATCTTGCCCCATGAGGTTGACCGTATACTCACGGCATGCCTCGCCGATGTCGCTGCCATCCAAAAGCGTCTCGACCGGAATACGAGCATTCTTGAGGTGGGGCAGTGTGAGTTGGACGATGCGCGCGGATGCGACGCCGCGCCGGACTACTCATGCCTAAGCGTCTGCGCGGCGCGAATCCACGAGGCCTTCCCAGACCGTTTGGCGTCCTTAAAGGATCTGAGCCGCCTCGATCGAGATCTTGGGAACGCGGTGAACCGACACGGTATGCGTGCTATTCGAGAGGTTCTCTACAACACTTTCGAAGACCTCGTACCGTTTGTCGTGCTGATCGGGTTCAAAACAATCTTCAATCCCGATCCGCTCCTCTCGCTCGAATGGAACGCGATTGAGACATCTTTCGATGGCTCCACACTCATCTTCCACACTAAGAAAAATAGGTCCAACCGAACGCAAACGAGCACGCACAATGCGTCCGAAATCGCCGGCGATGTCCGCCTGCCGGCGGAAAGCGGAACTCCGCTCGGGCTGCAAGATCTCCTCAACATTCTCAAGCGTCTGACCCTGAACAGCCGTGCAATCCTCGCCAACAAAACCGATGATGATCGACTATTTTTGGGGGCGCCAAAGTGGGGCGGTTCGGTCGCGAAGGCATTCAACCATCGAGGTGGACCTTCGAATGATATCGTATGGAAAAAGGCACTCGGCGGGTTCATCGAGCGGTACGATCTTGCACCGTTCACACTCAATTTGATCCGTGCAACGGGTGCCGACCAGACGCGGCGCTATTTCGGAATCTTTGCGCAACAGGAACGGCAGGGTCACTCAAGCCCGAAAACGACGTGGACCTTCTACACGTCCGACTGGGTGCGAAAGCAGGGCCAGGATCGCATCGGCGAGACGCAGGAACTTTATGCGCGAGCGGCCGAGACGCACGGAAGGATCGACCCGCGTGGTCTCGGTGCAAACGGTCAACAGGCGGCGGCGACGCCGGGCTTCCTCTGCCTCGACCCGTATCACAGTCCACGGCCGGCGCAGGAAAGTGGCAAGCTGTGCGCGGCCTACGGCGAATGCCCTTCGTGTCCGCTTGCCGCGGCCCAGCCCCGCAGTGACGAGGCGGTCGCGCGATATCTCGCCTTGCGCCGAGCAATCTACACCGCCCAGCACGGTCGGGTATCTGCCCTGCAGTGGAAGGAGAAGTGGGTGCCGATACTCCGCGATCTCGAGGCGTTGCTTGAGCAGGTCCCGATGGCCACCATGAACAACGCCCAACGCTACCACGTAACCCTTCCATCTGTAGCATGACTGTGAGGATCGCGGCCCACAACAGCAAAACGCTGACTACTCAGGAGATCCTCGAGGCCACCGCGGCGCGCCCGCTGCATCTCCGGCCACGAGAAGAACTGGCGGACGTATACGTTTCCAGCGAGAGCCGATGGTCGGATCGCCGTTGGGTCTTCAACAACGCCACACCGGGTGCGCGTGCAAACCAAAGCACAATCACGTGGGATCTTGACCTGACGGACGGTACGAACCTCTGCGATCATCAGTACTCCGATCTGCTCGATTGGCTGAAGCGGCTTGTCTGGTCGGCTTACGCAGCGCCCGGGGACGGGGCCGCTGGCCGACTGAAATCGGGGGGGCTTGGCACTATCAGCGCCAGTCTGCGGAGCTTCGTCGTCTGGTGCGTGGAGCATTATGTTATTTGGCCGTCGCAAATAACTCGGGTCGTTGTAGAGGCCTACGTCGACTGCCTTCGGGAGCAGGCGAACGATGAAGGCGAGGAGGAAAGTCTGACCGCTAATGTTGCGCGAAGCCGGTTAAGATCGATCGCTCTCATCTGGCAGCAACGCAACGCACTGGAGCGCGCGGGTGTCGCACCGATGCCGGAGGCACCTTTCGGGCGGAGAGGGCTTCTCTCTGTCGCAAAAGAGATCGGTGCGATCTCAGCTGGCTCCTATCGCCCCGTGCCGAGCGAGGTGGGTCTGCCGATTCTGAACACCAGTATGAAGATGCTCGGAACGCCGGCTGAGGATGTCATTCGCCTGCGCGATCTTTGCGCCGATGCCTATGCCTCCGCGGAGCTGGAAAACGTCAGTCCAGATCGGAGACGCTATATTGGTTTCCGGCGGCAGCGCACTGCCGCCCTGAATTTTTTGTTTTCGGAAGTAGACGGCGCGCCTTGGCATCCACCGCTCAATCGGAACGGGTGGGATCACAGCTTTGTAGACAGCCTTGGCGAGGCTCTGGTGACCTATCTCGACCGATGCGACGACCTGCCGACATACTCCAATCAAAGTCACGAACACATCGACACTCGGAAAATAGTCCTGTCGATGGGTTACCAGGCTGGAACGGAATTCTATGTCACTGCCTGCCCAAAGATGAGCGCAAAGGTCTCTGAAGTGGCGCGCCGCGCCGGACTGAGGTTTTCTCCCATCGGCTCAATGAGCCGAGTTCGTCAGCTGGTTAAAGCCGTCATGTCAGCGGCCCAAACCGTAATACAGGGTACAGTCGGCTTTAGAATCAGCGAGGTCTGCGGCCTCAAGGCTGGAGTCGACGCCGATACGGGCTTGCCATATTGCGTGCGCGTTCGAGACACGTTGACGGGGCTTGCGGAGGTCTTCGTTGTTACAACAGAGCTTTCGAAGACAGAGGAGACGCCGCGCGCCGAGGAATGGACGATCGGATACCGCCCGAAAGGCTCCGACCACATGCCGCCCGCCGTGCAGGCAATCCTCGTTGTCGACCGGCTGCTTGCGCCCTATCGCGAACTTCTTGAAACGGATGACCTTTTCGTCAACTTGGTGTCGAGAAGTGGCCTGCCGAAAACTGCATCAGGTGTTGCGCGCGTTACGGGTGAAACACTCACGTCCGCCATGAGAGACTTCGTGGCCGAGTGGGTTGACCTTTCGGGCCTGCCTGATGAAGCGGCGCGCAAGACGATGGACAGTGAATTAGTGCCTTGGCGTGAAAGCCATGGGCGCATCCTCAAATCCCATCAGTGGCGTAAGAGCTTCGCGCATTTCGCCTACATGGTCGATCCTTCGATGCTACCAGTCTTGCAGGCTCACTTTCATCACGTTTCCATCGCGATGACCGACGGCGGTTACCTGAACCACGTGGTGCAGCTTGGGGACGTGAACGACATCAAGCGCCAGAAGGTGGCAATGTTGGCGCTGGAAATCGCGAGCGGTGGTTCTGAACTCGCTGGCCGCAACGGCGAGGATCTCGAGAAGAAGATCCTTAATGAACTCGGTCCGGAAATCGCGGGATCTTCAACCGAAGATGCTTACCGGACCGCTTTCCTCTATGTTGAAGAAGCTGGCCTACACCGGATGTTTTTTGAGCCCTATGGCATATGCGGTGCGCGCAGTGCTTCTGAAATGGAATGCCACAAAGCGGCTCGAACTGAATCGCTCGCGCGGTGGCGCCCTGATCTTACACCGAACTATTCGACGCGCACTCCCGGCCTTTGTGCCGGCTGCCCTTCTTTTGCAATTGCGCGCTGGCATCTTCCATTCTGGGAAGATCGCTATGTCGAGAGCGTCTTCGCCGTTCGCCAATACGAGGTCCTCAAAATGGATATGACCCACATGGACCGTGCCAACGAACTGATGCATGCGCAGGCCAGGCAAGCCGCTGCTCTATGCTGGAAGCTTGGTGCACACATCGATGCACTCGACAAACGCGTTGAGGAGCAACTCAAGGAACTTCGCGATGGCTCGTAGGCGCACGAAAGACAGAGATATCATCGAACAGGACTTCCTCGATGCCCTCGAACGCTTGGAAGCTGGTCGTCCGCAAAGTCCCGAACTTCGAGCACGGCTCAATAAGGGTAAATCGGTCAAGGTCAACATATCGAACGTCGCAAAAGAAGCCGGCCGTTCCCGGGTTTTGATTGGACAGGAGGATTGTCGATACCCGGGCGTGCGGAACCGGGTTCTGGCCGCAGCTGGTCAAGAAGGCCACGAGCCAGGAAACCTCGCAGATGTCATTAGGTATCTTCGCGCGGAGGTGGCTGAGTTGCGCGCCGAGCTAAAAGAAGTGAAGACCCACGCCGCTTGGCATTTGGCTGAGCGGCTGAAAGCAGAGAAAAAGGCAAAGCGATACAAGAGTGCGCTCGATCGTCGACGCTCGGGTTCCGGCCTCAATGGGAAGGTCGTTCCGTTCGACGGAGACGAGGAGTAGCTGGAGAGGTGACGCTACGCCGGCGAACGGAACTTGTGGTCCGATGGAGACAAACATGGAACGAAAAAGCAACCGTACCACCGCTCGCGAAGCCGCCGCCCGCTTGCGCTCCTTGATAGAAGAGAGCGAGGGGCAGGGAAGAATGCTACCGGTCAAGAAGGGCGCATTATGGCATGCTGAGATTAAGCGCCAGGCAGGGCTGACCAACGGCCAGATCGATGGCAATTCTGCAATCCGAGAGATGCTTGTCGAGCATGCGAACAAACATGGCATCGCATTCAGCCGGCGTGGTCTTGTGGCACCTGAGGAGGACGCTGCGATGCCCCCGGACGATCACTGTGAACTGGTGCCGGCTGCTCGCTTACGCGAGGCCCAGCTTCGTCTCGCTCAAATGGAACGCAAGGCTGCTGAATTAAGGGCGGAAAACGCTTCTCTGCGCGCAGAAATACAGCGAAACAGCGAGGTGGTTGAACTGATCGCTCTGGGCGGTCGGATAACTTCGGGACCAAAATGACGCACTATCGTGCGCCCAAGCCACAGGGGCTGCCGTCCAAGACTCCGCTACTTGCCGCTTACCTCAGGCGCGAACGTGCATTTCGTGGGATCGGGAAAGAACGCGCCAGGGCGCTCGCTGACGCTTTCGGTGATGACTTGCAGGCGGCGCTGCTTGCGATTGATGACCGAGTAATCGAGATCATCGGCGAGGAGCCAGCGATCGCAGCCGCGGCGGCGATGGAACTACGCGTACCGGAAACGGGCTTCTTATCCTGGTTGGACGAGATAGGCGCGAATATCGACCCTCAGAAAGCTATCCGTGTGGCCCGCGCTTGGGGGCCGCAGGGAATCGAGGTTGTCAAGGCCAACCCCTACCTTCTCCTCGCCGTTAGCGACTTCAATACCGTCGATACGATCGCTTGGTCGGTGGGCATCGGCAGGAAGGACCTCCGGCGCGATATCGCAGCGCTTGAGGCCGCCTTGACGGGCAAAAGTTGTCTTGGTCAGGGATCGACCCGGATGACCTTGGGAGACGCTCAGAGAGCGGCGGCGAGGCTTCTGGAACGCTCGGTTGCAAAGACGGCAATCGACGTCGCGGTGTCAACTGGCGCCGCTGTCCAACTTGCTCACGACCTCCAGCCCCCGGGGACGGCCTACATGGAGGCCGAATGCGCCCTGAAACTAATGAGGCTGGCGCCGGAACCGCCCGTGAAGGGGATTACGCCTGTGGGACGCCTCGATGGGTTGGTCGATGCTTACGAGGCTTCCCAACCTTTCCGTTTGACCGAGGCGCAGCGAGAGGCCGTGAGGATGGCGCACCGGCACCGCCTGCTGTTGCTTGCCGGTTACGCGGGTAGCGGCAAGACGACTGTTCTGCGCGGTGTCTGCGAAACCCTTGAAGCGACGGGCCGTAAGCCCCTGCTTGTGACCCTGTCTGGCCGGGCTGCCAAGCGCGCTGCGGAAGCGACTGGACGGCGAGCGATCACTGTCGCCCGCTTCCTGGTTGAACAGGAAAAATCCAATATGGCTCTGGGTCCGGATACTGTCGTGATCGCTGACGAGGCTTCCATGCTGGGTCTCGTAGAGATCTGGCGGATCCTGCGACGGCTTGGTGAAGCATCTTTGATGCTTTGCGGTGACCCTGCTCAATTACCGCCAGTTTCACCAGGAATTGTTTTCCACCAACTGGCGGGCGATCATGATATCCGAAAGGTAATCCTCGATCGGGTGCATCGTCAGGACGAAAAGACGGGGATTCCGGTCTTAGCCGAAGGCATCCGGAACGGTCGGATCCCAAAGCTGCGCGCCTTCACCGAGGCCGAGCCGGGAATTACGTTTTTGCACAGCGACAGAAATACTCTCGCTGAGAATATCCTATGGATTGGATCAATCCTGAAGCGTGCAGGGGTTGATCGTGATAATGTGCAGATCATCGCGCCTACCAACCACGAGATCGACAGGATCAACCGGTTCTTTCATACTAAACGCCTCGCTCAGAACCCGGCACTCTGGCCAGGTCAAGGGCATATAGCCGAGGGAGAGCCGGTGATCTGGACGGACAAAAACGATGTAGATCGGGGCCTCACCAACGGCTCGCTCGGACGCGTCAAGAAAATCATGGCGGATGGTGTTTTGGCGGAGCTGGATGGGGATGAGCACTTTCTCCAGATCGCCGACGGCGCGAACCTTCAACTCGCATACGCCATCAGCGTGCATAAGGCGCAGGGAAGCCAATGGGACAAAGTTATCGTCCCAGTATTCCGCAGTAAAGTCGTGGATCGTTCGCTTATATATACAGCACTCACACGAGCTCGAGACCAGGTCCTCTTTCTTGGGGACTGGGAGGCCATCACCGTCGCGGTGAGCCGCCCCCCTTCCGCTGAGCGCCGCTCCTGCGGTTTTCCAGATTGGTTGACCTTGGCGCGGCGCCAAATTGGCAGGCTGCCAAGGTTGAGTAACGAATGATAAGTGCTATAAATTTTTTCGAGAATGCCTTGAACGGCGAAAACCCGCTTACCAAGTTGGTAGTGCCCGCGGGAATTGGCTCACGGGTTTGGCCGTTGAACTTGTCAACTTCAGTATGGTGACCTGGGAACACGATGCCGAACAGCATCGCTGCGACCAGAGCCAGACTAAACGAGACACTGAGCATCGCTCGGACCTCCACGGTTACATTATACCACCTCGCGTTTCGAGACCCGTGTCTGCGAGGCGTTCGGAAGTGAGACGCTGAACGTATCCGCTGGCAGAAGGTGGCGTGCGTTCGGGGGACGTCCGGCCTAAGAACCGGAGCCCAGGGTCAGGGCCAGTCCTCCGAACTCTGCGACAAGGAGGTTTAATGTCGCTCGATTGGTTTAAGCCCAGAAGTTACCGCCATTTCGATCTGCCCGTAGGCGAAAAGTTTGCCAGAAAGGTAGTGGACACGAACTTCGTGCTACGGCACTCGTTCCTACCGCTCCTGCACTACACGAAGTCCGAGAAGCGCTATAAGCGATGCGCGAAAACGGGGAAGCGGACGATCGCCTCCAAGGACCGCCCAATCGAGTATGCATCGCACAGGGACGCCTGCATCCTTTCGTTCTATGCGAGCGAGATGAACAAGCTTCTGGATACGCACTATGAGGCCACGGGGCTCTCCGATGACGTCTTGGCCTATCGTGCGCTCGGACGCGCCAACTACGATTTCTCGGCGGAAGTGTTTGCCTTTGCGAAGAAACGTGCCCCCGTAACGGTATTGGCATTCGACGTCAGCAGTTTCTTCGCCAATCTTGACCACAAGCTACTGAAGCGCAGACTAAAAGCCTTGCTGGGCGTGACGTCGCTTCCCGAGCATTGGATGCGCGTTTTTCGGGCGATTACATCCTTCCATTACGTCGATATGGGGGAGCTGAAGGCAAGCGCCATTTTCGCAGCTCGGCTCAAGGAGAACAACAGGGACCGAATTGCAAGCGTCGAGGAATTGAAGGCCAACGGTATCAAATTCCACCCGAACCCGGAAATCGTAAGGGGTCATAGACGCGGCATCCCTCAGGGCACCCCCATCAGCGCGGCAGCTTCGAATCTATACATGATAGATTTTGACGCCGCGGCACATGCCTACTGCGACAGCATTGGTGCGCTCTATCGCCGATATTCAGACGATATATTGGTGATTTGCGAACCCACCCATGCGAAAACGGCCGAGACGACAATTATGGATCTCATCAAGGCGGAGAAGCTGGAGATCTCGACACACAAGACCGAACGGACCGTGTTCACAGGTACTGGCGCTGTAAGGGGGGAAAAGGCGGCGCAATACCTCGGTTTCACCCTACACGGAGCTGGGCCTGCCATTCGCGGAAGCTCTCTTGCACGCCAATGGCGGAAGATGCGAAAGGCGATGCGGCGGACCCGCAAGATTGCGGAGCGAAACATCGCTTCAGGAAAATCAACCAAGGCTCATACCAAGCGTCTTTATCGTCGCTTCACGCATCTCAAGGTGCGAGACGAGAACGGTGTCCGGACCGTTCGAAATTTCTCATCCTACGGACGGCGCAGTGCGGCTGCCTTCGAGGGTGATGAGAAAATCACTCGGCAGATCAAGCGATTTGAACGCGCGGTTCTACGTGAGATCGAAAAGATCAAGAATCTGTAATTCGACGCAATGTAAAATGTCTTGATCTCACGGCCTTTCCAGGTCGAGGGTGATCAGTTTCAACCTGCGGACAATTTCTTAACGATTTTTTGGCTTTTGGGGTCGTATCTAAGCTGATGCAGAGTGCCGTTCCTGATCGCCGCCACCGCCTGGCTGACGTGATCCGGCAAGACATAGAACCACTCGCGCGGGTAAATGCGCTTGTTGAACCGATCCCTGATCCAGAGATCCCTCGGCCGGGCCGTATCGAAGAAGCGATGTAAAAGGTCCTCGACCTTGCGCCTTGAGAGGTTCTTCAGTTCGTAGGTGGCCACGATGTCGACGGGGGCGAGCAGGAAGGTCGGATCGTTCCGGGCGTCCGCGACCCGGCGGTGCACGTCCTGGGTGGTGACCCCGATCTTGAGAAGGATGTCGCGCACCTCGGCAATGGTCGGTTGGTCGGAGCGGCTGCGCGCCACGTAGATCGTGCCGGTGAGGTCGAGCTGGTCGGCTTCCCAGTCCGGATCGAGTGGGCCAATGCCGGGGCGATGGATGACCCTGGCGGTCGGGTCTGACGCGAGTGCCTTCCGGAACGAAGAGATCAGCGGGTCGCTCTCGGTGCCGTTCGAAAAGATGACGCGGAGGCGATGATCTCGCTTGCCGCCGCGCGCGGTCATCTCCGCCTTCTCGGCGATGTAGGCGAGCAAGCCGTTACGGATGAAGTAACCGCCTTCCTGGACGTCGATCACCTCGCGAGAACCGACGGCTGCCGCTTCCCGCAAGCCGGTCTCGAGCTCGGCCTGAAGCTCTTCGAAAGCCGGCTGGAAAACCTCGAAGTCAGGGCAGGGGATGAACTCGGCTCGATGGTCAGGCAGGTGGCGTTCGGACACCGGTGTGACATTCCGGATCCGGGTGAAGGCCTCGGAGACATCGCCATCGTCCTCGTCGAGAATGTCGTCGAGGCTGCCAGGGATCTCGTATTCGAGCGGGTCGTCGCGCCAATCCCTAACTGGAGGTGCCTCTTGCACCGGCGCCATGACGAGGAGCCGGTTGCGGTCGACATCCTCGAAGACCTCGGGGTCGGCGCGTTCTGCAAGGCCGCTCCAGATCGTCCCGAGCCGCATCTCGTCGTGGTCGGCGGCATTCTCGTTCGGCAGCCGGCCGTGCCGGTCGTAGAAATCGTTCACGTCACGGACGAGGCCCGCATCGCGTTCGAGTTCCGGCGGCCGCGTGCCGCGCGATTTAAGGCTGACCTCGAGAAGCCCGAACTCGTCAGGTTCCTCTAATATTTCGTCAAGCGTCGGGCGAGGCATGTGGTCACTCCGCAGCGGCCGAACGCATGCGCTCTGTCTTCTTGGCCCGGATATAGGCAAGGGCCTCGGCCATGCGCTTCTCAAGTGGATCCGCGGCATGCGCGTTGGGCTCGCGGCCCTCGGCCTCGCGGAAGCGCTTGATGCGTGGCCAAAGTGTGCGCGCTTCGTCCTCGGTCATCTGGATACGCTGCGCGACCATGGCGCTCTGGATCTGCTTGAGGAGCGGAGTGTCGAGTGCCTTGGAGGCGACATCGAAACCCTCTCGGAACGGATTGATCCCGTCGATCAGGTCGATGTCGAGGTCGCGGACATTTATGAACTTTTTGACCATGTTGATGAGGTTCATGCCATCCGGTGCGCTCTCATTCTCGTCGTCATCATCGGAGCCATTGGGGTCGGCATCGAGGGTGTCGTCGGCTTTCGCCGCTTCTTTCCGAGCAATGCTCGCGATGTTCATACGGGCGGCAAGATCCTGGCGGATCGCCTCGGTCTCATCCTCGGACAGATCTTCGTAGCTGTTCTCGATGATGTCGGTCAGGACCATCTGGGTGGCGACTTCTGGGGCTACATCGTCGGCGACTGTGCGACGGTCCATGGCTTGGCAAGCCTTCGCCACAAGATCCTGCATGTCGTTCTCGCAGATCGCCTTCGAACGATCCGTGGGTGGCGCCATGAGGCCCTTGATGCCGATATGAACCGTTCCGGTATCGTCGATCTCCACGGGTTCGCGGATGTCGCCGTCCTCGCGCCGGTAGAAGCGGAAGTTGGGCTGGAGTACCTGCTCCATCAGCAGGGCGCCGGAGATCGCCTTCAGCATGTCATTGACCGCGTCTGCCACGACCGTCGTCTCGACGCCGGGCTCGGCGATCAGGTTGGTGAACTGCGCGTGCGCCTTGCCTGTAGCATCCCGCGTGGCGCGGCCGATGATCTGAACGATCTCGGTGAGCGAGGATCGGTAGCCGATGGTGAGCGCGTGCTCGCACCAGGGCCAGTCGAAACCTTCCTTGGCCATTCCGAGCGCGATGATGATGTCGACCTTGTCGCGGTCGGCCGTGTCGTCGCGGCGGCCGTCCGGCCCGGTAATCTCGCGGGTGAGGGCGGCCTTGACACCGCCCCGCTCATCGTTGTCGTTCACCAAATCCGCGACCTTGAGGATCTTCCCATCCGATCTACGACGGACCAGGTCAAAGCCGGTCTCCTCGTCGCGGCCGACGTGTTGGCCGATTGCGTCGGTGATCCGGCCGACCTCGTCATTCTTCTCGCCATAGGCCTCGGCCGAGCCGCGGTGCGGGATGTGTACGATGGTCTTGAGGTCGGTGTCGAGCACGTCCGGTATGGCCGAGATGTATTTACCGCGGTAGAAGCTGTAGCTGATACCCAGCGACTTGAGGTGCTCGTAGCCATCGAGCTGCTCGTAGTAGGAGTAGGTAATCGAGCGGAACTTGGCCTCGTCCTCAGGCCGTAGGACCGGAATGCTGTCGCCGCGGAAGTAGCTGCCGGTCATCGCCACGACATGCGCCTTCTCGCGCACGAGCATCCGGCGCAGGATTTCGCCCAGCCGGTTGTCGTCGCCGGCGCTGACATGGTGGAATTCGTCGATCGCGATCAGGCAGTCATCGAAAGCCTCGGCGCCGGTATCGGCCTCGATGGCATCGTAGGCGAACCGGAAGGTGGCATGGGTGCAGACGATCACCTCGTCGTCGGAGGCCATGAACTCCTGGAAGGCCTTCACCTTTTGCGATTTCGATCCTTCCTCGGCGCCGCTGACACAGAGGTTCCTGCGCGGCTCGACATGCCAGTCGCGGAAGAAGCCATGCGAGGTCAGGTTGGTCGACCGGAACGAGGCGCCGATCGAGGTCTCGGGCACGGCGACGATTACCTTGCGGACACCCTGGTTCTCGAGCTTGTCGAGGCCGAGGAACATGAGCGCCCGGGACTTGCCCGCGGCGGGCGGAGCTTTCAGCAGGATGAACTGCGCACCGCGGGCTTCGTAGACCCGCGCCTGCATGGGCCGCATGCCCATGGCGTTCGTCGTCTTCGATGTGCCCGTGCGCCCGTAGGCGACCTTTACCAGATCGACCATCACGCGGCCTCCTCGTTTTCCCTTGCAACACGAACGGAGTAGAGTTTCATGAGCATATCCCGGCGCGCAGCATCATTCGCGAATGTTTTTCCGGTGTACAGGTTCTCGAGAATTCTGTCGTTCTTCTCGTGTGCAGTCCTTAAATTGTTCGGAAAGCTACCTTCGGAGTAGAGCTCGTCGAGGTTGTGAGGGTAATTTTCGTATCGGGCTTTGAGAATTTGGCGCCCCGCCGCCGCCAGCTCTTCTCTATCGCCATCGGTCATTCCGGGAAGGGGAAAGGTGTTATATACGAGGGTGCCGGAATACCTGAAACCGTTTCCTATCCGACCGCCGACCGTTGCAAGCCAAACTTGATGCATTCTCGAAGAGAGAATGGCGAGCACCCAGTCTTCTGTAGTGTATACGGCAAATGCTTCCTTGCTTACGACGGTGCCAGCTGGAACTCGCGCGGTGGGCAGATAGGGCCGTTTTGACGACTGAGAATTCGGTATTGCAATGCAGGGAAGATCTTTCACAGTCCCGCGATAAGCGAATCGATGCGGCTGGTCTTGGTAGCGCCGCGCGTCTCGACCTGCATCTTTTCGGTATTCCCGGCACTCTCTTATCCTGGCAGCAATCGGAGGGCAGGCTTGTGCTCTCTCCACGGCGTTGTCATCGACCCAAACGCAGAATCGTTCTTTCCCGCCAAGGATCTCGTCGCCACCAAGATATGGCCGGATGAACTCCTCAGCTTCCGGGTGTGAATTCACGATGCGGTTCTTTTCCTCGGGAGAGACAACCAACCGCTTACCGTCGACAGGATTCGAACCCATGACGATTTCTGGAAGCCTCCACAGTGGAGTAGATCGAGCCGAGACATAGGTCTCAGCGCCGAGAAACAGATAAGGGCTGATGGTGGGGCCAGTTCCAACCCATCCTTGGTCAAACAACCTGACCGGTTTGCGGGGCCGATTGCGCAAACCGACTATGACTACCCATACCCCAGCGTTGTCGGCTGCGGAATTGCGCCATTGGAACGGCATATGGGCAAAGCTGATCGAGAGACCAGCGTTGAAAAGCCTGCTCCAAAGGGGGGCTACTTGTTCTCCTTGGCAGATCGAACTTGTCGCCACAAACGCGAATGCGCTCGGAGAATATCCCTGAGCCTTAAAGAACCAAGCTGTGACGTAATCCAGCAAAAGGACGTCCTCGAGGCCGCAGTAGCGCATATCGTCCGTCTGCCAAGCCTCGCGCTTCTTGCCGCCAAGATACGGTGGATTCCCTGCGATGTAGACCTCGTCGCCGTCCTTTTTCGGGCAGAATGAGGACCAGTTTACTCTGAGGGCGTTGCCGCACAGAACATTAGCGCCACCTTTCAGCGGCAGCGCGGCCGGCTTGCGCCCGAAGGCTTCGCCGAACATGGCGTTCGCCTGATACTCGGCGATGAACATGGCAAGCTTCGCTGTTTCGGCCGAGAAGTCAGTTATCTCGATGCCGTAGAAGTTTGTGATCGGGATTTGCGACCACATCTGGATCTGGGTCTGTCCTTCGATCGCGTCGAGACGCCGCAGGATGCGGATTTCGCGGGCGCGCAGCTCTCGGTAGGCGACGACCAGAAAGTTGCCGCTGCCACAGGCCGGGTCGAACACCCGTATCGCCGACATCCGATCCAGCACTTTGCGCAGCCCGTTCGGCCGATCCCACGCCTTGTCGATCTCGGCGTCGAGCTCGTCGAGGAAAAGGGGCCCCAGCACCTTCTTGATGTTGGGCACGCTGGTGTAATGCATGCCGAGCTCGGCACGCGCCTTCGGGTCGGCGACCGACTGAATCATCGAGCCGAAGATGTCCGGGTTGATCTCCTTCCAATCGAGGTCGCAGGCCTCGCGCAGGTAGCGGAACGCGATCACGTCGAAGCGCGGCGCGTCGATCGTGCCCGCGAATAGGCCGCCGTTGACGTATTCGAGGTCGTGGCTCCAGGCCGGCAGGTCAGCCCGTTTGTTCTTTGGCAGGTTCATCGCCTGGAAGGCGGAGATCAGGACGACGTGGGCCTCTTCGCCCTTGTCGCCGGCATGGGTGAAGATCGCGCGGGAGAACTGGTTCTCCGGGAAGATGCCGACATCCTCGGCGAACATGCAGAAGATCAGCCGCGTCATGAACTGGTTCATGTCGTGGCGCCGGGCATCGGTCGCCCAGTCGGGGTTGGCCTTCACAAGCGCGTCGTAAAGCTTCGCGAGCTTGCCCGTGGCCTTGACGTCGACCGGGTTCTCTTCAGCCGGGCGATATCGGTCCTTGCCGGCGGCCGGGAGGAAGAAGCCGAAATGGTCGCCGATCTCCGAGAAGGCGCAGTGCAGCCGCTCGCCGCTCTTCCAATGCTCGGCTGCGACGGTCTCCCCGTCGGTGGCGATCAGGATCGCCGGCTTGTGCTTCGCGGTCCGCTTGCTGCCCTTCAGCGCATCGAGCGTGGCTTCAACCCCAAGCGCGTCGGCCGGGGCATAATGGAACTTGAGGTTCATCAAGACACCGCCCTCGATGTCCGACCTGTTCAGAGACCCACCACGCAGCTTGGAAACCGTCGCTTGGGCATTGTCAGTCGCCTCCGCGAAAGAGAACCCGAATTCCGCCGGATCGAAGGGGGCCTTGGAAAAGGCCTCCAAGGCCTCGAAGATGTCTGTCGGGTTCATGAGTTCACTCGGTAAATCTCTTTAGATTTGAATATTGCTCGCGTCAGAACGTATCTCAATGGCAGTTTCACTTAAACGCCTCTTGACGGTTTTTCACCGATCGGTAGCTCGCTGGAGTATGGCCGTGCACAACCGCCTTGAAGACCAATCTTTCCCAGCCATTCTCTCATTTTAGGAACCGGTACCTGATGGCAGCCCGGTATCTCGAGTAACCGGCAAGATTTGCGGCAAGCCCCCTACCGGATATGTTGTCACCGTTAACGGGTCGATGTTGCTTCGTGGACAATTCCAGCTGAGCGCGATCACGACAATCGAAGGTTTCTGCTCTGAAGCGGTATCATGATGCGTCGCCATAGTGATGACTCGACATTTGAGTGGCGAAATGCCACCTTTTGGCTCAGGAGTTGCGAAATGGCCAAGTTCGTGGAATTCACCGATGTTGTGTTCATTGATGATGCCCGCGCTGTTTCCGTGGTCCAGAGACGGTCGCTTGCCGAACAGATCATGCATTGGGCGCGCATCGGTCGTGCCATCGAGAGATCCGGCAGGTTTGAGCATAACAAGATTTCGCGTGCACTTGCCGGCGATCTTGAAACGGGCACCCTGACCGCTGAAGAAAAGGCGGTTTGGTCAGAGGCATTCCTTGAGAAGATGTCGAACCCCGGCTTTGAGGAAAAGACTTTCTTCGCCGATTTGCGTACGAGCGGCGCTGCGGCAGGCCTTGATGCTGCCGGTAGGATCGTCCGAGCAGACGAACAGTCCGACGGATGAGCCTGACAATGGTCCTGCTGTTGCCGATCCTAATAGAGCCGGCAATTCGAATCATTACCAGGCTCGCGAGGCACCGGCATTCGCCGACAACTTTAATTGATGAGCGGTCGAAAAATACTGCCATACTGGCATAGTCAAGCAGATCGCGGTATTATTTGAGACTAACAGAGGATCAACGAATTGACCAAAATCATACAGACATTTCCGATACCTTCGAACTGGAAGCCCTCTGGCGATAAGGACGGCGGCAGGAAGAAATAGGGGGTTCCCGACCAAGCAAGCCCCTTACCAGAAGTGTTGATGATCTCGACCATGTCAGGCGCGATCACAAAAAAGGGCGATCGTCCGCTTCGAGCCCAAAGTTACTATTTGATTGCGCTGGTGTAGGCGCGCAGATATTTTTTCGCGATGCGCATATTTTTTCGTGTCGCGGAAGGTCATGCATCCCAGATTTCATTGAATTATAAGTGGCGAGGGTGATATTTACTTTTCGGCAGTTATTTGGGGTTCGGCTGCTCTTGGCCGGATCTGATCGGGCATCTTCGTTTCCGTTGTCACTTGTCGATTGCTGAATTCTGCCATTGCCCATTAGTAACCGCTAACTCTCACTTCCCGGAGCTTGTGCCTGACCTGCAAAATTCATTTGTTCAGAAGCTTGTCGAGTACGTTGTGGTCAATCGGCGCCGGCCGCACATGAAGGCGGTGGCTTGTGCCCGAGAATTCTACTGCCGCAACTTGTGCAAGCGACATTGCACCAACGTCTATGTTGATACGGCGATGACTTTCGACGAACTCGAGCAGATTTTCTGCCTCTTGGCGGTTCTTCACCGCTCGGTTGGTAGCGGGGGTATGGCCGTGGACAACCAAGTTAAAGCCCAGCTGTTTCCAGCCATTCTCCCATTTGAGGAACCGGTACCGGATGCAAGACCAATGGTTGTACATGTAGCTGGCTGCTTTGAAACGATCTCGCTCCAGGAATTCTGTCGCGACCGAATTGGGATCCACGCCAGCATGCACAAAAAGCACACCATTACGGACCAGATGCGTTGGACCTCTGAAAATAGCATCGCGAAATGTGTCGGGCACCGCATCACGTAGTAACCGGAACGAGTCCCTCGAATAAGGGGTCGTAGAGGCTTCGGTCAATGTTTCATGACCACCCATTGCAAACCAAGTTGCAAGTTCATCTCTCGTGGCTTTTCCAGAAAGGCATTTCGCCATCACCAATTCGTGGTTTCCTGGAAGCCAATTACAGTCGTCGAAGCGTGACGCCGCATCTACTGCGAGTTTTATTGATCGAAGAGAGCTCGGACCGCGATCAATGAGATCGCCTGTGAATATGAGTTCGCGCTTGCTATACGTGCGTGGCAAAGCATGGATGTGATCGAGCAATTCCGACAATGCGTCTGCCTGTCCATGGACATCACCGATAGCGAAGGTTTGAGTCGAAAAGTCCGGGCCAAGGTTCGACTTCCAGTCTGTGGTAATCATGATCTTATGGTGGCATGACGTTGTTGCCATTGCATCAAGTGTTTGCGGGCACATAGTGTGCAGCATGAGATGAACTTGGACTCGAAGCAGTCATGCGGCGGCGCGGCGGGCCTTCCGCGTCAGCTCGACTCCGCTTGTGCCGTTCCCGGCCCAAACCCGACCTTCGCGGACTTTGCGGCGAAGGTCCGCAAGTAGCCCTGTGTCCTTCGGATCGACCATTCGATGTCTATTCGCCGCATCTGTGAAACACGAATAACGATGCAAGGCTTTGCTCCGCACATACACCTGAGATCTGGAAAAGCTCGGGCTTAGGTGCGATAGGAAGAACATGGCTACCTTGTCGCCCGAGGGGCTTTGACATGGCAACGCACCGCTGCGCTTAGACGGAGCGATGCCAACAGCAACGAAACATTTTTTGGTCTATCGGAATGCGTTCCAAAATGAAAAAGCTTGGTATCCGGCAACGGCGCGAAATGCGTAGCGTCACAGGCTTATCAAGTGACACCGAAGACGTGCTGAAACACGGAGCCGTCAAAATGCCTGCAGTCGAGCAAGATTGACCCGATCAAAAAAACTGGTAACGATTTCGAATGTCGTCTGCTCTGAGGATTGCTATTGGGCCTTTCGGGCGGGTCGCTCTGCTTGATATGGACCGGCCTCTGGTTAAGCACGCCCATGCGCAATGCCACGTCCTTCTGAAGGTCGAAGGTGTCGATACCGAGTTCGATGTGGGTGGGCGCCGCGTGATGTTGACCGACGAAAGCGCGGTTCTAATCAATGCGTGGGAGCATCACAGCTACGTCCACCGCACGGATCAACCGCCAACCATCATCCTCGCAATGTATATAGAACCGAGTTGGCTTGGCGCGTTTCGCGGCAATTGGGAGGCGAGCGCCGGACCGGACTTTTTTCCGCAGCCAGGCGGTGCCATCTCGCCGCAAATCCGGAGGCAGGTCGGTGAGACAGCAGAGGCGATGGTACGGGCGCCCGGTGACGCCGCAACGCATGAGCGGCTGATCGGGCGGCTGATGATCTCCATTATCGAGCGGCTGGCCCCCTGGCGCGATGTGCAACCTTCGCTTCGGGCACAGGCCAAAGCGACGCGCATGCCCGACCGACGGATCGCACGGGCCTTGGTCCTTCTCCGCGAGGATCCGGCCAGCGTCGTCTCGATGGATTGGCTCGCCCGCGAATGCGGCCTGTCGCGTGCGCATTTCTTCCGGCTGTTCGAGGCGAATACAGGAATCTCGCCCCGGGTCTACCTGAACACCCAGCGGGTGGAGCGTGCGGTGCAGGCCGTGGCCAAGGAAACACGCAGTTTCTCGGCCATCTCCAACGATCTTGGCTTCTCTGTCCCGGCGCATTTTTCGCGATTCTTCCACGACCATGCCGGCTCCTCGCCCAGCGTCTTCCGCAATGTCTCGACCCTGCGCGATACCATCTGATCCCGCTTTTTGAGACTCCTTGGTAAGGTCTGAGACCTGGCGGGATCGCAAGACCAGCAGACCTGCGTCTAACGTCCTCTCCCAAGGGCTTGCTTATGCCAAGCCGGGAGGAGACATGAACGATACAGTTTCAGAGAAGCTGCTTGGCCGGTCCGCGCTGCGCGTCGAGGACCCGGCGCTGCTGTCCGGTCGCGGCTGCTATATCGACGACCTGCCGGTTGCCACGGGCACCTTGGCGCTGACCTTTGTCCGCTCGCCCCACGGCCATGCGGCGATCCGGTCAGTCGAAACTGCCAAGGCCGCGCAGGCGGCGGGCGTCGTTGCCGTGATCACCGGAGAAGATGTTGCGGCGCGCACCCGGTCGATGACCGTCGGCGTGAAAGCCGATGTCGAATGCTGGCCCATGGCGGTGGACCGCGTGCGGTATGTCGGCGAACCGGTGGCGATGATCGTCGCGACCGACCGCTACCTTGCCGAGGATGCCGCGGATCTTGTCGAGGTCGACTACGATCCGCTCGATGCCGTCTTGGAGCCCGAGGCAGCGCTGGCCGCGGACGCACCGGTGCTGCATCCCAGCCTCGGCGGCAATCTCATCAACGAGCGCAGCTTCCGCTACGGCGATCCCGAGGCGGCCTTCGACGCCGCTACGCACCGGATCGGCATCGACGTCACCTATCCGCGCAGTGCCTGCACGCCCATCGAGACTTACGGCGTCATCGCCAGCTACGAGGCCGGCGAGGATGCCTATGACGTCACCGCGAATTTCCAGGGACCCTTCTCGATCCATGCGGTGGTTGCCAGGTCGCTGAACGTGCCGGGCAACCGGCTGCGGCTGCGTACGCCGCCCGACTCAGGCGGCTCCTTCGGGATCAAGCAGGGTGTTTTTCCTTACATGATCCTTGCGGCTATCGCTGCGCGAATTGCGGGCGCACCGGTCAAGTGGATCGAGGACCGCCTGGAGCATCTGTCGGCAAGCGTCTCGGCCACCAATCGTCAGACACGGATAGAGGCGGCGGTGGCGGCGGATGGACGGATCACCGCGCTCGACTGGGACCAGGTCGAGGATTGCGGCGCTCATCTGCGCGCGCCAGAGCCTGCCACGCTCTACCGGATGCACGGCAACATGACCGGTGCCTACGACATCCCGAACCTGGCGATCCGCAACCGCATCGTGCTGACCAACAAGACGCCGACGGGGCTCAATCGCGGCTTCGGCGGACCGCAGATCTATTTCGCACTCGAGCGGTTGATGGAGACCATTGCGCGGCAGCTCGGGCTGGACCCGCTTGCGGTCATCCGCCGCAATCTCATCCCCGCCAAAGCCTTTCCCTACCGCACGGCCAGCGGTGCCCTTTACGATTCGGGCGACTACGCCACGGCGCTGGACCGCGCCGTCGCGGAAGGCGGGCTGGACGAGCTTTACGCCCGCCGCGACAAGGCCCGCGCCGAAGGCCGGCGCTATGGCATAGGCTTTGCCTGCGTGGTGGAGCCCTCGGTGTCGAACATGGGCTACATCACCACCGTCCTGACACCCGAAGAGCGCGCCAAGGCCGGGCCGAAGAACGGTGCGCAGGCAACGGCGACCATCTCCATCGACCCGCTCGGCTCGGTGACGATCAAGGTCGCCTCGGTCCCCCAGGGCCAGGGCCACCGGACAGTTTTGGCTCAGGTCGTGGCTGACAAGTTCGGCCTGCCGATAGACGCGGTGCGCGTTCTGGCCGATGTGGACACGATGCGCGATAGCTGGTCTATCGCGTCGGGAAATTACGCATCGCGCTTTGCCCCCGCCGTCGCTGGTGCGACCGAAATCGCGGCGGATCGATTGCGCGACAAGCTGGCAAAGGTCGCGGCCTCGCAGCTGAATATCCCGCCGGGCGACGTGAACTTCGAGGCCGGCCGCATCGGTGCCGCAGGCAATCCCGACAACAGCGTGTCCTTCGCACGGGTTGCCGCCACGGCGCATTGGGCGCCGGGCACGCTGCCCGATGGCTTGGACCAGACCATGCGCGAGACCGTCTACTGGACCCCGCCGCAGTTGGAGGCACCGACGCCGCAGGATGGGGTGAATTCCTCGCTCTGTCACGGGTTCATCTTCGATTTCTGTGGAATAGAAATCGACCCCGATACAGCCGAGCCAAGGATCGACCGCTACGTGACCATGCACGATTGCGGACGGATCCTGCACCCGGCCATGGTCGATGGCCAGGTGCGGGGCGGCTTTGCCCAGGCGGTCGGCGCCGCGTTCCTCGAGGAATATTCATACGGTGCCGACGGTTCGTTCCAGTCGGGCACGCTCGCCGATTACCTGTTGCCCACGGTGATGGAGGTGCCCGAGCCGATCATCCTGCATCACGAAACACCGTCGCCGTTCACGCCGCTTGGGGCCAAGGGTGTGGGCGAGGGCAACTGCATGTCGACGCCAGTCTGCATCGCCAATGCGGTGGCCGACGCACTGGCCTCCGAGGAAGGCGCGCCCGACATCGTGTTGCCTGCGACGGCATCCAAGCTTGCGCCTCTGATCTTCGGCGCGGAGCCCGCGCCGAAAGAGCCTGTGCCCGAGACGAAAGCCGAGGCCACGGCAGGCGGCCGCAAGCTCACCGGCGAAGGCCGCGCCGTGGTGCAGGCCAGCCGCGAGGATGTCTGGCAGATGTTGCTCGACCCAGCGACGCTCGACGCGATCATTCCCGGCTCGCATGGCGTCCAGAAGGTCGGCAAGACGCGCTTCGAGGCGGATGTGACGCTTGGCGTCGGACCCGTGCGCGGGCGCTACAAGGCTCGTATCGACCTGTCAGACCTCGACCCGCCCAATGCGGTCACCCTTTCAGGGCAAGCCGTGGGCGCACTGGGTACGGGCGGCGGGCAAGGCCGCATCACGCTGACCGACACCGAAGGCGGCACCGAGATCGCCTATCGCTACGAGGCCGAGATCGGCGGCAAGGTCGCCTCGGTCGGTGGACGGCTTCTGGACGGCGCGGCGAAGGTCGTGATCGGCGAGTTTTTCCGCGCCCTGGCCCGCCATTGCGGCGGCGGCGCGCAGAGCGGCCCCATGGCCCGCCTGAGAAGTCTTCTCAATCGAGTCACCAAAGGAGGCAGGTCATGAAACCCGCCCCGTTCGATCTTGTCGCGGCGACGGAGATGAGTGAGGCTCTGGAAGCGCTGCATCAGGGCGGCACAGAGGCCCGCGTCATCGCCGGCGGCCAGTCGTTGGTGCCCATGCTGAACATGCGCCTCGCGCGTCCCGCAACGCTTGTCGACATCACCCGCATCCCCGAGCTGTCGCGGATCGAGACCAAGAGCGACTGTGTCACCCTTGGGGCCGCCGTGCGCCAGAGCACGCTGGAACGCTGGCCCGATCTTGCAGACCGCCTGCCGCTGGTGCATGCCGCGCTTCCCTGGGTGGGGCACATGCAGCTGCGCAATCGCGGCACGGTCTGCGGCTCCGTCGCCCATGCCGATCCCAGCGCCGAGTTGCCGCTGTGCCTGATCGCGCTCGGCGGCAGCGTGACCCTGCGCCGCCGCCGCAAGACGCGGACGGTCGCGGCGCAGAGTTTCTTTCAGGGCATGATGTCCACGGACCTCGCCCCCGGAGAGATGATCGCCTCGGTCACCTTCCCGACCAGGCAGACGGGCACCGGCTACGCCTTCCGCGAGGTCGCCCGCCGCCATGGTGATTTTGCCATCGTCGCCTGCGCTGCGGTGGCCCGACCTGACGGCACCGCCGCGCTGACCGTGGGCGGCGTCGCCGACACGCCACGCACACTCGAGCTGCCGGCAGACACAGCCGATCTCGACGACCGGCTGAACGAGTTCGCGTGGCACCTTAAGGCCCGCGACGACCTGCATGCCACCGCGCGCTATCGCCGCGACCTGGTCCGCAAGCTCGGCCGCGCAACCTTGAAGGAGGCTTCGTCATGCCGCGACTGACCCAAGACGAGACGCACGCGCTGCGCTTCACCCTGAACGGGCAGCCCGTATCGCTCCGCGTCTCCCCGCGCAAACTTCTGAGCGACGTGCTGCGCCACGAGATCGGCGCGACGGGCACCCATGTTGGTTGCGAACACGGCGTCTGCGGTGCCTGCACAGTGCAGGTGGACGGCGAGCCTGCCCGCGCGTGCCTGATGCTCGCCCAACAGGCCGAGGGCTGCGAGATCCGCACGGTCGAGGGTCTGGGCAAGAGCGATGCGCTGACCTCGCTGCAAGAGGCCTTCCGCGAACATTTCGCGCTGCAATGCGGCTTTTGCACGGCCGGCATTCTGATGACCCTCGACGCGCTGTTTTCGCGTCAACCGGACGCGGAGGAAGACGCGATCCGCGAGGCGCTCTCGGGCCACCTGTGCCGCTGCACCGGCTATGCGCCCATCGTTCAGGCGGCGCTGGCCGCCCGTAACCGCATCAAGGGAGGACCAATCGATGCTTGACCTCGGAACCAGCTTTATCGCGTCCGTCGAACGCGACCCCGGCGCGATGGCAATTGCCGAAGGCGACCGGACGATCACCTATTCCGACTGGTATTGCCGGATCAGCGCGCTTGTGGATGCGCTTGGCCAGATCGGACTTCGCAAGGGCGACATGCTGGTCACGGCGATGCAGAACCGGTGGGAGAATGCCTCGCTGCATTGGGCCTGCCAGATTGCCGGGATCGTCATCACGCCCGTGAATTGGCGCGTCACCGCCGATGAACTGGACCATGCGCTGCGCGACAGTGAGGCCCGCGTTCTGGTGCATGACGATGCCGCGTCCGAGGCCGTGGCCGGATCGGCCCTTGCGGCGGACCTCAACGTACTGCCGTTGGATGGCGATCAGGGCCTTGCCGCAATGCTGGCAGGCCGTGCCGCCGATGCGGCGCCGCAAGCCGGGGCCGACGATATGTCCGTCATGCTTTACACATCCGGCACGACCTCGAAGCCCAAGGGCGTGCCGCGCCGCCACCGGGCCGAACGGGCCGCGGCCATCGCCCATGTGGCGCAGAACATGTACGGGCATGGCGAGCGCACGCTGGGCGTGATGCCACTCTACCACACGATGGGGATCCGTTCGCTCCTGTCGGCCAGCGTGATCGGCGGTGCCTTCGTGTGCCTGCCGCGCTTCAATGTACCAGACGCGCTCGATGCGATCGAAAGACATGATGTCGACAATCTCTATCTGGTGCCGACGCTTTATCACGACATCGTAAATCACGCGAGCTTCACGCCACACCGGGTGGCCAGCGTGCGAAAGCTCGGTTTTGCCGGGGCGTCCATGACCGACGGTCTTTTGCAGAAACTGGCAGAGGCTTTTCGGCCCGAGCTTTTCGTGAATCATTACGGCTCTTCCGAGATCTACACATTTTCCATCTGTCAGGACGCTGCCGCCAAACCCGGATCAGCGGGCCGCGCTGCGATCAACCAGAGACTGCGCGTGGTTCCGCTGGGCACGACCGATGTCAGCCAGACCTGTGCACCCGGACAAGAAGGCGAAATCGTCGCCTCCATGCAGGGAGATGAAGCTTTCGAGGGCTACTGGAACCGCCCCGAAGCGGACAAGAAGGCTATTCGCGACGGCTGGTACTTCACCGGCGATTGCGGGCACTTCGACGAAGATGGCGATCTGTTCGTCACCGGCCGGGCCGATGACATGATCATCACCGGAGGCGAGAACGTATCACCCGTCGAGGTCGAAAGCTGCCTGTCGCTGCACCCCGCCGTGGCCGAGGTCGCCGTGGTCGGCCTGCCGGATGCACGCTGGGGCAAGGTCGTTACCGCCTTCGTCAAGCGCGGCGAAAAGGTCACCGAAGACGAACTCGACGCCCATTGCCGCGACTCTGACTTGTCTAATTTCCGCCGCCCGCGCCGCTACGTCTTCGTGCGCGAAATCCCGAAATCCCCTGTCGGCAAGCTCCTCCGCCGCCTGCTGGTTGCAGGCGAATACGAGGTCGAACCAGCCGAAACCACAACTGCGTAACTCCAGAGAAAGACATCCAGATGAAAGAAACTCCGATGACCGAGACGATGACCTTCACCGATCCGCGCCTCTCCAAGCTCGACGGTTTTCGCGTTCAGCTCGATGAAGCCAGCGAACGCGCGGACATCGTCCTCGCGCGGCCGCCCTACAACGTGATCTCGATGGGTGCCCGCGATCAGCTGCGCCTTGTCTTCGAGGCACTTGATGAAGATGACCGCGTGCGCATCATCGTCGTCTCCGCCGAGGGCGAGCATTTTTCCTCGGGCGGCAATATCAAAGGCTTCCTCGAGGCCAGTCCCGAGCATGTCTCGCACCTCGCCTGGAACGTGGCGGCCCCTGCGCGCTGCTCCAAGCCGGTGATCGCGGCCAATCGCGGTTACGCTTTCGGCGTGGGGTTCGAGCTGTCATTGGCCTGCGATTTCCGCATCGTGTCCGAGACCTGCCGCTATGCGCTGCCCGAACAGAAGCTGGGCCAGATCCCGGGATCGGGGGGGTCCGCCCGGCTGCAGAAGATCGTCGGCGTGACGCGGACGAAAGACATTGTCATGCGCTCAAAGCGCATCAAGGGCCAGCAGGCGCTTGACTGGGGCATCGCTACCGAATGCGTGCCAGATGGCGATCTCGAACAGGCGGTGACCGACCTCGTGAATGAACTCCGTGAATTTTCACCGATTGCGCAACGCACCGCAAAGAAGCTGCTGAACGATACCGACGACGCGCTTCTCAGCACCGCGATCGAGATGGAAGGGCTGAACTACAGCCGCTTGCGTCAATCGGAAGATTTCCGCGAGGGCGTCGAGGCTTTTCACGCCAAACGCAAGCCCGAATTTACCGGCCGCTGAGACGGCTACGCAACCAAAATCAAGGGAGGGAAACCTGAATGGAACGGACGGAAAAGACAAACTGGATTGAGAAAGGACCGGGCTTCGGCGCAGGCCTTTCGGGCCTGCGCGACGCGCTGGGAATCAAAACGGCGAGCGCGGGACTGGTCGCGGCCATCTTCGGATGCTCAGGGCCTGCTCTGATCGTGATCGGTGCCGCCAATAATGGCGGTCTGACCGAAGGTCAGACCGTGGCCTGGCTTCTGGCGATCTACGGGCTCGGCGGGCTGATCAGCCTATTCATGGCGCTTTACTACAAGCTGCCTGTGACGGGGGCTTACTCCATCCCCGGGGCCGCGCTGGTCGCAGGTGCGCTTGGGACATTCCCGTTCGAACAGGCGGTCGGGGCATTCCTGATGGCGGGCGCGATGGTCTTCGTGCTGGGGATCACCGGACTAATCGGCAAGGTGATGCGCTGGCTTCCGATGCCCATCGTGATGGCGATGATCGCGGGGGCGCTCATCCGTTTCGGTATCGGCGCGGTTACCTCAATCGAGAAACTGCCCATCGTGGTCGGTGCGGCGACCATCGCCTTCTTCCTGTCGATGCGGTTCCTGCGGGCCGTCCCGCCGGTGCTGACGGCGCTTGTCGTCGGCCTCGTGGCCGTAGCCCTAACCGGAGGCTTCCAGGGGGGCGAGGCGGCAATCAGCTTTGTAGCACCGGAATTCACCGCACCCGTCTTTACGGTCGACGCGTTCTTGGCCATCGCCGTGCCGCTGGCCGTGCTCGTGATTGGGGCCGAGAACGCGCAGGCCATCGGGGTACTCTACGCCGAGGGCTACCGTCCTCCGATCAACGCTATGACCGTGATCTCGGGCATCGGCGGCATGCTGGCCGGGTTCATCGGCGGGCATAACGCCAATATCGCGGGACCCATGACCGCGATCTGTTCCTCCGATCAGGCAGGTGAGAATCCTGAAAGGCGCTATGCGGCCACGGTGCTTAACGGCGTGCTCTTCGCCGCCTTCGGGATATTCGCCGGGGTTGCGGTGCCGCTCATCATGGCGCTGCCAGGGCCCCTGATCGGCGCGGTGGCGGGCCTGGCGATGATCACTGTTCTACTGAGCGCATTCCAGTCCGCCTTCGACCGGAAAGCGGGCCACCAGATCGGAGCCTTCGTCGCCCTGATAGTGGCGATGTCGAACGTGTCGTTCCTAAGCATCAGCGCGCCCTTCTGGGCCTTGGTTGCGGGCGCCGCGGTATCTGTTCTGAACGAAGGGGTGGTCAAATCCCAGCCCGTGGCGAACTCGGCGTCCTGAAGGACAGTGCCAAGTCGCGCCAGCAATCAAACGGGGGGCGTCCGTCAAAACACGACGCCCCTCATGAAAGTTGAATCTGCCGCCGCCGCAATCCCGTTGACTGGCGGGACGTCGACAAACATTAAGTTTCCATCATTGCGCTGGCGTTCCGGGATTTCGGTATGGTGGCGTGTCTCGCTCGCCATTTGTTTTGCCTTGAAATTCTCCCAGAGTTTCTCGATATTTTTGCATTTGCGATGAACAGACGCTTGCTGCCCTCATACCGGAGCTGCTTCGCAGCGTTAGCGCAAATCGAGCACTCGTTACGCATGGCAGGATTATGTCCTGACAGCCGACATTCATACCGTCCGCAGCGAAGGTCAACTCTCCGCCCATTGCGTGCTATCGCCGATGGAGAGGCTACATGAATGGCTTCAACAGGGTTTTGAAAACTCGAGATTCCGTTGCCAACGCCCCAAATCTCATCTTCTACATCGGATTTCTGGTTCTGCGTGTGATTGCAGCAGAGCTTCGGCAATGAAGCGAAAAAATATGGGCGTGGAAGCCGAAATAATTTGCGCTTAAAACGGCGCCAAGATGCTGATTTTCCACACGTGCGCGCGAAGAAGTATGCGCACGCCTACAGCTGGATCTTTATGAAGGCTGCCGTTTATTGGGTTGCGAAGTGCCAAATCAGGACGACAACAGTGAGTAGGAATGCGGCTCGAGCAGCAACTGCCAGTGAAGCAGCAAAGAATGCAAGTGGCTTGAAACGGTTATTCTCTAAACTTCCGCGAAGTGAATTAGACGCGTAACCATAGGCCGAGCGGATAGTTTGCGTTTCACCCGTTGATTTCCACAACAAGAAAATACCAACTACTTCTAACAACGTGGCAATGACGAAAGTCATGAAAATACAGGTGCCCACCGTCCATCCCATCATTTCTGCCCACTGCTAAGTTTCTTCTGGATAATGTTCTGAGACCTGAAGCAAAACGAACTTGTTCGCAATTCTTCAGAAAACAGTGTGACCAGAGTGAGGCGACTCGGGTGGTTGTAGATATTTCTGAAACGGCAGCACAGTCCCGCATAGGGGGTTTCAACAAAAGCGTCACACGGGTAATTCTTGGCAGAGTTTACTCGAAACTGGACGCTTCCTCTTGATCAAGATCGATTTGCACATTCACACAAAAACGAGCATTCTTGATGCAGCATTTGAATTTTCCCCAGCGAAACTTGATGAATACATCGCGAGTGCAGACCTCGACTGCATTGCTATCACCAATCACAATCTGTTCGATAAGGATCAGTTTGTCAGGATCAGGAACTCTGTTTCAGTACCCGTATTTCCGGGCATTGAAGTTGATCTTTGTAAGTCTCAAATCCTCGTGTTCAGTGACGGGCAAGATCTGGATGGATTTGAAGCACAATGCAGTCAGGTCACCGCTCTTTGTGCAGAGGTGGGAGCCTCTGTCTCCATTGAAGAATTCAAAAACATCTTTGGCGACCTGAGCAACTACATACTGATCCCTCACTATGACAAAAAACCAGCAATAGATGAGACCACGCTCGCCCAACTCGCTCCACATGTGACGGCGGGGGAGGTGAGCAGCGTCAAAAAATTTATGTACTGTATGAACAGTGCCGAGAGATTGGTGCCTGTATACTTTAGTGACTGTCGTGTCCGAGATGATCTCGATCCCTTGCCCACCCGTCAAACCTATTTGGATTGTAGCGAACCGACCTTTAGCGCGATCAGAGAATGCTTTCGTGACAAAACCAAGGTCGCGCTTTCAGAAGCAGACGGAAACCGACTATTTCAAGTATTTGAGAACGGTCAACAGCTCTCAACAGGTCTGAATGTAATCTTAGGTGACAGGTCGTCGGGCAAGTCACACACGCTTGAGGCGCTTAAGAAGCGCTTTCCCGAAGCCTACCACATACGGCAATTTGCTTTGGTAGCTCGAGATTCCGACGAGGATGAAAAGAAGTTTAATTCATACCTGACACGTAAGCAGGGCCTTTTTTCGAAAGATTATTTGGCGGCGCTGCAACAGGTCATTGAAGATGTTCTGGACATCGACTTGGAAGAAGATGAGCGCCAAGTTGAAACGTACCTCTCTTCGCTGTTGGACTTTGCCCGCGAGCGGGAAAGGCACGATGCTTTTTCAAAGGCCAAGATCTACAGCGAGGACCCATTTCCAGATCGGAACCTTAAGGGCCTCAAAGACCTGATCGCTTCGACCAAGAATCTTATCAGCAACGTTGAGTTCAAGGAGACCATTGCCAAACATCTTGCTCGTGACAGCCTTGTCGCCCTCTACGTCGACCTTATCCAGGAGTATGCACGCCAAGAAGAACTGAGATTGAAAAGAGCTTGGGTCAACGACCTTGTCCAAAACATTAAATCCAAGCTCCAACTGCGGTCAGCAGCACCGAGGATATCTGACGTCGACTTGTATGATGTTGCTTTGAACAAGAGAAAAATAGGCAAGTTCGAAGACATTTCGAAGCTGTCCAGAGTGCCAAAAACACCTTTGCGCAAAAGTATGCGCGGTTTTTCCGTTGTCGCCGAAGTCCGGCCCTTTAGCGGTGCTCAAGAAATGTGGAATGTGCTGAGGCGACGCCCAGCATCATTCTCAAATGCATTCAAAACATACAACGAGCCATACAAGTTTTTGCAGGAGTTGAAAGCGATTGGCGGAGATGTGAAGCCCGCGGACTTCTCGATGTACTTCGTGAAAATCGACTATCGTATCCTGAACAAGGATGGATTTGATGCGTCGGGCGGCGAAAGGTCCGAGTTTTTCCTGCTGGACGAGATCGAAGGAGCTGCGGACCACGAAATGCTTTTGATCGATGAGCCTGAGTCATCGTTTGATAACTCATTCCTGAAAGACGACGTGAACACTCTCATAAAAGAGATGGCTAAGAAGATGCCGGTTGTCGTGGTCACGCATAACAATACTGTCGGCATGACCATTAAGCCAGACTATTTGCTGTTTACTCGGAAGGCCATTGAAGGTGGCGAAGTCGTTTGGCGCGCATACTCAGGCTATCCGACCAGCAAAAAACTAACATCTCCAGACGGCACTGAGGTAGATACTCTTGATATAGTCCTTGGCAGCCTCGAAGCGGGTTCAGAAGCATATGACGAAAGAAGGCAGAGCTATGAAAGTCTTAAAGATTGAAAAGGAAAATGGATACTTTTGCCTTGAACAAGGCGGTGGGTGGCAGCCCATCGACACGATTGACAAAAACGCCTTGCTCAAACTCTTGGACTTGTATCTTGATAACGATGTTGAGATGGACTCCCCGGATGATCAGAGCGTGAGCAATCAGGCACACGCCATAATTTATCGTGGTATCTTCGAAAAGTTGTCTCAACTCGCCGAAGAAAAAAGCAGGTTTAAGGACGAGAGCGAAACCCTCTATCTTGATGAGATCAAGAAGTACGCTCCTAAGTAATCTTACCCGCAATCCGCCGCGAACTGGTCGCACCGCCGGCAAGCTGAAGCCCAAGTCGCTTGCCCTTGTCAGATGCCCGCGACAGCATAGAGGAGGCGCATGATCGCTTACTCTCCCTCACAGTCTCCCTTCGCGCCCGAACGGTACGGCTTCCGAAAGCTGGACCTGGAGGGCCCCGGTGGCCTGCAGTGGTTCGAGTGTCACTGTCCTGATATTGTCATGGATAGTCGCGATACGCTGCGACTGAACGTGTATCTCACACGGGATGGCGACTTCACGACGATCTGGTATGGCTTGATCGATCCACTCATCGCCGAGGCAAGGCTGGGCGTCGCATATAAGGGCATAGATCTGGCACAGCAGTACGAAACCATCCTGTTTCGCGGCGACATCGGCGACGATGCCTTCGGAGCGCGTGTTCTCAAGGCGATCCGCGCCACGCGAATGGAGCCCGCCATCCTGAGAGTGTCTGATGAGTTTGGTTTGGAGTGCCTGCCTCTTGCGCAGGAGCGCCCGGCCTGAACGCCCAACGGCAAGATCACCATCCTCCTAACTCCTACCGACGGCGCATATTATTGAGCGCTTCGCGATGCCGATCCCTCGTCTGGCTCTGCAACAGAGCGCGCTCTTCCGAGACTGCGGTGACCACACAACGGGTTAGGAAGTCCATGAAGATTTGGAGGGCGGTATAATGATGCCCGCGAGAGGGTGTCCATGATGCTCGTGCCAACCCGATTGGGCCGCAAAAGCGTTTGCATTCTCTTCAAGCCATTTTTTGCAACGAGATTCCACGACGGCCTCGACGAGCGCGACCTCGACGACTGCAGAGACGTTGATCTCGAATTCTTTCGCGCTCCTGAGAGCTTCAATATCGAGCATCAGAGAAACCTTACATTTTGGCGCTGCTACCAAACCATGGCGTTCCATTGTAATACCTTCACATGGCTGTAATCGTCGCGATCGATCGCCACTACAATCAGCAGGAAATCGTCCGCTCCGGTGGTGTTTTGGCGCGGATCAGCGGGCGCATTTGCAGGCGACCTATGGTGCGCGCACCACGAAAGATGTGGCAGCTGCCCGCCTACACCGGTGCCTTCCGTTACCCGTGGCTCAGCATGTGCGTGTTCTTCATCTCCGCAGGTGTAAAGCCGTTGCACCTCTGTACTAAAGAGCAGTTCTGGATATTCCGCGTCCAACCAGCACAGGACAGCAATCGCATCTTGATCGAATTGTTTGGCCGCTTCCAGCGACCTATCCATAGTCGCCTGAATCTCTGGAAATCGATAGATCGGGGATGCCATGTCAGTCCCGTTGTCAGAGCATCGGGTTTCCCGCTGTTGAGCTTAGGGAAGTGGGGCTAAGGAATGACATCAGCTTTGCCCGATAGGTAGCTTCCAGAAGGGCTTCAGGACACTCAACGGATCCGTCGCCCCCGGCTTTGATCCATTCCTCGCTGTATCCATTCAACAAAAGCACTTGCGCCAGTTGGCTGCAGTTCTCATTCGCAAGGCTGTGCGGGCGGACGTCGGTCAAAGCAAGGCCTCTTGCCGACAGCCCGAAATACTTCCGATCCCGTGTCCGGACTTCCTCAAAAACGCCTTTCTCGACGCCCTGCGCCACAAGATTGTCAGGCAGCCAGCCTGACAATCGCAACCGGATGGCTTCAAGCCACCCATCTTCTCGCCATCGGACATCAAGGTAGACAAAGTCCTGAGTATTCATGATCACTCCCATTTTGGGAGTGGGTAGTAGCATGAGGTACGCGGGTGTGTCTATAGCCGGAGAGGCAGCATGGCGGGCACACAACACACGAAAGAATACCGGAATGTCACCAAAGCTCTGGTTGGTCTCCGCAGTCAAAGGGGTGTTTCACAAAAGGATTTGGCAGAGCGTTTAGGGAAGCCGCCTTCTTATGTGGCCAAGGTAGAACTTTGCGAGCGCCGTCTGGACATTGTAGAATTTTGCATCTGGCTAAGAGCATTGGACATTGATCCGTATGCCTTCATAAGGGAGCACCTCACCGATCTACCGCGCCGAATACCAGAAAAGCCTTTCGAGTGAAAAAGCTTCGAAGCGCACGAATGGGCAATGGCCTCAGTATTGCGATGCAAAGAGCTCAGGGTTGACGGCGTCTTGCTTGGCTGATGCTGCCGTTGTCGGCGGGTCGCAGAACCGGCGGCAGGGGGCCGCAGGCCGAACCAAGCAAGACGCCGTCAAGGCGGGTGAAAGGCTCACGGGCGCGGCGGCGGGCCGTTGGAGGGATCGAGACCTGTGGCTCGATCCTTAGGCCCGCCGTCGGGACAGATCGCGTATGCGATCTGCACCCGGGACACCCGCCGACCTTGAGCGGTGGAATTGTAGAGAATGCATTTTTGTGTACACTTACAGTTATGGGAATGGTGGCGGAATTAGCCCTTTTTATTCCGAGGCATACATACAAAATAGCCAAAAAGCACTTCTTATTTATTCGGGGTGCATCTATTGCTTCGCCCGGCCCAGCCACGCCTGGCTCGGCCTGTCGGCGGGGCTTGATTTCGAAACCCGGCTGGTCGCCCGCCCCGACGCCCCCGAGGTGCTGGTCGCGGAACTGCGCAAGCCCGGCTACAAGGTTCGGCCCATCGCCATCGGCACCAATACCGATCCGTACCAACCCATCGAAAAGACTCATGGCATCATGCGCGCCTGCCTCCAGGTTCTGTCACAGTTCAACCACCCCGTCGCCATCGTCACCAAGGGCAGCCTGGTGGAGCGCGACATCGACATCCTGTCGGACATGGCCGCGCGCGGGCTGGCACGGGTGGGCATTTCCGTCACCACGCTCGACGCGGCGCTGTCGCGCGCGATGGAGCCGCGCGCACCGGCCCCGGCGCGGCGGCTGAAAGTGATCGAGCGGCTGGCTAGTGCGGGTATCCCCGTACGCGCCATGGTGTCGCCGGTGATCCCGGGCCTGACCTGCCACGAGATCGAGCCGATACTGAAATCCGTTGCCGGGGCAGGGGCCGAGGCGGCGAGTTGGATCATGCTGCGCCTGCCGCTGGAGGTCTCGCCGCTGTTCCGCGAATGGCTGGCCGCGACCTGCCCCGACCGGGCCGCCCGCGTCATGGGCCATGTGCGCGACATGCATGGCGGCAAGGATTACGCCGCGGATTGGGGGCGCCGGATGCGCGGGTCAGGGCCTTACGCCGAGATGGTGGCGCAGCGGTTCAAGGTGGCTGCAAGGCGGCTGGGGCTGGATGCCAAGCAGCCGCCGCTGCGATGTGATCTGTTTGAACCGCCCGCACGGGCCGGGGACCAGATGGAGTTGTTTTGAGATAAGCGATCACATCGGCGTCCGCGCGTGGGCTTTCACCCACCCTACGGGTCCGCACGACATCGCGCCGGGACCTGCCGGCTGCCGTAGGGTGGGGTCGCACCCCACCACTGCGCCCCGAATTACGCGCATCCCGTCCCGGGCTTGACCCGGGACCTCGATGCCTCCGTAGGGTGGGTGAAAACCCACCACACCCGCGCTACAATTTACGCACCTTCAACTTGGTCAGCCGGTTGTCTTCCTTCTCCACCACCTCGAACCGGAAGCCGTGAAAATTGAACACCTGTCCCACTTCCGGGATGATCTGCGCCTCGTAGATCACAAGACCTGCCACCGTGTTGGCCTCGTCATCCGGGAGCGTCCAGTCCGTCGCCCGGTTCAGATCGCGAATCGTCGTGCCCCCGTCCACCAGGAACTGCCCGTCATCGCTGCGCCCCACGGGGTGGTCGCCGTCCGGGTCGAACTCGTCGGTGATCTCGCCCACGATCTCTTCCAGGATATCTTCCAGCGTAATCAGCCCCTGCAAGTCACCATACTCGTCCACCACCAGCGCAAAATGGCTCCGCATCCGCAGGAATTGCCGCATCTGGTCATCGAGCGTGGTGGTCTCCGGCACGAAATAGGGCTCCATCGCGACGTCGCAGATATCGAACGTCGCCAAGGCGCCGCGCGCGCCCTCGGCCTGCAGGGCAAGCGTGTGCATGGCGCGCAGCAAGTCCTTGGCGTGCACCACCCCGATGATGTTGTCGGGATCGTCGCGATAGATCGGCAGGCGCGTGTGGTTGGATTTCAGGCACTGGTCCAGGATCGCCTCGGGTTCCAGCGCCGCGTCGATCATTTCGATCTGGCTGCGGTGAAGCATGATTTCCTCGACCGCGCGGTCGCCCAAGTCCAGCGCGCCAAGGATCCGGTCACGGTCCTCCTTTTCCACCACGCCCTCGGAGTGGCCAAGGTAGAGAGCCCCGGCGATTTCCTCGCGCACGGCCAGGATCTGGCTGTCGGGGTCGGTCTTCACCCCGAACACCCGCAGCACGCCGCGCACCAGCAGGCGCACCGCCGATACCACGGGCGAGAACACGACGATCACCCAGCGAATGACCGGAGCGGCATGCGACGCCGCCGCCTCGGCATTGGTGATCGCGTAGGTCTTGGGCAGCACCTCGGCAAAGATCAGGACCAGAAGCGTCATCACCAGCGTCGCCAGCGCCACGCCGCTCTCGCCGAAGGCGCGGGTAAACAGCGCCGTCGCCAGCGAGGTCGCCAGGATATTCACAAGGTTGTTGCCCAGCAGGACCGAGCCGATCAGCCGCTCGTTGTCCTCGGTGATCTGCAGCGCCCGCTCGGCGCCTTTCGACCCCTTGTCGGCGCGGGCCCGCAGCTTGCCGCGCGATGCGGCGGTCAGCGCGGTTTCACTGCCCGAGAAGCAGGCGGACAGAACAAGAAGCAGCAGGATCGCACCGGCGGAGATCCAGAAGGCAGTGTCAAAGGTTGTTAAGGCGGGGTCCATTGTCCAATAGTCACGTTATGCGTTGCAGGGGTTATGGGGCGTGGACGCCGGTCATTCAAGGAAACAGGCGATGAAACTTGTCGATTTGGGCGCGCGGGACACTCCGCTCGCGGTCTTCGGCGGGCCGTATTCGAACCTGCACGCGACGCAGGCTCTGCTGGCCCTGACGGCGCGTCTCGGCATTGCCCCGCGCGATACCATCTGCACCGGCGATCTGGTGGCCTATTGCGGGGCGCCGGCACAGACCGTGGCGCTGATCCGGGCGGCGGGTCTGCCCGTCGTGGCCGGCAATTGCGAGAAACAGCTGGCCGCGCACCAGATGGATTGCGGCTGCGGTTTCGAGAACGGCAGCGCCTGCGACCTCTTGTCGGCGGGTTGGTATGCCCATACCGACGCGGCCATCGGTGCGAACGCCCGCGCATGGATGGACGGTCTGCCCGACATGATCCGCTTCACCCATCACGGCCTGCGCTGCGCCGTCATCCATGGCGGTCTCAGCGATATCAGCCGCTTTCTTTGGTCCAGCAGCCCCGCGTCTGCCTTCGCCAGCGAAATCGCCCTGATCGAGACGCAGGGCGGGCCCCTCGATATCGTCTTCGCGGGTCATTCCGGCATCGCCTTCCAGCGCCGCATCGGGCAGGTCGACTGGGTCAATGCCGGTGTGATCGGCATGCCGCCCAATGACGGCACGCCGCGCACCGAGTACGCGCTTTTGCGGGACGGCGCGGTCACGTTCCACAAACTGGACTACGATCACGCCGCTGCCCATGCGGACATGCAGTCGGCAGGCCTGACCCAAGGCTACGACAACGCGCTTCGCACCGGCTACTGGCCGTCCGAAGACGTGCTGCCCGCATCGTTGCGCCGTTCCTCCTGAGCCAGCGGGTGCGCGTCGAACACAAGTTCGCGCAGGCGGTCCTCGAGTACATGGGTGTAGATCTCTGTCGTGCCCACATCGGCATGACCCAGCATCGTCTGGATGGTGCGCAGGTCGGCGCCCCCGGCCAGCAGATGCGTGGCAAAGGCATGGCGCAGCGTGTGGGGCGACACCCGCTCGGGGCTGATTCCCGCCGCCACGGCGAACTCCTTGACCAACAGGAAAAAGCGATTGCGCGTCAGGTGTCCCGCCTTGCCGCCCGAGGGAAACAGGAAGGCCGACACCGGCTTGCCCTTGGCCTTCGCGGCCTCCTCGGCGGCATCGCGTCTCTCCAGCCACGCCGCCAGCGCCTGCCTTGCAGGCGGCGACATGGGCACCAGCCGCTCCTTGCCGCCCTTGCCGCGCACCAACAACATCTGCGGATCGCCCCGGCAGGACGCCACCGGCAGCGACACCAGCTCGGTCACCCGCATCCCCGTGGCGTATAGCAGCTCCATCAGGCAGGTGTTGCGCAGCTTGTCGGCCTCGCTCCGGCCCGTGGCCCGTGCGGCCTCCAGCAGCCGGTCCACCTCGTCCAGCTCCAACGTCTTGGGCAGGCGCTGATCCCGGCCCGGTCCCTTGATCTGGATCGCCGGATTGTCGCTACGCAGCCCTTCGTCGAAAACGAACCGATAGAGCTGCTTGATCGCCGACAGCCGCCGCGCCCGTGTCGAGCGCGCCAGACCTTGCGCGTCGCAATGCACCAGGTAGGCCTCGATATCCGCCTGGCCCGCGCTGGCGGCATCCTGGCCGGTCCGTTCCAGCCACTCGGTGAAATCCGTCAGGTCTCGGGCATAGGCCTGCAACGTGTTCTTTGCCGCCCCGGCCTCGGCCGCCTGCGCGTCGAGGAAATTCGCCAGCCAGTGCGCCGTGCTCACGTGTCCGCCTTCAGTAGCAGGATCTGCAACGCCGCCTGTCGCGCGGTGTCCTCCAACCCCACGGAGCGCAGTGTCGCGAGGCCCGCCACGATGTCGCTCGCCTGGTTCGGTCCGGCAGTGTCCAGCTGCAACGCCGCGGTCAGAATCGCCTGGCCCAGCCGCCCGGCCTCCAGCATGTCGGCATGGTCGGGGTGCGCGGCTGTTGCGGCAAAGGCCTCGGCGATGGCGACCTGTGGAGTCTCGCTGGCCAGCGTGGCATCCGGTGCGCCCCGCGCCAACCCCAACAGGAACTGCGCCCGTGCCTCGCTCCCGGCAAGCTTCGGTGCCAGCGTCTCGTAATCCTGCGACAAAAGTGCCACCTCGAACGCCGCGTCCCGTGCCCGCCCGTCCAGCTCCAGCGTCGACAGGGACTGCGCGAACAGCGTGGCAAAGGCCACCGCAAGGCCTTCGCGTTTCATGTCCCGCCACAGCCCCGGCAGATGGCGCGCCACCGCCTGCGGGTCGGTATCGGCAATCGCCTGTTCCAAATTCTGCACGCCCGCCACGCGGTCCCACACCCCGCCCGAGGCCGCCGGGCGCTGGTCTGTGTAAAGTCCCAGCAGGCGATTGGCGGGCAGGGCGCCGGTGCGGGTCAACCGCTCTGCCGCCTCGATCTCGGCCTTCAGCCCGGTCAGCCCGCGCAGGTCCGCCACCGCGTATTCCCGCGCCAGATTGCGTGTGGGCAGGGGCGTGCCCGCCGCCTCGTACAGGCGATACAGAAGCGGCGTCATCTGCGTCGACGGGGCCAGCGACACCTCGGCCCCGATCGTCTCGGGGTCCAGGTACTGCGCCAAAAGCCGCGCGCTTGCCGCGTCCAGCACTCCCACCGCCGTGGCCGTCTCGTAAGTCAGCGCCGCAGTCTGCCAGTCCCCGGCGCGCGCCCCGCAATAGATCCGTGCGTCGTATTGCTCGCTCAACTCGGGTTCCCGGCTCAGCGCGGCACAGGCCTCTTCCTCGGTGCCGGTCAGGAGCGACAGGTCGAACCACTGATCAAACAGATTGGCATCATAACTTCCCGCCTGCTGCACCAGCGCCAGCGCCGGATCCACGGCCCCCATCTTGCGCAGCGCGGCCAGCCGTGCCCGCAGAAACCGCGCATCGCGTCCTGCGTCAGCGGGCGCCTCGGCTTCCGCCAATAGTAACGTGTAATACAGCGCCTGGATCGCCGGCAACGGATCCGGCGGCAGGCGCGAGAATTGCGACACAAGGGTGTCGGTGCTGCTGCCCGCCCACAGGTTCGGCGGCAGCCCCGTGGTGCTGCCGGGCAAGAGCCCCGCCGCATCGGGTTGTGCTCCGTCCAGCGGCATCACCTCGACGTCCGGCACCACGGCGCCTTCCACGTCGTCCGCCGCGGGCGGTTTCAGCGCCTCCTCCAGCGGTCTGGCCACGCTGATCGGCGCGGGATCTTTCAACCAGTCGATGGCCGCCAGCGGTTCCTGCGCCAGCACCGGCGTGGCAAGAATTATTGAGAAACAAATGGTTTCAAGTGTCTTCAAGTATGATTTCCTGTCGAATTTCTTCTCGCTCGGGCGAGAAATCCGCCCCGAAGAACGGGCCGATATAGGCATAGCCGACCAGCGCCAGGAACGCTAGAATGCCAAGATAGATCAGCCATTTGAGAAGTCTGAACATAACGTGCCTGCCCGTTTCTTACCGTCTTTTACCACTTTATAACTGGCAATTTCATCAAGATCACGTCATTCAGTGGCTGAAAAGAAGAGATTGGCATAGGAGCGCCGAAAGTGGCGGCCTCGGGACATTGGCAGTTGAAGAAAACCGTCGTGCTGGTGGGTATGATGGGCGCCGGAAAAACCGCCGTGGGCAAGGCGTTGGCGGCCATGCTTGATGTTCCTTTGCTCGACTCCGATGTCGAGATCGAAGCCGCGGCGAACATGACGATCGCCGAAATTTTTTCCCGCGACGGCGAGACGTTTTTCCGTGACCGCGAAACGCAGGTGATCGACCGGCTGCTTGACGGCCATCGTTGCATTCTGTCGGCCGGAGGCGGCGCTTTCCTCTCCGAGCGCAACCGCGATCTTATCGGGGCCAAGGGCGTCTCGGTCTGGCTTCAGGCCGACCTGAAGCTTTTGTGGAATCGCGTAAAGCATAAAGATACCAGGCCCTTGCTGCGCACGGCTGATCCTTACAAGACGTTAAAGGACCTCTATGAGGCGCGGCTGCCGTATTACGAAATGGCCGATCTCGCGGTGCCCGCCCATGCGTCCTACACGATCGACCAGATGGCCATCAAGGTTTGCGAGGCGCTTCAACAGCGGCCCGATGTGCTGGAGAAGGTGACATGACAGAACGTGTTCACGTGGGGCTGGGCGACCGGGCCTATGACATCCATATCGGCCCCGGGCTTCTCGGACAGGCCGGGGCGCTGATCGCGCCGCTGCTGCGCCGCCCCCGCGTGGCCATCGTCACGGACGAAACAGTCGGAGCGTTGCATCTCGCCACGCTTCAGGCGGGACTGAAGGCGGGCGGCATCGACAGCACCGCCCTCGCGCTGCCCCCCGGCGAAGGCACCAAGGGCTGGCCGCAGTTCGAACGTTGTGTCGAATGGCTCCTGTCCGAAAAGGTCGAACGCAGCGACGTGGTCATCGCTTTCGGCGGCGGCGTCATCGGCGATCTGGTGGGCTTCGCCGCGTCTGTCCTGCGCCGCGGGGTGCGGTTCGTGCAGGTACCCACCAGCCTGCTTGCCCAGGTCGACAGTTCCGTGGGAGGCAAAACCGGCATCAACGCGCCCCAGGGCAAGAACCTCATCGGTGCCTTCCATCAGCCCAGCCTCGTTCTGGCGGATACGGATGTACTCGGAACGCTGAAAAGTCGTGATTTCCTGGCCGGTTATGGCGAAGTGGTAAAGTACGGCCTGCTTGGGGACGCCGCCTTCTTCGACTGGCTGGAAACCCACGGTCCCAGTATGGCGCAGGGCGACATGGCTGGCCGGATCGCGGGGGTCAAACGCTCGGTCGAAATGAAGGCCGAGATCGTCATCGAGGATGAAAAGGAACACGGCCGCCGCGCGCTCCTGAACCTTGGTCACACCTTCTGCCACGCGCTCGAGGCCGCCACCGGATACGGCGACCGCCTGCTTCACGGCGAGGGCGTCGCCATCGGCTGTGCGCTGGCGTTCGAGCTCTCAAGCCGTCTGGGCCTGTGTTCGCAGGAAGACCCCAGCCGCGTCCGCGCCCATCTGCGCGACATGAACATGAAGGTGGACCTGTCGGATATTGCAGGAGAATTGCCGGATGCCGACGGCCTTATCGAGCTCATGAGCCAGGACAAGAAGGTGGTCGACGGCAAGCTGCGCTTCATCCTCGCGCGCGGCATCGGAGACGCCTTCGTGGCCGAGGACGTGGACATGGATGTGGTCCACAAAGTCCTGTCCGAGGCACTGGCCGCGCGCTGAGTCCCGCCGCCACCTGCGTAGGGTGGGTGATAACCCACGCGCGACCCATTCACTCTGTCCCGATCGCCTTTGACGTATTCACCCGCTTCGACAATTCCTCAAGCGTCTCGACCCGCTCGGAATACCGATCGGTCAGGTACGCCGCCTGATCGCGCGTCAGCAGCGTGAACTTCACCAACTCCTCCATCACGTCCACCACCCGGTCGTATAGCGGCCCCGGCTTCATCCGGTCGGTCTCGTCGAATTCGTCCCACGCTTTCGGCACGGACGACTGGTTCGGGATCGTTAGCATCCGCATCCACCGGCCCAGGATCCGCATCTGGTTCACCGCATTGAAGCTCTGCGACCCGCCACTCACCTGCGCCACGGCCAGGGTCTTGCCCTGCGTCGGGCGGATGCCGCCGATGGGCGCCAGCGGGATCCAGTCGATCATCGCCTTCATCACGCCGGTCATTGCGCCATGCCGCTCGGGGCTGACCCAGACCATACCTTCGGACCACATCACCAACTCGCGCAGCTCCGCCACCTTCGGATGGCTCGTCTCGGCATCGTCGGGCAGGGGCAGGCCATGCGGATCGAATGTCCGCGTCTCGGCACCGAGATGGCGCAACACCCGCGCCGCTTCCTCGCTCAACAGCCGCGAAAACGACCGTTCCCGCAAACTGCCATAAAGCAGCAGGAGTCGCGGCGCATGGCGGGCCCGCTCCGCCGGGAACAGGCGGTCCTCGTCTGTGCCCGGCAGGGCGTCCGCGTTCAGGTTGGGTAAATCACTCATCCGCGCACCTCTTGGCGTTGACCGAACCGCGCCCGCGTCCGGTTGGCAAACGCAACCAGCGACAGCATCACCGGCACCTCCACCAGCACACCGACCACAGTGGCCAGCGCCGCACCCGAATTGAGACCAAAGAGGCTGATGGCAACAGCAACCGCCAACTCGAAGAAATTCGAGGTCCCGATCATCGCGCAGGGCGCCGCCACCCGGTGCGGCACGCGCATCACGTAGGCCGCACCATAGGCCAGCGCGAAAATCCCGTAGCTCTGGATCAGGATCGGCACCGCGATCAGCGCGATCACGAAGGGATTCGCCAGGATGATGCTGCCCTGCAACCCGAACAGGATCACCACAGTCGCGATCAAACCGATGATCGACCATGGCTTCACCCGTGCCGTGAACGCCTCGATCGCCGCTTTCGAGCCCAGCATCCGCCGCGTCACCAGCCCCGCCACCAGCGGCAGCACCACGTAGAGGACCGTCGCCGTCACCAGTGTCTGCCACGGCACTGTGATGTCGGTCACCCCCAGCAGAACCGCGACGATGGGGGCGAAAGCGAAGACCATGATCAGGTCGTTCACCGACACCTGCACCAGTGTGTAGGTCTCGTCGCCCTTCGTCAGTTGCGACCACACGAAGACCATCGCCGTGCAGGGCGCCGCGCCCAGCAGGATCAGCCCGGCAATGTACTGCGCCGCATCCTCCGGCGCGATCCACGGCGCGAAAACGTAATCGAAAAACAGCACCGCCAGCAGCGCCATGGTGAACGGCTTGATCAGCCAGTTGACGATCAGCGTGATCACCAGCCCCTTCGGCTGTTTCGCCACCGCCGGAATGGTGCTCAGGTCCACACCGATCATCATCGGATAGATCATCGCCCAGATCAGCACCGCCACCACGAGGTTGATCCGTGCCACCTCTGCCGCCGCGACGGCCTCCACCAGCCCCGGCGCCATCACGCCAAGCGCGATACCCAGCACGATCGCCAGCGCGATCCAGACGCTCAGGTAGCGTTCGAAAACGCCCAATCCGCTGTCCTGCGGGGTGTCGGTTCTGTCCGTCATCTTTGCCTTTCCTTCGCGTCTGCCCGGGTCAGCATTCCAGCGAAATTTCGTCGATAAGCGACTGGCATCGCGCAGGATTTCCGCCACAGCAATCCTCCATCAAAAACGCCAGCAACCCACGGAGGCCCCCGATCTCGGCGCGATAGCGCACCGAGCGACCGTCCCGCGTGGCCCGGACCAACCCGGCCTGCGACAGGATCGACAGATGCGCCGACATGGTGTTCTGCCGCACGCCGCAAGTTGTCGCGATTTCGCCCGCCGCCATGCCCTCGGGGCCGGCCCGCATCAACAGGCGAAACACGTCCAGCCGTGTATCCTGTGACAGGGCCTGAAAGGCGGCAAGGGCGCTTGGCTTATCCATATATCGAGAAATATGGATATTTAGCGTGGAACGCAAGCGATCTCTGTGTAACATTGAACCGCCGCCGCGACGGCAGCGCGGCGGCGCAGGAACAAAGCGCATCGCCACCCGTTTCGCCGGGAATAGGTCCGTTGTCCGGCCACACACCAAATAGGAAAGGTCGATCTTCATGAAAGCCGCGATCCACGATACATTCGGCGACCCCGCCAAGGTCCTCTACACGACCGACACCGACACGCCCGAACCGGGCGAGGGGCAGGTGCGTATCCGGACCCTCCTGTCGCCCATCCACAACCACGACCTCTGGACGGTGCGCGGCACCTACGGCTACAAGCCCGAACTGCCCGGTGCGATCGGCGGCTCCGAGGCGGCGGGCATCGTCGACGCCGTGGGCGAAGGCGTCGATGACAGCCTCAAGGGCCAGCGCGTCGCCGTCGCGGGCGTGCATGGCACATGGGCCGAGTATTTCCTCGCGCCCGCGAACGGCCTCATGCCCTTGCCCGAGCAGATCTCCGACGAGCAGGGCGCGCAGCTTATCGCCATGCCATTCTCGGCCATTTCCCTGCTCGACAGCCTCAAGGCCGAGCAGGGCGACTGGGTCATCCAGACTGCCGCCAACGGGGCTGTGGGCCGCATCATGGCCGTTCTGGCAAAGGAACGCGGCATCAACCTCGTCAACCTCGTGCGCCGGGACGAAGCCGCGCAAGGCCTGCGCGACTCAGGAACCACGAATGTCATTTCCACCTCTGACGACGACTGGACCGATCAAGTCAGTGAAACCATCGGCGACGGCAAGGGCGTCTCGGCCATCGATTCCGTTGGCGGTGAGGTCGCGGCACATCTTGTCGACCTGCTGTCGAGCGACGGCGAAATGATCGTCTTCGGCACAGCAACCGGCGCACCAATGCCGCTTGCCTCTGGTCCGCTCATCATGAAACAGATCACAGTCAAGGGCTTCTGGGGCGCCCGTGTCGGGCCCGAGATGGACCCCGACCGCCGCGAAAGCCTGATGACCGAACTGGTGACACTCGCGGTGCAGGGCAAGCTGCCGCTGGCAGCGGACGGCACGTATTCCCTCGATCAGGTCACCGACGCCGTGACCGCTTCTCTGACCCCCGGTCGTGATGGCAAGGTCATGCTGAAACCCTGACGCCGCCACGCGCTCGTTGTCTTGCAAGGAAAACGCCCCGGAATTTTTCAATAATTCCGGGGCGTCAATGCCTCATTCGGCGATCTTCACCAAAGCGTGCCGCTTCTTGCCCGCCGACAGCTTGATCGGTGACGACAGCGCACCCTGATCCACGATCAACCCCGCATCGGTCAGCGGCTGGTCGTCCATCCGGGCGCCGTTCTCGGCAATCAGGCGCTTGGCCTCCTTGCCCGATCCGGCCAGTCCGGATTTCACGATCAGTTGCACGATGGAAATCCCGTCGCCTACCTCGGCCGGCGACAGTTCCAGCGTCGGCAGATCGTCCCCGACACCGCCTTTCTCGAACACTTCCCGCGCCGTGGCTTGCGCCTTCGCCGCCGCATCGGCCCCGTGCAGCAGGGTCGTCACCTCGTTCGCCAGGATCACCTTGGCCTCGTTGATCTCGGCCCCTGCCAGCGCGCCCAGCCGGTTGCATTCGTCCACCGGCAACTCGGTGTAAAGCTTCAGGAACCGCCCCACATCGGCATCCATCGTGTTCCGCCAGAACTGCCAGAACTCGTAAGGTGACCGCATATCCGCATTCAGCCACACCGCGCCATCCGCCGACTTGCCCATCTTGCGCCCGTCGGCGGTCTCCAGAAGGGGCGAGGTCAGGCCATAGATCTCGTGGTCCAGCACCCGCCGCGTCAGGTCGATCCCGTTGACGATATTGCCCCACTGGTCCGACCCGCCCATCTGCAACAGGCAGCCATAGCGCCGGTTCAGCTCCAGAAAGTCATAGGCCTGAAGGATCATGTAGTTGAACTCGAGAAAGCTCAGCGACTGCTCCCGGTCCAGCCGCGACTTGACGCTCTCGAAAGACAGCATCCGGTTGACCGAGAAATGCCGCCCGATATCGCGCAGGAACTCCAGGTAATTCAGCCCGTCCAGCCATTCGGCATTGTTCAGCATCAGCGCATCCGTGGGCCCGTCGCCATAGGCCAGGTATCGCGCAAAGACCTGCTGCATCCCGTTGATATTGCTCTCGATCTGCTCGGGCCCCAGCAAGGGCCGCTCGTCCGACCGAAAGCTCGGGTCACCCACCTTCGTGGTCCCGCCACCCATCAGCGTGATCGGCTTGTGCCCGGTTTTCTGCAACCAGCGCAGCATCATGATGTTCAGCAGGTGCCCCACATGCAGCGACTGCGCCGTGGCGTCATAACCGATATAGGTCGGCACCACGCCCGCGCTCAGGGCGTCGTCCAGCCCCTGGTAATCGGTGCAGTCGGCCAGAAAGCCGCGCTCGATCATCGTGGCCATGAAATCCGATTTGGCGTGGTAGGTCATATCGCTTGTCCCAGCTGGTTTTGCGCGGCATGTATAGGGATGGTTCAGGCGAAGGAAAAGGCCATGTTGAAGGCCGGTTTGAAGAGCGGCCCGGTCTGGGCGCTCGGGGCGATGTCGGGCACCTCTCTCGACGGGGTCGATGCCGCCATGGTCCAGACCGATGGCGAGGCGATCTTTGCCTTCGGCGACAGCGGCTATCGCGAGTATTCTTCCACGGAAGAAGCCGTTCTGCGCGACGCCCTTGGCAAATGGCCCGACGAGGTGGGGCAGGAGGTCCTGCCGCTCGTCCAACAGGCCCATGTCGACGTGCTGTCGCGCTTTGAAGGCGCGCAGATCGTCGGCTTCCACGGCCAGACCTTGGCGCATGATCCACAGGGGCGCGGAACGCACCAGCTGGGTGATGGTGCGGCGCTGGCCATGCATCTCGACCTCCCGGTGATCTGGGATTTCCGCTCGGCCGATGTGCGCCTTGGTGGCGAGGGCGCGCCGCTCGCCCCGTTCTTCCACTTCGCCTGCGCCAAGTGGATGGAGGCCGAACGCCCGCTCGCGTTCCTAAATCTGGGGGGCGTGGGCAACATCACCTGGATCGACCCCAGCCGCGACCGCCCCGATCAGGACGGCGCGCTGTTGGCCTTTGACACCGGCCCTGCAAATGCCCCCGTCAACGACCTGATGATGCAGCGCAGGGGCGAGCCCTGCGACCGTGACGGCGCATTGGCTCTGCAAGGCACCGTGGCGCAAGGCGCGCTCGAGCTTTTCCTCGACGAGCCGTATTTTCGCAAGATCCCCCCGAAAAGCCTCGACCGCGACGCGTTTTCCGACCTCTACACCCTCGTGCACGAACTCGGTGACGCCGACGCCGCGGCCACCCTCACGGCGATGAGCGCCGCGGCGGTTCTGCAGGCGATGGAGCATTGCCCATCCCCGCCCGAACGCCTGCTGGTCTGCGGCGGCGGGCGCAAGAACCCCGTCATGATGTCCATGCTGCGCGCCGCACTCGACGCCGTGGTGGACCCGGTCGAGGCGGTGGGCCTTGATGGTGATATGCTGGAAGCACAGGCCTTCGGCCATCTTGCCGTGCGCGTGCTACGCGGCCTGCCAACATCCTGCCCCGCGACAACCGGCGTCGCGGCGGCAGTGGCAGGCGGCACTGTCAGTTGGCCGGACGGGAGCACGCGATGAAATACGACCTGGACAACGGTATGGGAACGCGCATCGGTCTCGTGGTCCTGAGCACCGACGAGACGCTGGAAACCGAGGCGCGCAGCATCCTCGCGGGCCGCGACGTGGCCGTGCATCACACCCGCATCTTCTCGGACAACGAGGTCACGGCCGAAAACCTCGTTTCCATGCAGGAACGCATGGCCGCCTCCGCCTCGCTTCTGCCGGACGGGCTCGATGCCGTGGGCTATGGCTGTACCTCCGCCTCGGCGCTGATGGGCCCCGAGCTGGTCGAGGGGCAGGTGCAACTGGCCCATCCCGGCGTCCCCGTCACCAACCCGATCAGCGCCGTGGTCGCCGGTCTCCGCGCGCTCGGGGCGTCGCGCATCGCGATGGTCACGCCATACTCGGCGCAGGTCATCGCCCCCATGCGCAGCTTTCTGGAATCACGCGGCATCGAGGTCGTGCACAACCTCAGCTTCGGCGAAACCGACGACCGTCGCGTCGCGCGCATCACCGAAGGCTCCACCCACGCCGCCGTCACCGAGGCCGCCAAGGCCAAGGGCGTGCAGGCCATCTTCACCTCCTGCACCAACCTGCGCACCTTCGGCGTGATCGCCCCCCTCGAATCCGAGTTGGGCCTGCCGGTCATCAGCTCCAACCAGGCGCTGCTGTGGCACATTCTGGGCCGCGCCGGGATAGATGCGCGCGGATGGGGCCCGGGGCGGCTCTTCGAGACCGAAGGCGTACGCACCGCGGTCGCCTGACCGCGCCTCGGCGCTCCGGTCCCGGGCCTGTCCCGGGATGGCGTCCGCCGCGTAGGGTGGGTGAAAACCCACCGTACCTCACCGGCTGCCGTCCTTTCATCGACCCTCAATGCGCCCCTGCCATTCGCAGCGCCGCTGGGACGGGCAGGGCGCTGAAAAACCAGTCGCTTGCCAGAGGGAACCCGCGCATCGCGCCAACAACCAAGAGACAGGCCGCGAATAACCGCGCTATGCTTGCGCTGCGGGAGCGGCAAGACATGCGTCGCATCCCGGCAAAAACAAGAAACGGCCACCCAAAAGGCCGGTCCAACAAGGAGAAGAGAATGGATTTCCTCGACAAATTGACGCGCGACCTGCGCACGCGACGGATCTCGCGCCGCCGCTTCATGCAACAGGGGCTGGCCGCCGGCGCGACTGTCTCGGCCCTGTCCCTGACCGCCGACATGGTCCACGCCCAGACCCCACGGAAAGGCGGTCATTTTCGCGTCGCCCGTGGCCACGGCGCGACCACCGACAAGCTCGATCCCGGCGTCATCGAGAACGGCTACACGATTGGCCTCTCCTTGGGTGGCTACCAGGGCTACCTGACCGAAATCGCGCCCGACGGCAGCCTCGCGCCCTCGCTCGCCGAAAGCTGGGAATCCTCGCCCGACGCCAAGACCTGGACGTTCAAGCTGCGCGACGGTCTGGAATTCCACAATGGCCGCACGGTCAAGGCCAGCGACGTCATCGCCTCGATCAACCACCACCGGGGCGAGGGCAACACCTCCGCCGCCGGGCCGCTCGTCGCACCGGTGACCGAGATCACCGCCGATGGCGACCTCGTCGTGGTGGTCGAGCTGGAGAGCGGGAACGCCGACTTCCCCTTCATCATGACCGACTACCACCTGCCGGTGATGCCCGCCAACGAGGACGGCACGATGAACTGGCAGGATTACATCGGCTGCGGCTCCTACGTCCTCGACAATTACGATGCCGGCGTCAGCTCGCAGCTTTCCCGCCACGCCAACCACTGGAACGACGACGTGGCCTTTTTCGACACGGTCGAGGTGTTGTCGATCATCGACCAGAACGCCCGCACCTCGGCGCTGGTCTCGGGCGACGTTCACGTCATCGACCGGGTCGATCTCAAGACCGCCGCCCTGCTGGGCCGCCGCGACGGGGTCAACCTCAAGACCACCACCGGCACGCTGCACTATTCGCTGCCGATGCTCTGCGATGTCGATCCCTATACCGACAACAACATCCGGCTCGCAGTGAAATACGCCATCGACCGGCAGGAACTGGTGGACAAGATCCTCTTCGGCTACGGCGAGGTCGGCAACGACCATCCCATCGGCTCGGGCCAGCGCTTCTACAACGACGAGTTGGAACAGCGCACCTATGACCCCGACCGTGCCAAGTTCCACCTCAAGGAGGCGGGCCTCGACTCGCTCCAGATCGAGATAATGGCCTCCGAGGCCGCCTTCGCCGGAGCGGTCGACGCGGCCATCCTGATCCAGAACTCCGCCAAGGGCGCAAACATCGATCTCAACGTCAACCGCCAGCCCAATGACGGCTTCTGGGCCGACCACTGGATGAAATCCCCCTTCATCACCAGTTACTGGAGCGGGCGTCCGGTGGAGGACCAGATGTTTTCGACCACCTACCAGACCGGCGTGTCGTGGAACGAGTCACACTGGTCGAACGAGCGTTTCGACAAGCTTCTGGTCGAGGCCCGCGCGGAACTCGACGAGACCAAGCGCCGCGACATGTATTTCGAAATGCAGAAGATCCTCAACGAAGAGGGCGGCTCGGCCATCCCGATGTTCGCATCCTATGTCTTCGGGGTGGGCGACGACGTCGGCACGCCCGAGACGATTGCTACCAACTGGGATCTCGACGGCGAACGCTACATGGAGCGTTGGTGGCTCACCGCGTGACCTGAAACGAAAGAGCGGTCCGGTCAAAAAACCGCGCCACGGTTTCCCGTGGCGCGGCCTGCGCTTGCAAGGTCCTGTTTGGTGCTACGCCGTGGCCATCATGAACAGGACGTAGACCGAGACAAGGGCCAGCCCCACCGTACCGGTCCACGCCAGCCCCATCATGAAGCGACCGGGCATATGCTCGCGCTCCTCGGGCGTCTGAAAGCCGTCGGTGACCGCCTTGATCGTCAGCCAGTAGATAACCGGCGAGAAGACCAGTGCGAGGATCGAGGCGACCTGCACCACCAGGATCGGCTTCGGCATACCGAACATCACGGCAGCGCCGCCGACGACCCACAACACCTGAAAACCGCGGTTGATCAGCTTGCGTGTCGTAGGCTTGTCCCAGCTTGTCTTGAGCCGGACACAGCATTCCTCGAACACCCGGGCCTGACCGTCGAAGTAGGTGAAGACCGTCGAAAAGAGCGCCGCGATACCACCGGCGATGATGATCGGGAAGACCCACGCGCCGAACGTGTCGGTGTAGATGCGTGCGATCGTTACGCCCATTTCACGCCCCGAGGGAACAAGGCCGATCGGGTTCAGCACGACGGCACCGACGATCAGGAACACCATGCCGGTCAGCGCCGCGACGATGTAGGACACATTCATGTCACGGCGATAGAGGATCATCGAGTTCTTCATGTAGTCGGGATGCACGTCGACCTTGTGGCCTTTCTCCCGCATCTCCCGCACGTAGACCATGCCGCTTTTCTTGTCGACGGCCCAGTTGGACTGCATCGCCGAGACCTCGGTCGTGGTCGGGAAGTACCCGAACATCGACCCGAAAAGGATCATGGCACCGGCAGGCGGCAGGCTCGGCAGCAGCCGCGACAGGTATTCACCCGCAGGCGGCGCCTGAAGCGCGAAGGCGACAAAGGACGACAGCGCGAAGACGATGATCGCGACCTTGACGATGCCTTCGAACACCTCGTACTTGCCCAGCCACAGGATGGCGACGCTGATCAGCAGGACGGACATCGACCACATCTCGAGGGGCATGAACGGGAAGGCGGCCCAGAGTAGCGCGCCACACCCCAGCGCCCGCCCAGCGATGCCAAACGTGTTGGCCAGCGACTGGAAGCCAAGATACCAGAACGGCCACTGGCCGACCCGGGCATAGGCGTTCATGATGCTTTCGCCCTTCACCATCGTGTAGCGGTGGGCGAATTCGAAACAGCAGTATTTCAGGATATAGGCCACCGGGATGATCCACAGCAGGGCATAGCCGAACTGCGCGCCGGCCGTGGGCCCGTGCATGATGTGGCTGGCGCCGATACCGGTCATCGCGGCGGCGATGCCGGGGCCTGCGTTCTTCCAGGTGTCTTTCAGCGTCGTTCCCGGCGCATCCAAATAGATTGTCTCGCTCTCCGATGCGTCGGACGCGCCCTTGTCGGCGTCCTTTCCACCCAAGGGTATCGAAATGTCACTCAACTCTTGTCCTCCCAGACATAAAACATGCCCTCGGCAGGAACGGTGCCCGATGGGCCTCGGGCCATCGGATGTCCGCGACATGCGTCGGGCAAACTCTTGTTTTCCAAGGCAGTATGAAACGCTGTGCACTTCCTGGTTCGCGTCATCTTTTGCCCGCCGTGGTAGGCTGGCATCCCACACACCAAATATCAACCAAAATATACCATTGGTTGCGTAGAATGTTCGACCGCCGAAGACAACTGTTCTGAAACGCTTGCGGTTTGAACACAGAAATGCAGGAGTGTTCCACCGGAAACCAACATGATATCAGTGGCTTGGGATCGGTATCAAATACTTCGCAAAGATGTGGGCGAAGCACCGCTCGTTTCGCTTCCGGAGTGTGCTCAGGCCTTGATATCGTGTCACAAGGGGCCCGGCCTTGCGCCCGTGAGGCCGGCGCAGGGCTCCTTCAGGCACCGGAATCAGGTCCTGTACCGACGTGTCTCCACTACCCCGTTCCGGGCCCCGACACCGGACCTCCCGCGCGGACACCGTATTTTTCACGGTCCTCGGCCCGATCTTTTGGCCCGGTCATGCGTTGAGCCCGAAACACCACAGGCTAGGGGACAGGACGCCATGCAGAACGACGCAAGCGAACACATCGCAGATCACCCGGCCCGCATCCCGCGTCGCGGCTGGTGGGACATCGCAGTTCGGATCAAGTCCGGCATCGTCGCAGACCACATGTCGGTGGTCTCCGCCGGCGTCGCCTTCTTCGGGCTTCTGGCGATCTTCCCTGCCGCGGTCGCCCTGATCTCCATCGCGGGAGTCCTGCTGGACCCCGGTGATGTCGCCACGCAGCTCAAGGAGATCGTCGCCATCCTGCCCCAGAACGCGGCCGAGATCATCCGCGACCAGGTGCTTCAGGTCACCGGCGGCGACGAAGGCGCCACGGGGCTGGCGGCCATCATCGGTCTTTTACTGGCGCTTTACGGCGCGACCAAGGGGATGATGACGCTGATGGAAGGTATGAACATCGCCTATAACGAGGAGGAGTCCCGCGGTTTCGTCGCCCTTTACGCCACCGGCATCGCGCTGACGCTGTTCATCATAGCTGGCCTGTTGGTGTCCTTGGGCGCGATGATCGTCCTGCCGAACATGATCGGCTTTCTCGGCCTGCCGGAGGGGCTGGAAACCGCGATACTGTGGCTGCAATGGCCGATCCTGGCGTTCTTCGCCATCCTCGGCCTTGCGGTGCTCTATCGGTTCGGCCCGTCCCGTCCGCCCGCCCGCTGGCGCTGGATCAGCCCCGGCGCGGTGGCCGCTACGGCCCTGTGGCTGGTCGGTACGGTCGCCTTTTCCGTCTACACACAGAATTTCGGCAGCTACAACGAGACCTACGGCACCTTGGGCGGTGTCATCATCCTGCTGACATGGCTGTGGCTCTCGGCCTTCATCGTGCTGCTCGGCGCCAAGCTGAATGCCGAGATCGAGACTCGGGCCGACGGCGATACGACCACCCCTAGCTGAGCCGCGTCTCCGCCTCTGAACGCAGGAAAGCCCCGGCCGAAACCGGGGCTTTCCCATTTCACTGTCCTGTTCCTCAGGCCCGGCGACGCCGCCGTCCACCGCGTCCGCCACGTCCGGCCTCTTCCTCGCCGGCTTTCGGCGGGGCCTTGTTGAACTTGATCCACTCGCCGCCATGCGGGTCGTTGTTGGTCAGGAAGTTGGCCGCGCGAATGGCTTCCATTTCCTTGCCGGCACGCGGCTTGGTGCTGCCCAGTTCAAAAAGCTTGCAGAAGGTCTCGTCGTCCATGTCCTCGGGGATGATGATCCCCGCGGCCTCGGCCTCGGCCCGCTTGGCGGCCTTGTCGGCTTCCTTCACGGGCAGGGCGATCGGGTTCATGATCGCGCTGGTCATGCCCGCACCCATCGCCATCGGCAGGAACGCGTTGTTGATGCCATGCCGGTTGGGCAGCCCGAAGCTGATGTTCGATGCGCCGCAGGTGGTGTTCACGCCCAGTTCTTCCCGCAGGCGCCGCACCAGCGTGAAGACCTGCAAACCGGCCGTGCCCATCGCGCCGATCGGCATGACCAGCGGATCGACCACGATGTCATGCGCCGGAATGCCGAAATCGGCGGCCCGTTCCACGATCTTCTTGGCGACGGCAAAGCGCACGTCGGGGTCTTCGGAAATCCCGGTGTCGTCATTCGAGATCGCCACCACCGGAACGTTGTATTTCTTGACCAGCGGCAGAACCAGTTCCAGCCGCTCTTCCTCGCCGGTGACCGAGTTCAGCAGCGGACGGCCCTCGCAGGTCTCAAGCCCCGCTTCCAGCGCGCCAGGCACCGAACTGTCGATGCACAGCGGCACATCGACCAGCCCCTGCACCAGTTCCACGACCTTGCGCATCAGCGGCGGTTCGGTCTGGTTGGGATCGGGGTTCGAGTTGTAGACAACGCCCGCGTTGATATCCAGAACCGTCGCGCCGGCCGCGACTTGCGCGATGGCATCGGCCTCCACGGTCGAGAAATCGCCCGCTTCCAGCTCGGCGGCAAGCTTCTTGCGGCCGGTCGGGTTGATCCGCTCACCGATCACGCAGAACGGCTGGTCGAACCCGATGATGGCGGTCTTGGTTTTGCTTTCGACGATGGTACGCGTCATGACTTATCCTTGCTTGGCGGCGGGCACGGTCGACGCGCCACCGTTTTCGATCGCCCACTCGGCATTGGTCTTGATGCCGCCCAGCGGGAAGAAGTGAACGTTGGTGATGTTGAAGTCCGGGTTGGCCGCCTTGTGCGCCGCCAGCTTGGTCAGCACGTCCGTGGGCTCGTAGGGCAACAGCAGCTTGGATACGTCCATCGCGCGCTTTTGCAGCACCTTCAGCGACGGGCCCACGCCACAGGCGATGGCGAACTTTATCAGCGTCTGCAGTTTCGCGGGCCCCGCGATGCCGATATGGATGGGCAGGGTCACACCGGCCGCGGCCAGGTCGTCGGCCCACTTGATGATCGGGTCGGCGTCAAAGGCGAACTGCGTGGCCAGAGCCATCTCGGCATCGGTGCGCTCCGAGAATTTCTGCTTCCACTGAACGGCATCCTCGACGTTCTTCATGCTGCCATCTGGGTCGATGTCGCGGTTGCCCTCGGGGTGGCCCGCCACGTGCAGCCGTTTGAATCCCGCCCGGTCGAACGCGCCGGTTTGCAACAGTTGCATCGAGCTGTCGAAATCGCCATGCGGATCCTTGACGCCACCGGCCAGCACCAGCGCCTGCTCGACGCCCGCTTCTCCCTGGTAGCGCGCGATCCAGTCCTCCAGCGTCGCCTGGTCCTTGATGATCCGCGCGGGGAAGTGCGGCATCACCTTGTAGCCTTCGGCGGCCACGCGCTTGGCGGTCACGACCATGTCCTCGATCGGCGTGCCCTCGATATGCGCGATGTAGACGCGCGTGCCTTCGGGCAGCAGATCGCGGAAATTGTCCACCTTCTCGGCAGTACGCGGCATCACCTCGATGGAATAGCCGTCCAGGAAGGCCTCCACCTGCGGGTTGACCGTGCGCGCGCCCGGGGTCTCACGTTTCTTGAAGTTCAAAAGCGCCATCGCGGCCTCCCAGAAAGATTTGCGGCCAGAACTCACGACGAGCCGGCCCAACCGTCATTCGCGATCAGCTGCTTGATGCGCGCCTGATCGTATTCCTTGTCCAGCCGTGCGGCCTCGGCCTCGGCCACCGCGTCGGCATCGCCCTCCACCTCGTAGGGGGCGGCCTTGCGCCACTCGGCGAGATAGGCATCGGTATCCTCGGCGCCGATCTTCATCGCGGCGCGGTCAATGGCCTGCTCGAACCGCTCGGGCAGGGGGCGCTTGGAGCCGCGCCGGCCTTTGCCGACGATCACCTGCGCGGGGATGTCCCGCCAGTATACCACAGTCACATCAACCATCGCTGATTCCTCTACCTCGGTTGACTCTCTCTAATTCACCCACTGCCTCCGACAGGGTCGTTTTTCGACTTAACGACGTCATCCAGCGACGTCACCTTATCCGCCATGCCGTTTCAAGGCCATCGCAAGGCACTGGAAAATGATTCAAGTTTATCCCGTGCGCGGCTCAAAGCTTGCGCGAAGCCCGAGCAACCACTACCTTCTAGGTAACTCGAAATGGAGGGCGTGAGTTATGGCGCCCAAGCGTCCCGAAAGTGCGGGCGCGGTCCCTCGTTCACCAGAACGACCAAAGGTCGAAAGCCCCGCACTGATCTCGCCCGAATCCGGCTCGCTTTATGCGGCGCTGGATCTGGGAACGAACAGTTGTCGTATGCTGATCGCCAGGCCTGACGGCGCTCAGTTCAAAGTCGTGGACAGCTTCTCTAAATCGGTGCAGCTGGGGCAGGGGCTTGAACAGAGCGGCAAGCTGTCGCGCGCCTCGATCTACCGCACCATCCAGGCCCTGCGCGTCTGCCAGCAAAAGCTCAAGCGCAACAAGGTCAAGAACATGCGGCTGGTGGCCACCGAGGCCTGCCGCCGCGCCTCCAACGGCGCCGCCTTCATGAAGAAGGTCGAGCGGGAGACCGGCCTGCGCCTCGACATCATCGAACCCCAGGAAGAGGCGCAGCTGGCCGTCGTGTCCTGCGCCCCGCTGGTCAGCAAGAAGACCGAGCAACTGCTGGTCGTCGATATCGGCGGTGGCTCGACCGAACTTGTGTGGATCGACCTGACCAATGTGCGCCCGCGCGAGCGGGCCTCGGCCATCATGCGGATGCATGGCGGGTTTCCCGACGCGCGACGCGGCGATGGCCCGTCGGCCCGCGTGGTCGATTGGATCAGCGTGCCGCTTGGCGTGGCCACGCTTCGTGACCAGTTCAACGATGTCGAGGATGACGCCGCCCGCTTTGCCCTCATGAGCTGGTTCTTCGAGGAAAACCTCGCTGAATTCGCCCCTTACAAGGACGAGCCGCCCCGCGCAGGCTTTCAGATCGTCGGTACCTCGGGCACTGTCACCACCGTCGCGGCGAGCCATCTCGGCCTCAAACGCTACGACCGCAACAAGGTCGACGGGCTCCGCATGACGTCCGATCAGATCGACCGCGTGATCCGCGACTACCTCGCCATGGGCCCCGCCGGACGCCGTCGTGACCCGCGTATCGGGCTCGACCGTCAGGCGCTCATCATGTCGGGTGCAGCCATCCTTCAGGCGCTTCTGCGCTGCTGGCCCACCGACCGCCTGTCGGTCGCTGACCGCGGCCTGCGCGAGGGGATGCTCTACGCCCAGATGGCCGCCGACGGCGTATTGATCGAAGGACAGGACTGATGGCGAAGAAACCAACCGGCAAGGGCCCCACGGGCAAGAACACGTCCGGCCGCGGCCAGCGCGACCTGACCGTCAAGGTCAAGACCGCCAAGGGCCGGCGCAGCAGTTCCACCCGCTGGCTGCAACGGCAGCTCAATGACCCTTACGTGAAACGCGCCCAGGCCGAAGGCTATCGTGGCCGTGCCGCCTACAAGATCATGGAACTGGACGACAAGTTCCGTTTTCTCGTCCCCGGCGCGCGCGTCGTAGACCTCGGCTGTGCCCCCGGCGGCTGGTGCCAGGTGGCCGTGCCGCGCGTAAACGCACTGGGCGAGAAATCCGGCAAGGCGCAGGGCTATATCCTCGGTATCGACCTGCAAGAGGTCGAACCCATCGCGGGCTGCGAGTTGCACGTGCTCGACTTCATGGAAGACGACGCCGACGACAAGGTCAAGGAATGGCTGGGCGGAAAGGCGGACGTGGTCATGTCCGACATGGCGGCCTCCTCCTCGGGCCACAAACAGACCGACCACCTGCGCATCATCGCACTGTGCGAGGCCGCGGCCTATCTCGCCTTCGACGTTCTGGAAGAGGGCGGCACCTTTGTCTCCAAGGTGCTGGCCGGAGGGGCCGAGGGCGATTTGCAGAAATTGCTGAAGCAACGCTTCGCCAAAGTTGCCAACGTCAAGCCACCCGCGTCACGCTCGGACAGTTCCGAGAAGTTTGTCATCGCCACGGGGTTCCGCGGCTAAAGCACCGCGGGCCGGGTGTCGAAAGACAACTCCGCCAGTTCCCGAAACGTCAGCGCCGCGTTGCCGTCAGTGATCTGCACTTGTGCTGCCCTGTCACGCGCCCGCCGCGCGGCATTCTCCTGCCGCAGAAGCTCGAAAAGCCGTGCGTGGCGTTGCATCGGGGATTTGTCCGGTCTGCTCTGCATGTGGCCTCGACGGGGGGTCCGCTCAGTGTCGCGCGAAATTCCTGCCATTCCATTAAGGCGGTTTTGGCCCGATCATCGTTCGATTTGCGGGCAGGGGCGAAGATCCCTTGCCGCCAGAGATCTCGGATCAGGTCCGGGATAACGTCTTGCCGAATTCGTAGGGTGGGTGAAAACCCGCGCGACCTCCGCGCGCCGTCTTCACCCTATCTTCACGTCTTTCCGATCGCGCCGTCCCACCGCACGCCCTGTTAATCCGGCCCCGGCGAAAACCGCACCGTCGCGATACCACCCGAATACCGACGCGATACCGACGCCGGAATCGGGCGATCGAAAAAATTAACTTTTGAGTCGCCTCACGCCTCGCGACCGTGTCGCACCAGCCGCGCATGCAGCCGCCGCGCATCCGGCGCCCCGGCCTCCAACGCGAACACATACGCATGCGTCAGGTAGAAGCACGACGCATCCAGATCGTTCGCCGTATCCGCGGCTTTGGTGTAAAGCTGTATCAGCGCGGAGCTGTCATGCGCCTCGTGCGCGGCGATCATCGCGTTGTCCAGAACTGCACTCATTCCGCCGCCTTTCCCATACCACGATAGGTTTCGATCTTGCCGGCGACCCAGGCGTGAAAACAATGGGTCGGGCTGTCCATCACAGGCGAGAAACGCCCCCCGTCGAACTGGTCCGCGTGCCGCCCGCGCTGCATGCCTTCGACCACGAAGATGTCCTCTTCAAAGACCGTCTTCCAAAGCTGCGTGTTACGCATCCGCAGCCCTTCGTCACTATCGGGCACGGAATAGTAGAGGTGGATATGTTCGACCGTTTTCTCGGGACCTTTCGGCTCCAAGATGATGGCGAAGGCATGGTCGCGATGTACGCCCAGCAGGACGTTCGGGTAGACGGCGATGTACTCCGCCTGTTCATTCCACTTTGCGCCAACTCCTTCAAAATCCGGGAATTTTTCGCCGTTCTCGTTGGTCAGCTGGCGATAGACCATCGTGCCCTGACCCGAGAATGCACCGGGCTCTTCGATGTTGTAGTGGTCCTCCAGCTTGGAATAGCTGTTGAGCCCCGGATGCACCCACGGCAGGTGGTAGCTCTCGCAATAGTTCTCCACCGCCAGCTTCCAGTTGGTGTTGACCTCGAACTCGATCTTGCTGTCGAATCCGCCGTGATAGACCGGCAATTCAAATTCCGACCAGCGCGCGATGACGTCCTTCATGGCCTCCTCGAAGTCCGGCGCATCGCCCGAGACGTTGATCCACACGACATCGCGCCACACGTGGCTGCGCACCTCGATCAGGCCCAGGTCGTCGCGCTTGATCGCGTCGTGCGTATTGTGACCCGGTCCGCCCACATGCGGGGTCGAGACCAGCTTGCCCTTGGTGGAATAGCACCACGAATGATAGGGGCAGCGGATCGCACCCTCGATCTTGCGTGGCTCTTCCACAAGGATCATGCCCCGGTGACGGCAGATGTTCTGAAACACCCGGACGTCGCCATCCTTGTCGCGCAAAAGCAGCAGGGGCATCCCCAGGAACTCGATCGGTTTGGCGTCACCCGGCTCCGGCACGTCGGCCGCGACAGACAGTCCGGCCCACTGCGTATAGAGCAGCGCCTGGCGTTCCTCGGCGTAAATGGCGGGGTCGATGTAGTGGGCGTTGGGAAGGCCATTGGCCTTGTCGACACTGGTGCGAACGGCGGAAAGATCGGTGATCGTTGCAGACATCGGTAACACATCCCCTTGGCTGGTGATGTTCACCGATTGCCTGAAACCGCGCCGGAAAAACCGACGATTCACGACACGAATTTCCGCAAAGCGACTGTCTAAACGCAGGTTAATTCTGCGGCCTAGCGGAATTCCTCTTTCAGGCGCAGCAGGCGCGCATGAAATACCGGAACCTCTTCCAATGTTACCAGCCCGGCTTGCCGCGCCACCGGCAGCGCCTTGGTCAGCCCCGGGCCAAGGTATTCATAGACCATCCGGGCCGCGCGCCTCCCGGTCACTTTCTCACGCACGGTGCGTGTCGCGTAGCCTTCCCAGATATTGGACTGGAAAGAGGTTTCGGGCGTCAGGAAGTTGAACGAACAGGCGAGCGAGTTGCGATGCGTGACCAGCGCCGCCACGCCTTCCTCCTGCCGCATGATCAGGCCGCGGAATTCCCTGCTCGCGGGCTCTGTGGACAGACCCTGGCTGCGCATCGCATCACGCGGCTCGAATCCGCGCAGAAACGTATAGGGCGCCTCGCGGTGCACGTGGACAAGGCCGATGGTAAAAAGGGTGTCGTCGATGAAGGACCGCCGGACGAAACTGTAGAACCCGCTGGGAAAAATCTCTTCGGGCACAGCGGTGGGCGACGCTCCGAAAAAGCCTGACAGGAAAGAATGGCCCAGAAGTTCGGGCGATGTCGCGAAAATCGACTCGACCGGTTCCAGAAGGATCCGGGCATCCACATCGAAGAACTGGCAGATCCTGTACAACAGATCGGGCCGTGGGAAGCTTTCGCCAGAGAGGTAGCGGTTGAACTGCGTGCGATTGATCCCAATCTCCCGGCACAGGCCTGAGACAGATTTGTACGGTGCACTAAGGATCTGTAAGTTCTGGCCAAATATACCGCGAAGGACCGCAGGATCGGTCGACGAGGCAGGCGGGGTGTTTGACTGGGTTTTCCGGTTCAAAACAGTACCGATTCTCCGTCCTCCCATACGTCGTCCATAGTCTCGCGAATGGAATTATTGCCCTCGCTACACGAAGATGTACGATTCTGTCCAGAAGTTGACGCGCTTTAGCGTCAGATTCGTTGACTGCTGACACAAATAGGTGCCGCAGATGCTTCAGATTTCCAGTGATCGCAACCTTGCGCTGGCCTATCCTAAATTCAGGATACAGCGAGGTTGCTATGTACGGTGCAGTATTGTGGGCTGATCGGTGTTCGAACCGCGCGCTGATCTGGTGTGAAGATCATGGCGAACTGGCGTTCTTCGAAGGTGAACCGAGCGACTCCACCAAAGCTTCGAAATTCGAGGAGGGAGACTTCGTTGCGTTCAAGATCCGTGACGGTCGCGGCATGCGCCTTGCCTTCGAGGTCGAGGTCGTTGCAACCGAGGAATACCCCTGCCTCGCGGCCGATCTGCGCTGCGCTACCTCGGACAGTGATCCTGGATACGCCGCTGCGCAGGACAGCGAAGAGCGCAAGGTTCTGCCGTTTCCGGTTCAGCCCGGCATGGACGTCCGAACTGCCGCGCAGCCGCAGCAGCCCAGCGCTCGCCTTGGGAAGGTCAATCTGTCCCGCTAGATTTTAACGGTACCGCGGATCAGTTTCCTCGGGATAGCGCGGCAACACCTGTTCGGGCGATCTCTTCCAGGCCCAGCGGACGCATGAGGTCAGCGAACGCATCAACCTTTTCCGACGTGCCGGTAATCTCGAAGACGAAGCTGTCCAGCGTGCTGTCCACCACACTGGCGCGGAAGATATCCGCAAGCCGTAGGGCCTCGACCCGCTTGTCGCCGGTGCCGGTGACGCGCAACAGCGCCAGTTCGCGCTCTACCGTGCGGCCCTCGACCGTCAGGTCATGGACTTCGTGCACCACTACGATCCGGCCAAGTTGCGCCTTGATCTGCTCGATGATCTGAGGCGTGCCCGTGGTGACAATAGTGATGCGGGACATATGGCCGGTATGATCCACTTCGGCCACGGTCAGGCTGTCGATGTTATAACCGCGTCCCGAGAAGAGGCCGATCACGCGGGCCAGAACGCCGGGCTCGTTATCCACGATGACGGCTAGAGTGTGACGCTCTTCCGCGTCGGAAAACGTGGGCCGCAAGTTATAGGCGGAATGGCTGGTCGCGCCTTTCTTGATTTTCAGGGCTGACATGGGATTAATCCTTTGAAGTGTGTCGTGCAGGGCAGGGACGGGGGGTGGCCTACACCAGCACCGCCCCGCCTGCGTCGATGGCATCCGCGGTGGACGCATTCTCGCCCAGCAGCATCTCATTATGCGCCTTGCCCGACGGGATCATCGGGAAGCAGTTCTCATGCTTCTCAACCAAGCAATCGAAAATCACCGGTCCATCGTAGTTCAGCATCTCCATGATCGCATCGTCCAGATCGGCAGGGTCCGAACACTGGATGCCTTTCGCCCCGAACGCCTCGGCCAGCTTGACGAAATCGGGCAGGGCGTCGGACCACGAGTGCGAATAACGCTCTCCATGCAGCAACTCCTGCCACTGGCGCACCATGCCAAGGCGTTCATTGTTGAGGATAAACTGCTTGACCGGAAGGCGGTATTGAACGGCCGTTCCCAATTCCTGCATGTTCATCAGCCACGATGCCTCGCCCGCGACATTGATCACCAACGCCTCTGGGTGCGCCACCTGAACGCCAATAGAGGCCGGAAAGCCGTATCCCATGGTGCCCAGCCCGCCAGACGTCATCCAGCGGTTGGGGTCTTCGAACCCAAGGTACTGCGCCGCCCACATCTGGTGCTGGCCCACTTCGGTGCAAATGTAGCGATCATGGCCTTTGGTCAGTTCTTCAAGACGATGCATCGCATGCTGGGGCTTGATCGTCTTGCCTTGTTGAGTGAAAGCGAGGCAGTTGATCTTTTTCCATTCCTCGATCCGACCCCACCAATTGCGAATGGCCTCACGGTTGACCTTGCTGCCGCGCTCCTTCCAGACCGACATCAACTGGCGCAGGACCTCCTTTACGTCGCCTACGATGGGGAAGTCTGTCCGGATCACCTTGTTGATCGAGGACGGGTCGATATCGATATGCGCCCGCTGCGATCCGGGTGAGAACGCGTCCAACCGCCCTGTAATCCGGTCGTCGAACCGCGCCCCAATATTTATCATCAGGTCGCAGTCATGCATCGCCATGTTCGCCTCGTAGAGGCCGTGCATGCCCAGCATACCCAACCAGTTCTTGCCCGACGCCGGATAGCAGCCAAGGCCCATCAAGGTCGATGTGATCGGAATACCCGTCGCCTCGACCAGCTCGCGCAGAAGCGCGGTCGCCTCGTCGCCGGAATTGATGACGCCGCCGCCTGTGTAGAAGACGGGCCGCTCGGCCTGCTCCAGCGCCTCGACCAGTTCGGTGATCGTGTCGATGTCGCCCGTGGTCTGCGGCTGGTAATGCGAGGTCTTGGTCTGCGCAGGCTCCAGGTACTTGGCCGATGCGAACTGCACGTCTTTCGGAATGTCCACCAGCACCGGTCCTGGTCGGCCCGACGTGGCCACGTGAAACGCCTCGTGGATGGTCTGGGCCAGACGCTCGGTTTCCTTGACCAGCCAGTTGTGCTTGGTGCAGGGGCGGGTAATGCCGACCGTGTCGGCCTCCTGAAACGCGTCGGAGCCGATCATGAATGTTGGTACTTGGCCGGTCAGAACGATCAGCGGGATCGAGTCCATCAGCGCGTCGGTCAAGCCAGTCACGGCGTTGGTCGCCCCGGGCCCCGAGGTCACCAGAACGACGCCGGGCTTCCCGGTCGACCGGGCATAGCCTTCGGCGGCATGGACCGCGCCTTGCTCATGCCGGACGAGGATGTGCCGAATGTCATTCTGCTGAAAGATCTCGTCATAAATCGGTAGCACGGCGCCGCCGGGATATCCGAATACGACGTCCACACCCTGATCCTTCAAGGCCTGAACCACCATTTTCGCTCCGGTCATCTGACGTGTCATCTCATTGCTCCATTCATGACATGTGTCTCTTTGCGTTACGCATAAAAAAGCCCCCGGAGGGTTCCGAGGGCGCATGGGGTACCTTTATGGTGTCCGTTACCGGCCCATGCGCCATTTACCTACGACTACGATTAGCGATGCCATGTGCGGCGACTCCTTGCTGCGTTCGGGGACATTATGTGTGAGGGTCAGGAGCGTCAACAGGCTTTCCGCGAAAAATGTCGCGCGAGGGGGCGGATTCTTTGCATTTGTTGCGCGGAATGCGGCGCGGCAGAAACGCGCAGGTTTGGAGGATGTCGCGGACCCGTCCGAGGGCTGTCAAACTCGTGTGACAATCTAGGGGATCTATTGCCACCACCATCCGCAGACCCGCCATGAAAGATGTCGACCTGAACCGCCTGTCCGCCAGGTGTTTGCGTGCGATACGGTCAGGGGCGGAATCTCATGCTTTCTGACCGGGCCGAAAGGGTCCGATCTGACGGGGCTGACATGGTCGACCGACCGGCGCACAAAGATCATGGGTATTCGGCACCCAGCCGCGCCATTCTCCGGCGGCGAAGGCAAGCTTCCGCGTTCTGCAATGGTGACCGGCAAGCGCGACGACGGTGCGCCGCTGGGATGGCGAAAATTCGTGCAAAATAGCGAGCCCAAGATTCTTCGTACGAAGAATCTTGGGCGAAACGCCCTACATCATGTGACCCAGCGTGCCCATCATGTAGTCTCGGTTATAGTGCAGCGCCTGCACGCGGGGATCGTCCTGCGACGTGCGCATCACCGTGTCGTAATCGGCAAAACAGATCAGCTGTGCCTCGTTTTGGATAATCCGGATGTTCAGGTCCCGGAGATAAGCGACGCGAAACCTGTCAGCCAGCCGTTCTGAGGCGAAGTTGATGATCGTTGTGGTGCCACCAGCGTTGTTCTGTAGGCCGTAACATACGGCTTTCTGGCGGTCGAAGGTGAAATCGGCGAACTCGACCGTGCTTTCGCCGTAGTCCTCTTGTACATCCTGCATGGTGTCCCCCATGGCAATGAATGACACAACGATGACACAAAATTCAGTTTATGGAAGGGGTGCAGCGAAAAAATTTCTGCGCCGCGGCATCATATGCCGCAAAGTTGACCAGATGAGTGCTGTGACCCTGGAGTACACCGTGTTCCATTACATAGCGGGTCAGGCCGACGGTAGCACTGATAAGCAGCTTGCGCTTGATGATTTTGCGATGCTTTTCCACGGTGCGCACCGAGATGTCCAAAACCTGAGCCCCGCCTTTTTCGCCTAACGCTGTGCCAGTTGAATCAAGGTCATCTGTTCGCGGTCAGTCAATCGAACGCGCCCTTCGCGGCTATCCGGCACCAGTGGTTCCTGCGCCCTGGTGCACAGGTAACACTGGGCTTTGATGGCCTCGTCGATCGCGCAATTGATCTTCAATGCGGGCACGTCTTCCAGCACGGATCCCATAGCACCGTGCCCAATGCGGAACTGATGTATTCGGCGCTGCCATGCCTTAAAGGACTGCGTGAGGGACAACATTGCCGCGTCGTCTTCGGGCACGACGCGGACGTAGATGTTGACAACCGCAGGTCATGCCAAAAACACCCAGTTCTTCTGCTCGTCGCGTTTCGCCGAGATGAGTTTTGCTCGAGGTTGCGGATATTGCGCACCGCGACTTTGCGCGATTGAAGCGTGACCCGCGCGGAAATGGTTTCTACCGCTACGATCAGCAGCGGCGTGGCTGTCAGGAACTGTTTCCGGCCGTAGGTCACGCGGTATACGAACATCGATTCTCTTCTCGTGAATTGATAATGCGAATCGCATCAAAGGCCCTGCGTCAGGTGGCGCGACAGTACACGTTTGGATTGTGCGCGCGCCGCTGCATCTGGTCCGGTTTTGCACTTTTTGACGGGTCGGAATGCAGATCCTACGCTCTACTCGGTATTCCCATCGCAAAATGTACACGATAGTGTCCCGGCGACTGCAACGGTCCGCGCGAAGGCTGCCAGGGACGGGTTTTCGCGCATCATCTATTGGGAGGATAAATCACATGGATCGTCGTTCATTCCTGAAGAATACGGCATTGGGTGGGTCGGCCGCCGCCGCCACGACGCTGGCCGCACCGGCCTATGCCCAAGGCAACCGCACGTTGACCATGGTCACAACCTGGGGTCGCGGCCTCGCCGGTGTTTTCGACGCAGCACAGCGCGCCGCCGACAACATCAACGGCATGGCTGACGGCGCACTGACCATCGACGTCAAGGGTGCGGGCGAACTGGTCGGCGCGTTCGAGGTGTTCGATGCCGTGACCGCCGGGCAGGCTGACATGTACCATGGCGCCGACTACTATTTCGTGGGGCAGCATCCGGCCTATGCCTTTTTCACCTCGGTTCCGTTCGGCATGACGGCGCAGGAACTGGTGAACTGGTATTATCACGGTGACGGCATGGGCTTCCACGACGAGTTGGGCCAGATCTTCGGCCTTAAATCTTTCCTCGCGGGCAACACCGGCGCTCAGGCGGGTGGTTGGTTCTCGAAAGAGATCAACGGCCCCGAAGATTTCAACGGCCTGAAATTCCGGATGCCCGGTCTGGGCGGCAAGGCCTTGGGCAAGCTGGGCGCATCCGTTCAGAACCTGCCGGGTGCTGAAGTCTACCAGGCGCTGGCCTCGGGAGCGATTGATGGCACCGAGTGGATTGGCCCTTGGGCGGACGAAAAGGCAGGCTTCCAGGAGATCACGAAGACCTACTACACCGCCGGCTTCCACGAGCCGGGCGCTGGCCTATCCATCGGGATGAACCGCGAAGTCTTCGACAGCCTGACTCCGGCGCAGCAGAAGATGGTCGAAACCGCCTGTGCCGAGGCGCACCAGTGGAACCTTGCACAATTCCTGTCGAACAACTCTGCCGCGCTGAGCCGGCTTCAGTCGAGCGGCGTCAACACGCTTGAATTCCCCGATTCGGTCTGGGATGCGTTTGGCCAGGCCGCTGACGAAGTTCACCAGGAGAATATGGGCGACGACATCTACAAGCGGGTTTACGACAGCTACATGGCCTCGATGAAGTCCTCGTCGGCTTGGCTTGCCAAGTCCGACGGCGCCTATACCAAGCAACGCGACCGCGTTCTGGGCTGATCGCCCTGTAGCGTGCTGTCTTGTGGGCGGGCCCTTCGGCGGGGCCCGCCTCGATCCCGTAAACGGGTCTCGGGGGACCCGCACCGACATGAGGGACGTGGGAACCCATGCTGGACGCTCTTCTCTGGTTTTTCCAAAATATCGGCTTGGCCTTTTACAACTTGGCCTATGCCGTCACCCATCCCGCCAGCTGGCTGAACTGGGCAGACAAGGAAGCGATCATGCGGTTCGTCTATTACGGCGGATCGGTGGAATTTTTCTTTGTCGTGTTCACCTTCGTTCTGGTGCTGACAGTGATCGGTCTTTGGCGCAACGGCTTCATGTGGGGCTGTGTGCGTGTGATGGAGGGGTTTGCCAACATCACCGGGCGCATCTTTGCCTGGGCCGGCCTGATCATGGTGATCCAGCAGATCATCATTGTCTTCGTCCAAAGGATTTTCGTGCGGCCCGACATCTCGTTCGGTTTTGGCATCCCGTTGTCCTACGACATCAGCTGGTGGGCCGAGATGCTCAAGTTTCACAACGCGCTCGTCGTCGCCCTGTGCTGTACCTACACGTTCGTCCAAGGCGGGCACGTGCGGGTCGATCTGTTCTATGCCGCCGTCAAATTTCGCACAAAGCGGATCATCGACATGATCGGAAGCCTGATCTTCATGGCGCCGATGGCCGTGCTGGTCTGGATGTACGGCTGGTATTTCATGTGGCGGCATCTGATCACTCCCAAGCCGTCGGCGTCTGACACGCTCGACCGGCTTATGATGAAGGCGCGTGCGGTCCGCTGGAACGTCGAGACGATCGGGTTCAGCCCGAATGGGTTCAACGGCTACTTTCTGTTCAAGATCCTGACGGTCGCATTCGCGGGTATGGTCTTTATCCAAGCCATAGCGTTTTTCTACCGCTCGTATCTGGAGTTCAAGGAGGGGCCGGAAAGCGAGGGCAGGTACCTCGACAAGGATAACCTCGGACAAGGCGAAGAAGCCTATGAGGGTACACACTGATGTTGTTTGGACTTGATGGCGTCGAGGTCGGCCTGATCATCGTATTTCTATGTCTCTTCGGTGGCATACTTTCCGGGTTTCCGGTGGCCTTTGCCATCGGCGGTGCGGGTGCGATTTCCTTTGCGATCATCGCGGGGCTCGACAGTGCAGGCCTGCTGATCCACCAGGCGATCGACACCGGAAGCGAGGCGTATCGCACCCTCGTCGGATCGGGAGTAAAGCCCGAAACCGTTTCGATCTTCCGATATCCCGACCTGCCAAGGGTGGGCGAGCCAGTATTTCCGCAGGGATGGGAAACCGCGCTTGATCGCAACGTCAGCTTCATCGTCAACCGGATGAACGAACGCGTCTTCGCCGGTCAGTCGATCGAAACGCTATTGGCGGTGCTGATGTTCGTGCTGATGGGAATCACGCTTGAACGGTCGAAAACCGCAAACGACCTTTTGACAACCATGGCGCGGGTATTTGGGCCGCTGCCGGGCGGGCTTGCGGTTTCGGTGGTCGTCGTCGGTGCATTCCTTGCCGCCTCGACCGGGATCGTGGGCGCGACGGTGGTCACCATGGGGCTGCTCAGCCTGCCCACCATGCTGCGCAGCAATTACAGCCCCGAAATAGCCACCGGCGTTATTGCGGCCTCGGGCACGCTGGGGCAGATCATTCCGCCTTCGATCGTGATCGTTCTTCTTGGCACACTTGCTGGCGACCTCTACTCGGTCTCGCAGGAGGCGCGCGCGCAGGAGGTGGGCTGCACCGACGCGCTGACCTACCTGGGGGAACCTGCAGTGGTGTCCGTCGGCACGCTCTTCCAGGCGGCTCTGCTGCCGGGCATCCTTCTGGCGCTGCTCTATGCGCTTTATGCCTTCGGCTATGCTCTGGTCTACCCCAGCAAGGCGCCCGCGGTCGAGCTGGGTGCCACCAACGCAGAGGCCATCACCCGCGGCGAGGCGTTCACCTGGTTTCTTGGGATCCCGGTTGCGCTGGTTGCCGGCATGCTGGTGCTGGGGCAGATGAATATCATTGGTAGCCAAAGCACGACTATCGACAGCTTCAGCGACCAGGGTCAAAGCGCCAGCCTGCGCACCAGCGTCGGCCCCGACTGCAAGGAAGCGATGATCGAACTGCACGGACAGGCCGCCTGGGACCGCGCCGTGGCCGAGCAAAAATCCATCGACGAGTCCGGTGGCGTGACCCAAAGCGTCCGCTTGTCCGAGGAAGAACAGGCCGAAATGCTGGCCCGAAAGGTCGAGAACGCGGCACCGATTGGAACCGGCATCGCGATTATGATGCTGATATTCTCCCTCGTCCTGGCCCTTGCGCGCGGCGTTCTTCCATCTGCAAGCCCAACACCCTTGATCGTGGGGGCGCTCGGGATCACGCTTGGTCTTCTGGTCGACATCCTGTTGATCGGTCCGCAATGGAGTGCGGGCGCGACCTTCGCGATCTTGGCGATCCCCGTTGCGCTGGCGCTTTACGGTTGTGCCCATGGCGCTGCGCGATTGGCCCAGAACGAGCTGATCCGCGTGGTCTTTCCGCCGCTGGTTCTCATCGTGGCGGTACTGGGCTCGATACTCGGGGGCATCACCAACCCCACACCGGCCGCCGCATTGGGTGCGGGCGGGGCGATCATGCTGGCCGCCTACCGCAAGCTGAAGGACGACGAGCGCTCGGGCAAGATCATTATCTTCGCCACCTTCGCGATAGTCATCTCGATCATCGTCGGCATCAATTTCGACTTGCGGATCAACGTCGAGGGCGCCTCGGCCGAGAGCTGGATCGCGTTTTTCGTCGCTCAGGCGGCGTATCTGTACGCTCTTTTCGGGCTGCTCTTCGCCTGCTGGGTACTCTTCGCCGGCGGCATACTCAGCCCGGTCGTGCGCGAGACGGCGAAGGTGACCAGCATGGTGTTCACCATCCTGATCGGTTCGCAGCTTCTGAACCTCGTGGTGATCTCCTTCGGAGGCGAGCATTACATCCAGCAGTTCCTGCGCTCGTTCGACAACGAATACAAGGTATTCCTGATCGTGATGCTGGTGCTCTTCATACTCGGCTTCGTGCTCGACTTCCTGGAGATCATCTACATCGTGATCCCGATCGTGGGGCCTGTGATCTACGGCGGAACTTTTGATCCGAAATGGGTGACGATCATGATTGCGGTGAACCTGCAGACCTCGTTCCTGACACCGCCTTTCGGCTTCGCGCTCTTCTACCTAAGGGGGGTGGCGCCGAAGGAGGTCACGACCGGGCACATATACCGCGGTGTCGCGCCTTTCGTGCTAATCCAGGTCGTAGGTCTGGCGATACTGTGGTTCTTCCCGGATATCGTCACGATCTTCCCGGATCTGCTGAGCGGTTGACCCGGCATCGCCAACATAACAAGGGCTCGGGCATCGCCGGGCGCTTTCATTCCCGACAAATGCAGCGCACCAAATGACACAGGAAGCAAATACAAGGCATGTTATCCTGTCCGGATGCTCCGGTGGGGGAAAGTCAACGCTGCTGACGGCGCTTGGCCGCACCGGGTACAGCACCGTGCCCGAACCCGGGCGACGCATCGTTGCGGAAGAGACGCGCGGCCGCGGCGTGGCCTTACCTTGGGTCGATCCCACCGCATTTGCCCGGCGAGCGGTGGATATGGCCCTGCAGGACCGGGCCGACGTGGCCAGCGATACAGGCTGGGTGTTCTTTGATCGCGGATTGATCGACGCTGCCGTTGCGCTGGAGCATGCCGCGGGCATAGATATGGCCGTCACCATGGCGCCCGCGAAACGCTTTCACCAAAAGGTATTCGTGGCCCCGCCCTGGCCGGAGATCTACAAATCCGACAACGCGCGACGCCACGGCTTTGACGTGGCGATCGAAGAGTATCACCGGCTGTGCAAAGCATATGACCGGCTTGGCTACACGATTGTGTCTTTGCCCAAAACTAGTGTCGCTGAGCGGACCGCATTCGTTCTGAACCACCTGGGTTGAAACGATGCCTACTGAGCTGGGATCAAGGCAATACGGCCGCGGTCGGGGTCCGGTGTCCGCCCGGAGATCTCCAGTACAAGCTTGCGCCGCACGGTGCGTGCGAAACTGTCCCGACCCTCGGCCGTCACCATGAAGGCACCGGGACCGCCAATGATGCGTTTGGCATATTCTTCCTCTAGGTTCGCCCCGGCGCGGCGACCGTCTTCGGGCCGCAGGATCGGCAGGGCGTTGATGACGATCCCTGCCGCCAGAACCTCGGCCCGGGCCGAAGCGATGGAAGGACCCGAGGAGTTACGGATACTGTCCCCGGAAAAGTCGATTACCGCACGGGGCGCGATGATGTCGTTGGACTCGATCAACCGCTTTGCATCAAGAAGAGCGCCACCAATGGCGTTGCTGCCATAAGCTTGACGCGGCGGACCGTCCAGCGCGTCGGCAAAGGCTTGTGCGGTGGCGTCGCCGTCGATCACGGTCCACGGCACGACAACGGCGGTATTGGTGGCCCACTCGACATAGGTCACCGCGACATTGCCATAAAGCGATTGCTCTATGGCTTTTAAAACCTCTGGGTCCGTTATCGCGGTCGCGTAGCCCTGTCGCTGGAAGGACAGCTCCATGTCGTCGATTGACCCAGACGCATCCGCCAGCAGGACCAGTTCCAGTCCGACCTCTTGGCGGGTTTCGGCAAGAGCCGAACCCGCAAGCCAGCAAAAGAAAAATGCCATGATGCGCATGAGACAACTTTTCCCTGCAAACCGCATCAGGGCAAGCCGCCCGTGGTCACATCCGCGTGTGGACAGGCGTTGCGTGGTCCCATGATGCGAAAACAGGCGAACCGGGCGTCAGTACCGCGCTCAGGTCCTGTCACCCCGGGCCAGCGGCAGGATGGTTCCGCGGATAAGCTGCATCAGGTCTCCGAAATAACCGACACTGCGCGCAGGGCGTGTGGAATCAGACGTGATCGCGATAGTCAGGCCCAGTCCCGGCACTATGCAGATCACCTGTCCGCCGTATCCGCGCGCAAGGGCGAAATCATCTCCGTCTGACTGTCCAAGAAACCAGCCATAGCCATAGCGCAGCCCGGACCATGGCGAGCGTGTGACGGGATCGAAAGACCGGGTGACCCAGTCCTCGCTCAACACGCGCGTGCCGTCCCACATGCCGCCGCGCCGGTACATCTCGCCGAAATGGATCATCGCGGGCAGGCTGAGCGCCATCTCGTTGCCGCCAAGATAGCGCCCTTGCGGATCGCGGGTCCAAGGCGGGATGCTGATGCCAAGCGGCGCACCTAGCCGCTCTCGCGACTGCTGCAGAAGGCTTTGCCCGGTGATTTCGGACAGGATCGCACCCAGCACGTGGAACGAGCCTGTCGAATATAGCATGCGCGCGCCGGGTTCCGTCTCGAACGGGCGCGACAGGGCGTTGGCGACCCAATTCGAACTGCTGACCCACTCTCCGTAATTCGGTCCTGATGTTCGCTCTAGCCCGGCTTGCATGGTCACGAGGTTCTCGACCGATATATCCGAAACGCCCGGCTCGGCGTTTGCGGGGATCAGGCCGGGGGCAAGTTGGCCGATAGTGGTCTGCAGTGTCGGTATTTCGCCGCGGTCCAGCGCGGCCCCTGTCAGCGCCGCAACGACGGTTTTTGACACCGACTTTATCGGGACTGGCGTCCCGATCTCGGGACCGCGAAACGCCTCGGAAAACACCTCAGCGCCGTGCTGGTGGATCATGACGGCATGACATTGATCCAGCGCACCCGCCACATCCGCCACGCCGCGCCATTCGGCGGGCTGGGCACGGGCGGGCCATGCGGCAAATGCGGCGGCACCGGCAAGAATATGGCGACGACTAAGACAGGACATGCAACCTCGCTTTTCTGGGAAGTTCACCAGATATCACGCACCGTGCGAAGGGCCAGAGGGCAGGGACATCGAATAGCCGTCAAACACGTGAACGTGTTCGGATCGTGCGTCCCCGGGACGCGAAAGAACCCCTTGGCGCCTCAGTACTTCTTGTTGCGCAGGGGCTTGCCGTCGGGCAGCGAAATATTCGCGACTTGCTCGGCAATCGGATCGTTCGAGAGTGGATGTCGGTGCGCTTCGAAATCCTCGGGATCATGCATCTTCTGCCACTCGCCACCCGAGTAGACCTCCAGCCCGGAAAACGCGGCCTTGTACCCCATCTTCGCACTGCCTGGCACCCAGTATCCAAGGTAGACATAGGGTAGGCCGGCCTCGCGGGCGATTTCGATGTGATCGAGGATTATATAGGTGCCGAGACTGTCGCGCGGTCGGTTCGGATCGTAAAAGGAATAGACCATGCTGACACCGTCATCGAACACGTCGGTCAGGCACACCGCGACCAGGTCGCCTGTTTCCTGGTCGGCGTATTCCACGACGCGCGTGCGAATTGGCGTTTCCTCGATCATCGCGGCGAACTCGAACGTATCCATGTCAGCCATGCCGCCATTCGCGTGCCGGTCCTCGAGATATTCTCGAAACAGAGCATACTGCTCCTCCGTGGCCCAGGGTGACGTGGCGCGGCGCTCGAGCCGCTGGTTGCGCTTGATGGTGCGGCGTTGGCTGCGCGACGCAGTGAAATTCTCGACATTCACCCGTGCCGAAAGACAGGCGGCACAGTCCGCGCAAGACGGGCGATAGAGCACGTTTTGCGACCGACGAAAGCCTTGTTTTGAAAGCGTGTCATTGAGACGTTGCGCTCCGTCACCCTGCAAGGCCGTAAACAATTTCCGCTCCATCCGGCCTTCGAGATACGGGCAGGGCTGGGGCGCCGTCACATAGAACTGGGGCGCGATGGGAAGAGTGTGACGCATGGCAGAATTCGCAACTTTCGGAACCGACGATAACAACGATGTGACGCTGCGCCAAGAGGTCAAATCCGGCGCCGTCGGCGCGGCGTCAGGAAGCCGCTCGTCGGTTTATCGCAACGGTTCCAAGGACAAGGTCGGTCAGGCCCTGACCCCGCGACCCCGTTAGCATCAACAGGACCGAGGCAAGCTGCGCCAGGGGTACGGCACAGGAAAACGTGAACCCCATCGAATGCAAGAACGCCATCAAGCCGTCGAAGCGGTGCCCGGATGCCGTTCGGAACTCGACCGCGAAAAGGCGCATACCCCAAGTTGCTGATCCTTGCGCTATGGTGGCCGTGCGGTAGATCAGGCCGATGGAAAGAAACAGGACCGGAAGAAAGAACAGACCGGTAAAGGCCGTGAACGGCAGCACCAGCACGCAGAAGCCCAGTATCAGCACGCTGTCGACCAGCCATGCCAAAAATCGCTTTAACGGGACGTCTGCGTAGAAGTCGGGCTGACTGTCGGGGTCGGGGATATGCCAGGTCGTATCACTCATTCGTATCATATAGGTTCGCCCCAAGCGCCTTGAAGGGTCTCGGCGCCGGGGGCACGGGATTTCGGTGGGTCAGCTGGCGGGCGCGGCGCCACGTTCTTGTTCTTCGTCGCCTTGATCTTCGGTATCGTCACCGGACTCTGCCTTTCGGGCGCGGTCTTCCATGAACTGATCGAATTCCGCCTTGTCGCGGGCGGCCCGCAACCGTTCGAGAAATGCCTCGAAGTTCTGCTGCTCTTCCTCCAGCCTGCGCAGGGTCTCGTCGCGGTAGGCATCGAAGGTGCTGTTTCCGGAGGACCCGTTCATCGGGCGTGATATCCTGCGACGAGAGGTCCGACCGGACGGGCAGGACATCTTGTTGTTCCAGATCATGTAGGCCAACAGCATGAGGCCAACGGGCCAAAAGACGATCAACGAAACCACGAGAACCGCGATCCAAGCAGCTTTGCCTTTCTCGTCAAGCCATGCCTCTGAGCGGACGAACCAACTGGTTATGCCGCTATGGGGTGAATTGTAGGTATATGTGCTCATCCTTGGGTCCTTTCGAACGTTGTGTAAGGGCAGTATGTGAATTGCATTTACATTGAAGAGATGGGAAACAGGCGCAACGCGTGCAAGGGGTAATGTAAATTATTTTCACATGGCGCGATCTGTGCGCCATTCTCGACGTTCCCACTTGTTGTTTTCATCGGCAAGCGGGTCGTTGACCGGACCTGCCAAGGGTGTATCACTGCATCCATGAGCTTTTCCGACCGCATGACACGTTGCCCGCGCCCCTTCGAAGCCGATCCCGGCCTGGAGGCGCGCGATGCAGTTCCGAACCTGCCGTCCGAGCTCGCGGCACTGGTCGAAGGCGCAGCGGGATGCAGCCCGTTTCTGCAAGCTCTCTGTATCAAGGAGCGCGAATGGTTGCCGGAAGTCTTCGACGACCCCGAGGCCGTCTTCGACGCCCTGATGGAGGAGGTTGCGGAGTTTCCCATGGACGAGGTGGGACCGTGCCTTCGCCGGGCCAAGGGCAGGGTCGCGCTGATGATCGCGCTGGCCGATCTTGCCGGGGTCTGGACGCTGGAACAGGTGACCGGCGCCCTGACGCGGTTCGCGGACCTTGCCGTGGCCCAGGCGCTGCGCGCGGCTTTGCTGCCCGAGTTGCGGCGCGGCAAGATACCGGGTCAGGACGAGAATGCGCTGGAAGAGGCCGCCGGGATGGTCGTTCTGGCAATGGGCAAGATGGGCGCGCACGAGCTCAACTACAGCTCCGACATCGACCTCATATGTCTTTTCGACGAAGAACGGTTCGATGGCGACAGCTATCACGAGGCGCGGGCCGGCTTCGTGCGGGCGACCCGCCGCATGGCTGCGACGCTGAACGACCGGACTGCCGACGGCTACGTCTTCCGCACCGACCTGCGCCTGCGCCCCGACCCCAACGTAACACCAGTTTGCATGGCAATGGGCGCTGCCGAAACCTATTACGAAAGCCTTGGGCGGACATGGGAGCGGGCGGCCTACATCAAGGCGCGTCCCGCGGCGGGCGACATCTCGGCCGGCACGCGGTTCCTCGATACGCTGCGTCCCTTCGTCTGGCGCAAGCACCTAGATTTCGCCGCCATCGAGGACGCGCATAACATGCGTCTACGCATCCGCGAGCATAAGGGCCTTCACGGTCCCATCCGGCTCGACGGTCACAACATGAAGCTGGGTCGGGGCGGTATTCGAGAGATCGAGTTCTTCACCCAGACCCGCCAGTTGATATCTGGCGGTCGTGACCCGGACCTGCGGGTCCGCGGCACAGTCGTTGGACTGGAGCGGCTGGCGGACAAGAATTGGGTTCCCGAGAACGCGGCAGAGACACTGTCCGAGCATTACCGGGCGCATCGCGAGGTTGAACACCGCCTTCAGATGGTGCGCGACGCGCAGACGCAGGTCCTGCCAGAGCAACCTGAGGGCTGGGCGCGGCTCGCGGCGCTCTGCGACCGCGACTTGGCCGATTTTCGCGACGAGTTGACCGGACGGCTGCAACAGGTGCACGATCTGATTGAGGGGTTCTTTGCTCCCGAAAGCGGCGCCGAGAAGCCGGTCGCGGTCGACGGTCTGGACGAGGATATTATCGCCCGTTGGCGAGGTTATCCGGCCCTTCGCAGCGAGCGCGCGAACACGATCTTCGACCGGCTGAGGCCGGAGATCCTCGAACGTCTCAATCGGTCGTCCAACCCGCAGGAGGCGTTGGTGGCGTTCGACGGCTTCCTGGCTGGTCTGCCTGCGGGCGTTCAGGTTTTCGCATTGTTCGAGGCCAATCCCCAGTTGATCGACCTGATGGTCGATATCGCGGGTGTGTCACCAGCGCTGGCCAGCTACCTGTCGCGCCATGCGGGCGTGTTCGACGCGGTGATCGCCGGGGATTTCTTCGCACCTTGGCCAGACAGGGCACATCTGCGCCGTGAACTTGCTGCGCGGCTGGACCGCGAAGACGATTACGAGCGCAAGCTGGACGCGGCCCGCCGCTGGCTGAAGGAGTGGCATTTCCGCACCGGGGTCCACCTCCTGCGCGGCCTGATCGACGCCGACAAGGCCGGTGCGCAGTATGCCGATCTCGCGCAGGTGATCCTCGCCGAACTTTGGAGTGTGGTCTGCGCCCAGTTCGCCGAGAAGCACGGCCCGCCACCCGGGCGCGGGGCCGTGGTTTTGGGGATGGGCTCTCTGGGGGCGGGCAAACTCAACGCGGGTTCTGATCTCGACCTGATCGTGATCTACGATTCCGAAGGGGTCGAAGGCTCCGATGGGTGCAGGCCGCTGGCAACACGGCCCTACTATGCGCGCTTGACCCAAGCGTTGATCACTGCCGTGACGGCGCCTATGTCCGAAGGCCGGCTGTACGAGGTGGACATGCGCTTGCGTCCCTCGGGCAATCAGGGGCCGGTCGCCACCAGCTGGGCCTCGTTTCAGACCTACCAGCAAGAGCAAGCCTGGGTCTGGGAGCATCTGGCGCTGACGCGCGCCCATGTCGTGGCCGGTCCCGACGCGCTGGCGGAAGATGTCGAGGCATTCCGCTGTGAGTTGTTGCAGCAAAAAGGGGATGCCGCAATCGTTCTGAGGGAAGTGGCGCAGATGCGAGCGCGCATCAAGTCCGCCAAAGCGTCCGGCGGTCCTTGGGACACCAAGCTGGGCGACGGGAGGATGCAGGAGATCGAGCTAGTGGCACAGGCTGGATGCCTGCTTGCCGGACGGCCCGAACGCAGTGTCGAGGCTGGATTGGCCGCCGGTGTCGCCGCCGGTTGGTTAACTGACGCAGAAGAAATTGCGCTCGGCGCTGCTTACGCGCTTTGCTGGAAAGTGACGCAGGCGGCGCGCCTGCTGGGCGATAAACCCATCGACGAAGATGTGCTTGGCGCCGGGGCAAAGGCTTTCGTCCTGCGGCAGACCGCGCAGGAAAATATGGCTGACCTGCGCGAAGAACTGCAACGGCGTACGGCAGACGCCGCCATAGTGATTGATGCTGCATTGAAGCGAGGAACCGAAGATGGCTGACGTGTTAGACCCAAAGGGGTTGATCCGGGAGTCCTACAATATTGAGGGCATTACGCCTGGCGAATGCCGCTCGATCTTTCTGGACTGGGCGCTTTCGATTGACGGCGATGGCGATATGAAAGTGCTGCTTGAGGGCCTAATCGAGCGCCACGGCACGCAGCACCCGGACCACCCGATGACCGCCGTTTTGAATGAAGGCCTGAAATCGACTGAGGCGCCAAAGCGCCGCGGCGGCTGGCGCGGGCGTGGACGCTGACGCTCCATGGTCGCGTTTTCCGGCCTTGCGGAATCTTGATTAAGTACCGAGACCGCCGAAAACTCGCCTCAATTACTCGACAAAATGTCTCCAACCAATGCGCTGAAATCGCGCTAGGAGGATGACATGAAGACCCGTCAAGCTATCGCAGCACTCATCGTGGGACTGTCCGTCGCGGGCTGCTCCACGCCCGAGACGGCAACACGGAATGCCTCGCTTGAGACTCCTTCGGTCGCCGTGGCTGCGCCAGCCTATGCGATCCAGGAAATCCGGGTCAATGTTCCGAAGTCTCTCAGGGTTTCCGAAGCCAACCGGTACCTTCCGGGCGGTGACATCGTCTGGCGCGAAGACCCTGCGGGCGACCGGCACGCACAGGTCAAGGCGATCTTCGAGGCGGCGATGCAGCAGGGCGTCAACGCCATGCAACCCGGCCATGTACCGGCGGTCCTGGATATCCAGGTCACGCGCTTTCACGCACTGACCGAAAAGGCGCGTTATACCGTTGGTGGCGTTCATGCCCTGCAATTCCACATGCTTCTGCGCAATCCCGAGACCGGCGTCGCATATGGCAAGCCGCAATTCGTAAAGGCCGACTTCAAGGCGCTTGGAGGGCAAGCGGCAATCAAGGCGGAGCAGCAGGGCATCACCCAGAAATATCGGATCACCAATCACCTTGCCTCGGTGATCCAGCGCCAGCTGACGAGCCCCGAGGGTTACCAGGCGGCAAACCTGGGCTTGATGGGTGCGCTGAATCAACTCGGTGCTTCCAACGAAAACTGAAACGGCTTAAGGGGACGGCATGACGCCGTCCTCTTTGCCTTCCATACGTCTGAAACCCAAAGTGCAGGCCCGCGCCATCCTGCACGGGTTTCCTTGGGTCTTCGATAATGAGCTCGTGACCGACCGCCGGACCAAAGCACTGGCGCCCGGCACTGTGGCGGTCCTGGAAGACGCCGAGCGAACACCGCTGGCCACGGTCGCGGTCAATCCCAAGTCCCGCATCATGGCACGGGTGCTGGACCGTGACCCTCACGCTCGGATTGATCAATCCTGGCTGGAAACCAGACTGCGCCTCGCCTTCGAGATGCGCGACCGGTTGTTCAACGCGCCTTTCTACCGGTTGGTGCATGCCGAGGCGGATGGTCTGCCCGGCGTAATCATAGATCGCTTCGACTCCGTCGCCGTCATCCAGCCCAACGCGGCGTGGGCCGATGTGCTGCTACCGCAGATCGCGGCGGCTCTGGTCGACGTCACCGGCGTTACATGCGTGATCAAGAACGCGTCTGGGCGTGCCCGCGCGCTGGAAGGCCTTGATGACGCTACGCTGGCTCTTGTGGGCGACTTGCCCGACAGTCCTTTACCGGTGCAGATGAACGGAGCCACCTACATGGCCGACGTCATTGGCGGGCAGAAGACGGGGCTGTTCTACGACCAGCGACCTAATCACGCCTTTGCCGCGACACTCGCACAGGGCAGTCGCGTGCTCGACGTGTTCAGCCACGTGGGCGGCTTTTCCCTCGCTGCGCTTGCGGCCGGTGCGTCCGGGGCGCTTGCAGTCGATGGCTCCCAACCGGCACTTGATCTGGCCCGGGACGGGGCCGCGCGTATGGGGCTTTCGGAAAGCTTCGCCACACGGCGGGGCGACGCCTTCGACGTGCTGACGGCCCTCGCCGAACAGGGCGAACGGTTTGACGTGGTCATCTGTGATCCACCGGCCTTTGCCCCGAACAAGCAGGCGCTGGAAAAGGGCCTGCGCGCCTATGAGCGGGTCGCGCGGCTGGCGGCCCCGTTGGTGGCGGCAGGCGGGTATCTGGGGCTCTGCTCCTGTTCTCATGCCGCGACACTCGACAAGTTTCGCACGGCTTGCACACGGGGCATCGGCCGGGCCGGGCGCGAGGGTGCGCTCATCCACACCGGCTTTGCGGGTCCGGACCATCCCCTGCATCCGCAACTGGCCGAAAGCGGGTATCTCAAGGCGTTCTTCTTCCGGTTATGAAGGCGGTTCTCGACACCTGCGTAATCTACCCTACCGTGATGCGCCAGATGCTGCTTGGCGCCGCGAAACGGGGCGTTTTCAAACCGCTCTGGTCTGCCCGCATCATCGAGGAGTGGCAACGCGCGGTTGTCAAGCTTGGCCCCGGTGGCATGGCGCAGGCCCAGGCCGAGGCGGCGATGCTGGCTGTCGAGTGGCCCGACGCGCAGGTGTCCTGGCCGCCGTCGCTGGAAGCGCGGCTATGGCTGCCGGACCCTGCGGATATCCATGTGCTGGCGGCCGCCATCGCCGGCTCCGCCGACCTGATCCTGACGGTCAACGCCAAGGATTTTCCACGCAACATCCTGGCCGAGGAAGGCGTAAACCGGGCCGATCCCGATACCTTCCTGCTCGGCGTTTTCGAAGCAACGCCGGAATTGATGCAGGAAATCGGCGGGGCGGTGCTGGCCGACGCACGGCGCCTCAGCGGCGAAGACTGGGACATCAGACGCCTGATGAAGAAAGCGCGGTTGCCACGTTTGGGTAAAGCTTTGGCCTTTGCCTGAATCCCGCGGCGTCGCCGGCCACTAGTCCCGTGTCTCGGGCAAGCCGTTCCAGCGCGTTTCAAGCTTTTCGATCGCGGCAATCCGCTCAGTCGTCTTGGGATGGCTCATCAGCCAGGCCGGCATGGCGCCCGCACGCGACTGGGTCAGGGCCTCCAGCTTTTCAAACAGGGACTTCTGCGGCGCGGTGCCGATTCCCGCCTTTGTCAGCAAGGCGGCGGCGTATTCATCGGCCTCGTACTCGTCGCCGCGCGAAAGCCGTGCCGCAAGCAACGAAGCCATGCCATTGGCGAGCCAGACGCCAATACCGGGCAAAAACCGCGATAGAACCATCGCCAGCGCGGTACGCAGTGCGTTCTGACCCGAAAAATCGATCATCCGGCGGCGCGAATGACCAAGCGCCACGTGGCCCAGCTCATGCGCAATGACGCTTGTCATCTCTTCTGCCGAGACCTCTCCGGAAAGAAACTTGCGGTAAAAGCCCCGCGTGATGAAGATCCGCCCGTCCGGCGCGGCCAACCCATTGACCGGATCGATCTCGTAGATATGCACCTTGATCCGCGGCAGGTCGAGCGCCTTGGCCAGCCGCGTGAAGAGCGGCGTCAGCTTGGGATCCGCCAGTTCGGTCGAACGTGCGTCCAGTTCTCGCTTGGTGCGCCAGACCGAGAAGCGGTACATGACCACGGCATAGAGGACTGCCAGAAGGATCGGGGTGAACTTGATCATTCTACAGATATGGGCCCTGTCGCCGGGCGGGGCAAGCGACGCATCGCCGTCTGATATCCAGAATGACCACGCAACTCTGGAGATTTGCAAAAGGGCACGAGGCCCGAGTTCCGGTCAGCCCGTGCAGCTGGCGCCCCCCAGCACGCAGAACTTGGCGCAATGGGGGTGGTTCAGTGCCACGTCGCCCTCGGCCTCCGCCAGTGTTTCGCCCAGTTCGAACTCCGCGTCATAAGGCAGAAGGGTGCAGGCCAGCACGGAGGGCCGCTCCGCGCCCTTGCGCTTGACGACCATTCTGGAAGACGCGCACATCACGCTGTCCGGCGATTTCCCGAGGATGTTCCAGCAGCCGGTGGTGATTTCGGGAACCTCGACGCTTTCGTCCATTTCCGGGAACAGAACAGTCGTTGCAGGGTCGTGTGCGTCGATGTCGAACCCATGCGCGTCGAAAAACGCCTGATAGCCCGCGCGGGACTCGGCCTCGCTGTCGTTCCAAAGGCTCCGGCCCGCTACGGCCATGCGGATCCCAGTTTGTCGAAGCCAGTGCATTCCTTCCAGCGTCCGGGCAAAGCTGCCCTTGCCACGCTCCTCGTCGTGCAGCGACTCGGAGTGATGATCGACCGAGATGCGCAGGGTCAGCTTTTCACCAAACTCTTCGTGCAGCGCTCTAAGGCCGTCCTGTACGTGCCTGCGCATCATGGGACGCATTGCATTCGTCAGAATAAGAACTTCGTAGCCACGCGACAGGCAGGCGCGGGTCATCTCGACCATTTGTGGGTTCATGAAGGGCTCACCGCCGGTGAACCCGATCTCGCCGACAGGCCAGGCGCGCGTGTCCAGCTGATCAAGGTAGTCTTCGACCTCGGCCGCGGTGATATAGACAAGACTGTCGTTTTCCGGAGAACTTTCGATATAGCAATTCGCGCAGGTGATGTTACACAGCGTTCCGGTATTGAACCAAAGCGTCTGTGGCTTGCTCAGCGCGACATGCGCCCTCGGTTCACCATCCGCAGTGACCTTCGGGTCGATGAATTTTCCACCGTTCGCACGGGGGGCTGCTACATCTTTCATCTGTCTATCTTCCGAATTTCATTTGCCTTTCGCCCATAACCTGTCCTTTCTTCCCTTGAAAGTCGAGTTCGGGCAGGTGACACCTTCGTGATCGCCACCTAGACTTGCACCGAGTTCAGGAGAAAAACATGGTATCTCGCGTCATTCCGGTCGACCCCTTTGACCTCGTGATCTTCGGGGGCACGGGGGATTTGGCGCAGCGCAAGATCCTGCCCGGCCTGTTCCGCCGGTTCCGGGCGGGCCAGATGGGCGACAATGCCCGCGTGATCGGCGCAGCGCGCAGCGACATGGATGCCGCCGCTTATCGAGATTTCGCCCGAAAAGCCGTGATGGAGTTCGAGCCGGAGGCCGCGAAAGACAGCGAGCATCTCGACAGCTTCCTGCGACAGCTCGACTATGTGACGATCGATGCCCGCGGCGACGCCGGTTGGTCCGAGTTGACTTCCATGCTACGTAACGACGAAATCCGCGCCTTTTACTTTTCCGTCGCGCCCAGCTTGTTCGGGGATCTTGCCGACAGGCTGCACGAATACGGCATGGACTGCCCGAATTGCCGGATCGTGGTGGAAAAACCTTTTGGCCGCGACCTCGAAACGGCCAAGGCGCTGAACGCAACCATCGCCGAGTATTTCGACGAGCACCAGATCTACCGGATCGATCACTACCTTGGTAAGGAAACGGTCCAGAACCTCATGGCGATCCGCTTTGGCAACACTCTGTTCGAGCCGCTGTGGAACAGCCAGTATGTCGACCACATACAAATTACCGTGGCCGAGGACGTGGGCGTCGGCGGGCGCGGAGATTACTACGACCGCTCCGGCGCGATGCGGGACATGATGCAGAACCATATCATGCAACTGCTGTGCCTGATCGCGATGGAGCCTCCGGCCAAGTTCGACCCGGACGCGGTGCGCGATGAAAAGCTCAAGGTGATCCGCGCGCTGGACCCCGTCGCGCCCGAGGACGCGGTGCGCGGCCAGTACGAAGGCAGTGGCCAGTCCGGCAGCTATCGCAACGAGGTCGGCAACCGCGACAGCATGACCGAAAGCTTCGTGGCCCTGCGCGCCACGATCAGCAACTGGCGTTGGGCCGGCACGCCGTTTTACCTGCGTACGGGCAAGCGCCTGCGTGAAAGGGCCAGCGAGATCGCCGTGGTCTTCAAGGACGCGCCGCATTCCATCTTCGGCGCCGATGCCGGCCGTCACCGCAACATCCTGACGATCAAGCTGCAACCAAACGAGGGGATCGAACTGGGCGTGACCATCAAGGAGCCGGGGCCGGGCGGTATGCGATTGGTTGACGTGCCGCTCGACATGACCTTCGCCGAGGCGTTGGGACCCGAAGAGGCCGATTTCCCCGATGCCTATGAGCGTCTGATCATGGACGTGATCCGCGGCAACCAGACGCTTTTCATGCGCGGCGACGAGGTCGAGGCTGCCTGGGCGTGGATCGACCCGATCATCGGGCTTTGGGAAGACTCGGCCCGCGCGCCGCTTACGTATGCCACGGGAAGTTCGGGGCCCGATGATGCGCTGATGCTGATGCACCGCGACGGCCGCCGCTGGCGGGAGATACGCGCATGAGGCTGATCGAATACGCTGACGAAGAGATGATGGCGATCAACCTCGCCAACCAGCTTGCCGGGGATCTCAACACGGCGCTGGAACATGACGACCGCGCACTGTTCGTCGTGCCGGGGGGCAGTACGCCCGGTCCGGTATTCGATGTGCTGTGCGACGCCGACCTAGACTGGTCGCGGATCGATATCTGCCTCAGCGACGAACGTTGGGTGCCCGAGGTGCACATCCGCTCCAACACCCGGATGCTGCGCGAGCGGCTTTTGGTGGGGCGTGCCGCCAAGGCCGGCTACCTGCCGCTCTATGCCCGCGCCGAGGCGCCCGAGGCGGTGCTTGCCGAATTGGAAGCCGTCATCCAGCCGCGCCTGCCGATCGCCGTTCTACTTCTTGGCATGGGTGCGGACATGCATACCGCCTCGCTCTTTCCAGGCACCGACGGGTTGGACGCGGCGCTGGCACATGACGCGCCGGTACTGGTTCCCCTGCGACCTGGCAAGGTCGAGGATGTGCGGATCAGCCTGTCGGCCCGGGTGCTGAACGCGGCGGTGGCCAAGCACCTGGTGATCACCGGCGAGGACAAGCGCAAGGCTGTCGAGCGCGCTCGCACCTGCCGGCCCGAGCAGGCTCCCGTGGCCGCGATCCTTGAAGAAATGGATGTGCACTGGGCGCCCTAGTGCCGGGCAGTCCATCGCGACAACGCAGGAGGAGACCACATGACCTGGGCGGCGCTGAAGTCTGAGACGGGAACGCCGATCGGCGATCTCTTGCAATCGCCCGACCGGGCGACTCGGTTCCAGGTCCAGGCCGATGGGATGCTGTTCGACTACGCCAAGACCTCGATGACCGAGTCGGCCCGTGAGCGACTTTTGCAACTGGCCACGGACCGCAATGTTGCAGAGCGGCGGGACGCGATGTTCGCAGGCGAGCCGATCAACGAAACTGAAGGGCGCGCGGTTCTGCACGTGGCGCTCAGGGCACGGGCCGACGCAGTGATAAAGGCGGGCGGGCACGACGTGATGCCCGGCGTCCGCGACGTCCTGTCCCGCATGCGCGCCTTTGCCGAAGACGTGCGCTCAGGGCAGCACAAGGGTGCGGGCGGTCAGATCACCGACGTGGTGAATATCGGCATCGGCGGCTCGCATCTCGGCCCAGAAATGGGCACGCTGGCACTGCGTCCTTATCATGACGGCCCGCGCTGTCACTTCGTGTCGAACGTCGATGGGGCGGATATTGCCGATTGCCTCGACGGGCTGGAGCCGAAGACGACGCTCTTCATCGTCGCCTCAAAGACGTTCACCACCATCGAGACGATGACCAACGCCGAGACCGCCAAGGCCTGGGTGCAGCTTGGTGGAGGGGACCCCAATGCTCAGTTCGTGGCCGTGTCCACGGCTCTGGACAAGACCAAGGCGTTCGGTATCGCGCCTGAGCGCGTGTTCGGTTTCGAGGATTGGGTCGGCGGTCGCTATTCTATGTGGGGGCCGATCGGGCTGTCGCTGATGTTGGCCGTCGGACCGGAGGAATTCGACGCATTTCTTGCCGGCGGTGCCGCGATGGATACTCATTTCAGGACCGCACAGCTTGAACGGAACATGCCGGTGATGCTTTCGCTGACTGGCTTATGGCACAGTCACGCCTGCGGCTATCCCACGCGGGCAGTGTTGCCCTACGATCAGCGCTTGTCGCGCATGCCCGCCTATTTTCAGCAGCTGGAGATGGAAAGCAACGGCAAGGGCGTGACTATGCAGGGCGAACCGGTGGAAGACGGATCGGGGCCCATAATCTGGGGCGAGCCCGGCACCAACGGACAGCACGCGTTCTACCAGTTGATCCACCAGGGCACCCAGGTGGTACCCTGCGAGTTCATGGTCGCCGCCTGGGGATACGAGCCTTCGCTGGATAACCATCACCGCTTGCTGATCGCCAATTGCCTCGCTCAGTCCGAAGCGTTGATGCGAGGCCGGGACATCGACACCGCACGCGACATGATGCGCCACGCGGGCTTTGAAGGCGCGGAGCTGGAACGGCAGGCCGCGCACCGTGTCTTTCCAGGGAACCGCCCCTCGACCACTCTGGTCTATGACAGACTTACGCCCTATCGGCTTGGGCAGATCGTCGCTCTTTACGAGCACCGGGTCTTCGTTGAGGGGGTGATCCTCGGCATCAACTCCTTCGATCAATGGGGGGTTGAGTTGGGCAAGGAATTGGCGAAGGAGATGGAGCCAATGGTTGCGGGCGCTGCCGCACCCGAAGACAAGGACGGCTCGACGCAAAACCTTCTGGCCTTCCTGAAAGCGATCCGTGGCTAGCGCGGAATATCGAACCCGTCAGGCGCGAGCGTAAAATGCTCGAACTCGAAGCCGGGCGAGACAGTGCAGCCGACCAGCGTGTAGTCCCTGGTCGACCGCGCCATCTGCCAGGCGCCGGGGGGCACGATGACCTGCGGCCGCTGACCGTCGGTCAGGTCCGGGCCAAGCACCGTGTCCCGCGCGGGCCCGGCCTCACTTTCCGAGATCGACAGGACCAGCGGCGCGCCCGCGTAGAAATGCCAGATCTCGGCCGCGTCCACCTTGTGCCACTGGTTGGTGTCCTCGCCCCGCAGCAGGAAATAGATCGCCGTGCCATGGGCACGCCCTGCGTTGGACGCGCGCCATGTTTCGCGAAAGAACCCGCCCTCGGGATGCGGTGACAAATCGAGGGCGGCTATGATCTCGTCGGCTGTCACGTCAGTCCCGCAGGATCGAGCGCCCGGCATAGATCGCCGTGTCGCCAAGCGCCTCTTCGATGCGGATAAGCTGGTTGTATTTTGCCAGCCGGTCCGAGCGGGCGAGCGACCCGGTCTTGATCTGACCGCAATTGGTGGCCACCGCAAGATCGGCGATTGTGGCATCCTCGGTCTCGCCGGACCGGTGCGACATGACGTTTGTGTAGCCCGCGCGATGCGCCATTTCGACCGCCTGAAGCGTTTCGGTCAGGCTGCCAATCTGGTTGACCTTGACCAGCATCGAGTTTGCCACGCCGCGCTTGATCCCGTCCGACAGGCGCGTGGGGTTGGTCACGAACAGATCGTCACCCACCAGCTGCACCTTGTCACCGATCTGGTCCGTCAGGGTCTTCCAGCCGTCCCAATCATCCTCGGACATGCCATCTTCGATCGAGATGATCGGATAGTCGTTCACAAGTGCCGCCAAGTACGCCGCATTTTCTTCTGACGACAGGGATTTACCTTCGCCCGCAAGCTCGTACTTCCCGTCCTTGAAGTATTCGGTCGCGGCGCAATCAAGCGCAAGGTAGATATCCTCACCGGGCTTGTAGCCGGCCTTTTCGACCGACCGCAGGATGAAATCCAGCGCATCGCGGGTCGAGGCGATGTCCGGGGCAAAGCCACCCTCGTCGCCGATCCCGGTCGACAGCCCCGCGCTGGATAGCTCTTTCTTCAGCGTGTGGAAGACTTCTGCCCCCATGCGCACGGCATCGCGAATATTTCCCGCACTGACCGGCATGATCATGAATTCCTGGATGTCGATCGGGTTGTCGGCATGTTCGCCGCCATTAATGATGTTCATCATCGGCACCGGCAGGGTACGTGCCGACGTGCCACCGACATAACGAAAGAGCGGTTGCATGGCGAAATCGGCCGCGGCCTTGGCGACGGCAAGGCTGACGCCGAGAATGGCGTTAGCGCCCAGCCGGCCCTTGTTCGGGGTGCCGTCAAGCTCGATCATCGCCTCATCGATCGCGACCTGTTCCGTTGCATCGAACCCCGCCAGCGCGTCGGCAATCTCGCCGTTCACTGACGCCACGGCCTCCAGTACGCCTTTGCCCATGTAGCGGGCGGCATCGCCGTCGCGCTTTTCGACCGCTTCATGGGCACCTGTGGATGCGCCAGATGGAACGGCGGCGCGGCCCATGGTGCCGTCTTCGAGGATCACGTCCACCTCGACTGTCGGATTGCCGCGGCTGTCGAGGATTTCGCGTGCGTGGATATCCAGAATGATGCTCATGAGAGACCCTTTGGCAAAATACAGTTGCAGGTCCCATAGCAAGAACGCGCGTGGATGGGAACTGCGACGCATGGCGGTGTCGCGCAATCTTTCGACCGTTCAGGTAGTCCGCGCCCGCCGGGCCAACCGCCGCTCGCGCAGAAAAGTGTAAAGCCCGGTGGTGATGATCAGCGTTGCCCCCAGCAACGTCAGGCTGTCGGGCCGTTCGGCAAAGACCACGACCCCCACGATCAGTGAAAAAAGCAGGCGGGTATACCGGAACGGCGTGACCACCGCCGCATCGCCCATGCGCATGGCTGCAACGATCCCGTAATACCCCAAAGCCCCGAAAACCATGCCGCCTCCGATCATCGCCCACAGCTGCGGCGTCAACGGTGATAGCGTCTGTGGCCCAAGCAGGATCAGTAGAATCCCGGCCGGTACCACCGCGGCAAAGCCTTGGAACGACACCACGGCCGAGGACACAGCGACATCGATGCGCCGGGTGATAAGGTCGCGCGCGGCCACGCAGGCCACGGACACCAATACCAGCAACGCCGAAGGGTCGAAACCGGCAAGGCCCGGGCGGATGATAAGCAGCACGCCGCAGAACCCGATCAGAATCGCGCTCCACCGGCGCCAGCCCACGTCCTCGCCCAGAAAAAGCGCTGCGCCCATGGTGATGAACAGCGGCGTCGCCTGAAACACCGAGGCCACGACCGAGATATCGACCCGGGACAGCGCTGTGGTAAAGGCCAGCGCCGCCCCGGCCTCGCACCCTGCGCGCAGCAGGAAGGGCCTGCGCCACGCTTCCCGCACGAAAATACGGTGCCCGCCCAGGCGGGACACGACCGCGAAGATCGACGCGCTGCCAATCCCGAGGAAGATCAGGATTTGACCAACTGAAATATCCGCCGACATTTTCTTGATGAACATGTCCTCGACGGTGAAGGCCGCCATGGACAGGATCACCAGCACTATTCCGCGAAGATTGTCCATGATCACCGTACCGCCTGAAAGTTCCCCTGCCGCAATAGGCGGCTTTTCGGGACGATACAAGTCAGTCGGCAAGCCGGAGCCGGATCAGTCCTTCCGGATCGGAACGCCGTAGAGTTCCAGTTTGTGGCCCTTCAGCTTGTAGCCAAGCTTGGCGGCGATCTTTTCCTGCAATTTCTCGATATCCGGATCGACAAATTCGATCACCTCGCCGGAATGCATGTCGATCAGGTGATCGTGGTGGTCACGCTCGGCGTCTTCGTAGCGGGCGCGCCCATCCCCGAATTCCAGCTTGTCGATGATCCCGGCCTCTTCGAACAACTTCACTGTGCGATAGACGGTGGCGATAGAAATCTTCGGATCACGACCGCTCGCGCGAGAATACAGTTCTTCCACGTCGGGATGATCGTCCGAGGATTCCAGCACCGCCGCTATGGTGCGCCGCTGGTCGGTCATCCTCAAGCCCTTCGCCTCACAACGGTCGATGATGGTGTCTGTCATTACGGCCTTCTTCGCGTTTTCGGAGCGTTGGATAACGGGTGTGATATCGGAAATCCAGCTTTTTGCTACCCACTAGCGCTGCCGTGTCAGGTCCGCCCAGACGGGCAGATGGTCCGAGGCGATATGCGCGGGCTTGTCCGAGTGGACGCCAGTTGCTGCGACTTCAAGCTCGGCAGAATGGGCGATCCGATCCAGCCGCCCCACAGGGCGTATCGCCGGATAACTGGCCGGTGTCGGCACGAACTCCACGCTGCTGGCTGCACCTCGCAGCGCGGCGGGGGGACGCCACTCATTGAAATCGCCCGCCAGTACGAGCGGCATCGTCTCGCACCGTGCAACGGCCCGCATCACCGCCTTCATCTGCAATAGCCGGTACCGCCGGACCAGCCCCAGATGCACGCCAACGACCCGCAAGGGACCAAGACTGGTCTCGAACTCGGCCATCACCGCACCGCGCGGCTCCAGCCCCGGAAGTTCAACATGCCGTGTGTGCCTGAGCGACAGGGTGTGCCGCGCCAGCATTGCGTTCCCATGCCAGCCCAGCGATCCACCCGGTGCGCCGAATGGCAGGATGTGCCAGCCGTCACGCTCCACAAGGTTATGAGGCAGGGCTGCGGGCCGGGGCGGTAAGCGCTTGTCGACTTCCTGCAAGACCACGATGTCGGCGCCCAGGGCGTTGATCACCTGAAGGCTGCGATCTGGTCGCCGGCGCATGTCCAGGCCCACGCATTTTTGCAGGTTGTAAGTTGCAATTCTCAGCCGGGGTTCGTTCATGCTACGACACCTGTACGACAAAGAAAGGATCGCTGCTCATGTTCGCAGATCAGACCTGGCTGGCGCGGATCATCTGGCTGGCACTTGCGGGAGCCGCCCTGTGGGCGCTGGCCGTGCTGCGGCTTGAGTTGGCCTTCGTGGCGCTGGCAACGCTGGGCCTTTCTCTGACTCCGGTCGTCGTGGCAAACTGGGCGCAGGTGCATGTGCCGCCGACCTTCATCGCGGTGGTTGTGATCTTCGTGGCGGCCACGCTGTTCCTGGGTGAGGTCTTCGATTTCTACGAACGGTTCTGGTGGTGGGACATCGCCATGCACGGCACGTCCGCCGTAGCCTTCGGGCTGATCGGCTTCGTCTTCGTCTTCATGATGTTCCAGGGCGACCGGTTCGCCGCGCCGCATCTGCAATTGAGTTTCCTCGCATTCTGTTTCGCCATGACGATTGGAACGGTCTGGGAGATATTCGAATTCGCGATGGATCAGATCTTTGGGCTCAACATGCAGAAATCCGGGCTTCAGGACACCATGGGCGATCTCATCATCAACGCGGTCGGTGCCCTGCTGGGCGCGGCGGCGGGTTATGGCTACCTCAAGGGACGGCATGTTGGTATCGGAACCTTCATCGACGAGTTCGTGCGTCGTAACCCGCGCTTGTTCCGCAGACTGCGCCGACGTCGCGACCGACGAGAGTAGCCTCACGTGCCGCAGAAGGTCTGCTGGACCGCTTCGGACGGCTCTGGTGGGCGGGCGAGGTCCGCAGCATTGCTCCGGGAGCGGTATGGCTCGGCCAGCACCTCGCACAGCCGGTGAAACGGAGCCATGTCCCCGGCCACCGCCGCCGCGATCATCTGCTCGACGCGGTGATTGCGCGGAATGTAGACTGGGTTGGCCGCGCGCATCACGTCATCCGGCGCCTGTTCCTGCTCCAACCGTTCGCGCCAGTCCTTTTCCCAGGCGTCGAACGCCGTTGGGTCCAGAAATTCGTCCCGGGGCTTGCCGTCGCTCAACGCCCGGAACGTGTTCGTAAAGTCGGCGCGGGAGGCGGCCATGGTATCCAAAAGCGATACGATCATCGGTTCGTCCTCTGACGTCGCATCGGCCAACCCGATTTTGCGCCCGAAAAGCGCGCGCCAGGTGTCATGAACCTGGCCCGGCATGGTGTGAACGGCATTTGTAAACTCTTCGACCGCCTTGTCCTGATCCGGCATCAAGGGCACCAGTGCCGTCGCCAGTTGGGCCATGTTCCACGCGATCACGTTGGGCTGGTTGGCAAAGGCATAGCGCCCGTGCATGTCGATGGACGAAAATACGGTGTCGGGATGGTAGGCGTCCATGAAGGCGCAGGGCCCATAGTCGATGGTCTCACCCGACAGCGTGGTGTTGTCGGTGTTCATCACGCCGTGAATAAACCCGACCGACATCCACTGCGCCACCAGCCGCGCCTGTCGCGCGATCACTGCGTTCAGCAGCTCCGCCGGGGAAGTCACCTCGGGATAGTGACGCTCCACCACGTGTTCGTAGAGCGCCTGAAGCGCGGGCAGGTCGCGCCGTGCTGCAAAGAACTGGAATGTGCCGACTCGGATATGACTTTGCGCGACGCGGGTGAGCACGGCACCGGGCAGGGCGCCGGTGTCGCGAAACACCGACTCGCCAGTCAGCGTCGCCGCCAGCGCGCGGCTGGTGGGGATGCCAAGCGCGTGCATCGCCTCACTCACCACGTATTCCCGTAGCACTGGCCCCAACCAGGCGCGCCCGTCGCCCATTCGCGAATAGGGCGTCGGTCCGGAGCCTTTGAGCTGGATATCGAATCGCGTCCCGTTCGAAGCGACTTCTCCCAACAGGTTGGCCCGGCCGTCACCCAATTGTGGTGAAAAGCCGCCGAACTGGTGCCCCGCATAGACCTGTGCCAGCGGGTCAGCGCCGGTTGGTATCGCGTTGCCAGAAAAAACGCGCGCCATTTCGTCCTCGGAGCCCGTTATGATCCCGAGATCACGCGCCAGCACATCGTTGAATACGATCAGCTGCGGCGCTTTGACAGGCACGGGGGGCTGTCTGGTGAAAAAGCGGTCGGGCAGGCGGGCATAGGAATTGTCGAATGGGATTTGCAGGTTCATACCTCAAAACATAGTAGCATATCCCGCGAACGCTAGAGCTTGCGTGACATCAGCATATAGTTCTCGCGTGGCTCGAAGCGCAGTTTCTCGTAGATGCGCCGCGCTTTTGCGTTGTTGCGGCTGACCTCCAAGTGAATTGCCTTCATGCCGGCCGATGCCAGCGTCTTGGGCAAGGTCAGAAGTATTTCCGAACCGATTCCGCGGCCTCTCACACCGGGGCGGATGAAGATTTCGTCGACGAACCCATCCAGTCCGCCGAACTCCACCGACCAGCCGAAGGTGATGGTGACATAGCCGATCGGTGCGCGTCTCGGTCCGGCCAGGTAGACGCAACCGTGCGGCGATCCCTCCAGAAGCGGCGAAAGGGCGTCCCGCCGGGTCGCATCGTCCTGCACGATGCCTTCTTCTTGGTGGAACGCCGCCACCAGCGGCATAAGGCGCTCCATGTCCTCTATCGCGGCAAGGGTCAGTTTCGTCATAGCCGGGCCAGCCTTTCGGTCAGTAGGTCGAAAAATCCGTCGGCATCCAGGTCCCCGATGAACAACGCGTTTGGCGTCCGGTCCGTCACTCCCCACCAGTCCGTCACGGTCATTCCCATGGTCAGTTCCGATTGAGTTTCGATCTCGACATTGACGTGTCGGCCCGAGAACAGCTCTGGCCGGATCAGGTAGGCAACGGTGCAGGGATCGTGCAGCGGCGCCCCCTCCGAGTCGTATTTCTCGCGGTCGTACCGTTCGAAGAAGTCTGTCATCTCTGCAACAGCTTGACCCACGCGGTTGCCCAGGGCGCGAAAGGCATCGTTGCGCGCCCGGGTGACCAGCGCCTTGTGCGTCACATCGAGCGGCATGACCACGATCGGGACGCCGGAACTGAAAACCGTGTCTGCCGCATGCGGATCGACGTGGATGTTGAACTCGGACGCGGGCGTGATGTTGCCCACTTCGAAATAGGCGCCGCCCATGAGGACGACCTCCCGCACGTTCCGAACGATCTCGGGCGCCCTGCGGAACGCCGTGGCGATGTTGGTCAGCGGCCCGATCGGCACCAGAGTGACAGTGCCCTCAGACTCCTTCCGTAGTGTCTCGATGATGAAATCGACCGCGTGCATATCCTCAACCTGCATCGTCGGCTCGGGCAGGTTGGGACCGTCCAATCCGGTCTTGCCGTGCACATGTTCTGCCGTCACACGGTCACGGTCCAGCGGGCGGTCGCATCCGGCATAAACCTTGATGTCGCGCCGCTCGGCAAGCTCGCAGACCATCCTTGCATTGCGGGTGGTCAGGTCGAGCGGCACGTTGCCGGCCACACAGGTAATTCCCAGAACCTCGACCTCGTCCGGACTCCCAAGTGCCAGAAGTATCGCGACGGCGTCGTCCTGCCCGGGGTCGGTGTCGATGATGATTTTGCGCACGCTCATGCAAATCCCCTGTCACGGCGGACATTGCTTGTCCACTGCGCATGATTCTTCTTGGCGGAAATACTCCGGGGGAGGGGCGTTATCCTAGGTTCGACCGGAGCGGCAGGAAGTCTAAGCAAAACCGTCCTGCGTGGTGAGGAAACTCAAGCGGATCAGCGGCCCAACTCCCTCATCCCGCGTTCGATACCGTCTAGGGTCATCGGTACCATTCGGTCCTCGAATATCTCGCGAACCATTCCGATCGAATGGGTGTAGCCCCAATAGGCCTCGGGCACCGGGTTGATCCACAGGTGCTCGGGCCATTGCGCTCGTGCCCGCTGCAGCCAGACCTGTCCGGCCTCGGCGTTCCAGTGCTCGTTAGCGCCGCCCGGATAGGCAATCTCGTAAGGCGACATCGAGGCGTCGCCGACGAAGATGCACTTGTAGTCCGGCCCATAGGTGCGCAGCACCTCGTCGGTCGGGGTCTGCGCGTCCCAGCGGCGGCGGTTGTCGCGCCAGACGCCTTCATAAAGGCAGTTGTGGAAATAGTAGTACTCCAGGTGCTTGAACTCGGTTCGCGCGGCAGAAAACAGTTCCTCGACCATCTTGATATGTGGGTCCATTGACCCGCCCACGTCCAGAAACAGCAGCACCTTAACCGCGTTGCGCTTCTCGGGGCGCGTCTTGACGTCGAGATAACCGTGCTCGGCCGTCGCCCGGATCGTACCGTCGAGGTCCAGTTCCTCCTCGGCGCCGTCCCGCGCCCATCGCCGCAGTCGCTTCAGCGCCACCTTGATGTTGCGTGTCCCCAACTCGATCGTATCGTCGAGATTGCGGAACTCACGCTTGTCCCAAACCTTGACGGCCCGCTGGTGGCGGCTTTCCTTCTGGCCGATGCGCACGCCTTCGGGGTTGTAACCATAGGCGCCGAAGGGTGAGGTGCCCGCCGTGCCGATCCACTTGTTGCCGCCCTGGTGCCGGCCCTGTTGTTCCTTCAGCCGCTCTTTCAGGGTCTCCATCAGCTTGTCGAATCCGCCAAGCGCCTCGATCTCGGCCCGTTCCTCCTCGCTCAGGTGCTTTTCTGCCAGCTTTTCCAGCCACTCCTGAGGGATATCGACCGCCTCGATCACGTCGTTTGAACTGATGGCTTCCAGGCCCTCGAAACTGGCGGCGAAGGCGCGGTCGAAGCGGTCGATCATCCGCTCGTCCTTCACCATCGCTGTGCGGGCGAGATAGTAGAACCCCTCCAAGTCATAGGTCACGAGTCCCGCGCCCATCGCTTCCAAAAAGGTCAGGTACTCGCGCAGCGAGACCGGCAGGCCCGCCTTCCTGAGATTCTCGAAGAAGGGCAGGAACATCGCTTACCTCAGATCGACATGCGGTGAATAATCAGCGTAGCGAAAAGCCCGAGCAGGGTGAAAATCAGGCAATAGACCGCCGCGTAAAGAAGAATGTCGGCAGTTCGCCCCTTGCGCCGCCACGCGGTGAATGCTCCCAGGCTCGCGCCCAGGATCGCGCCGAATACTACGATCATCGTGTCTTCCCGTCAGGTCACTTCAGGGGGCTGAGCGATGAGATCTCCCGCAGTTTCGCGCGTACCGCCCAGTCCGCGCCGAACCCGTACCGCGCCCAGCCGATACTGTCCAGCCGCACCGACTGCGCCTCAGCGACGCGGCCCGTCAGGTCCAGCGCCTCGGCCCTGAGCAACATCAGCGTAGACAGAAGCGCGGCGTTTTCATGACGTTCCGCGATCGCAAGATGCGGCGCCAGGATGGTCAGGGCCAATTGACCATTGCCCTCGGCAATGGCGAACGCGGCCAACTGCGAGGCGGAATAGGCGCGGTGCAGCTCGGTGCCGGGGGTCTGGCTGTAGAACCGCTCGGCGAGGCGGAAATGCTCGAATGCGGTATCGGGTTGGCTGGCCTGGGTCAGGCGCCCCATGGCGAAATGCGAAAACGCCCGTCGGTGATCGTACCAGCCCATAGCGTCTGCGATACGCAGTGCCTCGGCTGCGGCCACCAGCCGTTGCGAATGGCCAGCGCCGGGGCCAAGCGCGGTCTGCACCGCCTTGATCCAGGCCCGCGGGGTCGATGACAGTGCGTGCGGCGCAATTGAATCGCCGGCAGGATTGAGGCGCGACAGGATCGACGGCAGTCGCGCCGCGACCTGTCCTCGTGTCATGCCCGAACGCAGATCCGGCGAGTAGTAGACCCGGAGGATCAGCATGTCGAAGCCAGTAAGAATCGTGTGCACGTTGTCGTCGTTGAACACGCTGTCGGGTAGCCGGTATAAATCGTTGAGCGGGCCCAGCGACTGCGCGACTTCCTCGTGCAGGCAGTCGCGCACCTCTTGCGGCGAGGCATCGTTGGGCAGGAAGATCGCGATCTTCTTACGCTCTATCAGCGTGCTCCAGTTCGTCTGCCGCTTGTTGCGCGCCGCGCGGTACTCTGACAGGCGGCTGATATTGGGGACCACGAAACAGGCCGCCTTGGGCAGGTGCCTGCGGATCTTTGCCCGCGGCACGGCCTCGATGGTGATGTTGGCGAGGTCGGACCGGACGCGGGCGATGTCGATTTTTGCTTCGGTGCGCAGGCGGTGCACCAGCCGGTTGAGATCGGGAATAAGCGTCGACGGAGGATTGCCCGTGACCCGTATGGAAATCGGTCCCTCGAACCGCGAGAAATTCTTCAACTTTCGTCCCGACTCAAGCTGGAAGGACAGTTCCAGGAAATCCCGAGCTATATCGCTGTTGGACCGTGACGGCGGGACCGGGCGCGGCGCGGAGAAGGACTTCAACGCGGGCAGGGAACTGGCGGACGGTGTGGCCGCACGGGTCGGCATTTCACTGGAGGGACCCGGAACGCACGCGCCCAGCATAAGGAACAATGGAAGAATGACGCGGCGCATAAGCCCCCCGATGCCTGTATCAACTCTAGTGGCAGGCGGTCGTCGTGATTCACCCTGCCATCCGGCGCAGTCGCCGCCTGATCGTTCTGCGCGTCCTTGACCGCACGCATTTCGACCTGCTCAATACAGCCTACCGGACAGGTGCCTTGATTGCCTCTTACTTCGTTCCCAGTAAGGAGCAAAAAAGACAAAACTGTGGCCGAATCGCCAGCAATCCGAATCACGATTCGAAGTCCATTTGGAATGATCCCCGAATTCTGGACATACGGAATTTCCCGTCTCCATTCTGGGGAATGATTGTTGCCGCTTTGGCACGCGTTTGCGTGCCGGTGTCGAATTTTCAGACGAAAACTTTAGCGTTGCCGACGCGCCATGAAGGCCAACCGTTCAAAAAGGTGCACGTCCTGCTCATTCTTCAGTAGCGCCCCATGCAGCTTGGGCAGGGCGTCGGCCCCGTCGCGCTTGAGGTCTTCCGCCGTCAGGTCTTCGGCCAGGATAAGCTTCAGCCAGTCCAGCACTTCCGAGGTCGAAGGCTTCTTCTTCAGTCCCGATTGTTCTCGGATGTCATAAAATTGCGTCAACGCCTCGGTCAGCAGCCGTTCCTTGATACCCGGATGGTGAACCTCGACGATCTGTTTCATCGTATCGGGGTCCGGAAAACGAATGTAATGGAAGAAACACCGTCGCAGAAAGGCGTCGGGCAGTTCCTTTTCGTTGTTCGAGGTGATGATCACGATCGGCCGCTGGACCGCGCGGACGGTCTCGCCGGTCTCGTAGACGTGAAACTCCATACGGTCCAGTTCCTGCAACAGGTCGTTGGGAAACTCGATATCGGCCTTGTCGATCTCGTCGATCAGCAACACGATCTTTTCCTCGGCCTCGAACGCTTGCCACAGTTTGCCCTTGCGGATGTAGTTGCGCACGTCGTGCACGCGTTCCTCGCCCAACTGGCTGTCGCGCAGCCGCGACACCGCGTCGTACTCGTAAAGACCCTGCTGTGCCTTGGTGGTGGACTTGATGTTCCACTCCAGCATCGGCAGGCCCAGGCCGTTGGCAACTTGCCGGGCCAACTCGGTTTTTCCGGTGCCCGGCTCGCCTTTGACCAGAAGGGGGCGCTCCAGAGTCACGGCGGCATTTACCGCGACGGTCAGGTCGTCGGTGGCGATATAGGCGTCGGTGCCTTCGAATTTCATGAGCGTCCCTTTTCTTGGTCCCGCCACGCGCAAGTGGCGGGTCGCATGGAATTTTTGCAGCACCCTAGTGTCATGGGGAATTCACATCAATGGCGGGCATTTGTGTAGTGACAATCTGTCGAGGCGCGTGTAATTGCACGCCACAAGGTGGATTTCTAAAGGGGAAGTTGGGTGACCGACGGGGACCTGCAGGAGGGAGTGGAAATGAAACAGGACGTGGTTCTGTCGGAGGATTACACTCCGGCCGAAGACGAGCCGTTCATGAACGAACGGCAAGTGGAGTATTTTCGTCGCAAGCTGCTGACCTGGAAGAGCGAATTGCTCGAGGACAGCCGCGATACCATCGAGGGCCTTCAGGACGGCACGCGCGCCATCCCCGACGTGGCCGACCGCGCCAGCGAGGAAACCGACCGGGCGCTGGAACTGCGCACACGCGATCGCCAGCGCAAGCTTGTCGCCAAGATCGACGCTGCGCTGCGCCGGATTGACGAGGGCGAATACGGCTATTGCGAAGTGACCGGCGAGCCGATCAGCCTCAAGCGTCTGGATGCGCGCCCGATCGCGACAATGAGTCTCGAGGCGCAAGAACGTCACGAACGGCGCGAAAAGGTTCACCGCGACGACTGATCGCCGGAGAACCTAAGCGAATTCAAGACGCCGAGGCTTTTGCTTCGGCGTTTTCGCATTCAAAGGATCGTCATGGATATCGCGTCTCTCAATTGCATCGTTCTCGGCGGAGGCATTGGTGGGCTGACAACGGCGATCATGCTGCGCCGCGCGGGCGCCGCCGTGCGCGTTCTTGAACAAGCCCCCCGGATCACGGAAGTGGGCGCGGGCCTGCAGATCAGTCCCAACGGCTTCGTCGTGCTCGAAAAGCTGGGCTTGGGCAGTGCGCTGAGGGCGAAATCCGTGCGCGGGCAGTCGGTGCTGTTGCGCGACTACAAGGGGACCGAAGTCGTCCGTCTCGATCTCGCGCGGCTGCCATGCGGTGACTACCATTTCGTGCATCGCGCCGACCTCGTCCACATCCTCGAACACGCAGCCCTTGCAGCAGGGGTCGAGATATCGCTGGGCCATACGGCGATGTCCGTGACGCCGGGACCGGCGCCCCAGGTCACCCTGAAGGACGGATCCATGCTCGACTGCGATCTGGTGGTCGGCGCCGACGGGCTCCATTCGGTTGCGCGACAGGCGCTCAACGGCACGTCCGCCCCTTTCTTTACCCGGCAGGTGGCCTGGCGCGCCGTGATACCCGAAACCGGCGCCGACCCTCAGGCGCAGGTGTTCATGGGCCCACACCGGCATCTTGTCACCTATCCCCTCCGCGGCGGGCGTATGCGCAACCTCGTCGCTGTACAGGAACGGGCTCAGTGGCACGAGGAAAGCTGGACCGCCGAGGATGATCCGGAAACGCTGCGCGGCGTCTTCGGGGATTTCGGGCGCGACGCGAAGGATTTGCTCGACCGGGTGGAAAAAGTGAATCGCTGGGGGCTTTTCCGCCATTCGGTGGCCGCAAAATGGCATTTGGGTGCCGTGGTTCTGGCCGGAGACGCGGCCCATCCTACGCTTCCCTTCATGGCGCAAGGGGCCAATATGGCGCTGGAAGACGCCTTCGCTCTTGGCCGTTGCCTTGGCGACGGCTCGACTTTGGAAGCCGCGCTAAGTGCTTACCAAGACATGCGTTTTGACCGCGTGCGACGGGTTGTAGACACCGCCAGCCGAAATGCCTGGAAATACCACCTTAGTTTTCCGCCGCTCCGCGCCGCGGCACACGCCGCCCTTCGTATTGGCGGGGCTTTGATGCCCGGCCGCATGGTTGGACAGTTCGACTGGATCTACGGCTACGACGTTACGGCGACGGACGTCTAAGCATCCAGTTCGACCCAGATCGGCACGTGATCCGAGGGCTTTTCCCGACCGCGGACATCCTTGTCGATGCCCACGCCGACAAAAAGGTCCGCCGCCTGCGGGCTCAGCAGGAAATGGTCGATGCGGATGCCGTCGTCCCGGTTCCAGGCGCCCGCCTGATAATCCCAGAATGTGTAGTGGCCGGGCCCAGGCACACGCGCACGGAAGGCCTCGGTGAATCCCATGGCCAGAAGCTCGCGAAAGGCTCCCCGGCTTTGCGGCAGGGCCAGCGCGTCCTCGGCCCAGGCCTCTGGGCGCTTGGCGTCCTCATCCTGTGGAATAACGTTGTAATCGCCTGCCATCAAAAAGGGCTCCTCGGTCGCAAGCAACTCGGCGGCGCGCTTCTTTTGACGTTGCATCCAGGCAAGCTTGTAGTCGTATTTCGGACCCGGCGCCGGGTTTCCGTTGGGCAGGTAAAGCCCGCACAGACGCACCGACGATTTCTCGCCCACGACCGTCGCCTCGATCCACCGCGCATGGTCGTCTTCGTCATCGCCGGGCAGGCCACGTGTGACGTCCTCCAAGGGCAGTTTTGACAGAATCGCAACCCCGTTGAAGCTCTTTTGACCATGGGTTTCTACGTTATACCCGCGGTCTTCGAATGGTTCATGGGGAAAGCCTTCGTCGACCGTTTTGATCTCCTGCAGCAACGCCACATCAGGTTGTGCTTCATCCAGCCAATCGGTCAGGGCACTCAGCCGGGCCTTGATGCCGTTGATATTGAAACTGGCGATCTTCATGCACGGCCCCCCTCGGTTCTTTGCAATCTATCGCTCAGCACGAATGGCGAGGCAAGCCGGAACAAGGACTTCCTTAACGATTCTCATCGAGGCTGATTCGGCTTAAATTGGAAACAATCATCCGGTTATCCACAGATTCGTTGCGCTGTGGAAAACAAATTTTTCCGTGCGCTGCAAAGCAGCGCACGGAAAAGCAGGCAAGGCCGCGCGAAAATCGCGATCAGAAAATTAGCCTTGTGGATAACTCGCTAACCGCGAATTTCAGTTTGCAAAACCCGTTTTGCGTGTAACCGTTTTGAGTGTTGACCAAATCAGGAGACCACCAATGGTTGCACTTCGCAAAAATCGTTTCGCCGAAAACTCCGCCGCTTCTATCGAGGCCAGCCTGCACGACGGCACCGCTGTCGAAGCTTTCACCTCCAGCTTGGCCGCCAGCGCAACGTCCGACAGCGCAACCGGTGACTCGGTTGACCTCTTCACCTCCAGCCTCGGCCCGGTGACCGGAACCACCACCAGCGCTGGCGACGCCGTCGAAGCATTCACGTCCAGCCTCAGCCCCGTCCGGACAGAGCGTGCCGGCGAAGGCGAAATTGTCGGCGCCTTCACGTCAAGCCTCTAAGACCTACGGCGGAACGGAAACAAATTACAGGGATATCATAACTATGGGATCCGTTGTCACACTCGACCTTCCGTTCCGCCAGACCACGCGGGACGCCCGGCAAACCGCGCTCCTGCAACGCTTCGCCTGCGAGCGGCGGCCTGACACCGACGTCTTCTGGCTCAAGGAAAACGCCGAGGTTCTGAACATTCTGACGAGCACAGGCGCAAAGCTACCGCTTTCGGCCCTTGCTCCATTTGACCCGCACTACATCACGTTGGATCGCAAGCTTGCGTTCTTCCCCCAATATTACCGGTTCCTCCTGTCGCTTTGCCTCGACCTCGAGGATCTCGGCATGCCCGGAGACATGGGCGCACGATCAGTAGAGTGGGTTGCCTTTGAGGGGCTGGTGCATGCAGAGCTCTCTGACCTTCAGCGTGCCGAGGCCCGTCGCCTTTGCCTACGCCGCGGCATAGATCCTACCTTTTGCGACTCTGGGCTGGATGATCGACTGCGCGGCTTCGGCAGCCGAAGCGCGACGTTCACGCTCCCCAACAAAAAGGCCGCCTACGAACTCACTCATATTGTCTTCTATCTGTCCGAGTACGGCCACCGCGATCCCGACCTGCCAGCCGTTTTCATCGACAGCCTGCGGTTTGCCGGAACTGTAGCGTTCCTCGAAATGAACATCGACCTCCTTGCCGAAATCTGCATCGCCCTGCGCTTTTCCGGGCAAACTCCGCCTGACACCTGGGAAAGCTGGCTGGCGGCGCAGGCACGGCATTTCGTGATCGAGGCCGACGCGACTGGTTGGGTGTCGGACGACTACCATCCCTACCTGATGGTCCAATGGTTCCTGTCCACTGCCGGGCTTGGCGGGTTCGGTACGATGCTTCCCGAAGGCGGGCTTCGGATCACCGCGCCAAGGCCGCACGTGGCCCCGCTGCGCGAATTGTCGGAATGCATGTACCGCCTCGAGGGCGACCGCATTGCCGACTGGTCCCGGATGCGCACCCGCATCGACCCGCTCCTGACCGCCGAGGCCCGCGAGGTGGTCGAGGCCGCCGAAAAGGCCGTCGACTTCGACGCCTTCTTCCACGGCTTCTCCCGCGCCGCGACCGTCAAAGGAATACCGGCATGATCGCCCGGGGCCGCGAGGCGGTCTTTCTGGGTGTGTTTCTGACAGTGATCTACACGCTACTGATCACAGGTGCCGATGCCATCACCAAGCTTTTTTCATCCACTTACGCTGCACCCCAGATGTTCGCGCTCTCCGGCGGTCTGGTCTCACTCTTTTGCCTGGCGGCGGGCCGCAAATCCGCCGCCACGCGCGTGCTTGCCACCCGATGCCCACGCGTCATGGCGCTGCGCGCCGCCGCCACCGTCATCGGCACTTGCGCCTTCTTCTATGCGTTCAAGCTGCTGCCCTTCGCCGAGGTTTTCCTGTTTATCGCCATCATCCCGATCCTAGCCGCGCTTCTGTCGCGGGTGATGCTTAAAGAAAGCGCGGGAGGGCAGGTCTGGGGCGCGATGATTTTGGGCGTCCTCGGCATGGCCGCGCTGTTTCCTGGCGGCCTTGACAGTTTCGGGGCAGGCCATCTCGTCGCTTTTCTTGCAGTTGCGATGGGAGCAGTTTCCATGGTCGCTTCGCGCTATATCGGCCAGCGCGACCCGGGTGGGCTGCTGTCGCAGGTCTTCTATCCCAACCTCGCGCTGATGGTCATGATGAGCGCTGCCTTGCCTTTCGTCTTCGTGCCGATGGGCTGGTTGGATGTGATGTGGGTGACCTATTACGCCGGGCTGCTTTTTGCCGCGCGATGGGTTCTCGTGGCCGCGCTCAAGCTGCTTCCGGCCTATGTGGTCACACCCTTGATGAACCTGCAATTTCTCTGGATGGTCGCTATCGGATCGCTCGCGTTCGGCGAACGGACTGGGGCAGGGGTGTTTCTTGGCGCCGCACTCCTGATCGCGGCCGGCGCATGGCTGGTTTGGGACCAGGTCCGGACCCATGCACCGAAAGCGGCCGTGCCCGCCGAATAGATCACATTGAAAAGGACGTCCCGCAACCGCAGGCGCTGGTCACGTTCGGGTTGTCGATGGTGAACCGCGCGCCGATCAGTTCCTCGGTGAAGTCAATCGTCGCCCCGGCCAGGAAGGGCAGGGACACACTGTCAACGATGACCTTCTGACCATCGCCGCCTTCCAGAACAAGGTCATCACCCGTGGGCGCGTCCAGCTTGATGTCGTACTGAAAGCCCGAGCACCCGCCGCCTTCGACGGCGACGCGCAGGGCCTGACCCTGTTCGCCGGCACCGATTTCAGCAAGGCGTTCATAGGCGCGTTGCGTCACTTTGGGGGGCATTTGCATCTGGCGATCCTCAAGGTTTCTTTGCCGTTCATCTTGGAATATACGAACGCTGGGACAGGACGACAAGGAAACAGGCGATGCATACCCCTTATGCTTCGGATCCGGCAGCAGCGCGCGCACGTCTGTACGCCGAAGAAGAAAGCGCATTTCGGTCTTGTTATCAAAGGGATCGCGACCGGATCATCCATTCCAGTGCGTTTCGTCGTCTCAAGCACAAAACGCAAGTTTTCGTCGAGCACGAGGGCGATTATTTCCGCACCCGCCTGACACACTCGATCGAAGTGGCGCAAGTGGCCCGGACCATCGCCGGGGCGCTTGGTCTGAATGTCGAATTGACCGAGGCCGTGGCGCTGGCGCATGATTTGGGCCACACACCTTTCGGCCATACCGGCGAGGATGCGCTCGACGCGTTGATGGCGCAATATGGCGGATTTGATCATAACGCGCAGGCCATTCGCATAGTCACCTCGCTGGAGCGGCATTATGCCGAATTCGATGGCCTGAACCTGACATGGGACACGCTGGAAGGCATCGCCAAACATAACGGCCCAGTCTCGGGCGACCTTCCCTATGCGCTGGCCGACTATGATGCTCGCCACGACCTTGAACTCGACACTTATGCCAGTGCCGAGGCGCAGGTGGCCGCACTTGCCGATGACGTAGCCTACAATAATCACGATCTGCATGACGGCCTGCGCGCGAAACTTTTCAGCGAAGACGACATTGCCGAGCTTCCGGTCGTCGGCGCGTGCTATCGTGAAGTGGATGCAAAATATCCCGGACTCGATCCTTATCGCCGAAGACACGAGGCGCTGCGTCGAGTCTTTGGCGTCATGGTCACGGACGTGATCGAAACCTCGCATGCGCGTCTTCAGCGCGCTGCGCCGGCCGACGCCCAGGCAGTGCGTGACCTTGGCCGCCCCGTTATCCGCTTTTCCGATCCAATGTGGTCTGATCTTCAGCAGATAAGGTCTTTTCTTTTCAAACGTATGTACCGCGCTCCCAAAGTGGTCGAGATGCGCAAGCGTGTCACCAACGTAGTCGAGGACCTGTTTCCGTTCTACATGTCGCATCCCGACTTCCTTCCGCGGCGGTGGCTTCAGGACGTGGCCGATGCCCCCGATGAAACGGCGCTGGCGCGTCTGGTCGCGGACTATATCGCGGGAATGACGGACCGGTTCGCGCTCGAGGCTCATGCGCGGCTGTTGGGCGGCGACGCCGACATGAGCGAGAGAAAGGGAATATAGCCTATGGCAACTGGCGGTGCGGAAGGGGCGATCGACCCGGTCATGGCGGTCGCGCTGGTGGGGGCGCTCGGCGTCGGGGCCCAATGGGTGGCGTGGCGCCTGCGGATGCCGGCGATCGTGCTGATGCTCGCCGCGGGCCTCATTGCGGGACCGATCCTCGGAATCTTTGATCCGGCACGCGACATCGGCACGCTGATGGGGCCTATGATTTCCATTGCCGTGGCCATCATTCTCTTTGAGGGAGGGCTGACGCTCGATTTCCACTCCCTGCGCGGGGCCGAGCAGGGCGTTAAGCGTCTCGTTCTGCTGGGAGCGCCCGTGGGCTGGATCGGCAGCGCCCTGGCGTTGCATTATGTGGGCGGTCTCAGTTGGGAAAGTTCCGCTGTCTTCGGCGGCATCATGATCGTCACAGGCCCCACAGTCATCGCACCGCTTTTGCGCCAGGCGCGTCTCAATCGTCGTCCCGCGCAGCTCTTGCAATGGGAAGCCATCGTAAACGATCCTATCGGCGCGCTTGCCGCCGTGCTGGCCTTCGAGGTTGTCGTCCTGACGGCCAGCGAGAGCAGTCTCGGCCTCGCGGCTTGGCAGATCATCCGTGGTATCGTCGTGGCGGGCGCGCTTGGCTGGGCCGGAGGTTGGGTTCTCAGCGAGGCGTTCCGCCGGGCGTACGTGCCGGAATACATGAAGGTGCCGGTGCTCTTCGCCATCCTGCTCGGAATCTTCGCTGTCACCGATTACATGCTTCACGAAAGCGGCCTTCTGGCCGTCACCGTGATGGGCGTTGTGATGGCCAACGCCAACCTGCCCAGCTATACCGAACTGCGCCGCTTCAAGGAGCACGCGACGATCCTGCTGGTCTCGGGGGTGTTTATCCTCTTGGCGGCCAGCATGGACGTTGCAACACTCAACAGGATCAACTGGAACGCGGCCGCAATGGTGGCGGTCGTGATCCTGCTGGTGCGCCCGCTGACGGTGCTGTTCTCACTGGCCTTCACCAACATTCCCTTCCGCGAGCGACTGCTTGTCGGGCTGACCGGGCCACGCGGGGTCGTGCTGGTCGCGGTCGCGGGCCTTTTCGGCGAGCGGCTTGTGGCCGAAGGGGTCGAGGACGCGGCCTTTCTCACACCCTTCGCCTTTGCGCTGGTCGCCGCGACCGTAGTTCTGCACGGCTTCACGCTGGCCCCGCTGGCCCGCGCCATGGGGTTGGCGGGCAAGGGGCAGCCGGGCGTTCTGTTGGCGGGTGGTTCGCAATTCGCCACCTCCTTCGCGAAAACACTTCAGGACCTCGAGGTGCCGATCCTGATCACCGACACCAACCGTGCCCGCCTGCGCAGCGCACGTGAAGCCGGGTTGCCGACCTTTTTCGGCGACGTGCTGTCAGAGGCCGCCGAGCACAGCGCCGAGATCATGAAATACGGCGTCGTTCTCGCGCTCAGTGACAACGACGCCTACAACACGCTGGTCGCCACCGACCTCGCGCCGGAATTCGGGCGCGAGAACGTCTACCAGCTTGGCCGCGCCAAGCAGGACAGCAAGCGCCACGCGCTTCCCGCCTCGCTGGGTGGGCGCGTCGTGGCGCAGGGCTATGGCTATACCGATTTGGCGAGCAGGATGGTCCAAGACTGGCAGGTCCGCGCCACCAACATGACCGACGACTTCACGATGGAGGACTGGTCAGCCCAGAACGAAGAAGGCATCCCCCTCGCCACGCACAGCCCGGCCACCGGTCTACGGATCCTGTCCGAGACCTCGAAAGTCGAGACCGGCGGCGAGTTCAAGCTTCTCTGGCTTGGGCCCCCGCGCGAAGACAAGACGCCCGAGGCGGCCGCCGAGACGGACAGCGCGGATTGACGCGACCGGCCCGGGTGATAAACCGGCGCCGAAATGAAGGATTGTCCGATGAATCTGTTTACCGAAATCCGCGCCTGCGTCCTTGCCGCCCTTGATACCATGCAGGGGCAGGGGAAACTGCCGGCCGGCCTTGAGATGTCGAACGTCACGGTCGAGCCGCCCCGCGATCCCGCGCATGGCGACATGGCCACCAATGCGGCGATGGTTCTGGCCAAGCCCTCTGGCCAGAAACCCCGCGATATCGCCGACACGCTGGCCGGTCTCTTGGCCGCCGATGACCGGATCGAGAGCGCCGAAGTGGCGGGACCGGGCTTTCTGAACCTGCGCCTGTCGGACACGCTCTGGCAGGACGTCCTGCGCGCCGCGCTTGAGCGCGGTGAGGCCTATGGCCGGTCCGAGTTGGGCAACGGCAAGAAGGTCAATGTCGAATACGTCTCGGCCAACCCGACTGGTCCTCTGCATGTGGGTCACACCCGCGGCGCGGTCTTCGGCGACGCGCTGGCCAGCCTGCTGGATTACGTGGGCTATGACGTCACCCGCGAATACTACATCAACGACGGCGGCGCCCAGGTCGACGTGCTCGCACGCTCCGTCTACCTGCGTTATCTTGAGGCGCATGGCCAGGAAATCGCCTTCGAAGACGGCACTTATCCGGGCGACTACCTCATCGCGGTCGGTGAAGCGCTCAAGGCGAAGGTGGGCGATGCATATGTCGGCCAGACTGAGGCCGTCTGGCTGGAAGAGGTCCGCGACTTCGCCACCGACGCGATGATGGATCTGATCCGCGAAGACCTGCGCGCGCTCGGTGTCCGGATGGACGTCTTCTACAGCGAGAAGTCCCTCTATGGCACGGGCCGGATCGAACAGGCGCTTGACGCGCTGCAAGCCAAGGGTCTGATCTACGAAGGCGTGCTCGAGCCGCCCAAGGGCAAGAAGCCCGAGGATTGGGAGCCGCGCGAACAGACGCTCTTCAAGTCCACCGAACATGGCGACGACGTCGATCGCCCGGTCAAGAAATCCGATGGCAGCTGGACCTACTTCGCGCCCGACATCGCGTACCACTACGACAAGGTCGAGCGTGGCTTCGACGCGCTGATCGACGTCTTCGGGGCCGACCACGGTGGCTACGTCAAGCGGATGAAGGCCGCCGTCAGCGCGCTCACCGATGGCCGCGTGCCGCTCGACATCAAGCTCACCCAGTTGGTGAAACTCTACAAGAACGGCGAGCCGTTCAAGATGTCCAAGCGGGCAGGGACCTTCGTCACGCTGCGCGACGTGGTCGACCAGGTCGGTCCGGACGTCACCCGTTTCGTCATGCTGACCCGCAAGAACGACGCGCCGCTCGATTTCGACTTCGACAAGGTCCTGGAGCAATCCAAGGAAAATCCGGTCTTTTACGTGCAATACGCTCATGCGCGGATTTCTTCCGTAATGCGCAAGGCACGCGAGGCCGGCATCGATGTCGATGACACCACCTTGGCCGGCGCGGATCTCTCGGTGCTTCAGGACACCGCACAACTCGCCGTGGCAAAGAAAATCGCCGAATGGCCCCGGCTGGTCGAGATCGCAGGTCGCACAAACGAGCCGCATCGCGTGGCCTTCTATCTCTACGACCTCGCCAGCGACCTGCACAGCCTCTGGAACCGGGGTAACGACTTGCCTGCGCTTCGCTTCCTTGACGAGACCGATATCGCCGGTTCGCAGGCGAAAATTGCGCTTGCGCGGGCCGTAACCGTTGTTATTTCCGCCGGTCTTGGTATCTTGGGCGTAACTCCGGCCGAAGAGATGCGGTAATAAACCGTGCCAGCGCCGGGGACGTGGCAGTAATCCAACCCGGCGGCCAAGTATCGCCGGAGGTAGCGAGGCGAGCGATGGCACAGATGCATGGTGTCTCCGATGAAACGGGGACAGTTCGGCAGATATCAGTTCAGAAATTCACCAACATGGCCGGGGCGGCGATATCGCTGGCCCTCGTGATCGGGATCGGCGTCTGGGGTTACAAGATCCTCGTGCGCGATGTCAGCGGCGTGCCGGTGGTGCGCGTCGCAGAAGGCCCGATGCGCATTCAGCCCGAGAATCCCGGTGGCTCCACGGCTGAAAACCAGGGGCTTGCGGTCAACGACGTGGCCGCCGACGGCTCTGCGGCACAGCCGGCGGACCGACTGGTGCTGGCACCGGAACCGCTGGCTCTCAGCCTCGAGGACACGCCCCAGGCAGAAACACAGGTCGCCGCTCCGGCAACAGGAACCGAGGATGCAACAGAAGAAGTGACCCCAATCGCCGAGTCCGAGGATGCCGTTGAAACCGACGAAGATGCCGCCACGCTGGCCGCCCTCAACACCTTGGCCGACGAATTGTCTGATGGTGTCGCGCCCCTGACTCCTGTCGCCCCTGCAACGGACGACAGCACAGATAACGCCACCGCCGAACCGGCGCTTGATGCCGACGAAGAGCCTGCGGCAGAGCCCGACTCCACTGCCACGCAGGTGACCGAAGGTCTTGGGCGCTCATTGCGGCCAAGGGCTCGCCCCGCGCAGGTCAGCACCGTTGAGGATGCTGTCGCCGCTAGCGTCGCCGCGCAGGCCGCGCCCGAAATCAATCCCGAGACCATCCCCGCCGGCACTCGCATGGCCCAGCTCGGCGCCTTCGAAAGCGCCGCCATTGCGGAACAGCAATGGGGCAAGCTGTCGGACAAGTTCGCGGAATATCTCGACGATAAGCAGCGGGTGATCCAGAAAGCGCAAAGCGGCGGCCGTACCTTCTATCGCCTGCGGGCCATGGGCTTCGGCGACCTCAGTGATGCGCGTCGCTTCTGCTCGGCGCTGGTGGCCGAGAAGGCCGATTGCATTCCGGTGGTGACAAGGTGAGCACGCTTGGCGCCACGATCCTTGGCGTAGCGGGCACAGAACTGACACCGGAAGAGACTGCTCTCATCCGCGCGAGCCGTCCTTTCGGCTTCATCCTGTTTTCCCGCAATATCGACAGCCCCGACCAGGTGCGCGCACTCTGTGACAGCCTGCGTCAAGCCGCGGATCACAACGCGCCCATCCTGATCGACCAGGAGGGCGGGCGCGTCCAACGCTTGCGCGGCCCGGTCTGGCGCGAATGGCTGCCGCCATTGGAACAGGTCGAACTGGCCGGACGTCACGCCGAAGAGGCGATGTACGCGCGCTATCGCATCATCGCGCACGAACTGATCGAACTGGGCATAGACGCCAACTGCGCGCCTGTGGTCGACGTCGCCGGGCGCCAAACGCACCCGTTTCTGAAGAACCGCTGCTATGGAACGGATCCGGATTCGGTGGCGAAGGTTGGCCGCGCTGTGGCCAACGCGCATCTGGACGGTGGCGTTTTGCCGGTGGTCAAGCACATCCCCGGTCATGGCCGGGCCGTCGTTGACAGCCACTTCGACCTGCCTGTCGTCGATACCGACATCGACACCCTCGCCGAGACCGATTTTCGCCCCTTCGCCGCTCTCAGCGATCTTCCGATGGGCATGACCGCGCATCTTGTTTATGAGGCCTGCGATGCAGCGCCCGCGACCACGTCGCGCCGAATGATGCAACTGATCCGCGCCCAGATCGGTTTCGACGGCCTGATAATGACGGATGACATCTCGATGAAGGCGCTCAAAGGCGATCTTGCCACTCTGTCGCGGCAGTCGATCGAAGCGGGCTGCGACGTGATCCTGCATTGCAATGGCACGTTCGACGAGATGAAGGCGGTCACCGGCGCCTCCGGCACGCTGGCCGGTGCCGCCCTGCGGCGGGCCGAAGCTGCCCTTGCCGCGCGGAAAACCCCAACAAAGGTTGACATTCCTGCGCTGGAGGCAAAGCTTGCCGAACTGCTACACGGCCAGGGCAATGTCTGAAGATACATTCGAAGAAATGGGGCAAATCGAAAGCGTGAGCGATCGCATGGCGGCCGAGGCGCTGATCGTCGACGTGGACGGCTACGAGGGACCGCTTGACCTGCTGCTGACACTCAGCCGTACGCAAAAGGTCGACTTGCGCAAGATCTCCGTGCTTCAGTTGGCCGAACAATACCTCGCCTTTGTCGAACGCGCCAAGGCGCTACGCTTGGAACTGGCCGCCGACTACCTCGTGATGGCCGCCTGGCTGGCCTTCCTCAAATCCCGCCTCCTACTGCCACCCGATCCGTCGGAAGAGGGCCCCTCGGGCGAGGAGCTTGCCGCACACCTCGCCTTCCAGCTGGAGCGTTTGCAAGCCATGCGCGAGGCCTCCGCGCGGCTGATGGGCCGCGACCAGCTCGGCCGCGATTTCTTTGCCCGCGGCCTGCCCGAGGACGTCACGCGCATCCGCCGCGTGCAGTACACCGCCACGCTGCTTGACCTGATGCAGGGCTATGCCCGCATCCGAACAAGGGATGAGTTTCGCCCATACGCGTTCGACCGCGAGGCGCTATTCACCTTGGAACAAGCGCTGGAACGGATGCGCGGCCTGATCGGATTTGCCGGCGCATGGACCGACATCGCATCCTATCTGCCCGATGGCTTCACTGCCGATCCGGCCCGCCGGCGCTCGGCGACTGCTTCGACCTTCGCGGCCGCGCTCGAGTTGACCAAGGAGGGCAAGGTCGAACTGCGCCAGTCTGAGGTTTTCGCGCCGCTGGAACTGCGGCGTAAAGGATAAGAGGCCTATGTCGGACGAAACTGAACACCCCGCGCCGCAGGAAGAAAGCCTTTTCGAGGCCCCTCCCATGGCCGAGCAGGAGCGCATGTGCGAAGCGATCCTATTTGCGACTGCTGAGCCGATCTCGGCAAAGGAGATCGAGTCGCGGATGCCGCATGGCTGTGACGCCGCCGAGGCGCTGGTACATCTGCGCAAACGCTACGAGGGCCGGGGCGTGCATCTGATCAAGGTCGGCGACGCCTGGGCCATGCGCACGGCACCCGACCTCGGCTTCCTGATGCAAAAGGAAACGGTCGAGACCCGCAAGCTCAGCCGCGCTGCGATCGAAACGCTGGCCATCATTGCGTACCACCAGCCCGTCACCCGCGCCGAGATCGAGGAAATCCGTGGCGTCAGCGTCAGCCGTGGTACGGTGGATCAGCTTCTGGAAATGGAGTGGATCCGCTTCGGACGCCGCAAAATGACGCCGGGGAGGCCGGTGACCTTCGTCGTTACACCCCATTTCCTCGACCATTTCGGCCTGGAAAATGCCCGCGACCTGCCGGGTCTGAAGGAGTTGCGCGCCGCCGGCCTGCTGGAAAATCGTCCGCCACCCGGCGACATGCCGCAGATGGGCGATGGCGACGATGACCTGAACGAAGAGACCGAAGAAGGCCAGACCGAGCTATTCGAGGACTGAGCCGCGATAATTCGGTCAAAGCCCTGAAAATTTCATCTTTCCGTGTTACATCATGGAGAAGACACAGGACGAGGAGGGCGCAATGAACGCCAACCGTATCATCAACATGGTCATTCGCATGGTCATGAACCGTGTGGTTCGCTCGGGCGTGAATGTCGGCATCGACAAGTTCTCGCAGCGCGGGAAGAAATCGCCCGAGGGTAAGGGCGCAGCGGACCCGCAGCAGAAAAAGCAGACGGCCGAGACGCAGAAGCGTATGCGCCAGTCCATGCGCGTCGCGCGCAAGATTGGTAAGTTCTAGGCCGCCCGGAAATGCTTTGACAGCTTGAGCCCCTGGCCCTGGTAATTTGACGCAATGCCCGCGCCGTAGAGTTGTTCGGGCACTTCGTCCATCTGCTCGTACACCAGCCGTCCGACGATCTGCCCGTGTTCCAGCACGAAGGGCGCCTCGTGACAGCGCACTTCCAGCACCCCGCGCGATCCGGCACCACCGGCCGCGTCATGGCCGAACCCGGGGTCGAAGAATCCCGCGTAATGCACCCGGAATTCTCCCACCATCGCTAGGTAGGGTGCCATCTCGGCCGCATAGGCAGGCGGGATATGCACCGCCTCGCGGCTTACCAGAATATAAAAAGCGCCGGGGTCCAGAATGATGCGGCCCGTGTCGCTATGGACCTGTTCCCAGTACTCGGCGGCGTCATAGCCCGCGATATTGTCCAGGTCGATCACGCCCGTGTGGGGCTTGGCGCGATAGCCAACCAGCGTACCGGCCTCGGGCTTCAGGTCGACTGAGAATCCCAGCCCGTCGCTGATCACCGGTGGGGCGTCCACCAGCGGGCTTTCGGCGTGCAGCGCGCTCAACGCGGCATCGTTCAACACCTCCTGACCGGACCGGAACCTGATCTGGTTCAGCCGCATTCCGGGCCGTACCAGCACCGAAAAGGACCGCGGGCAGATCTCTGCGTAAAGCGGCCCGGCATAACCGGCCGGAATACGGTCGAACTCCTCGCCGCCATCCGTGATCGTGCGCGTCAGAAGGTCCAACCGCCCGGTCGAGGATTTGGCATTCGCTACCGCATGGATATTCGACGGCAGGTCCAGCTGCTCCATCAGCGGCACGACATAGACACAGCCCTTTTCCAGCACCGCGCCGTCCGAGAGGTCGATCCGGTGCATCTCGAATTCCTTCAGCCGGTCCTCGACCTTCGCACCGGCCCCGGCAAGGAACGACGCCCTGACCCGGTACGCCGTTGTACCAAGCCGCAAATCCAGGGATGCGGGCTGTACCTGTTCGTCGGTGATCGCCGGTTGTGCCGAAAGACGCCCGTCGAGGATCATTGCCCTCAGTTGCTGGCTGGCCAGAACGCCGGTCATGCGATCCTCCTTACACGCGCCGTGGCGGCACCCGAGTTGCCCCGGGAAAAAAGGCCTGTGGTACGCGAAGAATTGGTCGGGCTAGCAGGACTCGAACCTGCGACCTTCCGTCCCCCAGACGGACGCGCTACCAGGCTGCGCCATAGCCCGACGTCTGGCCGTTCATACTGGTTTTCGCGCCAAGGACAAGGGGGAAATTCCAGATTCACGCGCTACTCTCTGGGCGTGGAACCGGTTGTCGCGCGCAGCCGGGACAGCAGGCTTTCAAGTCTGGTAATCGTGTCGGGCGTCAGCGGTCTTCGTACCCGCGCCAGCATCGACAGAACACCCGGATCGACGTCGAGTCCGTCATCAGGGTCGTCGGGAACATCTACCTCGATCGGTTGCGACGCAGGCGGCTCGGCCCTGGCAGGCTCCGGTTCGTCGACCGGGCCGTCCACGGTGCCGGACGCCGCGGAGGCTTCAGTTGATGCATTCCGCCGTTGCAGGAAACTTGGCAGCGGCGGGACGTCTTCTTGCGGCGACTCGGCTTCAGTCTTGTTCCGGCTGAAGGTCACCGGGCTTTCGTCGCTTGCGCTCTGAGGTGGCTCGGACGGCGGTGTCTCGGTCTGTGCCACGCGATCCGGCCGCGGCGGCAGACTTGAGGCAACCGGCGCGGGCTCGGGCGCGGCACTGGGCGTCAGCGGTGCGGGGTCGGGCACGGCGCCCGGCGATTGCTGGGGTGGTGGGGCGTTCGACTCGGGCGCCGAACCTGCAGGCATAGCGGCGGGTGGGGCAGGGCGCCCCACCGGGTCCGTCGGATCCGGCTGAGCTTCAGGTGAGGTGATGTCCGCCACGGCATCGGCCGATTCCGCTGCTGGCGCATCCTCGACATGATCTATTATGACGTCATCCGCCGCATCGCCCAGCGGTTGGGAGAACTCCGAAACATGGCCAACGCCCTGTTCACGCAGCATCTTCTGCACGCCTTTGATGGTCATGCCATCGTCGTGCAGCAGTTTCTTGATTCCGCCCAGAAGCTTCATGTCCGCGGGACGGTAATACCGCCGACCACCTGCGCGCTTCACCGGTTTTACCTGGCTGAACTTGCTTTCCCAGAAACGCAGCACGTGCGCCGGGGTTTCAAGCCAATCGGCGACCTCGCTGATGGTCCGGAACGCGTCGGCGGATTTGCCCATCGGTGGACCCTCAGGCCTTGTTGCCTGCCGCCACCCGGTCCTTCATCAGGTGCGACGGACGGAATGTCAGAACACGCCGTGGGTTGATCGGGACTTCTTCGCCGGTCTTCGGGTTACGCCCCACGCGGGCGGACTTGTCGCGGACAGAAAAGGTACCGAAGGACGAGATCTTGACCTGCTCGCCACGCACCAGTGCGTCCGACATATGCTCCAAAACGCTTTCGACCAGTTGGGCGGAATCGTTGCGTGACAGACCCACTTCGCGAAACACTGCTTCGCTCAGGTCCATCCGTGTCACCGTATCGTTTGTCATCACATCCCCTTTGTCGTTTGCAAAGAACTTTAGGGGCGAAGAATTTTCCGAGTCAATGTCAATGACTTGGAAGGTACAGTTTAAGCGGAAAAATCGCGCTTTGTTCCGACATTCACCAGCGCAGAACCACGGCGCCCCAAGCCAGGCCGCCACCGATGGCCTCTGAAACGATTACGTCGCCGCGCTTGATCTTGCCCTCTGCCACGCCCACCGAAAGCGCCAGCGGGATTGATGCGGCCGATGTGTTGCCGTGATCCTGCACCGTCACGACGACCCGGTCCATCGGGACCCCAAGTTTCTTCGCGGTGCCCTGGATGATCCGGATATTGGCCTGGTGCGGCACGATCCAGTCGACATCGTCATCACTCAGCGCGGCCTTCTCAAGGGCGGCCTCGGCGGTGGTGGTCAGCTTTTCTACGGCCTGCCTGAACAGCAGGTTGCCCTGCATCTTCAGCTTGCCCGAGGTACCGGTCGACGACACGCCCCCGTCGACATACAGCATGTCGATATAACGCCCGTCCGAATTGAGATCGGTCGAAAGGATGCCACGGTCTTGCGATGTGCCGTCGGCCTCGGAGGCACTCAGCACCACCGCGCCGGCCCCGTCACCGAACAGTACGCAGGTTGAGCGGTCGGTCCAGTCCATGATCCGGCTGAACGTTTCGGTCCCGATCACCAGCAAGCGTTTGGCCTGGCCCGACACAATCAGCGCGTTGGCATTTGCCAGCGCATAGATGAACCCGGCACAGACCGCCTGTACGTCAAAGCCGAAGCCGCGTGTCATGCCCAGTTCTTTTTGGATCATTGTGGCGACCGAGGGAAAGGTCAGGTCCGGCGTCGAGGTGGCCACGAGAATGCCGTCGATGTCGTCGGGCCCAACCCCCGCATCGGCCATCGCCGCAAGGGCCGCACGAGCGCCAAGATCGGACGTGGTCTGGTCCTCGGCGGCAAAATGGCGGCGCTCGATCCCCGACCGGCTCCTGATCCATTCGTCGGATGTCTCGAGAAACGTCTCGAAATGAGAATTCGGCACCACTCGTTCAGGAAGGTAGTGACCGACACCGTCTACAACGGCGCGAATCGTCATGCCTGTTCACCGTTACTGTCGGGTTCGTTTGCGGCATCCTGTTCAAGCATCGTCGCAGTTGCAACCCGTGCGGCCAGTTTTTCGGTGAACCCGGTATCGGCCAGCTCAAAGGCAAGCTTGACGGCGGCGGATATCCCCGTGGCATCGGCCGAGCCGTGCGATTTCACCACTGTCCCGTTGAGACCCAGAAATACTCCGCCATTCGCCCGGCTGGGATCGATCCGCTTGCCCATCCGCCGCAGTGAGGTCAGCGCCAGGATCGAGGCGAGCCGCGACAGCGGCGTGTGCGCAAAGGCTTCCTTGAGCAACTCGCGAATAAGCTTTGCCGTGCCTTCGCCGGTCTTCAGCGCCACGTTGCCCGTGAATCCGTCGGTCACGATCACGTCGCAGACCGTGCCGGGCAGGTCGCGCCCCTCGACGAAGCCCACGAATTCAAAATCGCCGTTTCGCGCATTGCCCTCGATCAGATCGTACGCCTCGCGCAGTTCTGCGCGGCCCTTATGCTCTTCGGTGCCCACATTCAAAAGCCCGACGCGCGGCCGCTCCAGACCAAAGCCGTTGCGGGCATAGGACGTGCCCATCAGCGCGTATTGCATCAGGTCCTTGGCATCGGCCCGGATATCGGCGCCGCCATCCAGCATGATGTTGTGCCGCTGCGGATTCTGCGACGGCCACAGCACCGCGATAGCGGGGCGATAGATCCCCGGCAGCTTGCGCAGGCGAATGACTGACATCAGCATCAGCGCGCCGGTATTGCCGCAGGACACGCAGACGCTCGCCTCGCCGTTGCGCACGGATTCCAGTGCCGACCACATCGAGGTGTCCTTGCCCTGGCGCAGCGCCTGGCTCGGCTTGTCCTCCATCTCGACCACGTCGCCCGCGTTGCGAATCTCGCAGCGCCCGGCGAGGTGCTTTCGCTTGGCGACCAGCGGTTTCAGCACGTCCTCGGGCCCGTGCAGGATAAACCCGATCCGGTCATTCTTCTTTGCAGACACGGAAATCCCGGCAACAACGGTTGCCGGGCCAAGATCACCACCCATGGCGTCTACGGAAATAAGGATGCGCCCGCTTGTCTTACTGTCGGCCGATGCCGTCATTGGACGCGTCCCTTGATGCCGCCGTTCAGGCTGCGTCTTCGTCCAGGTCGACCTCGTCATCCAACGCGATGACTTCGCGATCCGCGTAGTGACCACAGGCGACACACACATGATGCGGGCGCTTCAGTTCACCGCAGTTCGGGCACTCGTTCGGGTTTGCACCCTCCAGCGAGTCATGCGCCCGGCGATTGTTGCGGCGCGATTTCGATACTTTGTTCTGTTGGACGGCCATGTCACAACCTCAAATTTTATGGGCCTTTCGGCCCGGTTTCATACGCTGACGCGGCTCTTAATCCCTGAAGAGCCCGGCGTGCAACCCTAAATCCGGTGAGAGCGCGAAAATACAAGGAAATCGCTTGCTGTCCAGCGATTCTTTCGAGCTCTCAATCGTCGTCTTTCAACTGCTCCTTCAACTTTGCCAGTGCCGCGAACGGCTTGGCATCCGCGTCCGTCAGCTGGGTCACGCCAGGGGGCGCATACCGAGCGGTTCCCAGTTCCTGCGCTGTGCTACGCGGGTAAGCGGGCAAGGCCAGTGCGATGGCCTCCTGCATGAAGGCCGACAGGTCGATATGGTCGTTCAGCGGGTCGATTGTCTCGTCCTCGGGCATTTCGATCTCTTCCTGATCGGTGTCAACCCCGAGCCAGTCCTTGCGGAACTTGCGAGTGACCGGTTCTTCGATGCGGGTGGTGACCGGGTCCAGCGTCACTACGCAGGACTGCACCACCGTCGCGCCCAACCGCGCTTCCAGCCGCCAGTTCTCGCCGTCCTCGGGATGCATCGTGCCTTCGAACACGGCCTTTTTCAGAGAGAGGATCCCAAGATCCTCGGCCATCCGCGCCATGGTTGCGGTATCGGGCTCGATCCGAAACGGATGCGGTCGGTTCATCGCCATCTGTGCCAGATGCAGCACGGTCGTATTTTCTGTCTTTCCGGTCATGGGCGTATGACCTATCCTTTCTTGAACCTTACCGCTACCTTGTTGTATCGGAATAAAAGGGCAATGGGGACCCGTTCAAGAGGCGAAGAGGTGTGGCATGAAAATCTGGTTTGCCAAGATGGGGGTCATGTTGTGCCTGTTCGTGGCGCTCGCGGCCTGTACGCCGACCTATCGCAACCACGGGTATATTCCGCTTCAGGAAGACCTCAACAACCTTCAGGTGGGTGTGGACACACGCGAAACCGTCGACGACGTGGTCGGCCCGCCGTCCTCAGCCGGCATGCTCAGCGGCGGCGATTACTATTACGTACGCAGTCGGGTCAAAGAGCTCGGCATGTACCGCCCCGAGGTGATCGAGCGTCAGGTGCTGGCCATCAGCTTCGCCCCGAATGATACCATTGCCAATATCGAGACCTTCTCGCTGGCCGACGGCAACATCGTGCCTCTGACCCGTCGGGTGACCGACTCCTCGGTCGTCAACAACGGCTTCCTGCGTCAGATTCTTGGCAACTTCGGCAATGTCGATCCGGGCGAGTTCTTCTGACCTTCGACGTCATTCGCCTGTCACATGATTCATGCTAAGCGGTTCGCATATATATACCGTCTAGGCGACCGTCACAGATGAGGCTGACATGTTGAGCAAGGGACGCTACAGGACGCGAACGGCCGAAAGCGCAGCCGATATCGAAGCGGCGCAACGCCTGCGGCATCTGGCCTTCAAGGGTGACGAGGCGACCGGGGCGCTCGACCAGGACAGCTTTGACGGCATTTGCACGCACATCCTCGTCGAGGACACCACGGACAATCGCCTGATCTGCAGTTTCAGGATGCTGCCTCTCAATGGCGGGGACGAGATCGAGCGCAGCTATTCCGCCCAGTTTTACGAGCTGTCCGCGCTGCGCGCCTTTCCCGGCCGCATGGTCGAGATGGGCCGCTTCTGCGTCCATCCCGACGCGCGCGACCCGGATATCCTGCGCTTGGCCTGGGCCGCGATGACCCGCTATGTCGATGAAAACGAGGTCGAACTGCTCTTCGGCTGCTCTTCGTTCAAGGGCACCGACGCTGACACCTATCTCGACGCTTTTGCCATGCTAAAGGACCGCCACCTTGCGCCTCGCCGCTGGCTGCCGCGGGTCAAGGCGCCGTCTGTATTTCGCTTTGCCCAAGCACTGCGCTTGCGCAAGCCCGACGCCAAGCAGGCGATGCTACGGATGCCACCGCTCCTGCGCACCTACCTGGTGATGGGAGGCTGGGTCAGCGACCATGCGGTTGTGGACCGGCAAATGAATACCCTGCACGTTTTCACCGGGCTCGAGATCAACGCCATCCCGGCCGCGCGCAAGCGCCTGCTGAGGGCCGTTTCGGGCTAGCGCGTCGTCGCTTGACGCCGTACCTCGCGCGGGATAGCGCTGCGCCATGGCGCGTGCACCCCTTCTTCAACTCTCCGACATCTCCCTGACCTTCGGCGGAGCGCCGATCTTTGACGACCTGTCTCTGGTCGTCCAAGCCGGCGACCGCGTGGCGCTGGTGGGCCGCAACGGGTCCGGCAAGTCGACCCTGATGAAAGTTATCGCCGGCCTCGTGGAACCCGATCGCGGCACCCGTGTGCTTCATCCGGACACCTCCGTCGGCTACATGGAGCAGGAGCCGGACATGACAGGCTTCGACACGCTCGGGGCCTTTGCCGCCGACGGGCTGGACGTGGCCGAACACTACCGGATCGAAATGGCCGCCGAGGGCCTCAAGTTCGACCCCGACCGCCCCGTCGCCACCGCGTCGGGCGGTGAGCGCCGCCGCGCCGCGCTGGCCAAGCTGATGGCGCAGGCGCCTGATCTCATGCTGCTGGACGAGCCGACCAACCACCTCGATATCGAGGCGATCGGCTGGCTTGAGCAACAACTGCGCGAGACCCGCGCAGGCTATATTCTCATATCCCACGACCGGGCCTTCCTGCGCGCGCTCACCCGTGCCACGCTCTGGATCGATCGCGGCGCCACACGCCGCCAGGAAAAGGGGTTCGAGAATTTCGAAGCCTGGCGCGACAAGATCTGGGAGGAAGAGGACCAGGCTCGCCACAAGCTCAACCGCAAGATCGCCGAAGAGGCCCGCTGGGCGGTCGAGGGCATTTCGGCCCGGCGCAAACGCAACCAGGGCCGGGTGCGCAACCTACAGGCGCTCCGGGCCGAGCGCGCTTCGCAGATCAAGCGGCAGGGTACGGCCGCCATGGCGCTGTCCAGCGGGCCGCAATCGGGGCGCAAGGTCATCGAGGCGCTTGGCGTCTCCAAGAGCTTCGAGAGTGCGCCCATCGTGCGCGACTTCTCCCTCACCATCCAGCGCAAGGACCGCGTCGCCTTCATCGGTCCCAACGGTGTCGGAAAGACGACGCTTCTGAATCTCCTGATGAAGACGCTCGAGCCCGACTCGGGCGAGGTGCGCCACGGCACCAACCTCGTGCCTGTCGTTTTCGACCAGGCACGCGCCCAGCTCGACCCCGACATGAGCCTCTGGGACAGCCTGACCGGCGATTCCGACATGCGCGTCTCGGGGCAGGCCGACCAGGTTATGGTGCGCGGCACACCGCGCCATGTGGTGGGCTATCTCAAGGATTTTCTCTTTGATGAACGCCAGGTCCGTGCGCCGGTCCGTTCGCTGTCCGGGGGCGAGAAAGCCCGCCTGCTACTGGCCAAGCTGATGGCACGGGACAGCAACCTGCTGGTGCTGGACGAGCCGACCAACGATCTCGACATCGAAACGCTGGACCTGCTTCAGGAACTGCTCGACGACTACGACGGCACCGTCCTTCTGGTGAGCCACGACCGGGATTTTCTTGACCGCGTGGCCACCACCACCGTCGCCATGGAAGGACGCGGCCGGCAGACCGTCTACGCCGGCGGCTGGACCGATTACATGGCGCAGCGCGTTCCGCCGGAGTCCGCAACAGAGGGAAAGCCCGACAAACCGGCGCCGGCCGCGCCCGCGTCGTCGAAATCCGCCGAACCGGCCAAGCCCCGCAAAACCAAACTCAGCTTCAAGGATCAGCACCGGCTCGACACGCTTCCCGACGAAATCGCGCGGCTCGAAGCCGAGATTGCCAAGTTGGAAGACCTGCTGTCCGACCCTGATCTTTTCACCCGCGAGCCGGTCAAATTCGCCAAGGCGAGCGAGGGACTCAGCACGCGCCAGACCGCGCTCGCAAAGGCGGAGGAAGAATGGCTGGTACTGGCGGAGAAGTCCGAGCACGCAGGCTGACGGCAGCTCACTCGTTGACGGATTTCCCGCCGACCTTCATGTCGCTCTTTTCCATCCATTGCTGCAACGTGGCTTCCATCTGTTCCACGTTGCGGCTGTCGATGGCCTGCCGCAGCGATTGCAGCGCGTTGGCCATTTCAATCTCCGACAGGTGCTTTTCCTGCGCCCGCAGGATTTTGGGGTGCGGCGTGGTCAGCATGTCTGACCCGATCAGCAATTCCTCGTGCAACTTCTCGCCCGGGCGCAGGCCGGTCACCTCGATCCCGATATCGCCGCCCGGATTTTCGTCGTCGCGCACCGTGTGGCCGGCGCTTTCGATCATCCGCCGGGCCAATTCGTAAATCGGCACGGGTTTGCCCATGTCCAGCACGAAGACATCGCCACCCCGCGCGAAGGATCCGGTCAGCAGCACCAGGCGAACCGCCTCGGGAATGGTCATGAAATACCGCGTTACGTCTTGGTGAGTCAGTGTCACAGGGCCGCCGCGCGCAATCTGTTCCTGGAACAGCGGAATGACCGAACCCGAAGAGCCTAGTACGTTGCCGAAGCGCACCATTGAAAATCGCGTTGTGCTCGATCGCGTCGCAAGGTCCTGTACCGCCAGCTCGGCAAAGCGCTTGGACGCGCCCATAATCGACGACGGGCGCACAGCCTTGTCCGTCGACACAAGAATGAACCGGTCCACGCCCTCGCGCATCGCCGCGCTGGCCACGGTCCGCGTCCCGAAGACGTTGTTCCGGATTCCTTCCAGCGCGTTCTGCTCAACCATCGGCACGTGCTTGTAGGCGGCGGCGTGCAGCACGATGTCGATCTCGTGGGACCGCATTGATCCTCCCCCAATGAAGTGGTCCTCCGCTATGTTTAGGAAAACGGAGGAACCACATGGCAATCAAGCGACCGAAGCCCGAAGAAATTATCACGAAGTTACG
>NZ_JARAMK010000011.1:0-200570 GCF_028807495.1 Roseovarius sp. SK2
TGCGCGCCCCAGAAGGCCTCGGGGTCCTTGATCGAGGCGGCGTACATCTCGTCGTACTTCGCCGCGTCGACATGGGCATTCGCCGCGAAATCGGCACTGGGCGCATAGGTTTTATCGGACATGGTTCCTCCCTCGGTGGTCTTGAATGTCTTGCAGGCCCGCTCCGCCTTTGAGACGGCGGCGGGGCGGGCGTTCTCCTGGCGGCAGCCTAGGGAGGTTGGCGTCAGATGGCCAGATACTCGGCGCGGAGACTTTCGTTTTCCAGCACCTCTGACGCGGTCCCGTCGAAGGCGATGCCACCCGTATCGAGGATGATGCAGCGATCGGCGAGTTCAAGGGCACGTACCGCGTTCTGTTCGACGAGGATCGTGGTGATGCCCTGTTCCTTGATGATGCGCAGGGTCTTTTCGATCTCGTCCACGATGACGGGTGCGAGGCCCTCGTAGGGCTCATCGAGCAGCAGGACCTTGATGTCCCGGGCCAGAGCGCGGGCGACGGCGAGCATCTGTTGTTCACCGCCCGAGAGCGTCACGCCTTCCTGGCGGCGGCGTTCCTTGAGGCGCGGGAAAAGCTCGTAGAGCCGGTCGAGGGACCACCCGATGGGCGGGGCGATCTGGGCCAGTTGCAGGTTTTCCTCGACGGTCAGGCCGGGGATGATGCAGCGATCCTCGGGGACGAGGCCGATGCCGGCGGCCGAGGCTTCGTGACTTTTCATATTGTGAAGGGGCTGGTGGTCCAGCCAGATTTCGCCGTGGTTGACCTGCGGCGTGTCCATGCGGGCGATGGCACGCAGCGTGGTGGTCTTGCCCGCGCCGTTGCGGCCCAGAAGGGCCAGGATCTCGCCCTCGTGGACGTTGAAGGAGATGTCCTGAACGATGTAGCTTTCGCCGTAATAGGCCTGCATGCCCCAGACCGACAGGAAAGCGGGCGCCGTTTCGGCGTGGTTGCGGTGCTTGGAAAAGTCGGGTTTGACGTTCATTTTTCGTGTCCTCCCGTCCCGGACCTGATCCGGGACCTCTTGCAGTGGGGGCGAGGCCCCGGATCAGGTCCGGGGCAGGCTCCCGGATCAAGTCCGGGGCGTTCGTGGCATGGCGGTCAGGCGCTTTCGCCCAGGTAAGCTTCGCGGACCTTGGGGTGGCCCTTGATCTTGTCCGGTGTATCCTCGACCAGCGGCGTGCCCTGGGCCAGGACGGTGATGCGCTCGGCCAAGGAGAACACCACGTGCATGTCGTGTTCGATGATGCAGATGGTGATGTCGCGCTCGTCCTTGATCTGCTTCAGCAGGTCGATGGTATTGTTGGTATCGGCCCGCGCCATCCCGGCGGTGGGTTCGTCCAGCAAGAGCAGGCGCGGGTTCTGTGCCAGGCACATGCCGATTTCCAGTCGCCGCTTGTTGCCGCGCGACATGGCGGCCGCATGGTCGTGGCGGGCGTCGGCGAGGTTCAGGCTTTCGAGCATGTGCTCGGCCTGCTCGACGATGTCCTTTTCCTTCGTGGCCTGCGCCAGCGCGTGCATGCGGAAGGCGCCGTCGCGCTTGGCGAAGATCGGGATCATCATGTTTTCCAGCACGCTCAGGTCGCCGAATATCTCGGGCGTCTGGAACACGCGGGAAATGCCCATCTGGTTGATCTGGTAGGGCTTGCGGCCCAGTACCGACTGGCCGTCGAACATGACCGAGCCGGTATCCGGGATGAGCTTGCCGATCAGGCAGTTGAGCAGGGTCGACTTGCCCGCACCGTTGGGGCCGATGATGGCGTGGCAGGTGTTTTCCGCCACGCTGAGGTTCACGTCACCCAGCGCCTGCAGGCCACCGAAGCGCTTGTTGACGTTCTTGACTTCAAGAATACCCATTGTCGTCGCTCCTTATTCGGCCGGTGTGGATTGGGTGGCTTTTTCGTCGTCCGGGTTCGCTTTCTTGCCGCGAAGCAGACGCCCGATGCGTTGTCCGCCCTCGACGAGGCCGCCGGGAAGGAAGATCACCACGGCCATGAAGATGAGGCCCAGTGTCAGGTGCCAGCCCTTGCCGATGAAGGGATAGACGAGGGTGATGACGAAATCCTCGAGCCCATCGGGCATGAAGGCAAACCATTCGTGCAGGATGTCCTTGTTGATCTTGCTGAGGATGTTTTCCATGTACTTGATCGCGCCCGAGCCTAGCACCGGGCCGATAAGCGTGCCCGCGCCGCCGAGGATCGTCATCAGGACGACCTCGCCCGAGGCCGTCCAGAACATGCGTTCGGGGCCGGCCTGCGTGTCCATCGCCACCAGAAGGCCACCCGCGAGACCGGCATACATGCCCGAGATCACGAAGGCCGCCAGCGTGTAGGGCCGCGCGTTGAGGCCGGTGTAGTACATCCGGGTCTGGTTCGACTTCACCGCGCGCAGCATGGTGCCGAAGGGCGAGCGGAAGATGCGGATCGAGAGGTAGAATGCGATGATCATGAAGACCGCCGCGATGTAGTATCCGGCGTTGATCGTAAAGAGCCAGTCACCCATGGAGATGTCGAAGCCCGCCCGCATGTCCATGCCGAACAGGTTGGCGCGGCCGATCTCGCCGTCGGCGAGATTCGACAGCAGCGGGCTGTCGGTGGACTTGATCTGAAGGCCCGTCTCGCCGCCGGTGATCGGCGTCAGGACCGAGTAGGCCAGGGCATAGGACATCTGCGCGAAGGCCAGTGTCAGGATCGAGAAGTAGATCCCGGAGCGGCGCAGCGAGATGAACCCCACCGCCAGCGCGAAGAGGCCCGCGATGATCACGCCGAGGATGATCGCCGGGATGACGTTCAGCGTGACCAGCTTCATCATCCAGATCGCCGCGTAGGAACCGACCCCCAGAAAGGCCGCGTGGCCGAAGGAGAGGTAGCCCGTGAGGCCGAAGAGGATGTTGAACCCGATGGCGAAGATCCCGAAGATCACGAAGCGCTGCATCAGGTCGGGATAGCCCGCGTTGAACTGCGCCAGGCCGGAGCCTTCGGGAAAGGGGTTTAGGATGAAGGGCGCCAGCATGGTGATGATCACCACGATCAGAAGCAGGCGGAAGTCTTTCTTGTCGAGACCGAGCATGGCTTAGTCCTCCATGACGCCCTTGCCGCCCATGAGGCCACGCGGACGTGTCAGCAGAATGATGATGGCAACCAGGTAGATGATGATCTGGTTGATGCCGGGCAGGATCTCGAGCACTTCTCGCATGGAGGCAAAGCTTTCCAGGATGCCCAGGAGGAACCCGGCCAGAACGGCGCCCGGAAGCGAGCCCATGCCGCCGACCACGACGACCACGAAGCTGAGCACGAGGAAATCCATCCCCATGTGGTAGTTCGGCGAGTTGATCGGAGTGTACATGACGCCTGCAAGGCCCGCCACCGCGGCGGCAAGGCCGAACATGATGGTAAAGCGGCGGTCGATGTTGATGCCCAGCAGCTGCACGGTCTCGCGGTCGGCCATGCCGGCGCGGACCACCATCCCGAAGGTGGTGAATTGCAGGAAGGCGAAGACCGCGCCGATGATCACGGCGGCGAAGGCGAAGTAGATGATCCGCCAGTAGGGGTAGATCACCACGTTGGGATCGAGACCCATCATGGCGCCGAAATCGAGCGACCCGCGGAAGGCATCGGGGGCCGGCGTGGGGATCGGGTTGGCGCCGTAGTAGAACTTGATGATTTCCTGCAGCACGATGGCGAGGCCGAAGGTCACGAGGATCTGGTCGGCATGGGGGCGGTTGTAGAAATGCTTGATCAGCCCGCGTTCCATGATCACGCCGATCAGCATCATCACCGGAATGGCGAAGAGGATCGACAGCGGAACGGCCCAGTCGATGATGGCATCGCCCGTGGCCTGACCGAACCAATCGTAGACATACGGTACCTGGACTTCGAGCGGGTTTCCGAGGAAGTCGGTTTGCGTTTCGTCGACGACGGTGCGGGAGAGCGTGAGTATGCGGCTCAGCGTGACGGCGCAGAACGCACCGATCATGAACAACGCGCCGTGCGCAAAGTTCACGACGCCCAATGTGCCGAAGATGAGCGTCAGGCCGAGCGCGATCAGCGCATAGGCCGAGCCCTTGTCCAGCCCATTGAGAACTTGCAGGATGATGGCTTCCATCGGGGTGCCCCTCGGGTTTGCAGATATACCGGTTTTGATCACGGACGCGCGCGGGGCGCGTGGTCCGGCTTGGTGGTGGACGCGGGCGCGACAAGGGCGCCCGCGTCGGATCTTGTCAGGTCAGACCTGTGCGATCAGGCGCCGTCGTTGCACTCGCCCAGGCTCGCCTCCGCGCCACCCATCTGCGGGTGATCGGGGGCGTAGGTCACCTGGTCGACCGGGGTCACCTCGACGATTTCGAGCAGGTCGAATTCGCTTTCGGGGTTCTCTTTCCCTTTCACGACCAGCACGTCCTTGAAGCACTGGTGGTCGTCGGCGCGATAGAGCGTCTTGCCGTTGCCCATGCCGTCGAATTCGAAGCCTTCCAGGGCCTCGGCGACCGCGCAGGGGGCAAACGAACCGGCACGCTGCACGGCATCGGCGTAGAGCATCGCCTGGACGTAGCAGGTGTGTGCGGCCTGGCTCGGCGGGAAGCCGTACTTGGTGCCGAACGACTTGACGAATGCCTTGGAGCCTTCGTCCTGCAGCGACCAGTGCCAGTTGGTGGAGCCGAAGATGCCCTTCACGTTGGCGCCGGCACCCTTGGCCATCAGGCGGCTGTAGAGCGGAACCACGATCTGGAAGTCCTTGCCGTTCACCTGCTTGTCACGCAGGCCGAACTGCACGGCGTTGGTCAGCGAGTTGACCATGTTCCCGCCGTAGTGGTTCAGGATCAGCGTATCGGCACCCGATTGCAGCACCGGCGCGATGTAGGACGAGAAGTCGGTCTGCGTCAGCGGCGTTTTCACGGCGGCGACGGTTTCCCAACCCATGGCCTCGGTCGAGGCGCGCACGGCTTCCTCGGTGGTGTAGCCCCAGTTGTAGTCGGCGGTCAGGTGATAGGCCTTGCGGTCTGTGCCGTAGGCGTTGGCCAGCACCGGCGCAAGCGCGGCACCCGACATGTACGAGTTGAAGAAGTGACGGAACCCGTTGGCCTTGCGGTCCTTGCCGGTGGTGTCGTTGGAGTGCGTGAGACCGGCCATGAAGATGACGCCGGCCTCCTGGCAGAGCGCCTGCACGGCCACGGCCACGCCCGAGGACGAACCGCCGGTGATCATCACCGCGCCGTCTTTCTCGATCATCGACTTGGCCGATGCGCGGGCGGCGTCCGCCTTGGTCTGGGTGTCGCCGGTGACGTATTCGACCTTCTTGCCGAGGATGCCCGCACCTTCGAGCACCTTGGACGAGAAGGTGTTCATCATGCCGCCGTCGCCGCCACCGTTCAGGTGCTCGACCGCCAGCTCATAGGCGCGCAGTTCGTCCGCGCCTTCGTCGGCATAAGGGCCGGACTGCGGTACGTTGAAGCCCAGCGTGACGGTGTCGCCCGTGGGTTCGTTGGTGAAGGCGGCGGCGGAGCTTGCCGTGAAGATGGTCGGCAGCGCGACGCCGGCGCCGGCGATGGCGCTGGTCTTGAGCAGGCCACGACGCGTGAGGTCAGTTTTGGACATTGAATCCCTCCCTAGAGTTTCTTCCTGGACGGGCCTCCTCAAGCCCGGCCGGATGCACATGTGTGCTGTCGGCATTATTGGAGGGGGTCGAAAACCGTTCAACAAGCGCCTTGGGGTAAACGCTTTTTTTGTAAATAAAATCTTCAACGCAGTGCAGAAATCTGTAAATTAGTTTTCAGACAGAAACGAAGACGATTGATTCAAAGGGCAAGTGCCAATGGCAGAGACCGGTATGGCAGGCACGCGCATCCGCCAACGGCGGCTGGTGGCCGGGTTGAAGCAGGCCGAACTGGCCGAGGCGGCGGGAATCTCGGCCAGCTACCTCAACCTTATCGAGCATAACCGGCGTCGAATCGGCGGGCGCACGCTGTTGCAGATCGCCGAAGCCCTGAATGTCGAGCCCGCAACGCTGACCGAAGGCGTGCAATCGCACCTTCTGGCGGCTTTGCAGGAGGCGGCGGGCGAGGCCAAGACCGGCGGCGATTTCTCCGTGACTGCGCCTGAACTGGACAGGGTCGAGGAGTTCGTCGGACGCTTTCCCGGCTGGGCGGGGCGGCTGGCGGATCTTGGCCAGCAGCGCGACGCGCTTGAACGGACAGTCAAGGCGTTGAGCGAGCGTCTGGCGCATGACCCGGAACTGTCGGCAACGCTGCACGAGGTGATTTCCACGGTGACGTCGATCCGGTCGACCGCCTCGATCCTGGCCGAGACACGCGAACTGGAGCCCGAATGGCAGATGCGGTTTCACCGCAATATCAATGAAGACGGCGCGCGGCTGGCCGAGGGGGCCGAGGCGCTGATGCGTTACCTGGAGGCCGCGCCCGAGGCCGGCGCGGAGGTGACATCGCCGCAGGACGAAATGCACGCGTTCCTGGAACGCCACGACTTTCACTTTCCCCAGCTCGAGGGCTGGGGCGCGGAAGCGCGGATCGAGGCGATTGTTTCGGAGGTCGAGAACGAAGCGGCGCGGGCGCTGGCCCGGGTGGCGCTGACGCAAGTGCTTGAGGATGCCCGTGCGCTGCCGCGTGACGAGATGGAGGCGCAGCTGGCGGCCCATGGCCCGGCGCCCGACGCTATCGCGCGCGCCACCGGCAGGTCGCTGGCGCAGGTGTTCCGGCGTCTGGCCTTGCTGCCCGAAGAAATGGTGGGGCCGGTGGGATTGATCGTGGTGGATGGCGCGGGGGCGCTAATTCTGCGTAAGACGGTCATGGGGTTCGCCACGCCGCGCAGCGGGGCGGGGTGTGCCATGTGGCCGCTTTACGAGGTACTGGGTCAGCCCGCCCGCCCGGTGCAGGCGGTGCTGTTGCAGGGCGATTTGCGGGTGAGGGCCTTGGCGGTGGCCGAAGAGACGGTGCCGGCAGGGTTCGATAACCCGCCGCTGACGCGGGCCTACATGCTTTTGCTGCCCGAGCGGCGCGGACCTGATCGGGCTGAGGCACGGCCCGTGGGGGTGACCTGCCGGATCTGTCCGATCGAAGGCTGCCTGGCGCGGCGAGAGCGATCGGTTCTGAAGAACGCGTTCTAGGATATGTTCTTTTGACAGAGCCAAAGAGTTTCGCAATAGTCGGCGGACGGGAGAGGATATTGATCGGAGGGGAGGCCGGTTGGATGGGCAAGACCGTGCTTCTGATCGAGGACGAACAGAATATCATCGAGGCCGTGAGCTTTATCCTGTCCCGTGACGGATGGGAGGTGAAGACCCACGCCAACGGGCAGAACGCGATGGAGGCTGTCCGCGCGCGCGAGCCGGACGTGGTGATCCTGGACGTGATGCTGCCGGGCAAGAGCGGCTTCGACATCCTGTCCGAGATCCGGGCCGAGGCGCAGTTTGCAAGCCTGCCTGTGCTGATGCTGTCGGCGCGGGGCCAGGCCAAGGACCTCGAGATGGCCGAGCGGGCCGGAGCCAACCGGTACATGACCAAGCCGTTTTCCAATGCCGAGGTGCTGGACGCCGTGCGTGCGCTGGTGCCGACATGAGCCCCAAGCGCGGATCGGTTTTCTTGGCGCGGCGGGCCTACTTTCAACGCCGTGCCATGGATGCCGCCCGGCTGTTGCCCGTGCTGGGCGCGGGAATCTTCGTGTTGCCGCTTCTGTGGAAATCGGGCGAAGGCGCGCGCACGGTGATGGTGATGTTCTACATATTCCTGTGCTGGACAGCGCTGATCGGGCTGGGCTGGATCGTGTCGCGGCGGTTGTCGGGGCCCGATGCGGACGTAAATCGAGATCCCGCCCGCGACGCGAACGAGCAGGTGCATGTGTCCCGGGAGGGATGAATGGGTGCTCTGAACGTCATTGTCCTTGTCAGCCTTGTATATGTGGCGATGTTATTCTGCGTGGCGTTCGCCGCGGACCGGGCGGCGGCACGGGGGCGAGGCACCTGGCTGCGCTCTCCCATCGTTTACACGCTTTCGCTATCAATCTACTGCACCGCCTGGACATTCTATGGCGCGGTGGGCTTTGCGGCGCGGTCGGGGCTTGAATACCTGACGATCTATCTTGGCCCGACGTTGGTGATGGTGGGCTGGTGGTGGACCCTGCGCAAGATGGTGCGGGTCGGCCGCAGTCAGCGGATCACCTCGATTGCCGACCTGATTTCCAGCCGCTTCGGCAAGTCCAACGCGCTGGCGGTGTTCGTGACCGTGCTCGCCGTCATCGCGTCGACGCCCTATATCGCCCTGCAATTGCAGTCGGTGACGATATCCTTTGCCGCCTTTGCCGCTGTTGATCCGACCCATACCGGGGAGATCAGCGAAACCGGCGTGGCCCTGTGGGTGGCCATCGGCTTGATGGTGTTCACGATCCTGTTCGGCACCCGGAACCTTGACGCCAACGAGCGGCATCACGGCTTGGTCATGGCCATCGCGCTCGAGGCGGTGGTGAAGCTGTGTGCCCTTCTGGCGGTCGGTATCTTCGTGGTCTGGGGGCTCGCGGGCGGTGTCGAGCAGACGCTGGCCCGGATCGACCAGAGCGCCATCGCACGGTGGGAGGTTCCGGGCAGCCGCTGGGTGGGCCTGACGCTGTTGTCGGCGGCGGCCTTCATGTGCCTGCCGCGGATGTTCCAGGTGATGGTGGTGGAGAACGAAGAGGAGGGGCATTTGCGCACCGCCTCATGGGCCTTCCCGACCTACGTGATGCTGATGAGCCTGTTCGTCGTGCCGATCGCGGCGGTGGGCCTCGACCTCAGCCCGGCGGGCGCGAACCCGGACCTTTTCGTGCTGACGCTGCCGCTGGAGAACGGGCAGGAGGGTCTGGCGGTTTTGTCGTTCCTGGGCGGGTTCAGCAGCGCGACCTCGATGGTGATCGTGGCGGCCATCGCCCTGTCGACGATGGTGTCGAACCACGTGGTCATGCCCGTGTGGCTGCATATGACGGGGGGCAGCGCCGTCGTCTCGGGCGACGTGCGGGCGGTGGCGATCCGGGCGCGCCGGCTTTCGATCATGGTGATCCTCTTCCTGGGGTACCTCTATTTCCGGGTGTCGGGCGGCGGCGCGGCGCTGGCGGCGATCGGGCTGATTTCCTTTGTCGGCGTGGCGCAGTTCCTGCCGGCGCTTCTGGGCGGCCTGTTCTGGCGCGGGGCCAACCGGCGCGGGGCGCTGGCAGGGCTGGCGGTCGGCTTTGCGGTCTGGATGTACAGCCTGTTTCTGCCCAGCTTCGGCGCCTCGGCGGTGATGCCGCAGGGGGTGCTCGAGAACGGGCTGTTGGGCCTGGCGTGGCTGCGCCCGCAAGCTCTGTTCGGTGCCGCGGGGATGGATCCGGTGGTGCATGCCTTCATGTGGAGCCTGTCATTGAACATCGTGGTGTTCGTCTTTGTCTCGCTGATCAGTTTCCCGCAGCCGGTGGAGCGGTTGCAGGGCGCGCAGTTCGTCAACGTGTTCGACCATTCGGCGCCGTCGGGTGGCTGGACCGGGGGCCTGGTCCAGAGCGAGGACCTGATGATCATGGCGCAGCGGATCATGGGCGCCCAGGAGGCGCAGGCGCTGTTCGGCGAGGTGGCGCGCGAACAGGGCATGAGTGGCTACCTGCCGGAACCCACGCCCGATTTTCTGAGCCGGCTGGAGCGGTCGCTGGCCGGCTCGGTGGGCGCCGCGACGGCCCACGCGATGATCAGCCAGATCGTGGGCGGCGCCAGCGTGTCGGTGCAGGACCTGATGGCGGTGGCCGACGAGACCGCGCAGATCATGGAATATTCCAGCCAACTGGAGATGAAGACCGAAGAACAGGCCCGCACCGCCCGGCAACTGCGGCAGGTCAACGAGAAGCTGACCCAGATCTCGGTGCAGAAGGACGCGTTTCTCAGCCAGATCAGCCACGAGTTGCGCACGCCCATGACGTCGATCCGGGCGTTTTCCGAGATCCTGCGCGACGGGGGCGAGATGCCGCCCGAAGGACAGCGCCGCTATGCCTCGATCATTCACGACGAGGCCATCCGGTTGACGCGGCTCCTGGACGACCTGCTGGACCTGAGTGTGCTGGAGAACGCACAGATCGTGCTGAACCTCGAGGAGGGGAACCTCGGTGCACTGCTGGACCGGGCCGAGACGGCTGCCGGGCTTTCGGACAACAGCATGACGGTCGGCCGCGACGCGGGCGCGGACCAGGTGAGGCTGTACACCGACACCAACCGGTTGGCGCAGGTGTTCATCAACCTGATGTCGAATGCACGGAAATACTGCGATGCCGACGCGCCGCGGCTGGATATCCGCGTGGCCGAGCGTGACGGTATGCTGCTGGTGGACTTCATCGACAATGGCAGCGGTATCCCGGCGGGTCAGCAGGGGACGATCTTCGAGAAATTCTCGCGCGTGAGCGAGAACAAGGCCGGTGGGGCCGGGCTGGGGCTGGCGATCTGCCGCGAAATCATGGCCCGGTTGGGCGGCGGAGTGGAGTACCTGCCAGGGCAGACGGGCGGGGCATTCCGCGTTTACCTTCCGGTGGCCGAAGCGGGCGCGGCGGAGGCGGCGCAGTAGCGCGGCCATAAATCCAATCGTAACCTTCTTGCAGTTAACTGCCGCAAATCGTCCGGACCTGGCCGGGGCGAAACATGGCGCGCGGCCGCGTTTCCCGCGTGGGTGCCGGGCGCAAGAGAAGGGGGCAAAAACAGGTCATGAGCGCAGAGCCCGCCAGCAGCGCATCGGTCATTCATCGCAAGGCCAAGGTGGCCCGTGACGAATTCGACGCGCGCGAGATGTCGCCGACGAAGGCGCTGCGCCTGGCACTCGCCAAGGAAGCGGCGGCGCAGTTCGAACTGCCACTGGTCGTGCGCATGGTCGAACATGAGAGCGTGGCCCTGACAGGGATCGAGGCACTGGCGGGCGACGACGGACTGCTGATCCTGCTGGACGGGCTGGAGGGACCGCCCGGCGCGATCAAATTGAACCTGCAGTTCGTAATGGCCCTGATCGAGGTACAGCTGATGGGGGAGGTCCGGCAGGGTGAGGCGAAACCCCGCTCCTTCACCCCCACCGACGCGGCCATCGTGCAACCTTTGATGAATGCCGTTCTGGACAGCTATGCCGAGCAGGTGAATGCCTGTGACAGGATGCCGGATGCGGCCCGCTTCCGGTTTGGCGACCGGGTGGAGAACGGGCGCGCGCTGGCGTTGGCGCTGTGGGCCCCGGACTATGACCTGTACCGCCTCAGCGTGGATTTCGGACCTGGTGCAAAGACCGGGATGATGGAACTGATCCTGCCTGAACTCCCACCCGTGCCGGAGGTCGAGGAGCCGGGTGGCAACACGTTGGCGCGAAAGTTGGAAGAAAACGCGATGAACGCACCGGTTATGCTGGATGCGGTGCTTGCGCCGATCCGCCTGCCGCTGAGTGACATCTGCCGCTGGACTCCGGGCACGGTGCTGAAACTCTCACCTGATACGGTGACCGGCGCGCGCGTGATCGGCGCGAAAGGTCACAAGGTGGCCGCGGCCAAGCTGGGCCAGCTCAACGGGTTTCGCGCGGTGCGACTGGTGCTGAAAAGCGATGCGGAGGAAGGCGCGATCAATGGCGCGCAAGGCTCTGCGCCCGAGACAGGCGGCCCGGCCACGCTGTCCGCGCCCTTGGAGGGTGGTATGACGGGGTTTGATGGTTCGGACGGGGCACTGCCCGATTTGCCGGGTGGGGGGATGGACTTGCCGGATCTGCCCGGCATCGAGGGACCGGACCATATGAGCGGTCTTCCCCACCTGCCGGAAATGGGTGGTCTGCCTGATCTGCCCTCGCCGGACTGCGACGATAATGTTGGTCTCGATACGTTGGTGGAGGAGGAGCTTGCCCGCGCCGCCGCCCGGTTCGAGGCTGACGGCGGGGATGAAGACTTGCCGATGCCCGGCGGCCCGAGCCTTGGATGAACCCATTGGGCGCCCGCGCCGTGGGACCCGTTTAGCCATCGCTCGGCCGCGGCGTCGACGTTGTCTGGTGACCAATCGCAGGCGTTACCTTCGCGAACGGGCAGGGGGAAAACCTGCCGTTGCGGCGCTGCTCTGACGTCCACAATCTGACACCCGTTCCGGCGCATTTGCCCAAATACTGCCCAAGACGCGCGGAAAGCTGCAAATACCGTCGATATCGGGTCCGCGATGCTTCTATTGCGAGCCCGCTTCATGTTATGGTTGTGGAGCAAGGCCTGCGGTTACATGGACCGGACGCGGCGGGCTGCACTTGGGAGGAGACGCCATGACCAGTTTGACACAGGAAATCAAGCAGTTGCACCGACAAATCCTGGACCTGAGCGAGTGCGAGCGCTATCGGCTTCAGCCGCGGCTGGCGGGGCTTCTGGGCCAGATGCGCGAGGCCGGTGAGCCGGTGCCTTCGGAGATGCGGCGTTTGAACGAGACGCTTCTGGATGAGGCGATTGAGGCACAGTTCGAGAATATGCCGGTCTGAACGCTGCCGCTTCGGATCAAAACAATTGCGCAGCCCCCCGCCGAGAGGGTCTAATCCGCGCATGGTTTGAGGCGCACCGGGGCGCAAAAGAGCAGTGTCCGAAGTCATTTACGAGCTGGCCGATGGGGTGGCCGTCCTGCGCTTGTCGCGGGGCGAGGCGAACGCTTTGTCACCTGGCATGCGGCGCGACCTGGCCGCGGCACTGGACCGCGCCGCCGAAGACTCCGGTGCGCGCGCGGTGGTTTTGACCGGGGCCGGAGACACGTTCTGTTCCGGCGTCGACCTCTCGGAATACGATGGCCCGCTGGCCACCCCCTGGATCGATGCGTTGACGCGCAAAATCGAAACCCACCCCAAGCCTGTTGTCGCGGCGCTGGAGGGAATGGCCCTTGGCGCGGGATTCGAGCTGGCGCTGGCGGCACATGCGCGGGTCGCGCGCAACACGTGCCGACTGGCCCTGCCCGAGGCCAGCCTGGGCCTCATGCCGAGCGGCGGCAGCACGCAGCGCCTGCCGCGGTTGCTGGGAGCGCAAGTGGCGCTGGAGTTCCTGTTGTCGGGACGGTCAATCGAAGCGGGGGAGCCGCGCCTGGCCAAACTGTTCGCCGAAGTGGCGCAGGAGGCGCCGATGGCAGCCGCGCTGGCCACGGCGCGGCGTTTTGCGCAGGCGCCGGATTTTGCCCGGGCCAGCCAGATCGACCGGGGATTTTCCGACCCGGCCGCTTATCGCGGCGCGGTCGCGGACGTCTCTGCCCGACTGCGGAAGGGTGACACCGCCGAGGCCGACATCCTGCGCTGTGTCGAGGCGGCGCAGCTTTTGCCCTATGAACAAGGATTGCAGTTCGAGACCGCGGCCTTTGAAGCGTGTCTGGCGCGTCCGGATGCGCGCGCGTCCCGGCATCTATACACTGCCGAGCGGCGCGCCCGAGCCTGGCCCGAGGCGCAGGAGGGCAGGGCAAGTGAAATCGGCACCGTTGTGCTGGCCGGATCGGACCCGGTGCTGGCCGAACTGGCGGTGCATTGCCTTGATCGCGGTCAGCGCGTGGCGGTGCTGGCACCCGGCCCGGCGAGCGCGGCGGCCGCGGCGCGTGTGCGGGCCGTTTACGAAGGCGCGGTGGCGCGAAAGCGGATGGCGCCGGACGAGCGCGATGCGCGGCTGGCCCGGCTGAGTCATGGAAGCGATCCGGTCGTGTTGATGGCCGCCGACCTTGTGCTGGACGATGGTGGCGGCGATCCCGGCGCGGCGGCCGTGCGCAAGGGAGCGGTATGGTGCCTGGTGTCGGGGCGCGACGGCGCGTCGAAGCGACGCGCGCAACTGGGCGCGGCGGTCGAGGTGCTGGCGCTGCGGGCCTATCGCCCGGCCTATACGTTGCCGCTGGTCGAACTGGCGGTGCCCGACGGCGCGGCGCCGGATGCGGTCATGACCGTCATGCGGTATTTCGCGGGGTCCGGGCGCGTCGTGCTGCGCAGCGCGGACCGTCCTGGCATGATTGGGCACCGCCTGATGGGGGCGGTGCAGCGGGCGGCGTTGGCGTTGATGCGGGCCGGGGCCAATCCGCATGCGGTCGAGGAAGCGGCGCGGCAGTTGGGCTTTGCCCGCGGGCCGCTGGAGCTGATCGAGACGGATGGGATCGGTGTGACGGTTGCGCGTCTGCGTCGGGTTTTCGGCAGCGTGCCGGAGTTGGCCCTGCTGGACGCGCGCGCCGACGCGGTGGCTGCTGGCAAGACACCTGGACAGGGGTTCCATGCCGCCCAAGGCCAGGCGCTGGCCCCTGATCCGGGGCTGGCGAGGTGGCTGGAGGCCTGGCGCGAGGGCCAACGCGACCTGCCCGAGCTGCCGGATGTTGCCTTGGATCGGGCGCTGCACGCGGCGTTGGTGGCCGAAGCCGCACGGATGATCGCCGACGGCACCGTGGCGCGGGCCTCGGACGTGGACCTGTGCATGGTCAAGGGTTATGGCTTTGACATCGCGCGGGGCGGGCCGCTGCTCTGGGCCGATATCGGGCCGGAAACGGGCGGGCCGCTGGGCCTTGTGCGGACGATGAAGGCGCTGGCACCGCTGGGGCCGGAGCTGTGGACGCCGCCCGCGATGCTGGAAGACATGGTCAAGTTCGGCCGGCGCTTTTTCGGCGGCGCAGTCAGCTGAGCACGATCCCGAGCACCACCAGCATCAGCCCGATCACGGACAGGAAGAGCGCCCCGGTATTGACGGGCAGGATCTTTTGCAGCGTGGCGCGCAAATCGTCGTCGGACAACCCGGCGCGACGGGCGCGGATCACGCGCAGGATGCACCAGACAAGCAGGGCCAGACCGGCCAGCGTGACCGCCGCCCCGAGCCAGATAAGCATTTCCATCAGGTGCCTCCGCGATAGACCTTCATGGGTGCGACCGCGGGTAGCGCATCGGGCGTGGCATCGCAAGCGACAGAGCGCGAAAACGGGCTTGCGGGACGACTGACGCGCTTGTAGTCAAGAGGCCCAGCCCAGACCTTGGAGAGCCTTCATGGACGACCAGACCCCCCAACCCGGCCCCGACAGCAGCTATCGTGTAACCGCCGACGAGCTGCGCCAGTTCATCGAACGGTTCGAGCGCCTGGAGCAGGAAAAGAAGGACATTGCCGAGCAGCAGAAAGAGGTGATGGCCGAGGCCAAGGCGCGCGGATACGACACCAAGGTCATGCGCAAGGTGGTCGCGCTGCGCAAGCGGGACAAGGACGACATCGCCGAGGAAGAGGCGGTTCTGGAGATGTACAAGGAAGCGTTGGGGATGTGAGTTTTCAGGCCGGCGTGTCGGCGGGTGGGTTTCCACCCACCCTACGATAGCGACACGCGAGACGGCCTCAGGGCGCGATGAAGTTCACGCCCTGGATGCGCTCGATCTCGTAGACGTCTTCGTCATAGGCCTCGGACAAGGTATCGACCAGTTCCTCGGTCCAGCCGGGAAGGTCCAGTTCCTCCTCGATTTCCTCGTCCTTGACAAATTTGTCGAGGAAGGCCGAGATCACGCGGCGCTTCTGGGTTTCCGTCATGCCGGGATGCGAGGCAAGATAGGCCTCGAAGCGTTTCATGCCGGCGGTCGTCATGATCTCCTGCAACAGTGCGAATTCACCTTCGAACCCGGCATGCGGGTCAAGCCCGGCCATCTCGCGCAGGACCTGCGCCCAGACCAGAGGGCTGTCCTCGTTGCACCAGACAGTGATCGGCATGTCGGGAAAGTTCCGGCGGAAGCGGGCGATCGTCTCGGACCAGCGGAACTGTGCCGGGTCGACGCCATTCAGGAAGTCGGCCATCGTGTCGTGCGGTGTCTTTGCAAAGAGCGCAGGCAGGTGCGTGGCCGGGTCGCGCAGGCCAAGGAACAGTTCCAGCCCGTCATTGGCAAAGATCTGGCGGAACGCCTCGATCCGCATTTCGGCCGCGGGATAGAACATGCCCTGACCCACGGCCATCTTGGGCGTGCCGAAAAAGGCCTGGTTGGACAGGACCAGCCGGTCGTTGCCCGCCTCATGGTTGATGGCCGAGAGCACGTCATCGCGGGTTTCCGGGCTGATCCCGCTTTCGGTCACGTCGTTTAGGATGTCGCGCAACAGCTTGCGATAGGATTTCGGTTCGGGCACGTCGGTGCCGATTTCCGACAGCAGATCGCGGTTCGCCAGCAGGGTATTTATCAGACGATCCTCGTCCGTCATGTGCGCGCCGGCGTGGATAACGACCTGCATCCTGAACACTCCCCTTGTTGCGTTCGCGGGCGCAATATAGAGGCTTTCTCCGGCAGTTAAACCGCTTTCGGTTACGCAGGGTCGAGTCCAGATTTCATCTTGCGGATCGTGCCGGGGATGCGTAATCAAGCGGTCAGTGCCCCTATAGCTCAGCTGGTAGAGCAACTGATTTGTAATCAGTAGGTCCGCGGTTCGAGTCCGTGTGGGGGCACCATTTTCGACGGGCCTTTCGTTCTCGGCGATTTCAGGCCGGTTTGGCTCGAATTTGATACTTCCACCTGCAACGTCCTGCATTGGCAATTCTCGGCAAGAGTGTCGAAGCATGTGTGTGGCAGGCCCGGCCGCCGCCGCTTTTCACGCTGTCCCCAAAAAAAACGTGATTGGACCTGTGACCGGCGCTCGGGGCTTAATCGCGGCATCGGGTAAGAAAGTCATTTGCAAAGGATCAAGGGATGGGACGAATTTCACGACTTGCGGCGCTGGCCTGCCTTCTGCCGGGCGTCGGGCTGGCGGCCGAGGGCGAACGGATCGAAGTCAGGGGCGAGATCATCGACACCTGGTGCTATTACTCGGGTGTCATGGGCGGGCCCGACGCGGTGGTGGGCACTGCACACCACACCTGTGCGTTATGGTGTTCGGCGGGGGGCATCCCGGTGGGCCTGTTGGGCGAGGATGGCGAGGTCTACATGGTGCTGAAGATCGAAGGTGATGACCAGTCGGCCAGCGGGGACACGCAGCTGCGGTTGGCCAGCCACGAGGTGACGGCGGACGGAATGCTGTATCGGCGCGACGGGCTGAATTACCTGGTGGTCGAGGAGGTGGTGACAGACCACGGGATCACCAATCTCAGCCATGACATCTATGGCCCCGTGCCGGGCTTTGCCATCCCCGAACCTGCGGAATGAGGAGTGTGACCATGAAACGGATTGCTATGACGACGGCCGCACTCTGCCTCTGCCTGCCGGCGGCGGCGCAGGACTTCTCGGGAGGCTCCGAGGCCAAAAGCTGGAACCTGGCCGCCGAGAAACCGGCGCGGTTCGAGGCGACGGTGGTGGACATGCTGTGCGAGCTGACCGGTGACTGCGCCGAGGATTGCGGCGGGGGCACGCGGCAGTTGGGGCTATTGCGCGCGGCTGACGGCGTGCTGGTCTATCCCAACAAGAACAGCCAGCCCGCCTTTACCGGCGCGGCGCTGGAACTGGCGCCCTATTGCGGGGCAGAGGTCGAAGTGGACGGGCTGATGATCGAGGACCCGGAGCTGGGCGCCACGAATATCTACCTTGTGCAGAAGATCCGCGAGGTGGGCGAGAGCGAGTGGGTTACGGCCAACAGCTGGACCGAGAAATGGGCTGAAGCTAACCCGAATGCGGATGGCAAGGGCCCTTGGTTCCGACGCGATCCGCGGGTGAACGGCATGATCGAGGAGAGCGGGTACCTGGGCCTCGGGCTCGAGGCGGACGCGGCCTTTATCGAGGAGTGGTTCTGATGCGGGGAAAGCTGGCAGCCGCGGTGTGCCTGCTGGCCGGAGCGGCGCTGGCCCATGACGGAGAGGATCATGGGCAGGACGCGAAGCCTGTTTCCGATGACAGACTTGCGGCCGCGCTGAAAGACGCGCCGACCGCTCTGCCGTGGGAGGTTGGCGGGCCGTTCGAATTGACCGATCACACGGGCCGAACGCGGACGCAGGCGGACCCGCAGGGCCGGCATCAGTTGCTCTTTTTCGGCTATGCCAACTGTCCCGGCATATGCAGCGCGGCGTTGCCGCTGATGGCCGATGCTGTGGCGCAGTTGGAGGCGGACGGCGTTAAGATGTCGGCGCTGGTGGTGACGATCGACCCCAAGCTGGACACTGTCGAGACGATGGGGCCGTCGCTGGCAGAGGTGTCGGATGATCTCTTGGGGCTGACCGGCACGCCCGAGGCGCTGGACGTGGCCTATGACGCGTTCCAGGTGGAATTCGAGCACCTGTTCGACGACCCCGAACACGGGCCGATCTACAGCCATGGCAGCTTCATCTACGTGCTGGACCCGAAGGGCGAGGTGCTGACACAGGTGCCGCCCGTGCTGCCGCCCGGGCAGGTGAGTGCGATCGTGCGGAAATACGTGGGGGGCTGAGGCGACACGTAAGAATTGCGCGGTGAGTGTGGCGGGCCTATCCTGAGGCAAGGGATAGGGAAGGGACGACATGGTGCAATTGAAAGACCCGGCACTGCCGCCGGGGGCGATTGTCGCGACGCATGAGGAGGATGGAAGCCTCGAAGAGGGGCAGGTGCGGCGCAATGACGGCGTTGTCCTGGACCCGGCGAGCAAGAACCCGTGGTATGTGCTGGCGACCGTGGCGGGGGAGCAGTCAGGGACTTCAGTATTTAAGATTGATCACAATCTTCGGATAAAAAATCGTCGATACTGGCACGGCTGGATGTGCCGCCATTTTTCTGATGAAGAGAAGGCGACCCTCGCTGCAAAGCTCGAGGTAGAGCTAGATGAACTAAATCCTTTGTCGGAAGAAGAAAAAGGCATCCTGTATGAAAGGTTTTCTAAAGTCTTCCCAGACGTTGGCCAAGACGAGATAGTGCCCAGTCCGGCTGATGACGTCGATATGTCATCGACCTATTTCCCAAGTGCTTTAGACATGTCGAAATTTTACTTTGATGGGCGGGTTAGCTTTGATGCGGCCTCCTTCAAAGGGGCGGCAGTTTTCGAAGCTTCGCATTTTGCTTGGCGTGTAGACTTTGTGGATGTGTTCTTTGCAGAAGATGCTTTTTTTCAGAGAGCTCATTTTGCCGGTTTCGCTATGTTTCACTCGGCATATTTTTCTCACCTTGCTGTTTTCTCGGACGGAGAATGCAAGTCGGTCACAGATTTCTCCCAAGCAAAATTTACGAACCACGTTCCGTTCTTCTTTCACCGGGAGATCTACCAGGATACAAGTTTTTCTGACAACGCGAAGCTCTGGCCAGACGTGACTGAAAAGAATGCTAAGCAAAGTAAGCGCGCCTACACGCGCCTGCGCCAGATTGCAGCGGATATCTATGATCCGGATCTTGAACATTTCTTCCTGCGGCAGGAGATGCGCTGCAAAGAGCGGATTGAACTCGGCAAGAAGGACTGGTTTCATGCCGGAATGTTTCGGCTTTTTCGCTGGGTGGCGGATCATGGCATATCGGTGACGCGGCCGTTCTGGCTGATGGTTTGTGTCTGGGCGTTCGGCGCAGGCTGCGCGGCGGGCTATTTCGATTCCGGAGCAGAGGCCGTGTCTAGCACGGACCTTCAGGACAATCGGTATCTGTCCGCGGCAGGCCTGTCTTTTGGTAATTTGTTCGGATTTTTGGGCATCAACCGGCTCTATTTCGCGGACATGCTGCGCGCGGCGCCGGACGGGCTGCAATTCGTGGCCGGTTTGCAGACGGTACTGGGGGTCGTGCTGTTGTTCTTCTTCGGCCTCGGGCTGCGCAACCGTTTCCGGTTGAAGTGAGGATGGAGGTCCCGGGTCAAGCCTGGGACAGGGCGTTCCATGTGGCTGGGAGGTCCCGGATCGAGTCCGGGACGGAGTCTTGGCGCGGATGCGCCAAGACTCCGCTTGCACGCCCCAGCCTCCATCAATAGATAGCCGGAGTGATTTTGACCGCCGCGGACGCCTCCGCGGCCTTTTTGCAATGGAAGGACGAACATGCAGGTCACAGAGACGCTCAATGAAGGGCTGAAACGCGGCTACACGATGAAACTGTCGGCCCAGGAGCTGGACGACAAGGTCATGGACAAGCTGAAGGAAGCGCAACCCGATGTCGAGATGAAGGGGTTCCGCAAGGGCAAGGTGCCGCTGCCGCTGCTGAAAAAGCAGTTCGGCGAGCGTGTCATGGGCGAGGCCATGCAGGAAGCCGTCGACGGTGCCATGAGCCAGCATTTCGAAGACAAGGGCGAGCGCCCTGCCGCAGAGCCCGCCGTGAAGATGGTCAACGAAGACTGGAAACCGGGCGACGATGTCGAGGTCGAGATGACCTACGAGGCGCTGCCGGACATCCCTGATGTGGACCTGTCCAAGGTGAAGGCCGAGAAACTGGTCGTGAAGGCCGGTGACGCGGAAGTCGACGAGGCGCTGCAGAACCTGGCGTCCAGCGCGCAGGACTTCAAGGACCGCAAGAAAGGCACCAAGGCCAAGGATGGCGACCAGGTCACGATCGATTTCGTGGGCCGTGTCGACGGCGAGGCGTTCGAGGGCGGCAGCGCGGAGGATTATCCGCTGACGCTCGGTTCGAACAGCTTCATCCCCGGGTTCGAGGAACAGCTGGTCGGCGTAAAGGTGGACGAGGAGAAGGTGGTCAAGGTCAGCTTCCCCGAGGAATACCAGGCGCCGCACCTGGCGGGCAAGGACGCCGAGTTCACCTGCACCGTGAAGGCGGTGAAGGAGCCCGTGGCGGCCGAGGTCGACGATGCGCTGGCCGAGAAGTTCGGGGCCGAAAGCCTTGACGCGCTGAAGGAACAGATCGCCGAGCGTCTGGAAGCCGAGTACGCCGGTGCGGCCCGCGCGGTGATGAAGCGCGGCATCCTCGACCAACTGGACGGGCTGGTCAGTTTCGAGCTGCCGCCGAGCATGGTCGAGGCCGAAGCGGGCCAGATCGCGCACCAGCTGTGGCACGAGGAAAACCCCGATGTCGAGGGCCACGACCACCCCGAGATCGAGCCGACCGACGAGCACAAGACGCTGGCCGAGCGCCGCGTGCGTCTTGGCCTGCTGCTGGCCGACCTGGGCCAGAAGGCCGAGGTCGAGGTGACCGACCAGGAAATGACGCAGGCCGTCATGGAGCAGGCGCGGCAATACCCGGGGCAGGAGCGTGAATTCTTCGAGTTCGTGCAGAAGAACCCGCAGATGCGCCAGCAACTGCGCGCGCCGATTTTCGAGGACAAGGTCATCGACCATATCGCCGATCAGGCCGAGATCACCGAGAAAGAGGTGTCCAAGGACGAGCTTGAGAAAGAGGTCGAGAAGCTGGAAGACTGATGTCTGCCGGTTTTCGCTTTAGGGAAGGGGCCGTCCGGTGGGGCGGCCCTTTTTTCTGGGGCAGGCGACGGGTCTGATAGCGATGGCCGCTTCGAGCCCTTAGCGAGACATTAGTATCGAGTCACCAGCCGGTTAACAGCCGCGAAGCGGCCCGGCCATCGTCAGCCCCTCCCTTGGACTGGCGATTTGGCTGAGGCTGGGCGCAACGATCATTCCGAGGATGTATTTGGCAGGCATAAAGTGCTTCAGAATTGCCGTCGGATCGCCACCCCAGGGGTTGACGCTCGCCTCCGTCATGAACGGCAACTTCGTCCCGCCGAGCCGACCTTGCGAACGAAGCACCCGCGCGGAACCAAGGTGCAGCTTGCTGCACCGCCGCGCATCGACGGGCCGCCCCACCGGCACGTCGATTTGGTGAGGCCGGGAGCGCCGCTCGGAGGTTTTGCGGAGTTGGCGGGAATAAAGTGCTGTGGAACCGTCGTTGAATCGCCGCGCCGCGGCCCGTCGATGCGCGGCGATTCAACGAACCACCATCAACTTCTTCCCTCACTGCCGACCCGTCCCGGACCTGATCCGGGATGACGCCCCGCTTTCGCCTCAGGGTCCGCGCAGCACCCGACCATCGACGCAAAAGGCCGCCCACACGCGGTGGGCGGCCCTGGGTCGCGGCGATGTGCCTGCGATTACTTGTCTTCGCTCTCGTCGTTCGAACCGGCGTCGTCCGACGCGGTCTCTTCCTCGACGGCCTCGGCGAGATCGTCGTCTTCCGAAGCGGCGGCGCCGATATCGTCGAAAAGCTCGGCGATCTCGAAATCGGCGGCTTCCTCTTCCTCGGCGGCCACGTCCTGGATGGTGCGGCCCGACGCCTGAAGCTCGGCCTCTTCGGGCGAGCGGGCGACGTTGAGGACGATATGCGCCTCGACCTCGGGGTGCAGGTGCACCTCGACGTCATGCAGGCCCAGCGTCTTGATCGGCTGACGGATCAGGACCTGTTTGCGGTCGACCGAGTAGCCTTCCTCGGTGGCGACGGCGGCGGCGTCACGGGTCGAGACCGAGCCGTAGAGGTTGCCGCCATCGGAGGCTTGGCGAATCACGATGAACTTCTGTCCGTCGAGACGGGCCGCTAGGGCTTCGGCTTCTTTCTTGGATTCGAGATTGCGCGCTTCGAGCTGGGCCTTCTGGTCTTCGAAAGAGGCGATATTCTCTTTCGAGGCGGTCAGCGCCTTGCCTTGCAGCAGCAGGTAGTTGCGGGCGAAGCCGGGCTTCACCTCGACCACATCGCCCATCTGGCCCAGCTTGGCCACGCGTTCGAGAAGGATGACTTGCATGGGTCTTTCTCCTTATTTGACGGCGTAGGGCAGCAGGGCGAGGAAGCGGGCGCGCTTGATGGCGCGGGCCAGTTCACGCTGCTTCTTGGCCGAAACGGCGGTGATACGGGAAGGCACGATCTTGCCACGCTCGGAAATGTAGCGTTGCAGGAGCTTGGTGTCCTTGTAGTCGATCTTGGGTGCATCGTCGCCCGAGAAGGGGCAGACCTTGCGACGACGGAAAAACGGTTTCGCAGCCATGGTTTAGTGTCCTTTCTTCAAGCGATCAGGGGCGACGTTCGCGGCGGTCGCCACGCTCGTCACGTTTCTGCATCTGGACCGAGGGGCCTTCCGCGTGCTCGTCGACCTTGACGGTCAGAACGCGCATCACGTCCTCGTGCAGGCGCATCAGGCGTTCCATTTCCTGCACGGCTTCCGACGGTGCGTCGGTGCGCAGGAAAGCATAGTGGCCCTTGCGGTTCTTGTTGATCTTGTAGGCCATCGTCTTGACACCCCAGTACTCGGATTCGACGATCGTGCCGCCGTTATCCGTGATCACGGTGCTGAAATGTTCGACAAGGCCTTCGGCTTGCGTGTTGGACAAGTCCTGACGCGAGATAAAAACATGCTCGTAGAGCGGCATGTGAGTTCCACTTCTGTCTGGGCGCATTTCAAAGGCGGGCCTTGGATCCTTTCGCGGCCCGTCCACGAGAGACTGCGCGGTTCGATATACGTGCGAAAGGAAGTGGGCGTATACGACGCATCCCCATGTTTGGCAAGGGGTGTCGGGGGCCGTGAAATTGCCCGCGCGCCGCCCCGGTGCAGTCCCCGGTCCGCCGCATTTTGGTCTCGATCGCTGCGCAGTCTGGGCACAACCGAAATCGGGCGAGGAATTAGCAATGGCACATGCATTCGATGGGCTTTTTCAGAACACCAAGCTGACCGACGACACCGTGGCGGTTGATGCCCCTCAAAGCGCGCCCCGCCGGGCGCTGATTGCCTGCGCCGGGGCGGCGCTTTGCATGTCGGCGGGCGGGCTGTGGCTGGTGCCGTCCGAGGATGCGGCAATGCAGTTGATCAAGCTCTTCGCGTCGGTCGTTCTGCTGCTGGGCGGGCTGATCCTGTTCAACGGACTGAACCGCGACGCGCCCGCGCCAGAAGTACAGATCGACCCGGTAAAGCGCCAACTGCGGGTCTACGAATATGACACGAAGGGCCGCTCGACCTTGAAAGCCTGCCATCACATCGACGCGTTGCAGGAGCTTTCGGTCAACAAACGCCAGCTGCGCGCCAAGGATGCGTCGGGCGTGCTGGTGCTGGAAATGCCGCTGGGGTCGGACGAAGAGGCCAGTGCCATCCGCAGCGCGATGCCCCGGACCAGCTAAGCCGGTGTCAGCCCGCGCAGGGTGGGCTGTTCATCGCTCAACACGATCTGTTCAATTCTTGCAACTTGCTCGATGCGAGAAATGCATCATGTTCCGTCGGGAGCGATTAACGCACCACGGAAGGATTGCATTCATGAAAACCATCGCATTCGCCACCTCGATGGCCCTTGCCGGCTTGTCGACCGCCGCACTGGCCGCGCCGGAGCAGTACAACCTCGACCCCAGCCACAGCCAGGTCGTATTCACCTATGAGCACCTGGGCTTCTCAACCACCTACAACGTCTTCACCGGGTTCGAAGGTGAAATCATGTTCGACCAGGAAGAGCCGGCGAACTCCAGCGTGTCGGTGTCTATCCCGGTCATGTCGATGTACACGGGCTGGGAAAAGCGGTTCGAGCACTTCATGAGCGAGGACATGTTCGGCGCGGCAGAGGGCGACATGATCACCTTCACCTCGACCGGCATCGAAGTTACCGGCGATACGACCGCCGAGATAACCGGCGATCTGACGATCAACGGCACGACCAAGTCGGTGGTTCTGGATGCCGAACTGAACAAGGCGGACGCGCACCCGATGCAGGAAAAGCAGTGGGTTGGCTTCGACGCGACGACGACACTGCTGCGCTCGGATTACGGTCTGGACTACGCCGCGCCGGCGGTAAGCGATGAGCTTCAGGTGATGATCTCGATCGAGGCTGAAAAGGCCGAATAAGCCTGAGCGACGTTCGTCGAATTCAAAGGCCCGCATTCCGAGATGCGGGCCTTATTTGTGCGTGGCGCTTTTGGCGGTCGGAGGTCCCGGGTCAAGCCCGGGACGGGTGAACCGACCCGTCCGGCCCTAGCGCTCTGCCGTCAGGGCGAAGCGGATATCTACCGAGGCGCCGACATTGCCTTCGCTTTGTCCGCCCACGCCGAAATCGCGACGATCCACCGTCAACCCGCCCGAGGCGGTGGCGGTGTCGCCGTCGATGTTCAGGTCAAAAGGCATCTCGACAGGGACCGAGTTGTCCTTGACCGTCAGCGTGCCGGTGGCGACATGGCCGCCGTCGCGCGACACGATGTCGGCGGAGAAGGTGGCCGTGGGGTGGGTCTCGGCGGCGAGATAGTCCGATCCCTTGGCGTCATTGGTGACCGATCCCAGCGTCAGCGAGGCGATGGTGACGGTCACGTCGACGCTGCCGTGTTTGCCCTCGCTGTCGGCGGCTTCGTCATAGATGATATCTGCGGTCCAGTCCTCGAACTGGCCTTCGACCTCCGACCCCATCTGGATAACGGTCAGGCCAAGCGTCCCGTCCGTGACGGTCCAGGCGTTCTCGGTCGGGGCGGTGGTTTCCGCGGCGGCCGTTTCCGTGGCCGGTTCGGCGATTTCGGCATCTGCTGTCGGCGCGCCTTGGGTTTCGTGCGAGAAATAGCCCAATGCGCTTCCGGTGCCGAGGGCCGCGGCCCAGATCACCAGCGCCGCAACGGCGGGGAGGACATGTCCGGGCTGACGCGCCGAGGGTTCCGCTGACGTTCGGCCGGGCAGCATACGCCGCAGGGTGGCGTCGCGGTCGATGACGTGATGCTTGAGCGCCCCGGCGACATGTGCCGCAAGGCTGAGCCACAACACCCAGTTCAGAATGTAGTGTAGAGAGGCGAAGGTGTGCGCGAGCCCCTCATCCTTGGGAACGAAGGGCAGGGATTGGCCGAACGGCCACCAGATCGGGGCAAAGCCGGTGGTGGCGGCGTGATGGATCCAGCCGGTCAGGGGCACCAACAGCAGTGAGCCGTAGAGAAGCCAATGTACGGTTTCGGCGGCCCGCGCCTCGAGCGGCTTGTCGCCGTTCAACAAGCCCGGCTTGGACTGGCCCATGGCCCACAGAATGCGCAGCAGTGCCACGAAGAACACGGTCACGCCGATGGTCTTGTGCAGGGAGAACAGGAAGGCCGCACGCGAGACGTCGGCCTCGGTCGTGACGATGTCCGGGTTGCGGACCGCGTGGGCGATGTCATTGGCGAAGAGACCGAGCGGAATGGCTGAGAGAATCAGCAGCGCGGTCAGCCAGTGAAAGCTTTTGGTGACGGTGCCGTAACGGTCGTGGGCGTTGGCGAGGGGCATTGTGCAGGCTCTGATGTGGCGAAAACTTGCGCTGCAATTTAGCCGAGCGCGTGGCCGGGGCAATATCCGCCTGCGCACAGGGGGCGTGCGGCAAGGGCGGTTTTTCGGCCCCCGACATTGCACCGCCCGTCGCGTCACGCTATCCGAGGGCATTGAATGGGAGGGGCAAGGCACCATGAGCAAGGCATTCGTATTTCCCGGGCAAGGGGCCCAGACGATCGGGATGGGCAAGGCGTTGGCCGATGCCTATCCGGCAGCGAAGGCGGTCTTCGACGAGGTCGACGAGGCGCTGGGCGAGAAGTTGAGCGACCTGATCTGGGAGGGCGATCAGGAAACACTGACGCTGACGCAGAATGCGCAGCCCGCGCTGATGGCCACGTCACTCGCCACGATGCGGGCGCTGGAGGCCGAAGGCGTGAGCATCGAGGCGGCGTCGCTGGTGGCCGGGCATTCGCTGGGCGAATACTCCGCGTTGGCCGCGGCCGGGGCGCTGAGCGTCAGTGACTGTGCGCGCCTGTTGCGCACGAGGGGTCAGGCGATGCAGGCTGCCGTGCCGGTGGGCGAAGGCGCAATGGCTGCGATCCTGGGACTTGATTTTGCCACTGTGACCGAGGTGGCCCAGGCCGCCGCAGCGGATGGCGGCGTGGTGCAGGCCGCCAATGACAACGACCCGGCGCAGGTGGTGGTCTCGGGCAATGCCGCCGCCGTGGAAAAGGCGGTGGAACTGGCCAAGGAGAAGGGGGCCAAGCGCGCCATGCTGCTGCCGGTCAGTGCGCCGTTTCATTCTGCCTTGATGGCGCCCGCCGCCGATGTGATGGCGTCCGCATTGTCGGAGGTTACGATCACGGCGCCGCGCGTACCGGTGGTCGCCAACGTGACGGCCAGCGGGGTGCAGGACCCGGCGGAGATCCGCGCGTTGTTGGTCAAGCAGGTGACCGGGTCCGTGCGCTGGCGCGAGTCGGTGGAATACATGGGCGCGCAGGGCGTGGACGACGTGTGGGAAATCGGCGCAGGCAAGGCGCTGATCGGCATGGTTCGCCGCATCAACCGCGACATCGCCACCCGCGCAATCGGCACGCCCGAGGATGTGAAAGCGGCCGCCGAGTCGATGGCCGGCTGAGCCGGGGCCAGGAAAATGGGATTTTCTTGTCAAATTTCTTCGCAAAGAAATTTGGCGCCAGACGAGAAGGATCAAGATACATGTTCGACCTGACGGGAAAGACGGCGCTGGTGACCGGCGCATCCGGAGGCATCGGCGGAGAGATTGCAAAGGCGTTGCATGGCGCGGGCGCGACCGTGGGCCTGTCGGGCACACGGGTCGAGCCGCTGGAGGCGCTGGCCGGGGAGCTGGGCGAGCGGGCGCATGTACTGCCCTGCAACCTGAGCGATCCGGAGGCCGTCGACGCACTGCCGAAACAGGCCGCCGAGGCGATGGGCGGGGTTGATATCCTTGTCAACAATGCAGGGATCACGCGCGATCAGATCTTCATGCGCATGTCCGACGAGGAGTGGCAGAGCGTGATCGACGTGAACCTGACCGCCACCATGCGCCTGTGCCGTGGCGTGATGCGCCCGATGATGAAGGCGCGCTGGGGGCGGATCATCAACATCAGCTCGATCGTGGGCGCGACGGGCAACCCCGGACAGGTGAACTATGCCGCCTCCAAGGCCGGGATGGTGGGCATGACCAAGTCGATCGCCTATGAGGTCGCCAGCCGCGGGATCACCGCCAATGCTGTGGCACCCGGCTTCATCGCCACGGCGATGACCGACAAGCTGACGGACGACCAGAAGGACAAGATCAACGCGCAGATTCCCGCAGCCCGCATGGGCACGCCGGAGGAAATCGCGGCAGCGGTCCTATACCTCGCAAGCCCCGAGGCGGGCTATGTCACGGGGGCGACGCTTCACGTCAACGGCGGCATGGCGATGCTTTGAGGCATCGCGCCGCGTTGAAGAAACAAGGGCATGGGAATCCATTTGCCAATCGCGTCGCATATGCTATAGGCGGCGCAGTTTACGCGGGGGTGATACTGTATTACCCCGTAAATGCCCGTTATACGGGTCATGCAAGCCGCCCGGTCAAGGGGCACATTTAGCCGCTAGTCCAAACGGGCGAGGGCACAGAAAACGGGCGAATGACCCGGCTGAAGATGAGGAACGAAACATGAGCGATATCGCAGACCGCGTAAAAAAGATCGTGGTGGAACACCTGGGCGTCGAGGAAGACAAAGTAACCGAGAACGCCTCTTTCATTGACGACCTGGGCGCGGACAGCCTGGACACGGTCGAACTGGTCATGGCGTTCGAAGAAGAATTCGGCATCGAGATCCCCGATGACGCCGCCGAGAACATCCAGACCTTCGGCGACGCGGTGAAGTTCATCAAGGAAGCGTCGTAACCACGACGACGCACAAGAGATTTTCGAAAGACCCTGCCGGCGCGGCGGGGTCTTTTCATTTGCGCGGTCGAAAATTTCGGGAACAGACTGTATCATGCCGATTTGAGACCATCGTCAACGAAGCAGGGGTCTAAGAAGGGCAGACCCCGCAAACAAGGCGGAACCAGCCCGAATCAGAAGGTGACTGTCGCATGATCATCTACCCCACTCTCGAACTGCGTAACGGCAAATGCGTGTCCCTGACGCGCGGTCGGCTCGAAGAGCCCGTCATCTGGCATGTCGACCCTGTCGAGACAGCGAAATCCTTTGCCGCCGCCGGCGCATCGTGGATGCATCTGACCGACATCGACGCGCTGGCCGGTGACGGCGACAACAGTAGCCTGATGGAAGAGATCATTCGCACTGTCGGGATCCCGGTCCAGCTGGGCGGCGGTTTCCGGTCGCGTGACAGCGTTGCAAAATGGATCGACAAGGGCGCGGGCCGGATCGTGGTTGGCACCATGGCCGCCTACGACCCCGACACCCTGCGCGAACTGGCCAAGTTCTATCCTGACCAGATCGTGCTGGCCGTCGATATCTTCCAGGGTTCGGTGATGACCGAGGGCTGGCGCACGAAAAGCGCATTCACGCCTGAAAGCTATATCGCCGCTTTCGATGATGCGCCGCTGGCTGGCATCATCCTGACCGATATCGACGCCGATATCGAAGACAGCGACGGGACGCTGGGCGTGATCAGCGGGCTGGCCGGTCTGACCCGGCATCCGGTCATCGCACGCGGTACCGTGCGCAGCGTCGATGACGTGTCGCGTCTGAAATACGTACCCAACATTTCCGGCACGATCATCGGCCGGGCGCTGTTGTCCCGCGACGTGTCGCTGCAAGAGGCGCTGGAAGTGGCACAGGGCGACCGCGAACCGATCGCCGAGTTCCAATAAGCTGAATGACAGGCTTGAAAAAAGGGGCGCGGAAGACCGCGCCCGTTTGCCGTTGGCCTTGCCCCCGATAGGCAAGGCGCGGTATGGAAGCCGACGAAGGTAGGACAAGAGGGCAACATCATGCGTCGAGTGGTTGTGACGGGTCTGGGTCTTGTGACCCCGCTGGCGTCTGGCGTGGAGGAGAGCTGGAGCCGCATTCTGGAAGGGAAGTCAGGAGCGGGCACCATCACGCGGTTCGATCCCACGAACGTGGCCACGAAATACGCCTGCGAAGTGCCCTTGGGCGACGGCAGCGACGGCACCTTCAACTCCGAAGATTACATGGAGCCCAAGGAGCGCCGGAAAGTGGATGATTTCATCCTCTATGGCGTTGCGGCGGCCGAACAGGCCGTGCGGGACGCCGATTGGCTGCCCGAGGACGAGGAAAGCCGCCTGCGCACTGGTGTTATGATCGGGTCCGGCATCGGCGGGCTGCGCTCGATCGAGGAGACGACGCTGCTTATTCGCGACCGTGGCGTGCGGCGGGTGTCGCCCTTCTTTATTCCCGGCGCGCTTATCAACCTGATCAGCGGGCAGGTCAGCATTCGCTACGGCTTCAAGGGGCCGAACCACGCGGTTGTGACCGCCTGTTCGACTGGGGCGCATGCCATAGGCGATGCGGCGCGGTTGATCCAGCACGGGGACGCGGACGTGATGATCGCGGGTGGTGCCGAAGCGGCGATCTGCGAGATCGGTATTGCCGGCTTCAACGCCTGCAAGGCACTGTCCACAAAACGCGCCGACGACCCGCAAGGCGCCAGCCGCCCCTACGACGCCGACCGCGACGGCTTCGTGATGGGCGAGGGGGCTGGCATGGTCGTGCTGGAGGAGTACGAGCACGCCAAGGCGCGCGGTGCCAAGATCTATGCCGAAGTCCTTGGCTATGGCCTGTCAGGTGACGCCTATCACATCACCGCACCCGCAGAGGACGGCGATGGCGGGTTCCGCGCCATGCAGGGTGCGCTGCGCAATGCCGGGATCGAGCCTGCCGACGTGGATTACATCAACGCCCACGGCACCAGCACCATGGCCGACACGATCGAATTGAAGGCGGTTGAGAAACTGCTGGGTGATGCGGCCTCGAAAGCGACCATGAGTTCGACCAAATCCTCGACCGGGCACCTGTTGGGTGCGGCCGGGGCGATCGAGGGCATCTTCTCGATCCTGGCCATTCGTGACCAGGTGGCGCCGCCGACGATCAATCTGGACAATCCGGCAGTGGAAACGCCGATGAACCTGGCCGCCAACGCCAAGCATGAACGCGAGATCAAGGTGGCACTGTCCAACAGCTTCGGTTTCGGCGGCACCAATGCCTGTCTCTGCATCGGGGCCGTACGCTGATGTGGCGGCACATCGCGTCGAATTTCCTGACGTTTCTTGTTGTCGTGGTCTTCCTGTTGGGCGGGGTAATCCTTTGGGGCCAGAACGAGTACCAGGCCACGGGTCCGCTGGAAGAGCCGATCTGCCTTCAGGTACCGCGCGGCAGTTCGATGCGCGGTATCTCGGCCGATCTGGCCGAGCAGGGCGCGATCACCAGCGAGCGGATCTTCCGCATCGGTGCGGACTACACCGACAAGACGCAGCTTCTAAAGGCTGGTAGCTGGCTGATCCCCGAAGGCTCCACCATGGGCGAGATCACCGATATCGTGACCCGAGGCGGGGCCAGCACCTGTGGCACCGAGGTGGTGTACCGCATCGGCGTCAATGCGAGCGAGGTCGAGGTGCGCGAACTGGACCCGGCCACCAATCGCTTTGTCGAGGTTGCGGCCTTCGATCCGCAGGCCGAGGAGGTCACTCCTCCCGCCGAATTCACCGAGGTGCGTGATCAGGCCGACACCCGCTACCGCGTGGCCGTCGCCGAAGGCGTGACCAGCTGGCAGGTGGTGAACGCGCTTGGTGCGTTCGACGCGCTGGACGGCGAGGTGGCGGCGGTGCCGCCCGAGGGCAGCCTTGCGCCGAACAGTTACGAGTTCAGCGTGGGCGACACCCGCGAAAGCATTCTGACCCGGATGCGCGAGGCGCAGGAATTGATCCTGACCGAGGCCTGGCAGAACCGCGCGTCGGACATTGCCGTCGAGACGCCCGAAGAGGCGCTGATCCTCGCCTCGATCATCGAGAAGGAAACCGGCGTGCCCACCGAACGCGGGCAGGTTGCGAGCGTCTTTACCAACCGGCTGCAAGAAGGGATGCGGCTGCAGACCGACCCCACCGTGATCTATGGCATCACGAATGGCGAGGGCGTGCTGGGCCGCGGCCTGCGCCAGAGCGAGCTGCGTGCCGAGACGCCCTACAATACCTACGTCATCGACGGGTTGCCGCCGACGCCCATCGCCAATCCCGGCCGCGCCAGCATCGAGGCGGCGGTAAACCCCGAGGATACCGACTATGTGTTCTTCGTGGCTCGCACGCTGGACCCGCGCGACGGGCACCTCTTCGCGGAAACGCTCGAAGAGCATAACCGCAACGTCGCGGCCTATCGCGCGCTGGAGGCCGAACGCGCCAACCAGTAGGCGCACGAGGCAAGCTGCCACGGCACCGCACGATGCCGCGACGAATGCTTAACCGAGATCTCTGAAACTGCAGGCGACCCGTGGGATGACCACCGGTCGCCTGTTTGCTTCCCGAGATGAATCTTCCGCGATGCAAGAACTTCGAGGTGTTGGCCCGCATGCCATTGATCACGCAAGATCGGACCCCTTCCCAGGTCACGCTGTCGATAGACGCGCTCGAGAAGCAGCTGTCGGCCATGCGCGCCGATCTGGAGGCGGTCTACGCCCAGATCAGGCGTGGGCAATTCGGTGACCTGAAAGACGCCAGGCGCGCCACGTCGGAAATACGGCAATGGCTGAAGATCGCGATAGATGCGGAGACACAACTTGCAAAAAGAAGAGAAAAAGAGCTTGGCGTCGCGGATGGATACGCCCTCGACCTCGAAGAAGCCCGGGAAAGTATCGGATGTCGACTGGCTCGTCTCCGCAGGGCCCGAGACGCAGAAAGAGTTTCTGGACAGCCTGAGTGACGGCGAAATCCTGTCGCTGCCGTACCTGTTCGATTTCTGGGCGATGGAGCACCAGCGCCCGCCCGAAGGCGACTGGCGCACATGGGTCATCCTGGGCGGGCGGGGCGCGGGCAAGACACGCGCAGGGGCCGAATGGGTGCGCGGCCAGGTCGAGGGGGCCAGGCCGCTTGACGCGGGCCGGTGTCATCGCCTGGCCCTGGTGGGCGAGACCATCGACCAGGTGCGCGACGTGATGATCTTCGGTGAAAGCGGTATCATGGCCTGCTCGCCGCCCGATCGTCGCCCTGTCTGGCAGGCGACGCGCAAGCGGCTTCAATGGCCCAACGGCGCAGTCGCGCAGGTTTTCTCGGCACATGACCCGGAGAGCCTGCGCGGGCCGCAATTCGACGGCGCCTGGGTGGACGAGTATGGCTGCGCCGCCGTGGACAAGGGCACCAACCAGCCCAACAAGTTCCTCGATCCGAAATCGTCGGAATCCACCCTGCCGCATTTCTCGGACGGGCGCCGCGACGAGCTGATACAACACCAATACCTGCGCGGTTTTCTTGACTATTGGAACGATCCCGCCAACAACCCGCAATCGGACGTCTACGACGGCGCGATGCTGGACATGGATCACGCATATGCCTGGGCCTGGGACATGCGGCCCTATCCGAATTTCCCAAACAATCGCGATTTATGGAGCGATGGTGCCAATTACACACGAGGTCACTGGCTCAACGGGCGCATCTCGTCCCGCATGCTGGCCTCGGTCATCGAGGAAATTTGCCTGAGGTCAGGCCTGAACGCCTGTGACACGTCCGGGGCCCACGGGTTGGTGCGTGGCTACACGGTCGACCAGGTATCCGAAGCCCGCAGCGCCCTGCAACCGCTGATGCTGCGCTATGGCGTCGACGCGGTGGAACGGGACGGGCGTCTGCGTTTCATCATGCGCGACGGTGGGACCGATCGCGTTATCGACGTTGATACGCTGGTGCGTGACCCCGAGATGGACAGCGTCCTGGAGGAGATGCGCGGCAGCACCGTGGAACTGGCGGGCCGCGTCCGCCTGCGCTTTATCGAGGCTGACGGGGATTTCGAGGTCATCGCCGAAGAGGCGATCCTGCCCGACGACGCCACCCATGGTGTTTCGATTTCGGAATTTCCGCTGGCCATGACCCGCGCCGAGGGCCGCCAGACCGTTGAACGCTGGCTGTCCGAGGCGCGCCTCGCCACGGACACCCTGCGCCTGACCCTGCCGCCCTCGCAACTCGAGACCGGCGCGGGCGACGTCATCGCCATTCCCGAAGGACAGGGCAGGGGCTTTTTCCGCGTCGACCGGGCCGACCAGATGGCCGGGGCGCAAAAGCTCGAAGCGGTGCGGATCGAACCCGAAAGCTATCGCCCGGCCGAATTCGAGGACGAGGCCGTGACCCTGCGTCCCTTCGTGGCGCCGGCGCCGGTGGCACCGTTCTTTCTCGACCTGCCGCTTCTGACAGGCGACGAGGTGCCTCACGCACCATATCTCGCGGTCACCGCCAACCCCTGGCCCGGCTCTGTCGCACTGTATGCTTCGGACGAGGATTCGAACTATGCCCTCAACAGCCTTGTGACGGCCCGCACCCCCGTGGGTGTGCTGGAAACGCCGCTCTTTCCGGCCCACGCGGGCCGCATCGACCGCGGACCCGCCGTGCAGGTGCGGATGCTGGGCGGCAGTTTGGAAAGCATCAGCGAACTGGCGCTCTTTAATGGCGGCAACCTTTGCGCCATCGGCGACGGCACCCCCGACGGGTGGGAGCTCATCCAGTTCCGTGATGCAGACCTCGTCGACATCGACACGTACCTGCTCAGCCACCGCCTGCGCGGACAGGTCGGCACCGAGCGTGCCGAGGCCTGGCCACAAGGCAGCTATCTGGTGCGCCTCAATGGCACCGCCAAGCAGATTGAGCTGTCCAAGGCCAAGCGCGGGCTGGCGCGCTACTACCGGATCGGCCCCGCCGGGCGCCCGGTGGACGACCCCAGCTTCAGCGCGGTGCGGCTGGCTTTCGACGGGCTGGGTCTGAGGCCGCTGTCGCCGGCGCATCTGAGGCTTTCGGCGGGCGCGGGCGGCGCTCTGTCGATCAGCTGGATCCGGCGCACCCGGATTGACGGTGACCGCTGGGACACCGCCGATGTGCCGCTGGGCGAGGACCGCGAGGAATACCTCGTGCGCGTGGTGCAGCAGGACGCGGTGATCCGCCAGACCAGCACGACGTCGCCGGTCTGGACCTACAGCGCGGCGGATCAGGCCGCCGACGCACTGTCGGGTCTTTACGAGATTCAGGTCGCGCAGGTTTCCGCGCGCTTCGGGCCGGGCCGCTTTGCGCGGATCGAGGTGACCGCATGATCCGTCCCGCCTGAACGCGAAGCCTCAGCCGCGCGCGCACTCCACGCAGCGCGTCGCGGCCGGGTCCAGCTTCAGGCGGCCAAGGACAATCTCCTCGCCGCAATCCTCACAATAGCCGAACTCGCCCTCGTCCATCCGGGCGAGGGCGGCGGTCAGCCGCGCCCGCTCCCCGGCGCGGCGCGCATCCGTGGCCCTGGCCATCGCCTGGTTCTGCAACGCGTCCATTCGGCTCAGACGACCGACCGATTGCTGGTCCAGCTCCACCGTGGCCTTGCCCGCCGCGCCACGGACGTCTTCGTCGTCGAGTTCCGCCAGACGCGTCTCGATCAGTGCGCGAAAATCCCTGATCTCTGCTTCATTCATTTTCGTGAACCCACCCATGACGCCTTTGCATTTTACGGATCGAGCTTATCTGGTATAAGCGATACTCGCACCAAGGAGCATGCACATGGCGAACACACATGCAAAGCTGGCCGAGCTTGACCCGGTCTGGGCCCGGATCAACACCGAGGCGGAGACCGCGATAAAGGACGAGCCGCTGCTTGGCGGGCTCATCCATTCGTCGATCCTGCACCATAAGACCATCGAATCCGCGTTGGCCTACCGCACGTCGATGAAACTGGGATCGCACGAGATGCCCGAGCAGCTTCTGCGCGAAATCTGCGACATGGCCTATGCCGACGACCCCGAACTGGGGCAGGCCGCGCGCGCCGATATCGTCGCCGTCTATGACCGTGACCCGGCCTGCGACCGCTTTATCCTGCCGATGCTGTTCTTCAAGGGCTTCCAGGCAGTCCAGGCCTACCGCGTGGCGAACTGGCTGTGGCGCACCGATCGCCGCGACATGGCGCGTTTCTTCCAGATGCGCTGCTCCGAGGTGTTCGGCGTCGATATCCACCCCGCCGCCCGCATCGGCAAGGGCATCATGATCGACCACGCCCACTCCATCGTGATCGGCGAAACCGCCGTGGTGGGCGACAACGTTTCGATGCTGCACTCCGTGACCCTCGGCGGCACCGGCAAGGAAGAGGAAGACCGCCACCCCAAGATCGGCGACGGCGTCCTGATTGGCGCTGGTGCCAAGGTCCTTGGCAACATCAAGGTCGGCCATTGCAGCCGCATCGCCGCCGGTTCGGTGGTGCTGCAGGAGGTGCCGCCCTGCAAGACGGTCGCGGGCGTGCCGGCCAAGATCGTCGGAGAGGCGGGCTGTGATCAGCCCTCCGTCGCGATGGATCAGCTTCTGGGCGTTCGCTGAACGTCCCCGCCTCGGCAGTCGAACCCTGGATTCGCCCGGTCCGCACGTCGGTCCGGGCTTTTCTTTGCCCGGATTGGTGCAAAAATGCTGCAACCGACAGCCATAGCCGCGCGTTACTCCGCTTGTTCAGGTCGACAACCCGAAAGGGCAGGTCTAGATACGCCTGACAAGTTAGAACAATTCGCGACTGTCTGCCCGGGGGGCCACGCTCCATGCGATCACAACTGCTGAAACTTCTTCCGTGCCTTGCTCTTGCCGCCCTCACAGGTTGCACGGAGGTTTCCGAAGACGGCAGCTCGCAGTCCTTCGCGTCTTCGCGGAACGCAACCGCCAACATCAGCCTGCCGCCCGGTGCCCTGGCCGAGGCCATTTCCATGCCCGACGCCGTCTGGCAACGCTCGGCGCAGCTGGCCCGCTATGGCCACCGCTTCGACAAGGCGTTCTACCAGGCCGCGGCACAACGCGAGGCGGCCAACATCGCCGCGCTGAAACAGGCTTTCCTCGACCTCGGCCCCGGCGTCGACCCCGAGGAAGCTGGACGCGCCGCCTACGTCGCCTATACCTACGTCGCGCAACTGGTTGTAGAGTACGAGATCGACAGCGGCCCGCTGGCGCATAACACCGCCGTCAACTTTGGCAACAAGCCGCGTGGCCTGTGCTGGCACTGGGCGCATGACATGGACGCCCGCCTGCAACGCGAGAACTTCAAGACGCTGCAAATTCACCGCGCCATCGCCAATTATGACAGTATCCGGCTGGAACACAGCACAACCATTCTCGGCCGCCGGGGTGACTCGATGGAAGACAGCCTCGTCTTGGACCCGTGGCGCGACGCCGGCGACCTCTACTGGAGCCTCGTGCGCGAGGACGGCCGCTACGACTGGACCGAACGCAGCAAGGTTTTCGCGTGGAAAAAGGCGCAGAAGGCCAAGCAGACCGGCACGCCATCGTTCTGATCTGATCGCGCGCCGGAACAGGCGGCAAACCCGTCGCGTTGACCACGCAAGTGGGAACCGACGCGATGAATTTCTTTCAAACCTGGGCCGACGCGGCCCTGACCACACTCGGATATTTCTGGGTGGCCTTCTGGGCCTTCGGACTGGGTTATCTCGTCAGTGCGGTCATCCAGCTTTTTGTCAGCCGCGACCGGATGCGGCATGCGATGGGGGATGAGGACCTCGGATCCATGTCGCTGGCCGGGTTCTTCGGTTTCATCTCGTCTTCCTGCAGTTTCGCGGCCCTCGCCACGACGCGGGCGCTCTTCGCCAAGGGCGCGGGCTTCGTTCCGTCGATGGCGTTCCTCCTGGCCTCCACCAACCTTGTCATCGAGCTCGGCATCGTCATCTCGGTCTTTCTCAGCTGGCAGTTCGTGGTCGCGGAATACGTGGGCGGCCTCATCCTGATCGTGGTGATGTGGGGTCTCGTGGCTCTCTGGCGGCCGCAGAAGCTGATCGAGAACGTGCGCCAGTCGCTCGAAGCGGGAGAAGAGGACGAGCCCGAGGACCCCGCCGACCTCACCCAATCGCCCGCGCTCTGGTCCAAGATAGCCAAGGCGTACCTGATGGAATGGCAGATGGTGTGGAAAGACGTCACCGTCGGCTTCACCATCGCCGGCATCATCGCCGCCTTCGTGCCGGCCGAATTCTTCACCTGGCTTTTCCCCGGCACCGGCGAGGAAGGCGCGCGCAGTTTCTTCGAGGTGCTGTCGCACACCGTCATCGGCCCCATCGCGGCCTTCTTCACCTTCATCGGCTCGATGGGCAATATCCCCCTCGCGGGCCTGCTTTTTGCCAACGGGGTCAGCGTGGCGGGGATCATGGCCTTCATCTTCTCCGACCTCGTCGTGTTTCCCGTGATCCGCGTGAACGCCCAGTTCTACGGCTGGAAGATGGCGCTCTACATCGCCGGGCTGTTCCTTGGCGCGCTGATCCTGACGGCCCTGGCGATTCATTACGGCTTCGCCCTGCTGGGGCTTGAACCTCAAAGTGCTGCCAAGGGTATGATGGAGCCGTCCGAGCGCTTCAAGATCGACTACACTTTCTGGTTCAACATGGGGTTCCTAGCCCTGACGGCTGCCTTCGGCTGGCTCGCCTGGCGCGGCTCGGGCGGGCACGAGGGGCATGACCACGATCACGGCGGCTGGCTCGACCGGGTGCTCTTCTGGCTGGCGCTCCTGGCCTATGGCTGGTTGGCCATGGGGCTGGGGATATACGCGCTGGCGTAAGCGCAGGGCGCTGCGCGACGAGACGTTCGAACGGACCCGTAAGGTGGGTAACAACCCACCCCTCGCAACGAAAAAGGCCGGGGAAATCCCCGGCCCTAACTTTCGCAACGCCAAAACCCTCAGGCCAGCATCACCATCGGGTTCTCCAGGTTTTCCCGGATCTTGTCCAACAGCTCCGCCCCAAGCGCCCCGTCGATCACCCGGTGATCCACGCTCAGCGTCACCGACATCACAGTGGCCACGGTCAACTCGCCATCGTCACCCACGACAGGCTTCTTCACGCCCGCGCCCACGGCCAAGATCGCGCCATGCGGCGGGTTGATCACCGCGTCGAAATTGTCGATCCCGAACATCCCGAGGTTGGAAATGGCGAATGTCCCGCCCTGGTATTCCTCGGGCGACAGCTTGCGCTCCCGTGCGCGGGTGGCAAGGTCCTTCATCTCCGCCGACAGGGCCGACAGCGACTTCATTTCGGCATCCTTCAAGACAGGCGTGAACAGCCCGCCTTCGATCGCCACGGCCACCGCCACGTCCGACGGTTTCAGCTTCAGCACCCGGTCCCCGGCCCAGACCGCGTTGCAATCGGGCACCGCCTGCAAGGCCAGCGCGCAGGCCTTGATGATGAAGTCGTTCACCGACAGCTTCACGCCGCGCCCTTCAAGTTGCTTGTTCAGCTGTCCGCGGAATTTCAGCAACGAGTCCAGCTGGATATCCCGCCGCAGGTAGAAATGCGGAATGGTCTGCTTGGCCTCGGTCAGGCGGGCGGCGATGGTCTTGCGCATCCCGTCGAGCTTCACTTCCTCGAACTCGCGGTTCTGGTACATCGCCACGACCGCGTCGGTGCTGGGGCCCGCCGGGGCAGGGGCCGCCTGTCCCGCACCCGATGCGGGACCTCCCGCCGCGGTCTCATCGGCAGGCTTCGCCGCTCCGGCCTTGGCACTCTCCACGTCCGCCTTCACGATCCGCCCATGCGGGCCCGAGCCCTTCAGCTCGGTCAGGTCGATGCCCTTCTGCTTGGCGATCCGCCGCGCCAGCGGCGAGGCGAAGATGCGCTCGCCGTCCTTTACAGGCGCCGCCGGGGCAGGGGGCACGTCGCCGCTCTCGGGCTTGCTGGCTTCGGCCTCTTTCTTCGGGGCCGCATCCTGCTTGTCTTCCTTGGCTTCGGCCTTGTCGCCTCCACCGCCGGAGTCGCCGGACGCGCTCACGTCACCGATATCGTCGGCGCTCTCGCCTTCCTCCAGAAGGACGGCAATCGCGGTGTTCACCTTCACGCCTTCGGTGCCTTCCTCGATCAGGATCTTGCCGATCGTGCCTTCGTCGACCGCCTCGAACTCCATCGTCGCCTTGTCGGTCTCGATCTCGGCCAGCAGGTCGCCGGAATTCACCGTGTCGCCTTCCTTGACCAGCCATTTCGCCAGCGTGCCTTCCTCCATCGTCGGGGAAAGGGCGGGCATGAGTATTTCCGTGGGCATCGCGCTCTCTCCTTACCGGTAGGTCACTTTGTTGACGGCCTCGATCACTTCCTTGGTCGAGGTCAGCGCCAGTTTTTCAAGGTTCGCGGCATAGGGCATCGGCACATCCTTGCCCGTGCAGTTGATCACCGGCGCATCGAGGTAGTCGAATGCCCGCTCCATGATCACCGCGCTGAGATGGTTGCCCATGCTGGCCACGGGGAAGCCTTCCTCGACCGTGACGCAGCGGTTGGTCTTCATGACGCTCGCGAGCACCGTGTCATAATCCAGCGGCCTCAGCGTGCGCAGGTCGATCACCTCGGCGCTCACGCCCTCCTCGGCCAGCTTGTCGGCGGCCTCCAAAGCATAGGTCATGCCGATTCCGAAGCTGACGATGGTCACGTCGTCGCCGGGCCGGGCAATCCGCGCCTTGCCGAAGGGAATGGTGAAATCATCCAGCACCGGCACCGCGAAGCTGCGCCCGTAAAGGATCTCGTTTTCGAGGAAAATCACGGGGTTCGGGTCGCGGATCGCGCTCTTGAGCAGGCCCTTGGCATCGGCGGCCGAATAAGGCTGCACCACTTTCAACCCGGGCACGTGGGAATACCACGCCGCGTAATCCTGGCTGTGCTGCGCGGCCACCCGCGCGGCGGCGCCGTTCGGGCCGCGGAACACGATGGAACAGCCCAGCTGCCCGCCGGACATGTAATTCGTCTTGGCGGCCGAGTTGATGATCTGGTCGATCGCCTGCATCGCGAAGTTCCAGGTCATGAACTCCACGATCGGCTTCAACCCGCCCCAGGCCGCGCCCACGCCGATCCCGGCAAAGCCATGCTCAGTGATGGGCGTGTCGATCACCCGCTTGGCGCCGAACTCGTCCAGCATGTTTTGCGTGATCTTGTAGGCGCCCTGGTACTCGGCCACCTCCTCGCCCATGATGAACACATTCTCGTCGTTGCGCATCTCTTCGATCATGGCGATGTTGATCGCCTCGCGCACGGTCATCTTCTGCATCTCGGTGCCCTCAGGCCAGTCGGGGCTGGCGTCGGGCTGCGGCACGGGCGCGGCGGGCGAGGCGGCAACCGGCTCGGCCTTGCCGCGGCTCTCGTCCTCATCGCCGTTATCATCGTCCTCCTTGGCAGAAGTGGCACCGCCGCCCGACGAGCTTTCGCCGATATCGTCCGCGCTTTCGCCCTCTTCCAGCAGCACCGCGATGGGCGTGTTCACCTTCACCCCCTCGGTGCCTTCCTCGATCAGGATCTTGCCGATCGTGCCCTCGTCGACGGCTTCGAATTCCATCGTGGCCTTGTCGGTCTCGATCTCGACCATGATGTCGCCAGAGTTGACGGTGTCCCCTTCCTTGACCAGCCACTTGGCCAAAGTGCCTTCTTCCATCGTTGGCGACAGGGCAGGCATCAGAATTTCAGTTGGCATTGTCGGCTTTCTCCCTACTGGCTCGTGCCCTGGCACAGTGCCGCCAGGTTGCGGAACGCGTCAGTGGCCTGTTTGGCCTCGGACGCGGTCATGATGTCTGTGACTAAAAGTCGAAAAAAAGGTTGGTCCTCGTCGTCGCGGACCAGTCGTGTCATTTCGCAGCCCTGCGCGGTGCACGTGGCAGGCATCAGCGGGCCGAAGGTTTCCGGGTTGGACACCAGTTGATCGTAAAGCGCATTGCCCGCCGCGATCCGGGTCGTGGCCTGCCAGTTCGGCACAGGCGGCGTCAGGTCGAACCGTATCGCGACGGCCTCGCTTTGCGTCTCCAGCGAGATATCCCCTGGTGCCACGCTGCGCAGGTCGCCCGACATGACAACGCGTGCATTGACGCCCTGCATCGTGCCCTCAGCATTCTGGGCAAAGGTACAGTCGGGGCGGATATCAAGGCTTGTTTGCGTCAGCCCAGCCGCGGTCGGCGGACCGTCATAGCGCACGAGCGCGCGCAGCGCCGCCGCCTGATCGGTGAAATCCGTCGCGGCCACGGACGGCGCACCGAGGGCGGCCAAAAACGCGCCAATCAGCATCGGTCGCTTGCGCATCAGGCGTCCTCGCGCGTGTCTTCGACGTAAATGTCTGTCCAAAGCTCGGACACGTCCGGCTCTGCGCTTTCCTTGGCGAAATCGGCGGACTTGTTCACCACGTCCTTGATTTCCTTGTCGATCGCCTTGAGGTCCTCTTCGCTGGCGTGCTTGCCCTCCAGAAGCAGCTCGCGCACATGCTCGATACAGTCCTTCTCGTCGCGCATCTTCTGCACTTCCTCGCGCGTGCGGTACTTGGCGGGGTCGGACATCGAGTGCCCGCGATACCGATAGGTCTTCACTTCCAGGATATACGGCCCGTCGCCCTTGCGGCAGTGCGCCACCGCCTTCGCACCGGCCTCCTTCACGGCCAGCACGTCCATCCCGTCGACGGCCTCGCCGGGGATGCCGAAAGCCTCGCCGCGAGTGTAGATGTCGGGGGTCGAGGTCGAGCGTTTTTGCGAGGTGCCCATGGCGTACTGATTGTTCTCGATGACGAACACCACCGGCAGTTTCCACAAAGCGGCCATGTTGAACGTCTCGTAGACCTGGCCCTGGTTCGCCGCGCCGTCCCCGAAATAGGTAAACGTCACGCGATCATTGCCCTTGTACTGATCGGCCAGCGCCAGCCCCGCACCCAGCGGCACGTTCGCCCCAACGATCCCGTGCCCGCCATAGAAATCCTTCTCGCGGCTGAACATGTGCATCGAGCCGCCCTTGCCCTTGGAATAACCGCCCTCGCGGCCCGTCAACTCGGCCATCACGCCGTCGGGGTCCATGCCACAGGCCAGCATGTGCCCGTGGTCGCGATAGGTGGTGATGCGCTTGTCACCCTCCTCGGCAGTGGCTTCCAGCCCCACGACAACCGCTTCCTGTCCGATGTAGAGGTGACAGAACCCGCCGATCAGGCCCATCCCGTACAGCTGGCCGGCCTTCTCCTCGAATCGACGCACCAGCAACATGTCGCGGTAGTACTTTTTCAATTCATCGGCGGAAACGTTTGGTTTCTTTGTGGTTTTTCTGGCAGCCATGCGGGCGGGCTCCTGTGCTGAAAAAGGTAGTTTAGCCTTAAACTATCTTATACAGGACTCGCCCGGATTTTTCGAGGGGGATTTTGACGCAGCGTCAGATCACGCCGGCTGATCAGGTCAACGCTGCTGTTCGGGGGAACCGCTAGGCGCGGTCGTCCTCCTTGATATCCGGATCGTTGTAGTTGCTGGGATCGAACTCTTCGGGATCATAGGCCGTTTCGTCTTCGCCGATGCCGGTCACGTGGGTCGTGCCGCTCTCCTCGTCATAGGCCAATCCATAGGTCGCCCGGCCCTCGGACTTGTAGCGCGAATACTCGTGATATCCCGCATAGACGAAGGCCAGCGCGAAGGGCGACACGATCAGGGCTGCCACCAGTTGCGCACTCATGATTGCACTCCTCTCCTTGCCGTTCTTGCGCACGGGCCGGTCGGACCGGCCCGACATGCACTCTTGCTCGTACCAAAACACCTAGCCTAGGTTTGCGGCACGTCCAACAATCGGCCGGGTCCGCACACCGCTCAAGCCACACCGAAGGTGACATCATGTGCACATCCTCCGCAAGCCCCGACGGCGCAGAGGCGCCCTGCGGTCCGGACGAACATGTCGTTTTCCTTGGCCGGTTTGCCGAGACCGGGGAAACGCTCTGCGTCTCCCTGCAACCGGGTCTCTTCTACGGCTTTCACCTCGGCGCGCCGGATCAAGTGCCGCGTGTCGCGTTCAGCGTCGACGCAACGCAGGTTACCGGCGATTTCGACTGGGTGCGGAGCGATGGCACCGCGTGGGCGTCCCTCTCGCTTTGGCATGCAGGTGTGACCTACCGCATGCGCGTCAGTCGTGCCGAGCCCGGAGCGGCGCCGCCAATGGGCGTGCTGGAAATCGAGGGCGCCACCCGGGAAACCCATGCGCTCGTCCCCGCCTCGATCATCCATGATCTGCCGCTCGCGTGAAGCCCTCGCCAAGATTGCCCGGACCCGGGACAGGGGGGCTCAGCGGATGACGATCTCGTCGGCGCGCAGCATCCCCAGAACCTCGCGCGCCTGCTGATCCAGCAGGTCGAGGTCCAGGTAGGTGTCCGACAGACGCCGGGTCAGGTTCTCCATCCGGTCCACCTGTCCGTCCAGCACCGCCAGTTGCTTGCGCAGTTCGGCCTCGCCCGATTCGATCTCGGCGCGGCGGAACAGGCCATAGTCGCCCTGCACCGCGGCAAAGGTGAAATACGCCCCCAGCCCAAAGGCTATGGCGAAATAGATCAACACACCGAATGCGGGGCGCTTGCGCGATTTCATGACTGCTCTTTCTGCCTCTGCCGCCCGCCTCTTTTCGGGCGGTGCCCGCTCACAATGACACAGGCGATTCGCTTTGTGAATCCCCTTTCACATCAAACCTCTTAAAGGCTACTACTCGTCCTCAAGGAGAGTCATTCATGCCACAACTGCCCCCCGACGCCGCGCTGCTCACCCATGACGTGACCAATCAGCCCGACGCCCGTGGCGATGTGGACCTTTATGCCACCGATCCGGCGCTGGCCGACCATGCCGGCGCGGCGGGTGCGGACACCGCGCATCTTGCGGCCTACGGCGAAACCATTGGCACCGCCGCCATGGCCGAGGCGGGCCGCGCGGCCAACCGCAACCCGCCTGAATTGCTGCTCTTCGATGCCGGTGGCCGCAGGCTCGACGAGCTGCGCTTTCACCCCGCCTATCACGACCTCATGCGCAGCGGCATCGGCGCGGGCTATGCCGCCATCGCGTGGGAAGGGGCGGCGGGCGGCCACGCCACCCACGCCGCGATGGTCTATCTGACATCGCAAGTCGAGCCGGGCGTATGCTGCCCCATGACCATGACCTACGCCGCTGTCCCCGCGCTACAGGCCGACACCGCGCTCTTCGACACGTGGGCGCCCAAACTGCTCAGCCGCGCCTACGACCCGTCGCCGAAACCGCTGGCGCGCAAGCCCGGCGCGACGCTTGGCATGGCCATGACCGAAAAACAGGGTGGCTCGGATGTGCGCGCCAATACCACCCGTGCCGCGCCCGATGGCGACACCTATGTGCTGCGCGGTCACAAGTGGTTCTGCTCGGCGCCCATGTCCGACGGCCTCCTGACGCTGGCGCAAGCGCCCGGAGGCCTGACCTGTTTCCTCGTGCCCCGGTGGCTGGAGGGACGGCGCAACACGATCCACATCCAGCGCCTCAAGGACAAGCTGGGCAACCGCGCCAACGCGTCCGCGGAAATCGAATATGCCGACGCGGTGGCCTATCGGCTGGGCGACGAAGGCGAGGGCGTGAAGACCATCGTCGAGATGGTGCACCACACGCGCCTCGACACCGCCATGGCCCCCGCGGGCCTGATGCGCGCCGCCCTGGGCCACGCCGCCCATTGGGCTCGCCATCGCACGGCCTTTCAGAAGACACTGATCGACCAGCCATTGATGCGGTCGGTGCTCTCGGACCTGGCACTCGATTGGGAAGGCACGCTGGCGCTGGGGATGTTCGTCGCCGGGCAGTTCGACCGCGATACAGACGAGGCCCGCGCCTTTTCCCGCGTCGCCGTCGCGCTGGCCAAGTACATCGGCAACAAGCTTTGCCCGAACGTGGTCTACGAGGCGATGGAGGCGATGGGTGGCATGGGCTATGTCGAGGACACGCCCCTGCCGCTCCTCTACCGCGAGGCGCCGCTCAATTCGATCTGGGAAGGCTCGGGGAACGTGATCTGCCTCGACATCCTGCGCACCCTGCGGAAAGTGCCTCTGTCGGGCGAGGTGCTCAGCCGCGAGTTGGGCGCGGTCGCCGGGCAATACCGGCGCTACGACGCGGCGCTCAACGCCCACATCACCCGTTTTCCGCGCCTGCCGGACGAGGCGCAGGCCCGCTGGTATGTCGAAAGCCTCGCCATGCTGCTCACGGCCTCTGTCCTCATCCGCCACGCGCCGCCTGCTGTGGCCGAAGCCTACGTGGCCACGCGACTGGCGGGCGAACGGGGCCGCACCACCGGTGCCATCGGCGCTGTCGACACCGACGCGATCCTGTCGCGGTTATAGAACGTCGCGCGGCCCAGCATACCACCCCTCCCGGCCCTGACCCGGGACCTCTACGCCTTCAGATGAATCGCGAACTTCCGCCGTATCTCCGCATCCAGCATTGGGTTCAACCGGGCGGCCGACGCCTGAGCCAAAATTTCTTCTTTCCGCGCCACCGCCTTCTCCACAAGGTCCGGCTTGCCCAACTCCACCCATTCCTTGGGCGACGACCTGTCCCCCAGCGTGGGGTAACAATGATCCCGCTGCATCCGCGCCAGCGTCGCTTCGGTCCCCAGGTAATGCCCCGGCCCGCCGATACAGACCGCTTCCATCTGGTCCAGTGCCAGCGTCTCGTCATCCACCTCGATCCCGCGCACGCAGCGCAGCGCCTGGCCAATGAGGTCATCGCTCAGGATCAGGCTCTCGTGACAGAACCCCAAGAGCGAGGCGTGCATCCCCGCTGCCTCGTAGATCATGTTCACGCCCGCAAGCCCGGCCATCACGTTCGAGCACATCTGCTCCCACCCGGCCTGCATATCTGGCAGCTTGGCATCCGACGCACCGCCCGCCGCCCCGCCGGGCAACCCATAGAACTGGTGCATCTGCGCGCAGCCCGCGCTTAGCAATGCCTGCTCGCCCGACCCGATCGACATCGCGCCGGTCCGCAGATCCAGCCCGAAGGGCCAGGTGCCAAAGATCGCCGGATGCCCGGGCTTCACCGCGTTCACGTAAACCAGTCCCGCCAGGCATTCCGCCGTGGCCTGCATGATCGCCCCCGCGATGGTCGACGGCGCGGTGGCCCCGGCCATTCCGGCCGACAGCAGCAGCACCGGCATCCCGCCTTCGATGCACCGCTCCATTACCTCGCAGGACTCGGTCGCGAACCGCATCGGCGGCACCACGAAGCAGTTTGAGTTGCTGACGAACGGCCGCGCGCGGAATTTATCCTCGCCGCCCGCGATCATGTAGAGCATCTCCAGCGCCGGACCGACGTGATGCGGCTCGGTAAAGGATGTGCCCACATGCTTCGTCGTACCAGTGCAACAGGCATAGACGGTGTTCAGCTCCATCTCCATGTTGTCGGGAATGTCCCGCGCCACCATGGGCCGCTGACAGAAATGCAGGTTGTCCAGGACGTCGACGATGCGGGCGGCATCATGCAAATCCTGGAGCGTGCTTTCGCGGTAATTCCGCCCGTGCACATCCACCATGTTCACGGCAGCTCCGGCCGTGCCGTAATGCACCCGGGCGCCGCCAAGATGCAGGTCGTTGACCCCGTCGCGGCTATACAGGGTGATCTCCCGGTTGGCCCGCGCGATGGTCTCCTCCACCAGCGCCCGGGGAAAGCGCAGGCGCCCGTCTTCGCCGAGCACGGCCCCCGCGTCGGTCAAGTAAGCGATCCCGCTCGGCGGCGCGCCCGACAACCCGATGCGTTCCAGCGCATCGAGCGTGGCGTCGTGGATGCGCCCGATCTGCGCGTCCGTCAGCACCTTCAGCGTGCCGCCCTCCATACCGGCGCGGACCGGGCGGATCGTGGCGTCGAGCGGGGCCGCCCGGTTGGCGCGACGCGCGGCGCGGCCTCCGGTACGGCGGGGGGAAAGATTATTCATGTCGGGGTCCTTGGATAAAGGGAAAGGGCAGGGGGGAGCGGTGTCTCAGCCCCGTCCCGGCTGCCCCCGCGCGGCCCGCCCTCGGTCAGCCCCGATCGTGCGGACCACCCGCGTTATCTTGCAGCGCTGCGCCATGCGCGGCCCTCCATCGCCAGCCCGCATGCGCTTGACCGCATAGCTGGGCCCAATGGTCGATTTAAGGCCGCGCGCCCGAGTCCGATCTGTCCCGAAAGCGACGCATTGTCCAGAAACGACAAAATCTTACGCCGCAGGGCAGCGAACGTAAAAAGGCCCGCGTGCGTGTCGCGGGCCTTTATATCGCGTGCTTGGTCTCTTACAGCGCCGCCAGGATCGCGGCCGGCAGACCGACCATGCCTCCAAGGATAAGCGCCATGGACAGTCCCAGTCCCTTGAACATCTCTTTACCTCCTGTTTGCTTTGGATGCAGGCAGGAAATGTGTTGCATCGTAAGGGCTTCGACGCGACCGGCGGTCGCAGAGGCGCGTTGGTCAGAGCGACGCGCGCCGTCCGGCCCGACCGCGCGGCAGTTCAAGAGCCACCCGTCCCGGGCCTGATCCGGGACCTCTCACCCCTCGGTCAGGCCGCCACGCCCGCCAGCTCCGCGGCCATCTCCACCAGCCGCGCCAGCGCCTCGCTCAGCCGGTCGTCCGGCACGGTCAACGCGACGCGCACATGCCCCGCCGCGGCTTTCCCGAAACTCTCGCCCGGCATCACCGCCACCTTGTGCCGGTCCAGCAGGCGCAGGGCAAACTCTTCGCCCGACAGCCCCGTCGCCCGCACGTCCAGCATCACGAACATCGCCCCCTGCGCCGGGATCGGGCGCACAACGTCCTGGCCGTCAAGAAGCCCCAGCACCAGGTCACGCCGCCGCCGGAAAGGGGCCGCGACCTCTTCCTCGAAATTCGCGCCTTTCCCAAGCGCGTAACAGGCCGCCTCCTGCACGAAGCCCGCCACGCCATAGGTCGTATGGGTCGACAGGTTGCCCATGTGCAGAATCGCCTCTTCCGGCCCCACGACCCAGCCGATCCGGCTGCCGGTCATCGCGTGGCTCTTGGACAGCGAACCGATCACCATCGTGCGCTCGGCCATACTGTCCAGCATCCGGGGGCTGACATGGTCGCCCTCCCAAAGCTGCGTGTCATAAACCTCGTCCGAGATCAGCCACATATCGTGATCCCGGCAGACCCGCGCGATCCCCTCCAGCGTCTCACGGCCATAGACCGCGCCGGTCGGGTTGTTCGGCGTGTTGATCAGCAGGCTTTTCGCGCCCTGCGTCGCCGCCGCCGCGATATCCGCGGGGTCGGGCTGGAACATCCGTTCGGGCCGCGCGGCCACCGCCACGTCCCGCGCGCCCACGGCCCGGATCGTGCCGGGGTAGGTGGCATAGAACGGGTCGATATAAAGCGCCCGGTCGCCCTCGTCACAGGCGGCATGATGCGCCGCAAAAAGCCCCGCCTGTCCGCCCGGCACCACCAGCACGTTGTCCGGCGTCGTCGTGATACCTGTTCGCGCCGTCACCCGCTCGGCGACCGTCTCGCGCAGGTTCAGGTTGCCGTTGAACATGGAATAGCCCACGTGCCCCGCCTTCGTGGCGGCGTGCATCGCATCGAGGATGCTGTCATCGGTGCCGACATCATGCTCGCCGATCGTCAACATGGCGACATCCTCGCCCGCCTCGATCATGTCCTTGGCCTTGTAATAGACGTCCCAGCCGTCCGACCCGCCGCCCGTCAGCCCCGTGATCCGCTTCGACAATGCCATGCTTGCTCCCATTACCAGTCTGGGCCACTTGGCCGAGAGGGCAGGGGACTGTCAAGCGGACCGGCGTCAGAACACGCGCACGCTGTGACACGAGAAAGAGAAAACTTCTATGCGTCGTAGGTCAGCCCGCGTCGTTGCTCGTGGGGCGCGCTGCATTTGTGTTGATCACGATCGGGTCCGAATGCCCGATCCCGAGGGCCGTGCGCAGGTTGATATGGGCAAGCGCAAGGTCGCGCAAATCCGCCGCAAGCGTCGCCCGCGCAGCGGAGAGCGAGCGTTCCCGGTCGATAACGTCCAGAACAGTAGCGTTTCCCCCCTGAGTGAGAAGTTCCCGCGAGACGGACAATGCTTCCTGGTTCAGCGCAACCAGTTGACGCGAGGCGGCCACCGCCTGGCGGGCGGCCCGCAGCGCGGCAAGCTCGTTTTCCACCTGCTCCACGGCCTCCAACACCGTGCGGAGCCATTGCAGATAGGCTTGCCGTGCCCGCGATTCCGCGGAATCGGCCGCAGCGGCCAGCCCCGGCTGGTCAAAGACGGGCAGGACCAGCCCGGCGGCCAGGCTTTCGGTCGAGGACCCACCACTCAATGGAGCCGTGATGGCACCCGACAGCGACAGGCTGGGATAGCGCGAGGCCTCGGCCACACCCAGGTCGGAGACGGCGGCGGCATATCGACGTTCGGCGATGCGGATATCCGGCCGCGCTCGCAGCAAATCCGCAGGCACACCGGGTTGCGTTGCTCCGATAGGGCGCGGTTGCGAGCCTGTATGGCTTAAATCAATTCCCAGGCTGCCGACCGGTACGCCCAGCAAGGTCGAGATCCTGTTGCGCTGCTGCACGATACGCGCGCCGACCTGCGGGATATCGGCCTGTGTCTCTAGAATCAGTGCTTCTGCGCGCAACGTATCCAAACGTGTTCCCTCGCCAACTTCCAACTTGGTGTTGAGATCGCGCAGCGTTCTTCGGCGAGATGCCATGTCCTGGTTCCGGTATGTCAGGCTTTCCTGCAGGAACCGTAGTTCGATATATGCTGATCCCAGCTCCGCCAAAAGCAGGCGCCGGGCCTCTTCCACGCCGATTTCGGCCGCGTTGAGACGCTGGCTTGCAGCGCGACCCGCCCAACCAGCTCTGCCGGCCAGGTTATATTCCGCCGACAGTCCGGCAGAAGCCGTGTCTGATCCACGGCTGTTGTCGCGGATTGTCGCCGTGGCGTCCCCCGACAGAGGGACACCGGCGCGTCGCGCCTCCGCCTGTGCTTCCGCCACCCGTTCACGGGCCTCGGCAATGCTGATGTTGTCGACCATCGCGCGCGCGATCAGCCGATCCAGAACCGGATCGTTGAAGTCACGCCACCACTCAAGGTCGCTGGTGCCGGCCTTCGTAACCGGCGCAAGAAGGGAATAGCGATCCGGAAGATCGGTCGAAGGAGGTCGATAGTCAGGTCCGACCGAACAGGCGGTCAAAAAAAAGCCCGCTAAAATAGAAGACGTTACCCGCATAATAAGGTTTCGCTCGCTGCCTCTTGAACCGATTATTATTCGCGCTCTTCGGCGCTTTCGGCCCGTCGAGACGAAGTATTACCAGAAAAACGATGAATTTTCTCGATCTACCTAACTTCCGGTACGTCAACAGGCAGCACTGTGGCGCATGGGTATCAGTGCTCAGTGCATCCGATGTTTCGGCAAAAGCCACGTTTTGCTCCGTCCGCAATGGTTCGCCGGCTTATCCCATCGCGCTTGACCATGCCGGGGGCCGTGGGTAATGCTCAGCGGCATGACGACGACCTGCACCATCATTTGCTGCATTACCCGCTGACATCTTCAGGCGGGCCGGTCTTCTATTCCATCCTTGAATGTTAGTTGCTAAGCCCGCCGCGGGACCACGCGCGCGAGGACGCCATGACGACTATAAAATTGCACAACACCCGTACCCGGAAGAAGGAGGATTTCGAGCCTCTGAAAAAAGACGATGTGCGCATGTATGTCTGCGGCCCCACCGTCTATGACCGCGCCCACCTGGGCAACGCGCGTCCCGTGGTGGTCTTCGACGTGCTCTACCGGCTTTTGCAGTATGTGTATGGGCCCGACCACGTGACCTACGTCCGCAACTTCACCGACGTCGATGACAAGATCAACACCCGCGCCGCCGAGACCGGGCGCGATATCTCGGACATCACCGCCGAAACCACCCAGTGGTTCCTCGACGACATGGGCAGCCTCGGCGCGCTGGAACCCGATCAGATGCCCCGCGCCACGCAATTCATCCCGCAAATGGTGACGATGATCGAAAAGCTCATCGCCGATGGTCACGCCTACGCCGTCGAGGGCCACGTCCTCTTCCGCGTCCGCTCCTACCGGGACTACGGCAAGCTTTCCGGTCGCTCCGTCGACGACATGGTCGCCGGTGCCCGTGTCGAGGTCGCGCCCTACAAGGAAGACCCGATGGACTTCGTCCTCTGGAAGCCGTCGGACGACACGCAACCGGGCTGGGACAGCCCGTGGGGCCGGGGCCGGCCCGGCTGGCACATCGAATGCTCGGCCATGAGCTATGAACTCCTGGGCGACAGCTTCGACATCCACGGCGGCGGCAACGACCTGATGTTCCCGCACCACGAGAACGAGATCGCCCAAAGCTGCTGCGCCCATCCCGAGGGAAACTTTGCGCAGGTCTGGATGCACAACGAGATGCTCCAGGTCGAGGGCAAGAAGATGTCCAAGTCGCTCGGCAATTTCTTCACGGTGAAGGATCTGCTCGATCAGGGCATTCCCGGCGAGGTGATCCGCTTCGTGTTCCTCAGCACGCATTACCGCAAGCCGATGGACTGGACGGCGGAAAAGGCGCGGGAGGCAGAGAAAACCCTGCGCAAGTGGTACGCACAGGCGGCGCAAGGCACCGGAACCGGAAAGCCTTATGAGGCTGTCGTAACCGCGCTTGCGGACGACTTGAACACCGCACGCGCAATTTCCGAATGCCACCAGTTGTCGCTTGCCGACGACATCGCCAAACTGCGGTACACGCTTCAATTTCTGGGCTTGATGAAAGACACCGTCCCGGATTGGGTTTCATCCTCACAGGTGGACCTCTCCGGCATCGAAGAGAAATTGATGTCAGCGCGTGAAACCGCGATGCAGACAAAAGACTTCTCTGAAGTTGACCGCATGAAATCGCACCTGAGCGATGCCGGGGTGGAGGTTCGCATGAGCAAGACGGCTGTGGAACTCGTGCCGACCGTCGACTTCGATCCTTCCAAACTGGAGGCTCTCAAATGATCCTCCTCTCCTTCTGTTTCGCCCGGCCTCAGGCCGGGCCGCGCCCGACCCTCCCCCCGGGAGGGCGCTTTGCCGACGTCACGCGCCGAACCCGTGTGCGACTTGATTGCGCCGCCTCGCACCGCTCGAGCCAGGCACATGCCCTCCCAGGGTCCGGCGCGGCCCTTCCCTCCAAGGGAAAGAACCAATGACCAAGACCCGCCTCAGCCTCTACGACACCACGCTGCGCGACGGCCAGCAAACCCAGGGCGTCCAATTCTCCACCGCCGAGAAACAGGCCATCGCCACCACGCTCGACCAACTCGGCATCGATTACATCGAGGGCGGTTGGCCCGGCGCCAACCCCACTGACAGCGCCTTTTTCGACGCCGCCCCCGAAACCCGCGCCCGCCTCACCGCCTTCGGCATGACCAAGCGGGCCGGGCGCAGCGCGGAAAACGACGACGTTCTGGCGGCGGTGATGAACGCCGGCACGTCCTCCATCTGCCTCGTCGGCAAGACCAACATCTTCCATGTCGAAACCGCGCTGGGCATCACGGCGCAGGAAAACCTCGAAAACATCTCCGCCTCCATCGCCCATATTGTCAAACAGGGCCGCGAGGCGCTTTTCGACGCCGAGCATTTCTTCGACGGCTACGTCCGCGACCCCGCCTATACGCTCGACTGCCTGAAGGCGGCGCATGACGCCGGCGCCCGCTGGATCGTGCTGTGTGACACAAATGGCGGCACGCTTCCGCACCGCATCGCCGAAGTTATCTCGGACGTCATCGCCGCGGGCATTCCCGGTGAGCGCCTCGGCATCCACACCCATAACGACACCGAGAACGCCGTCGCGGGCAGCCTCGCCGCCGTTGATGCAGGCGCGCGCCAGATCCAGGGCACGCTCAACGGCCTCGGCGAACGCTGCGGCAACGCCAATCTTACGTCTCTCATCCCCACGCTGCTGCTCAAGGAGCCTTACGCCAGCCGCTACGCCACCGGCGTCACGGCGCAGGCGCTGGAAGGCATCACCATGGCCTCGCGCCAGCTGGACGAGATCCTCAACCGTGTCCCGATGAAGCAATCCGCCTATGTCGGCGCCTCCGCCTTTGCCCACAAGGCCGGTCTGCACGCCAGCGCGATCGTCAAGGACCCGACGACCTACGAGCATATCGACCCCGCCAAGGTCGGCAACGCCCGCATCATCCCCATGTCAAACCAGGCGGGCCAGTCCAACCTGCGCAACCGCCTTGCCGAGGCCGGGCTGGAGATCGAAAAGGACAACCCGGCGCTGCCCCGCATCCTCGAAGAGGTCAAGACCCGCGAAAACCGCGGCTACACCTATGACATGGCGCAGGCCAGTTTCGAACTGGTCGCCCGCCGCGAACTGGGCCTTTTGCCCGAGTTCTTCGAGGTCAAGCGTTACAAGGTCACGGTCGAGCGCCGCAAGAACAAGTACAACAAGATGGTCTCCCTGTCCGAGGCCGTGGTGGTGGTCAAGGTCGACGGCGAGAAGAAACTGTCGGTCAGCGAGTCGATGGACGAGACCGGCACCGACCGTGGCCCCGTGAACGCCCTGGCCCAGGCGCTGGCCAAGGACCTCGGCCGCTACCAGGAGGCCATCGCCGACATGCGGCTGGTGGACTTCAAGGTGCGCATCACGCAAGGCGGCACCGAGGCCGTCACCCGCGTCATCATCGATAGCGAGGACGGGCAGGGGCGGCGCTGGTCCACGGTGGGCGTGTCGGCCAACATAGTCGACGCGTCGTTCGAGGCGCTGCTCGACGCCATAAACTGGAAGCTTTTGTGCGACGGCGGAGAGGTCTGAGCGGTGGACGAGGCTTTCCTGACGCTCCACCGCGAAATGACCCGGCAGGGCCCCGGCACATCCGAGGATGTCCGCTGGGCCCTCAGCCAGCTTGACATGCCCGACGCGCCCCATGTGATCGACGCCGCCTGTGGGCCGGGCGCCGACCTTGTGACGTTGGCCGAGTGCCTGCCCCGGGCGCGGATCGAAGGCATCGACCAGTTGCCCCACCTCGTCGAGGAAGCCCGCACGGCCACCGCCCACTTTACCAATGTCACCGTCTCCACCGGCGACATGGCGCAGATCAGTGGCTTTTACGACCTCATCTGGTGCGCCGGTGCGCTCTATTTCCTTGGCGTGACCGAAGGGCTGACGCTCTGGAAACGCGCCCTCACGACCGATGGCGCGGTCGCCTTTTCCGAACCCGTGCTGCCCCCCGACGCCCCGCAGGCCGCCCGCGATTTCTGGGCCGATTACCCGGCGATTTCCGACCTCGACGGCATCACCGCGCGGGTCGAGGCGGCCGGCTACGTCGTGCAGGATCACCGCCTCATCACCGGCATGGCCTGGGCGGATTATTATGCCGAACTCGGCGGCCGCATCGCCAACCTGCGCCCCGGCGCGGACGACGCCCTGGCCCAAGTGCTCGACGACGCCGCCCGGGAAATCGCCCTCTGGCGGCAAGCCCCGGGTGATATCGCCTACGCGCTCATCCTTGCGCGCCCCGGTTTTGGGCCTACCTGACCGGCATGGCGCTCGACCCCGACATCATGGCCTGCGCGGGCCTCGTGCAGCGCGGCGACCCCGAGCGTTTCGCCGCTACCATGGCCGCCCCGGTGCCCGTGCGCGAAAAGCTCTTTCCACTTTACGCGTTCAACGTCGAGGTTTCCCGCGCCCCGTGGGTGACACAGGAATCCATGATCGCCGAGATGCGCCTGCAATGGTGGCGTGACGTGCTGGAGGAGATCCGCACGGGCACCGACGTGCGCCGCCACGAGGTTGCCACGCCGCTCTCTTTGGTGTTGGACGCAGAGATGGCAGAACGGCTCGACGCGCTGGTAGAGGCGCGCCGTTGGGACATCTACCGCGACCCGTTCGAGGACATGAGCGCCTTCCGCACCCACCTCACCAACACCTCCGGTCTGTTGTTGCTCGCCGCCACACGTACCCTCGGCGACGCGCCCGAAGCATCGATCCTCAAGGCAGGCTACGCCCAGGGCGTGGCCAACTGGCTCCGCGCCGTGCCGGAACTGGAACGCCAGGGCCGCATCCCGCTGGTCGAAGGCACGCATGCCGCGATCCGCGCGCTGACCGACGACGCTCTGACGGCGCTGACCGAGGCCCGCCGCACGCGCCTTGCACCCAATACCCGCCCCGCGATGCTCGCCCTCTGGCAGACCGAGGCGATCCTGAAAAAGGCCAGTCGAGACCCTGCGGCCGTCTCGGAAAATCGCCTTGCGCTGCCGCCTTTCCGCTCCCGCCTCGGGCTGATGCGCCGGGCAATAACCGGACGCTGGTAAGCGGAGCGCCTGCGGCGCGCTCTTCAAGCGCGTTGGGGGTTTCACCCCCAAACCCCGAGAGTATTTCCGGCAAGAAAAAGCCGCCGTCAGACCAGCTCGTTCGGCGGGCGTTCAAGCTTCCTCCGTCAGCTAGGGGCAATGCCCCTTGAACTCCCCGGAATATTTCCGGCCGAAAAAACCTCAAGCCTCCTTCGGCCGCATCACCAGCCAGATCAGCGCTCCGCCCGCCAGCGTCAGAAGCGGCACCATGGCCAGGTTCACCGCCGTCCACCCGGCCTCCGCCGTGCCGCCCGAGCAGTTCATCAGCCCGCCCGAGGCCAGCGACGCCAGCGTCACGCCGCCAAAGACCAGAAGGTCGTTCATCCCCTGCATCCGGCCGCGTTCATGCACATCATGCGCACCGGCCAGCATCGTGGTCGCCCCGATGAATCCGAAATTCCACCCCAGCCCCAACAGGATCAGCGCGATGAAGAAATTCTCGATCTCGACCCCCTGCAGCGCCACGACCCCCGCGGCGGCCAGGATCACAAGCCCCGTGCCCACGATCTTCTCCACCCCGAACCGCGCGATCAGGTGCCCGGTAAAGAAGGACGGCGCGAACATGGCCAGCACGTGCCCGGTGACGATGTCCGCGGCGTTGCCTTCGGTAAACCCGCAGCCGACCACCGCAAGCGGGGTCGAGGTCATCACCAGGTTCATCAGCGCATAGGACACCATCGCGCAGATGACGGCCACGGCGATCCGCGGCGTGGTCAGCAGTTCCCACCGCGTGCGGCCCCTGGGGCTGTCGGGTGCCGGCGGCGGCGGCCTGGGGATGTCCAGGAAAAAGAACAGCAGCGCACCGAGCAAATTGATCGCGATAACCGCCAGGTACGTGCCCAGGAACGGGACCACCATCGCCTGGCTCGTGACCTTCACCAGCTGTGGGCCGATGATCGCGCTCGCCAGCCCGCCCGCCAGCACATAGGAAATTGCCTTGGGCCGGAAATCATCGCTGGCCGTATCCGCGGCGGCGAAGCGATAGAATCCCTGCGCCGACATGTAGATCCCCGTCAGGAAACTGCCCGCCAGGTACACAGGAAAGGACGCAAGATAGAGGCCATAGCCCGCTATCGCCGCCCCGGCGGCGCCGCCCATCGCCCCGATCAGGAACCCCGCCTTGCGCCCGAACCGCTGCATCACCATCGACAGGGGATTGGCCGAGATCATCGACCCCAGCACGATCAGTGAAATCGGCAAGGTGGCGAAACACACGTTGCTGGCAAGGCTCTGGCCGGCCAGCCCGCCCACCACGAAGATCATTGCCATCTGCGCGCCCAGCACCGCTTGCGCCAGCACCAGCACGGTCACGTTCCGTTTCGCGCGGCGGTCGTTGTCATAGGGCAGGGCGGTCTCACTCATGCCGCCTTGCTAGACCCCTCTCGAGAGGCCCACAAGACCCCAAATCGCCACCACGGCATGCTTTTCCTTTGGCCATAAATATCCCGGGGTGCGCGAGGGGCGGCGCCCCTCGCATCGGTCGTATGGCGCAAGGCGCAATGCGAAATTGCCGATTGGCGCGAAGGGCTTGCCCGCCTATAGTCCGCCGACCATGTCCAGACGACCTTTCCTCCTGTCTCCAAGGCCCGCCCCGTGACCCTCCTTCTTCTTGCCGGAACGGGTGAGGCCAAGGCCATCGCCACCCAACTGCATGAAGAGGGCATCTCGGCCACCGCGTCGCTCGCCGGCGCGTCCCGCGCGCCTTCGCCGCTGGCACTTCCCACCCGCACCGGCGGCTTCGGGGGCGAGCCCGCGTTCCGCACCTACCTTGCCGAACACGCGATCACTGCCGTGCTCGACGCCACGCATCCCTTTGCCGACAGTATTTCACAGCGCACCGCCCGGGTCTGCGCCGACCTTGGCGTTCCCTATTGCCAGCTTCTGCGCCCGCCATGGACACCGGGGCCGGGCGATAACTGGACCCTGATCGACCGCGAAGAGGAGGCCGCCGCCCACATCGCCCCCGGCTCCACGGTCTTTCTCGCCACCGGCCGCCAGACGCTCGACCGTTTCGCCAACCTCTCGGACTGCACGGTGATCAGCCGCCAGATCAATGTCCCCGACACGCCCTTTCCCTTCTCGAACGGCCGCTTTCTGCCCGGCAACCCGCCGTTCTCGGAACGCCAGGAATACGACCTTTTCAAATCGCTCGGCGTCGACTGGCTCATTGCCAAGAACGCCGGCGGCCCCACGCCCCGCACCAAGCTCGACGCCGCGCGCCGCCTCGGCGTCCGCGTGGCGCTCATCAACCGTCCGCCCCAGCCGGACGCCCCCCGCGTCGAAACCGTGGACGACGCCCTTGCATGGGTCCGCGCCCTGTGACCGGGCGTATCATCGAAACCCAAGACGACGTGGCAGAAGGCGTGGCGCATCTTACCGCCCTCAGCCCGCGCATGGCCCATGCCCACGCCCAGACCGGCCCGCTTCCCCTGCGCCGCAAGCCGGACGGATTTGCCGAGCTCCTGTCGGCCATCGTCAGCCAACAGGTCTCCACCGCCTCCGCCGCCGCCATCTGGGGCCGTATGAAAACCGCAGGCCTCACCGGCCCGCGCAAGATCAAGTGGGCCTCGGATGACGACCTCCGCGCCGTGGGCCTCAGCCGGCAGAAGATCCGATACGCCCGCGCACTCTCGGACGCCGGGATAAACTTCACGGCCCTCCGCGGCGCGCCCACAGACGAGGTCATCGCCACCCTCACGCAGGTGCCCGGCATCGGCACCTGGACGGCCGAGATCTATGCCATGTTCTCGCTCGGCCGCGCGGACGTCTTCGCCCCCGGCGACCTCGCCCTGCAAGAGGCCGCGCGCCTCCTCTATGACCTGCCGGAACGCCCTCGCGACCGCGCCCTGAGCGAGATGGCCACGGCCTGGAGCCCGTGGAGATCGGTTGCAGCCCGCCAGCTCTGGGCCTACTACCGTGTTGCGAAACAAAGGGAAGGCATCAGATGACCCGCGTACTTCAGGCCGGCCGCAAGGAACCCATGTCGGGCACGACCCGCTCCGTCGTCGTCTTCCTGCACGGCTACGGCGCCAACGGGGCCGACCTCCTGGGCCTCGCCGACCCGTTGGCCGAGCACTTGCCGGATACACTCTTCGTGGCCCCCGACGCGCCCGAGACGATCCCGATGATGCCCACCGGCTACCAGTGGTTCCCGATCCCCTGGATCGACGGCTCGAGCGAGGAAGAGGCCCATCGGGGGCTCGTCGCCGCCGCCGAGGACCTCAACGCCTTTCTCGACGCGCTGATGGTGGACGAGGACGTGCTGCCCGAACAGGTCGTGCTCTTCGGCTTTTCCCAAGGCACGATGATGGCCCTGCACGTGGCCCCGCGGCGCGAAGACGAGATCGCCGGCATCGTCGGCTTCTCGGGGCGCCTGTTGCAACCCGAACTTCTGGCCGATGACGTCGTCAGCCGTCCGCCGGTTCTGCTGGTCCATGGCGACGCTGACGACGTCGTGCCGCCGCAATCCTTGCCCGAGGCCGCCGAGGCTTTGCAATCCGCCGGCTGGAAAGAGGTCTACGCCCACGTGATGAAAGGCACCGCCCACGGAATCGCCCCCGATGGCTTGTCCGTCGCGCTCGCCTTCCTGCGCGACAAGCTTAGCCTTTGAATCAAAAGTGGTTCCGCCAATTCCCGCGTAGGGTGGGTGAAAACCCACGCGCCCCCCGGGCACTTCACCCGGCATGCGCCCGTCGCCCACATGCCGAGGCCCGGCCCGGTATGATGCACCACCGGCACCGCGAAATGCCGCGGCAATACTGCGGGCGCGTCCATACCCAGCCAATGATCCCCCTGTCGCCAGCAGGAACATACGGTTAACAATAGGCTCCATACATCCCCCGTGGCCGTCAGCCTGTCACGGACGCCAGGCGGGCCGACCCATTTTGAGGCGCGATTGCGGTCAGTGCATGGAAATCGACACCACGAAATTTGATATCCTGTCCCAAGGCTACGTGCGCGACGCCGACACGATCTATCTGGTCATGGCTCGCAAGCTAAAGCCCATCAAGTCCGCCGACGCCGACAGCTTTGCCGCCCTTGGCACTTCTCATGGCCGGGACGCCACCACCGGCTATTTCCGCGACAAGCGGATGCGACTGGCAAAGGGCAGGGGGCCTGCGGACCTGCGCCCACTGGGCCATGTCTACGCCACCGACGGCACGCAGCTTTATTTCACCACCCAAAAGGTGCCGCCCCCCGACGGCATTGACTTGTCCGCGCCCGGCCTGCGCCTGCGCTGGTTCGACGAGAACGAGGTGAACATGCCCCATGTCGCGCTGACCGACGGGGCAGGGGTCTGGATGTCGCTGACGACCGGCCCTGATCGTTGGGTCCGCCTCGACGGCGCGGATTTCGACACGCTGGCACCCCTGGGCGAGGACGTGACGCTGCCCTGGTGCGCGTCCTATTTCCGCGATGTGTCACGCGTCTGGTACCGGGGCTTGCGGCTGCCCGATGCGTCCCCCGATGCGGTCCGGGTCTGCGGCGCCCCGATGCTGACCGATGGCACCCGTGCCTGGGTCGGCGCCCGGCTGTTGGACGCGCCTGCCACCGGCCTCGCCTATATCGACCGATATCATCTGCGCGAAGACGCCGGTTCTGACGGTGTCCTTCTACATCACGGCGACCGCGTCGCTTTTCACGCCGAGGCGGACATGACCCGCACGCTCGCCACCGCACGCTCCGCGACCGAACGCGCCGACCTCACGCAGATCCTGCGCGATCTCTTCACCACCATGGCCACGCTCTTTGCGCATTACCCGCCTCTTGTCAGCCGGGTCGGCAAGGCGCTCTCGCACATGCAGGAAAACACACCCCCGGCGCCGGACCTGCCGGATTTCACCGCGAGGCTCACCACCGAGGGCCAGATCGCGCTCGATTTCGCGGACGGCACCACGCTCAGCCAGCCCGCGACCGCGTGGTACACGCTGGGCTGTCACCTCTGGGCGCACACCACCGGGCGCCCCGCCGCCCTGCTGCCCTATCCGCCGCTCGGCACGATGCTTCCGCGCAGCACCGACGCCCAAACGCAGCTGATCACGGCGCATAGCGCGGCTTTTCACGCCCTGATCGCCCGACTTTGGCAGGCAGGCCATACCGATGCGGCCCGCACGCTGGCGCATTTCACGCTCTGCCTCGCGCGTGATTATCGCGACCTGACCGAAGATGCCCTGCAACACCTCGCCGACCTGCCGCGCGACCTCATGTCTTCGCTGCACTACCGTCCCGCGCATTATCACTTCGGCTCCACCACCAACCTTGCCGTCGCGCGCCTGATCGTCGCCGATGGCTGGCTCGATGCGCCGGATATACGCGACCGTATCGACGTCACCAGCACCCTGCACGGCGCGCTTCTGTCGACCAGCAAGACCGCGCTTTTCTTCAAGGTAATTCTGCACGCGGTGCAGAACCGCTTCACCGCCGAACCCGACGCTGCCGTTCGTGAACAGCTCGCCACGCTGCTCGACGCCTTCCTCGTCAAGGGACAGGTCGACGCCGAGGTGAACCGCGTGATGCACCACGCCGCCATGCTGCCCGTCATTGAGTTCTGCATCGCCAACGCCATCAACACGGTCTTCAACCGTGCCCGCCTTGCCGAAACCCTCTGGGCGCTGAACCGCGACCCCGAGGCCGAGGCCACAGCCGAAGCCCTCATCGCCGAGATCGGTGAGGATGCGCACCTGCCGGGCGTCTACACCAACCGCCACATCTATCGCACGCCGCGCCTGTGGTTTCTGCGTGGCCGCGTCGACGCAAGCTGGCGCAAGGCTCCCGATCTCGATACCCACAAATCCCGCCTCGACACGCTCGAAGCGGAGTATTCCGCGCTTCTCGACCGCTACGGCAAAGACGCCGCGCAATGGCCCGAGATGCAGGACATCCGCGCCGCCATCGACCGGTATGCCGCGGGCATCCGCGCCGCGTAGGGTGGGCGAAAGCCCACGCGCCCGGATCGCTAGAACTTGTTCGCCGGGATCTTGAAGTAGCTCTTTCCGTCTTCCTCCGGCTCGGGCAAGCGCCCACCGCGCAGGTTCACCTGCAACGCCGCCAGCATCCGGTCGGGCAGGGCCAGCGTCGCATCCCGCTTCTCGCGTCGCGCCACGTACTCGGCCTTGCTTGCGCCGTCCTTCAGGTGGATATTCTCGCGTTTCTGCTGGCCCACCGTGCTCTCCCACGCGGGCTCTTCTCGGGTATCGGTGCCGTAATCGTGTCCGATGAAGACACGCGTGTCGTCCGGATGCTCCAGTATGCGCATGATGCTGTCATAAAGCTCCGCCGCCGTCCCGCCGGGGAAATCCGCGCGCGACGTACCGGCATCCGGCATCATCAGCGTGTCATGGGCAAAGATCGCGTCGCCCACCACGTAGGTCACGGACCCCAGCGTATGGCCCGGCGACAACATAACCTCCACCTCCAGATTGCCGATCTTGAACGTGTCGCCCTCCGCGAACAGCCGGTCGAAATGCGGATCGACCGGAAAGGCGTGCGGCGCGTTGTAATAGCCGCGCCAAAGCTCCGCGATCTCGTGAACCTTTTCACCGATGCCCGTGGGCGCGCCGGTCTGCTCCTTCAGCCACGCCCCCGCCATCAGGTGATCCGCATGCGGATGCGTATCGAGGATCCACTCCAGTTCCAGCCCGCGCTCCGCGATGACGTCCAGCGCCCATTGCGCGGGCGCGAACCCGGTGGCGAAGGATTTGGGGTCAAGCGTCTGCACCACGTCGATCAGCGCCGCTTTCCGGGTCTCGGGGCAGATGCAGATATACTGGCAACTGCCTGTATCTTCGTCATAAAACCCGATCACCTCGGGGCTTCCCGCGCCGGTCGAGGCCGAAGTTTTGCTCAGGATGTCGTCGCGCATGCGATCCCTCCGAATGCTTTTGAATGTGCGGTGCCTTACAGCCCGTTAACCGGCACCTTCAGCACCGGGTTCCCGTCCTTGTCCGTCGGCACCTTGCCGGCCCGCATGTTCACCTGCAGCGACGGGATGATCAGCTTGGGCATGGCCAGGGTCGCGTCCCGCTCGGTGCGGAACTTCACGAACTCCTCGCGGCTCTTGCCACCGCCGACGTGGATGTTGTGTGCCTTCTCCTCGCCGACACTGGTCTCCCACGCGATATCCCGGCCATTCGGTCCGTAGTCGTGACACATGAACAGGCGCATGGCGTCGGGCAGGGCCAGCACCTTCTGGATGCTGTCGTAAAGCTGCCCCGCATCCCCGCCAGGAAAATCCGCCCGGGCCGAGCCACCGTCGGGCATGAACAGCGTATCGCCCACGAACGCCGCGTCGCCCATCACATGCACCATGCAGGCCGGCGTGTGCCCCGGCGTGTACATGGCGAAACATTCCATCTCGCCCACGCGGTAGGTATCGCCGTCCTCGAACAGCGCGTCGAACTGCGACCCGTCGCGCTGAAACTCCGTGCCTTCGTTGAACACCTTGCCGAACGTGTCCTGCACGACCATGATCTTCGACCCGATCCCGATCTTGCCCCCCAGCTTCTCCTGGATATAGGGCGCGGCGGACAGGTGGTCGGCATGCACATGCGTCTCGATGATCCATTCCAGCCGCAGGCCCTGCTCCTCGACCTGCCGGATCAGTTCGTCGGCATGGTCATAGGTGATCCGCCCGGCGGCATAGTCGATATCCATCACGCTGTCGACGATGGCACAGGCGTCGCTGCCGGGGTCCTTCACGATATAGCTGATCGTGTTGGTGGCCTCATCGAAGAACCCCTGCACCTGCGGGTGAACACTCATATTCACGGGATAATCGGTCATGTCATGCCTCCTTTACGCCTCGGCCTTTCGTGGGAACAGCGGCAGCCCCTTGGCCAGTCGCGCCAGCGCCAGCCCGACACCCACCGCGGCCAGAAACAGGATAACCTCCCAGCGGCCCGTGCCAAGCGCCGGAATGGCCGCACCAGGGCAGAACCCCGCGATCCCCCAGCCGATCCCGAACAGGGCCGATCCTCCCACTAGTCTGCTGTCGATCACCGTCGAGCCGGGCACCTGGAACCCCCCGGCGAAAAGCGGCGCGGACCGCCGCCAGACCAGCCGATACCCGACAAAGGTCACCATGACGGCGCCCCCCATCACGAAGATCAGGCTCGCATCCCAAGTCCCTGCGATGTCCAGAAAATTCAGGACCTTCGCCGGGTTGATCATCCCCGACAGCGTGATCCCTGCGCCGAACACCATGCCCGTCAGCACCGCGAACAAAAGCTTCATCGCTCAGCCTCCCACCACATGACGGATGATGAACACCGTGATCGCCGCCGTGCCCATGAAGACCGGCACCGCCACGATCGAGCGCCGCGACAACCGCGACAGCCCGCAGACGCCATGCCCCGAAGTACAGCCCGACCCGAGGCTCGCGCCGAATCCCACGACGATTCCTCCGATCACGATCATTGCCGGACTGACTGGCACGTCGATCTGCGGCCAGCGCCCGGTCGTCAGAAACATCAGCCCGGGCACCAGCACCATGCCCAGGATCAGCGCCGCGCGCCACGACAGCTCTTCGCGCCCTTCGGCAAAGACGACTCCCGACAGGATACCGGTCGCGCCGAAAATGCGCCCCAGCCCCAGCATCAGCAGCACCGCCGCCAGACCGATCAGTGCCCCGCCGCCCAGCGACGCGAATGGTGTGAACGCCGTCTCCATGATTTACCGCGCGCAGGTCCGGACGCCGAGGATGGAATGAACGGGGCAGACCCGCACCGCCGCGACGATCAGCATCACGACGCCCACGAACGCGGCAAGATACCTCCAAACCGGGGCTTCGAACGCGGGCAACCCGCTGAAAAACGCAAGATACAGCAGCACGACGCCCACGGCGGCGCGCAGGATACGGTCGATGGTGCCTACATTGACAGTCATGGTGTCCTCCATGGAAAGTATGCCCCGATCATGCACCTCGGACCTTGCTCATGTCAGTGACATTGTCACCCAGCCTGTAGAATTCGGTCCGAAGACAGGGCGACTTTCATGATCAAACCGGACACGCGCACGCCTCCGGGCTACACAGCAAAACAGCCGCCGGTTCCCCGGCGGCTGCGTCTTCAATCATGGATATCGCCACTTGGCCTCAAAGAACGGCGCGTGCGACGCGCAGCAGTTGCAGCAACTCGTAATTCTCGTTGTTCATCTGCACCACTTGACCGTTTACCACGGCATAGTTCCGGTCGTTCCCAAGCTGTGGCAGGCGGTACAGGTCGATCAGTTCGCGCTGCGTCAACGCCGCCGTCGGTGAAACCGGCACGCCCCCGGTCACGTCGGTCACCTGCGCCAACTGGTTCACCAGCATGAACGAGCGGTAATCGTCATCGCCCAGCAGAACCGGCATCCCGTCGATCAGCGCATAGCGCTGGCCGCGCGGCGCGGGGTCAAGGCCGTAGAGGCGTGCAATCTCGTCCGATCGCAGCAGCAGGTAGCCGGGGTCGGGCTCCACGTCGTACCCGCGGCCCAGCCAATCGTCGCGGCGGTCGATCCAGATACGGTCATAACGGTCCCGGTCATAAGACACCCATTCGTCGTACCCGATGCCGTCCCGCGCCAGGCCCGGCGGCACGCAGGGCGGGTTTTTCTTGGCCAGCCCCGGCGGGCAGTTGGCATAGGTCACCAGCTCGTTACCGGGGATGTTCGACACCGCCATGTCCGGCGTCAACAGCGCAAGGCCCGCGCCGGTCAGGATCCGCGTCATGTCACGTCCGTCCGGGGCAGGGGCCTGGAAAATGCGCTCTACGACGTTTTCGCGCTCTGCCGTGGTAAAGACCTTGCGGGCCTTGTCGGGCTTACCGTTGGCCTTCGCCGCGCGTTCCGCACCGTTGCCGTTGGAATTGCCCTTCGGTTGGCTGTTGCCGGCCTTTTTGGCGTTCCCGTTGCCCTTGCCGGGATTGCCATTACCAGCCTGCTTATTCCCCTTGTCGGGCTTGGCCTTTGCATTGCCGTTGCCGGCATTGCCGTTGCCGGCATTCGCGTTGCCGGCATTGCCTTTGCCGGCATTGCCCTTGGCCTTTTTCTGTGCGTTGCCGCCGCCCTTGGCTTTGCCGTTGCCCTTGCCGCTGTTGCCCTGCGCCAGCCAGACCTGTGCGTCGGGCGCGGTACCAAGGCCCGTGGCCGTACCTGCCCCGTGTATCGGGGCTGCGGTCAGGGATGTCGAGGAAAGCGCAAGCGCCAATGCGCCGCCGATGAAGAAATTGGTCATGTCATGCACCTCTTGTTTCGCTGTCCAACGCCGGAATCAAGCGCCCCGTTCCATCGCTCTACTCGGCCGGACCTTGGACTGCATCGCGGTGGCACATCGTATCGCCGATATTGTCGTGCGCTTTCAGGTGCTTGGCTGCCAATTGGCGGAACGCCGCACGTTCCGGTCCAGCCCGGTCCACTGGATTCAGACCCGCGCCCGGATCAGCAACCACAGGCACAGCGCACTCTCGGCGACCATCGGCACCACGTAGGCGGGCTCAATCACGGCCATCCACTCAGGCGCCACAAGCCGCGCAAGGCTGCCTGCTCCGTAGACAACGCCGGACACCACAATACCACCCGCGATGACGTGCGGCACCGCCGACCGCCACAGCAGAACGGACATGATCGCGCTGTTCACCGCGAACAGGATCAGCCCGACATCATATCCGATCGCGTGCAGGTCGGTCATATGCACCGCGAGGCGCGGCGCATCGGCCAGCACCATCGGCACGCTGCCAAGCGCCATCAGGCTCGCGCCGATCAGCACCGCCTGTCCCAGGCGGAATACCATCGCGGCCAGAGCCAGCGAGGCCGAAATATGACGCAGCAGGCCAAAGAACACCAGCGCAAGCGCCACATCCGCCAGCAACATCACGGTATCGGCCAACAAACTGAGCCGCAGTTGCGAAATACCGGCGCCGAGCGCCCGGACGACCTCTTCGGGCGATCCCGCAAGCAACGGACCACGCAGCATCAGCTCCGCGGTCAGCCCACAAAGGATGATTACGAGATACAGCGCCCCGGCAAGCCGGACGAGACGGGGGTCATCATGCGATGCCGCCATGCCAGCATCCTTTCATAAAAACGCGCGCGTTCCGGCGTCTATATCATAAAACTTGGCATCGGGACGGCGTGCGACTTGCACCTCACGCGCTCTCCGCCAGCGCCCGCAGCCCGGCTTTGTCTGCCAACGTGATCCGTCCCCGCGATTGCTGCACCAGCCCGCGTTTCTGGAAATCCGCCAGCACGCGCGAGATCACCTCGCGTGCTGTCCCCAGCTCGCTCGCCAGGTCCTGGTGCGTGGCCGCGACCTCCTTCATGTCGCCCGCCAGTGCCAGCAGCCGCTCGGCCAGCCGCACGTCGATCCGGCCAAAGGCCACGTCGTCCACCACCCGCAGCATGTCGATCAGCCGCCGCGAATAGGCATCGAAGACGAATTTGCGAAACGGCTCTTCCTCGGCCACCAGCCGGTCGAAATCGGGCTTGGGGAGGACCACGGCGGTCACGTCCGTCTCGGCGATCCCTTCGGCGTTATAGGCTTCCTCGGCCAGCATGCAGGCGGTGGTCAGCACACAGCTGTCCCCGGCCTCCACGCGGTAAAGCACGATCTCGCGCCCGCCTTCCGAGGTCTGCGAGACCCGGATGCGCCCGTCGTAAAGGAAAAACAGCCGGTCCGGCACGTTGTCCGGCCCGAAAACCTGTGTGCCTTTCCCGATCCGCACGATCCGCGCCGCCCGGATCAGCCGGTCGCGCACGGCGCGGGGCAGGGCGCGTGTCCCTCGGAACCGCTCGGTCCAGTCCTCGATCCGTGTCGCCCCGTCCGCGCTCATCTATTCGCCTCTTGCGTGACTTTGTCACCGACACCGCACCAGACCCCGCCTAGCCTCGGGGTCACTCCCTGCCGGGCTCGCGGCCGGTTCCGCCACCAAGTTGCGCATGGCGGCGCGGCGCTGCAAGCCCTACGGAAAGCAAGAGGCGGGGCCACGCATCCCGGCCCCGCCTCGAAATCACCCCAGCTTGCGCAGCCGCTTGATCAGGCTCGACGTGTCCCAACGTCCGCCGCCCATATTCTGCACGTCCTTGTAATACTGATCCACCAGCGCCGTCACCGGCAGGGACGCACCGTTCTCGTCTCCGGTCTTCAGGCAGATCCCGAGGTCCTTGCGCATCCAGTCCACGGCAAAGCCATGCTCGAACTGGTCGTCCAGCATCGTCTCGTATCGGTTGGCCATCTGCCAGCTTCCGGCCGCCCCCTGGCTGATCACCTCGACCACCGCGCGCCCGTCCAGCCCCGCCTTCTCGGCGAAATGCAGCGCTTCGGACAGGCCTTGCACCAGCCCGGCAATGGCGATCTGGTTGCACATCTTGGTCATCTGGCCCGCGCCGCTCTCGCCGATCCGGCGGCACAGCTTGGCATAGATTTCCATCACCGGCTCGGCCTTGGCATAAACCTCCGCGTCGCCGCCGCACATGATCGACAATTGCCCGTTCTCGGCCCCCGCCTGACCGCCCGAGATCGGCGCGTCGACATAGCCGATCCCGGCCTCCTTGGCGGCGGCATAAAGCTCTTCGGTCACCTGCGCCGACACCGTCGTGTGGTCGACAAAGGTCGCGCCCTTCGCCATACCCGCGAACGCCCCTTCCTCGCCCAGACAGACCGACCGCAAATCGTCGTCATTGCCCACGCAGGACATCACGAACGCCGCGCCTTCCGAGGCCTCCCGCGGGGTGGGCGCGTGGCGCCCGCCATGCTCCTTAACCCAGGCCTCGGCCTTGACCCCCGTCCGGTTGTAGACGCAGACGTCATGGCCCGCCGATGCCAGGTGCCCGGCCATCGGATACCCCATCACGCCCAGTCCCAGAAATGCCAGCTTCGTCATCGTGATCTCCCTCGTGCCTTCGGGCCGTATTGTGAAGATCGGCCCATTGTCTATGCCGGGATTTGTGACTATCCCCACCGGAATGGCAACCTAACGTGGGTGGGGCATGGCGCAAGTGTTCAAATGGCTGGTGCGGATCGCGGGCGGGATGATCCTGCTCGGCCTGGTCGCGCTGCTGGGCGTCTATTTCCTGCTGTCGCGCTCGCTGCCCGACTATTCCAAGGATCTCGAGGTCATCGGTATCCTCGAACCGGTTGAGATCGTGCGCGACAACGCCAACGTGCCGCACATCTTCGGCACCAACGACCCCGACACGTTTTATGGCCTGGGCTATGCCCACGCGCAGGACCGGCTGTGGCAGATGGTGATGATGCGCCGCACCGTGCAGGGGCGCCTCTCCGAGGTGTTCGGCACCCGCACCGTCGAGATCGACAAGATCCTGCGCCGCTTCGACCTCTACACGCTGGCCCAGCGGTCGGTCGAGGCGCAGGACACCCAGACACTCGCCGCCCTGCGCGCCTATTCCGCCGGGGTGAACGCACGTCTGCAGGAAATCAACGAATCCGCCCTGGGCCGCGGCGCGCCCGAGATGTTCCTGTTCAACAATCCCGTCTCGCCCTGGACGCCCGCCGACTCCATTGCCATCGTCAAGCTGATGGCGGTGCAGCTGTCGGCCCACCTGGAAGAGGAAGTGCTTTACGCCCACGCAGCGCTCGAACTCGACGATGCCGATCGGATGGAAGACATCATGCCGCTCGCCCCCGGCACCGGCATCGCCGCGCTGCCCGATTACGCCAGCCTCTTCCCCGAGGGTACGCAATTCGCCCACAGCACAGGCGCAGGCATCCCCGACCACCCGCTTTCGCCTTTCAAGAAGCGCGCCTTCGCCGGCGCCTCCAACGCCTGGGCCGCCGCACCCAAACGCTCGGCCTCGGGGGGCACGCTGCTGGCCAACGATCCGCATCTCGGCCTGACCGCGCCCGCCATCTGGTACCTCGCCCGGCTGGAGCTTCAGACCGGCGGCGTGATCGGCGCCACCATCCCCGGCGTGCCCATCGTCATGGCCGGGCGCAGCGCCGACCTGGGCTGGGGGGTCACCTCCTCCTACCTCGACGATCAGGACCTGTTCATCGAGCGCCTCAACCCAGACAACCCGCAGGAATACCTCACGCCCGACGGATACAAACCGTTCCGCACCGAAAGCACGATCATCCGCATCGCGGACAACGCGCCTATCACGCTCACCCTGCGCTGGACCGACAATGGCCCGGTGCTGCCCGGCTCGCATTACAACCTCGCCGATGTCACGCCACCTGGCCACGTGGCCTCGCTCAGCTGGACGGCGCTGTCGGACAGCGACACGACGCTGTCCTCGGCCATGGCCCTGATGCGCGCGGCCTCGGTGGACGAGGCCATCGCGGCGGGCGAAAGCTACATCGCGCCGTCGCAGAACCTCACGCTTGTCGATCAGTCCACCATCGCCATGAAGACCATCGGCGCCATGCCCCGCCGCGACGCCGAGCATGAAACGCGCGGTCGCTACCCTTCGCGCGGGTGGGAAGACACCAATCGCTGGCAAGGCACGCTGGCCTATTCGGCGAACCCCGAGTTCAAGGCCCCGGCAGGCGGCGTTCTGGGCAATACCAACAACAAGACGGTGGACCGTCCTTTCCCCAACCATGTCAGCTACAAATGGGGCGACACGCAGCGCGTCTTCCGCTGGCGCCGTCTGATGCAGAACCGCGAGGTTCACACCCGCGACAGCTTCATCGAGGCGCAACTCGACACCGTCAGCTTCACCGCCCGCTCGCTGTTGCCGCTCATCGGCAAGGACCTGTGGTTCACCGGCGAAGCCGCGCCCGAGGGAACGCCCGAACGCCAGCGCCAGCGCGCGCTCACGCTGCTGTCGGAATGGAACGGCGAGATGAACGAGCATCTGCCCGAACCGCTGATCTACGCCGCCTGGCTGCGCGAGTTGCAACGGCGCCTGATCGTCGACGAGCTCGGCCCGCTGGCCGACGACTTCACCCATCCCGACCCGGTCTTCATCGAGCGCGTCTACCGCGACATCGACGGCGCGTCCGCGTGGTGCGATATCCGCCAATCCACGGCCCAGGAAACCTGCTCGGACATCGCCCGCATCGCGCTCGACGCGGCGCTCATCTGGATCGACGAACGCTATGGCAGCGCGTTGGAAAGCCTGCGCTGGGGCGACGCGCACCAGGCGACCCACGATCACCAGACCCTGGGAGAGGTGCCGTTGCTGCGCTACTTCGTAAACATCCGCCAGTCGACCTCGGGCGGCGACAACACGCTCCTGCGCGGGCGCACCAAGGGGCAGGGACCCGACCCGTTTCAGAACGTCCATGGCGCGGGCTATCGCGGGGTCTATGATTTCGCCGACCCCGACAGCAGCGTCTTCATCACCGCCACCGGGCAATCGGGCCACTTCCTCAGCCGGCACTATGACGACATGGCCCAGCTCTGGCGCCGGGGCGAATACATTCCCATGTCGCTCGACGCCGATTTGGCGCGCGCCGCCTCGGTCGGAATCACCCGCCTGACCCCCGCCGCGCCCTGAGATGGCGCCGGAATGTTAACAAATTCCGGCGCCCACCGTCCGGTCCGTTCATTCGGGACGCCTGACAGGAACACCGTCGCGATACCGTAGCACATACCGACGCGATACCGACGCGGATTTCAGCCACCGATTCGCCGTTAACCTTTGCCATTTGACCTCGCCGGACGCGGCGGGTTAACTCGGTGTCATGCGCGATATGCCCCTGGCCCGGATCGAAAACCTGCGCGTCTCGTTCCGCACCGACGCGGGCGATATCGACGCCGTGCGCGACGTCTCCTTTGAAATCGCGCCTGGAGAAACCCTTGCAATCGTTGGAGAATCCGGATCCGGAAAGTCCGTCACCTCGCTGGCCCTGATGCGCCTCGTCGGCTTCGACGGCGGACAGATCACCGACGGGCAAATGCTCTTCGACGCAGGGCAGGGTCCGGTCGACCTTGGAAAACTCACGCAAAATCAAATGCGTGACCTGCGTGGTGCCCGGATCGGCATGATCTTCCAGGAACCCTCCACGGCCCTCAACCCGGTCTTCACGATTGGCTTCCAACTGGCCGAGGGCTTGCGCAAACACCGCTGCCTTTCGCGCGCCGCCGCGCGCGCCAAGGCATTGGAATTGCTTCAAGAAGTCCGGCTGTCCGAAACCGCCCGCCGTCTCACCCAATACCCCCATGAACTCTCGGGCGGCATGCGACAACGGGTCATGATCGCCATGGCGCTGGCTTGTGAGCCGCGCCTGCTGATCGCCGACGAGCCCACCACCGCGCTCGACGTCACCACCCAGGCTGAAATCCTCGCCCTGATCGACCGCCTCCGCCGCGACTTCGGCACCGCCGTTCTGTTCATCACCCACGACATGGGCGTCGTGGCCCAGGTGGCCGATCGCGTCGTGGTCCTCAAGGGGGGTGAGAAGGTCGAGGAAGGCGCTGTTTCAAAAGTGTTTTCCGCGCCGTCCCATCCGTACACGCGGCACCTCCTTGCCGCTGTTCCGCGTCTTGGCGACATGCGTGGCAAGCCTGATCCCGAGCCATTCCCGCTCGACCCCGATAGCCCATCGAAACCGATCCCGGGGCAGGGCACCGAGCTTCTTCGGGTCGAGCACCTGAGCACCCGCTTTCCTGTCAGAGGCGGCCTGCTGCGCCGTACCATCGGACATGTTCACGCGGTCGAGGACGTGTCCTTTGCGATCAATGCGGGTCAAACTCTTGCACTTGTTGGTGAATCCGGTTGTGGCAAGTCCACCGTAGGCCGCTCGATTTTGCGGCTGGTGGAGCCGGACAGCGGGCGCATCATGCTGGACGGCCAAGACATCACGGCTTTTCAATCGGCTCAACTCCGTCGCATCCGGGCGCAGATGCAGATGATCTTTCAGGATCCTTACGGCAGCCTAAACCCCATGCTGCGCCTGGCCGAGCAGGTCGCCGAGCCCTTGCGAAACTTCACCAATGAAAACAAAGCGCAACGCACCGAACGCGTGGCGGCGCTCTTTGACCGTGTCGACCTGCCGCGCAGCTATCTCGACCGCTACCCGCACGAACTCTCGGGCGGACAGCGTCAACGGGTCGCCATCGCCCGCGCGCTTGCGCTTAACCCGAAATTAATCGTCGCCGATGAAGCTGTTTCGGCGCTGGATGTCAGCGTCCAGGCGCAGGTTCTGAACCTGTTGATGGAATTACAGGCCGACTTGGGGCTTTCGTACCTGTTCATCAGCCATGATATGGCGGTGGTCGAACGGGTCAGTCATCACGTCGCGGTCATGTTTGCCGGGCGCATCGTCGAACGCGGCCCCCGCGCCGCGGTGCTGGAAAACCCCCAGCACCCGTATACCCGCGCCCTCTTGCGTGCGGTGCCGGTCGCCGACCCTGCCCATAGGCACCGAATAAGTGATTTGAGTTTCAAACCGATCCCGTCCCCTATACACCCCAAGGGTCACGCGCCCGGTCCGTCGCTCTATCGCACCGTCGCGCCGGATCACGTCGTTCTGACCTCGGATTGTGGATACTAAAAGGACCGCCCATGCCCATCAAGAATCGCTTTGCAGAAATGCAGGATGAGATCACCGGGTGGCGCCGTGACATCCACGAAAACCCCGAGATTCTGTTCGATACCCACCGCACCAGCGCCCTGGTAGCCGAAAAACTGCAAAGCTTCGGCTGCGACGACGTGGTCACAGGGCTGGGCCGCACCGGCGTTGTGGCGGTCATCAAGGGGCACGAGGCAACGTCTGGCCGTACGATCGGCCTGCGCGCCGACTTGGACGCGCTGCCCATTCACGAGGCGACGGGTCTCGACTATGCCTCGAAGACACCGGGCGCCATGCATGCCTGCGGTCATGACGGGCACACCGCCATGCTGCTCGGCGCCGCAAAGTACCTTGCGGAGACGCGCAATTTCAACGGCACCGCCGTCATCATCTTCCAGCCCGCCGAAGAAGGCGGCGGCGGTGGCAAGGAAATGTGCGACGACGGGTTGATGGAGCGGTTCGGCATCCAGGAGGTCTACGGCATGCACAACTGGCCGGGGGTGGAGTCGGGTCAGTTCGCCATCCGTCCCGGCCCGTTCTTCGCCGCGACCGACAAGTTCGACATCGTCGTCGAAGGCAAGGGCGGCCACGCCGCCAAGCCCCATGAAACCATCGATCCCACGGTCGTCACCGGCCATCTGGTGACTGCGCTGCAAACCATCGTCAGCCGCAACGCCGACCCGATCCAGCAGATCGTCGTGTCGGTGACCTCGATGGAAACCTCGTCGCACACCTTCAACGTCATCCCGTCGCGCGTCACGCTGATGGGCACAGTCAGAACGCTCAGCAATGAAACGCGAGAGCTGGCCGCGACCCGGATGAAGGGCATCTGCGACCATATCGGCGCGGCGTTCGGGGCCGAGATCTCGCTGGACTACGAATACAATTATCCGGTGATGGCCAACCATGATGAACAGACGGACTTTGCCGCTGAAGTGGCGAAATCCGTGTCAGGTCAATGTGATACAGCACCCCTGGTGATGGGCGGAGAGGACTTTGCCTTCATGCTCGAGGAACGCCCCGGCGCCTATATCCTCGTCGGAAACGGCGCCTCGGCCCCGGTGCACCACCCCGAGTACAACTTCAACGACGAGGTCATCCCGGCGGGGTGCAGTTGGTGGGCCGGGATCGTGGAACAGCGCATGCCGGCCTGACGCGGTCAGTCCGCGCAGGACGTGCAGAACGGGGTGTCCGGAAGAAATTCCAGCCGGGCCTCCGTGATAGGGTCGCCGCAAATGGTGCAGGTTCCGTAGGTGCCTGCTTCGATCCGCGCCAGCGCGGCGTCGATGCGCCGAACTTCGGCCAGCTCCGTCAGGCCGAGCGCTTCGAGCACCTCGTCGCCCTGCCGTTCCGACGCGCGGTCTTCCCAGTCCTTGGACGGCGCCTCATCCAGCGTATGCTCGACTTGGGTCATATGCGTGGTCAATGCCTTGCGCCTTTCGATCAGGGCGGTCTTCTGGTGAGCGAAATTCATGTCGGCCTCCTGTTGCTGCGCCGTCAGCCTATCAGGCCGGGCAGGGCGGTCCTTGATCGGGATCAAAGCGGCGCCGCGCGTCCGCGCAACTTGGGATCAAGCGCATCGCGGAGGCCGTCGCCCATGAAATTCACGCTCAGCACCGTGAGCGAGATCATCACGCCGGGCCAGAACACCCGCCAGGGAAACTCGGACAGATAGACAACCCCGTCGCTCAGCAAACGACCCCAGGTGGGAAAATCGGACGGGAAGCCAAGCCCTAGAAAGCTGAGCGCGCTTTCGGTGATGATGGCGTTGGCGATGCCCAGCGTGGCTGAAACGACGATCGGCGACAGGATGTTGGGCAGGATATGCCGCGTGATCTGGCGCAGTTGCGTGGTGCCCGAGGCGCGCGCGGCCAACACGAACTCGCGCTCCCGCACGCTCAGGACATCGCCGCGCACGATCCTGGCGACCGGCATCCAGCTTGTGACGCCAATGGCCGTCACGATCAGCAGGAAGATGCCCGTGTTGGTGCCGACGGCACTGCTCAGCGCCTCGCGGAACAGCATCATGATGACCAGCAGTAGTGGTAACAGGGGCAGGGACAGGAACAGGTCCGTCAGCCGCATGAGCGGCCCGTCGAGCCGTCTGAAGACCCCTGCAACCACGCCGACAAGAGTACCAAGAAGGACCGACAGCACCATCGCCGTCAGTCCCACGGCAAGAGAAATGCGCCCGCCCGACAGTACCTGGGCAAGCAGGTCTCGGCCCAGTTGATCGGTGCCGAAGGGATGCGCCATGCTCGGTCCTGCGTTGAGCGACGAAAAGTCTGGCGTATCCGGCGGAACGCGCCACAGAAGCGGGCCAGCAAGCACGGCAAAAATGATGACTGCGAACAGGCCGGCGCCGAACACCGCACCCTTGTGCCGCATGAACTGGCGCCACATGTCGCGCCAGGGACCGGAGGAAACGACGCGCCGCTCAGCCATAGCGGATCCTCGGGTCGAGCAGGCCGTAAAGCAGGTCTGCCAGCAGATTGGCCAGCACGATCAGCACCGCGAACAGGAAAGTGAGCGTATGCACAAGCGGTACGTCATTCGCCTTGATCGCGCTGATCAGCTGCGCCCCGATCCCGTTGATCGCAAAGACCTGTTCGGTGATGATCGCCCCGCCGAAAATAGCCGGTGCTCCCAGTGCAATCACGGTCACCACAGGGATCATCGAGTTGCGCAGGACATGCACCATCAAGACGACCCATTCGCTCATGCCCTTGGCCCGCGCCGTCCGTACGTAATCCTGCCCCAGGTTGTCCAGCACCGCCGATCGCATGTAGCGGCTTATCTGCGCCGTGGTTTGGACCGACAGTACCATCACCGGCAGGACCATCTGACGGACCTGATATGTGAAGCTTTCCCAGTCGGTGACACGATGCGTGGTCTCGTAGATGAATGGAAAGACGTCCAGTTGAACGGAGAACACGTATATCACCAATGGCCCGGTCAGGAACGGTGGCAGGGAGTAGCCCAGCATTGTCACCAGGGTTCCTGCGTTGTCGAACACCGAATACTGGCGGTAAGCCGAGTATATGCCGATGGGCAGAGCCATCAGTATCCCCACGACATAGGCCGTCCCGACCACCCAAAGCGTTTGGGGCAGGGCCTGCGCGATCTCGAACATCACTGGCGCACGGCTTTGCCAACTCAGAACGCGCGGCTTGTCGACAGCCATGGAGGTGCCGAAGATGTTGTCGATCAGCACCTGCGGCTCGACCCAGAAAATCTGCACCATCCAACGCCAGAACCGCACATGCAACGGCTCTCCAAGGCCGAGCGCCTCGCGCATCTGGGCCTTCACCTCGGGCGAAATCGTCTGCGGCAGGTTTCCCATCGGGTCGCCGGGCGCGAGGTCCAGCAAAAGGAAAATGATCAGCGCTATCACGATCAGCAGCGGGATCGAAACGAGCAGTCGGCGCAGCGCGAATGTCAGCATTCCACCCGGTCCATTTACGCCACGCCTATCCCGGTTGCCGGATCATTCGGCCGATAGGCGGTGCCAGTCTGCCACATTCCAAAGCTCGCTGTCCCATGTGTTCAGAACGACGCCACCAAGCGAATTGACATGCGCTGATACGCGACCGCGATGAACAAGTGGCAAGATAACGAAGTCCTGCACCAGCATGTCGTTCATGGCGCGGGCCAACTTCGCGCGCTCGTCACGACCGCCGGTCTCGCGCAGCTCGGCCGACAGCGCGTCGAAAGCCTCGTTGCAGTAACGGGGCATGTTGGTGCCCTGCCACTGGTTCTCTGGTGTCGGGATGCGCTCGCAGGTCCAACTGGCCATGTACGCCTCGGGATCTGTTCCATCGAACATCTGGGCGTACATCTGAACGTCGGCATAGAATTTCTGATAGGTGTACGGGCTGTTCGCGTCGCTACCAAAAAAGATGTTGCCGTCGATATTGCGCAACTCGGTTTCCACGCCCAACTGGGACCACCAGCTTTTGATGGCGGCCTGGAAGGTCTGTCTCACGGCGTTGGTGGACGTCTGGAAGATCATGCGCAGCGGCACGCCGTCCTTGTCGCGGACACCGTCGCCATCGCTGTCGGTCCACCCGGCACTGTCCAGAAGTGCCTTGGCGCCTTCGATATCCTGCACCTTGCAGGCCTCGTTGGCGTCGGAGGCATAGACCTCGGGGGCGGGCAGGATGTTGCAGGTAACGCGCCCGGCCTCGCCATAGCCGATCTGTACCAGGATTGACCTGTCGATGGCCATGCTCAGCGCCTGACGCACGGCGATGTCGTCCAGAAACGGATGCGGATGTGCGAGGGTCGAGCGTTCTTCGCCAAGATCCGCATCGGGATCGGTCATGTTGATCACGATCCGTTCGACCAGCGTTCCGAAGGCCGATACCACCTCCCCATTGCCGGCCGCCTGCATGCCGTCCAGCACTTCGGGGGGCAATTGCAGGTTCCAGGCATAATCGTAATCCGCGGTTTCCAGCACGGCGCGAGCAGCATTTTCTGCCGTGCCGCCGCCTTTGATCAGGAGGCTGGCAAAGGCGGGCTTGGCGGGGTCGCGATAATTTGGATTGGCCGACATCTTGACCGTATCGCCGGTGCGGAACTCGTCCACCAGGAAGGGACCGGTGCCGATGGGATAGAAGTTGGCATCGGTACAGGTCGGGGCCCGCTCGCCCAGGCAGTCAGCGAATTGGTCGGCCTGCAGGATGGGGGAGGAGGCGCCGACGAATGCGTCGTAGGGAAACGGCTTTGGCTCGTCAAATCGGACAACGACGGTGCGGTTGTCGGGCGTTTCGATATCGGTAATGCCCGCGAACTTGTCCACATGCGCGCAGCCGCCGCCCTCGGCGGTGCAATAGGACCATGAGAACTTGACGTCTGCCGCAGTCACGGGCGTGCCATCGGACCATGTTAGGTCGTCGGAAAGACGCCAGGTGATCGACTTGAAGTCGTCGCTCACACCGCCGTTTTCGACCGTTGGGATCTCGTCCACCAGCCATGGCACCATGTCGCCGGTCTCGTCGTATCGAGCCAGTGGTTCAAGAACGAGGCTGGCCGACTCGATATCCTTGATGCCGCCGGAAAGATAGGGGTTCAGGATCGACGGTGCCTGCCAGAAAATCAGGTTGACTTGGCCGTCGCTCGCCCGTTCGGCAAAGGCGCCCTGTGCGACAGTACAGGCAAGAAACCCTGCGACCACAAGCCGTCCACACTGCATCCCCAAGTCCCCTTTTGATCCGTATCACCACGCACGACGTCGGCTACTATGGCGTATCGTGAACCCTTGATTTTTGTGAGTGACGGGTTCCGGGCGGGTGATCCAAATGTCATCAGACCATCTGACCGCCAGAAAATCAAGCGATCAGACTGGCCCGGTCAGACCGCGCAAGCGGCTGACCCCGGCGGCACGAATTCTGACGGTCTACTTGGCTCCCGGGGCGATGATCATGATCATCTGGCGGCCTTCCATCTTCGGCATGTTCTCGACCTTGCCGATTTCCTTGATGTCCTCGGCCACCCGCTGCAACAGTTCGCGGCCCAGATCCTGGTGCGCCATTTCGCGACCGCGAAACCGCAGGGTAATCTTCACCTTGTCGCCATTCTCCAGAAAGCGGAACACGTTGCGCATCTTGACGTCGTAGTCATGCGTGTCGGTGTTGGGGCGGAACTTCACCTCCTTCACCTCGATGACCTTTTGCTTCTTGCGCGCCTCGGATTCCCGCTTTTGCTGTTCGTACTTGTATTTGCCATAGTCCATGATCTTGCAGACCGGCGGGTTGGCGTTCGGCGAGATTTCCACCAGGTCCAGACCGGCCTCTTCTGCCATGCCCATGGCGCGTTCGGGCGTCACGACGCCGACGTTTTCACCTTCCGCGCCGATCAGGCGGATTTCCGGAACGCGGATCTTGTCGTTGATGCGGGGGCCGGTGTCGCGCGTCGGGGGCGCGTTGTGTGGTCTGCGAGCTATGGTTTTTGTCCTTCGATCGTTCAGCGAGTTTGAGGTCGCAAGGTAACCGCGCGTAGGGGGTGTTTCAAGCGGCAAAATCGGGGGTCAGAGCCTTGACCGGCGGTAATTTCCCCTTGCATGCACCGTTTTTACGCTTCATCTCGAAGCAACTGTGAGGCAGGCTGTGAAAGTCTTCAGAAACCTGCCAGTTGAGAGGAATACCAATGAGAAACATTTTGTGGCTGATCGTGGCCCTTGTCATCCTTGCCGGGGGCTACATGCTCTTCACCGGCAAGTCACCGCAGGAAGTTGTGGACGAGGTGTCCGAAACTGTTTCCTCGCCCGAGGAACTGGAAAGCGCCGCGGATGCCGCCGGCGAGGCAACCGAGAATGCCGTTCAGGAAACCGGCGAGGCCCTGGAGGCTGCTGGCGACGCAACGGCCGAGGCCGCCGAGGATGCCGGTGAGGCCGCGGAAGATGCCGTTGAAGCGACCGGGCAAGCCGCCGACGAAGCAGCGCAGGAGGCCGTGGAGGCGGCCGACGATGCGGCCAATTTCGCTGAAGACACCGCCGCGGATGCAGCCGACACGGCCAGTGACGCCGCAGGTGCTGCTGCCGAAGCCGCGGCGGACGCAGCAGATGCGACCGCAGAGACAGCCGAGGAAGTGGCCGAGGAAACCACGCAAGCCGCTTCTGACGCGGCGGACGCGGCTGCCGACACGGCCAGCGATGCTGCGGATACAACCGAGGCTGCCGCCGAGGACGCGGTTGAGGAGACCGCGGATGCCGCGGGCGATGCCGCGACCGCAACTGAAGATGCGGCCGAAGATGCGGCACGCGCGACCGAAGAGGTGGCAGACGACGCTGCCGATACCGCCGACGCCGCAGCCGACGGCACCGAAGCCACAGCGGAAGAGGCTGCGACTGAAGCAGCGGAGGCAACGGACGAGGCCGTCAATTCGACTGAAGCGGCGGCATCCGAGGCTTCCGAGACCCCCATCACCGAGCTGCTGACACCCGAGGGGTTCGATTACGACAAGGTTACCGAGTACATCGACAACTCGGACCTCGGGACGGTGCAAAAAACGGGTCTGAAGTCGAGCCTGCAAGCCGCACGGGACAATCCCGATATGCTGGAAAGCGCGCTGGATGCCGTACGCGAGGCGCTGAACCTCTGATCGGATCGGACTTGCTGCAAAGACAAAACCCGCGCTGCGATCAGCGCGGGTTTCTTATTTGAGGCTCGAAAGAGGGTCAGTCGAGAAACGCTTTTTCGACCACGTATTCCTTGGGATCGGAATTGGCCCCCTCGCGCAGGCCGTATTCCTCGAGCATCTCCTTGATCTCGAGGTTGAAGGCCAGGTTGCCGCAGACCATCGCGCGGTCGATCTCGGGAGTAAGGGGCTCGACGTCCAGGTCCTCGAACACTTCGCCCTTGCGCATCAGGTCGGTGATCCGGCCCATCTTGGCGCTCTCTTCGCGGGTCGTCGTGGGATAGTAGCGCAGTTTCTCGTGAAAGCCTTCGCCGATCAACTCTTCCAGCAACTCGTCTTTGCGGATGCCGTCGATCAGCTCCTTGCCATAGGTCAGTTCGCCCACCTCGCGGCAGGTGTGGGTGATGATGACCTCGTCGTAGTCGGTATAGGTCTGCGGGTCGCGCAGCAGCGAGGCGAAGGGCGCAAAGCCGGTGCCCGTTGCAAAAAGCCACAGCCGCTTGCCCGGCAGCAGCGCGTCATGCACCAGCGTGCCCACGGGTTTGGGGCGAAGGATAATCTCGTCTCCCGGTTCGATATGCTGCAGGCGGCTGGTCAGGGGCCCGTCCTGCACCTTGATCGAATAGAATTCCAGTTCGTCGTCCCATGACGGCGAGGCGATGGAATAAGCCCGCAGGAGCGGCTTTTCCTTGCCGGTCTTCTCGTCTTTCTGCATCAGCCCGATCATCACGAACTCGCCCGAGCGGAAGCGCAGGCTGGCAGGGCGGGTGGTGCGGAAGGAAAACAGCCGGTCGGTCCAGTGTTTGACCGCCGTCACTGTCTGGGCGTCGGGCAGGGTGGGGACTTTGACGGGTTTCGCTTCGGTCACGCTTACGGTCTCGTTCATCAGAAATCATCGTCCGGGGTCTTAATCCGGGCGTCTCCTCGTATACTTTGATTCAGGTCAGATTACAGGGGTCATTCGGCGGGAATCTTGCCGCGCCCGGCGCCGCGCAGACGGGCTTGGTAGTCATGCGCCTGCCAATTCGCCCGGAACAGCCACTGGTCCTCGGGCTGCCGTTCCGCCAGATCGTCCGAGATTTCCACCTCGTCGAAGCCGGACCTGCGTGCCATCGCAAATTGATCGGCAATGACGTGGCCGCGGGCCCGCAGGCGTCCCTTGAAGCCCATCAGTCGCAACTGGCGCGCGATGGTAAAGCCGCGCCCGTCGGAAAAGCTGGGAAAATCGACACGGATCATCGGGATGTCCGAAATCCGCCCGGCCAGCTCGTTCGGGTCGTTGCTGGACGCAAGATCGATGGCGCAGCCCGGATGCGCGTCGTTCAGCGCGGCGATGGGGCCGTCCCAATCGTCGTTTGCAAAGCCTTGATCGGTCACGATAACGCTCATGCCGTTTCTCCTGTTCTGACGGGTTTTCCGTTGACGAAATGAATGCCGCATTCGGACTTGTCGGTTCCGCGCCAGCGGCCCGCGCGGGCATCTTCACCGGCCGCCACGCGGCTGGTGCAGGGCTGGCAGCCGATCGAGGGGTAGCCCTGTGCCACCAGCGGGTGACGGGGCAGGCGGTTTTCTTCCATGTAGGTCTGCACGTCCTGACGCGTCCAATGCGCCAGAGGGTTGACCTTCATCCGGCCTGTGGCCTCTTCGGTCTCGAAAAAGTCAAGCGCAGCCCGGTCGCCGCCGTGATAGCGTTTGCGGCCCGTGATCCAGCCATCAAAACCTTGTAACGCGCGTTGAAGCGGCACGGTTTTGCGCAGTGTGCAGCAAGCATCGGTGTCGGACTGGTGCAGGTCTCTGTTGGGGTCCTGTTCGGCTACCGCGTCGGCGTTGGGGCGAATGATCCGCAGGTCCTTCAGGCCCAGTCGCTCGGCCAGATCCTGTTGGTAGACCAGGGTTTCGGCAAAGAGCATTTCGGTGTCGAGAAAGATCACCGGCGTGTCGCGCTTCAGCACAGAGATCATGTGCAGAAGCACCACGGATTCCGCGCCGAAACTTGACACGAGGGCCAGTTTTCCGGCGTCCGGGCTTGCTAGTGCATGGCTCAGAACGGCGGTCGCCGAATTCAGGCGATACCACTCGTTGAGGCCCGAGACGCGGGTCGGCAGGCTGGTGTCTATCTTACTCTGCAGCATAGGATTTCTCCTGCTCGTAGAGTGCGGTTTTGAACGGCGCCATGCCGACGCGGCGGTAGAATTCCAGGAACGTCTCGTCCCGGTCCTGCCTTTGATCGAGATAGGCCTCGACGATCCGCTCGATGGCCGGAATGATCTCGTCTGCCGAAAAGCCCGGTCCGGTACGGTCGCCGATGGTTGCGTTCTCGGTATGGTCGCCGCCCAGTGTGATCTGGTAGTTCTCGACGCCGGCACGGTCGAGGCCAAGGATGCCGATATGGCCTACGTGATGGTGACCGCAGGCATTGATGCAGCCCGAAATCTTGATCTTCAGTTCGCCGATATCATGCTCCAGCTTCAACTCGTCGAAGCGGGTTGCGATCTGCTGGGCGATCGGGATGGACCGCGCCGTGGCCAGCGCGCAATAGTCCATGCCCGGGCATGCGATGATGTCCGAGATCAGGCCGATATTCGCCGTGGCCAGACCGTGCTTTTTCAATATGGCGTGCAGCGCGGGCAGGTTGGACTTGTGCACATGCGGCAGGATCACGTTCTGCTCGTGGCTGATGCGCAGTTCGTCATGGCCGTAGAATTCGGCAAGGTCGGCCATCACCCGCATCTGGTCCGCCGTGGCGTCGCCCGGCGTGGCACCGTGGGCCTTGAGGCTGATCTGCACGATGGCGTATCCCGGCGCCTTGTGGGCGATGAGGTTGGTGTCGGCCCAGGACCGGAAGATCGGGTCGGTCTTGTACGTGGTCTCGAACACCTCGGTGCCGTCCTGCCGAAAGGCAGGCGGTGCGAAAGCGGTCTTGATGTCTTCGAAGAGGGCAACGTCGATGCCGCTGAACGCGGGGCGGATAACCTCGAACCGCTCCTGCACCCGGGCGCGGATGTCGTCGATGCCGTGTTCATGCACCGTGATCTTGATGCGCGACTTGTACTTGTTGTCGCGCCGTCCGAGCAGGTTCCAGACGCTGACCGTGGCCTCGACATAGGGCAGCAGGTCTTCCTGGCTGACGAAATCCGACAGTACCTTGCCGATCATCGGCGTCCGGCCAAGGCCACCGCCGACGAGAACGCGATAGCCGATCTCGCCATCACGCTCGACGATCTGCAGGCCGATGTCGTGCGCCTTGATCACAGCGCGGTCGTTCGGGCTGCCGGTGACGGCAATCTTGAACTTGCGCGGCAGGAACTGGAATTCCGGGTGATCGGTGGTCCATTGCCGCAGCAGTTCCGCCACCGGGCGCGGATCGGCAATCTCGTCCTCGGCGGCGCCCGCGAAATGATCGGCCGTCACGTTGCGGATGGTGTTTCCGCTCGTCTGGATGGCGTGCATCTCGACCTCGGCCAGCGCATCGAGGATTTCCGGCACATCGCGCAGTTCCGGCCAGTTGAACTGGATGTTCTGGCGGGTGGTGAAATGGCCATAGCCCTTGTCCCACGTCTCGGCGATATGGGCGAGCTGGCGCATCTGGGCCGCGTTGAGCGTGCCATACGGGATCGCCACGCGCAGCATGTAGGCGTGCAGTTGCAGGTAGAGGCCATTCAACAGGCGCAGCGGCTTGAACTCGTCCTCGGTAAGGTTGCCGGCGATGCGGCGCTCGACCTGGGCGCGGAACTGGTGGTTGCGCTCGGCCACGAAGGCGGCGTCAAATTCGGAATAGGAATACATCAGTTTACCTCGGCTTGTTTGCCATGGTGATAGTTGGACGGGCCAGTGCGGCGGAATTCCTCGCGGAAATGCGTCGGCTGGGGGCCGTCATCAGAGGGTTTCGCATCGGCCAGGTACGGCCCGACGACCAGTTCAGGCTGCCCTTCGGCCTGCGCCAGCCGCAGCTTGGCGAGCGCCTCGTCGCTGATCAGTTCAGCCTCGGAAAGATGCCGCGACCAGCGGTCATCGACAGTCTGGTAGACGACGTCGCCTTCCAGCAGGGCGTTGGCGGTGACGACCTTGGGGGTGAATTCTTTGGGCATCAGGCGAACTCCTGCGACGTAAGGGTCAGATTTGCCTCTGCGGCACGGGGCGCGAGGCCGATGAAGGTCAGGGCAGGGCCGGAAAGATCAGACGCTTCCAGGTCCTGCGCCATGCGGGCTACGGTGGTGGCGACGATGCGCTGTTCTGGGCGCGACGCATTCTCGACGATGCTGACGGGGGTGGCGCGGTCCGCGCCGTGCATCAGCAGGCGGCCCTGGATGAACCGGCTGGATTTCTTGCCCATGTAGATCGCCGCGACCTCGCCAGGTTGGGCGAGGGCGGTCCAGTCCTGCTCGGCATAACCTTTCATGTCGTGGCCAGTGACAAAGCGGACAGCGGCGTTGCGCTCGCGCTTGGTCAGGCTTTGACCGATGGCGGCCACACCGGCAGATGCGGCGGTGATCCCTGGCACGATGTGCCAACCGACCCCGGCGGCGTTGACCGCGTCCACCTCTTCGTCAAGCCGGCCAAAGACGGTCGGATCGCCACCTTTCAGGCGCACGACCTGCGCACCGGTGGCGGCGTGTTCGACGATCAGCGCGTTGATAACCTCCTGCGAGATCGCGGGACCGAAACCGGTCTTGCCCGCGTCGATCAGTGTCGCCTCGCGGCGGGCCAGCTCAAGTATCTCGGGCGTAACCAGGCGATCGTGGATGACCACATCGGCGGCGTCGAGCGCCTTGCGGGCCTTGAGTGTCAACAGTTCGGGGTCGCCGGGGCCCGCGCCGACGAAGGCCACGTGGCCTTGGCGTTCTTCGGCGTTCACATGGCTGTCCAGAAGCTCGGGAAGAATCTCGTTGACGGCCTCTTCGCCGCCTTCATCCATCGCGCGCGGGCCGGCTCCGAAATAGTACTCCGACCAGAAATCACGGCGCTTGCGGCCCATGGGCAGCACCTCGACCGCCTTGCGGAACGCTTTGCCAATGCGGGCGAGGGTGCCCAGCGTGGCGGGCAGGCGTTCTTCCAGATCGGCCTTGATCGCGCGGGCCAGAACAGGGGCCGCGCCCTCGGTACCAATCGCGACAGTCACCGGGTCACGATCGACGATGGCCGGCGTGATGAAGGCACTGTCCTGAAGGTTGTCGACGATGTTCACCAGAGCGCCGTCCGCGCGAGCGATGGCGGAGGTGCGCGCGTCCTCGGCCTCGTCCTCGTCCGCGGCATAGAACAGCACGGCACAGGTCGTATCGCCCGGTCCCATCGCGCGGCGCACGAGGCGCAGCTTGCCGGCGGTATGCCAGTCCTCGATCTCTTGCGCCGGCGCTGGTGCGAAGACCGTCAGTTGCGCTTCGGTTTTCAGAAGCAGGCGCAGCTTGGCGAGTGCGGCGTCGCCACCGCCCGAAAGCACCACGCGGCGCCCTTCCAGTGCGACGAAGATGGGAAAATGTTTCACGGCGGCTTGCCTCCGGCTGCGATTGACTTGTGTAATAATATAGAAAATATTCCCGGTATTGCGCCACCTGACGGCGTGAATAAGGACGCTTGTTCCAATTTGCTTTCGCTGAGTTGGGAATGTCCCGGGAAAAGGAAAAATAGAGAATGAGTGTTCGCCTTGACGAACTGGACCGGAAAATCCTCTCGGAGCTTCAGAAGGACGGGGGGCAATCGCTGGACGATATCGCGAAAACAGTCGGCAGTTCCAAGACCCCGGTGTGGAACCGGATTCGAAAAATGCGCGAGGGCGGAGTAATCCGGCAGCAGACCTTTCTGCTGGATCCCGAAGCCCTTGGACTGGAGGCGTGCTTCTTCGTCCTGATCCGAACGTCTGAACATGACAAGGAATGGCAGGACAGGTTTCTCGATGCGCTGAGAACACGGCCGGAAGTGATGGAGGCGCACCGGCTGGCGGGCGATATCGACTACATTCTTAAAGTCGTGGTCAGCAACGCGCGCGCCTATGACATCTTTTACCAGGCATTGATTTCAGAGGTGAAAGTGCACAACGTGACGGCGCTGTTGTCGATGGAAGAGATCAAGTCAACCACGATGCTGCCAGTCTAGGCGCCTACGCTTTGCCCTCCAGCGCCTTGATAATGGGGGAAAAATCCGTGGCCTTGAGGCTGGCGCCTCCGACCAGCGCACCGTCGACATTGTCGGTGGCGAAAATCTCGGCCGCGTTGTCGGGTTTGACCGATCCGCCGTAGAGCAGCGGGATGGCGCGCCCCTCGTTTTCTCCGAAGCGACGGATCATGCGGGCGCGGATGAAGTCGTGCACCTCGTCGATCTGCTCGGTCGTGGGGACCTTGCCGGTGCCGATGGCCCAGATCGGCTCGTAGGCGACGACCGTGTTGGCAGCGGTGCACCCATCGGGCAGGGAGGTGGCCAGCTGTTCACCGATGATATCGAGCGTATTGGCCGCCTCGCGCTGAGACAGCGACTCGCCCACGCAAACGATGGCGACAAGCCCTGCGGCGTGGGCCGCGCGGGTCTTGGCGTTGACGTCGTCGCTGCTCTCGTCGTGGTCCTCGCGCCGTTCGGAATGGCCGAGAATGACGCTGGTGGCGCCGGCGTCGAGCAGCATCTCGGCAGAGATGTCGCCGGTATGGGCGCCACTGGCCTGAGCGTGACAATCCTGTCCACCGATCTGGATGGGCCCATTGGCAACGGTTGCCGCCGCTGTCTGAACCAGTGTTGCGGGCGGACAGATCAGGATATCAACGCTGGGGTCGGGATGCGCCTGTGCGAGGGCAGACAGTTCTTCCAAGGCAGCACGTGTGCCGTTCATCTTCCAGTTACCTGCCGCCAGTTTGCGCGCCATTCGTTACCTCCGGGTTAATTGACCGGAGTGGTAGCGGCTCGCGCAGGGCGGGGCAACGTTTACATGCCTTCGAACTTGATCGACTCGCCGCAGCCGCAGGCCTCGGTCACGTTGGGATTGTTGAACACGAAACCCGATTCCAGAAGCGAGGTCTGATAGTCGATTTCCGTTCCGAACAGGAACATCTGCGCCATGGGGGCGATCATCACGCGCGCACCGTCCTGCTCGACCACCTCGTCGTTGGGGTCGACCTCGGTCACGTAATCCATGGTGTATTCCATGCCCGCGCAGCCGCCTTTCTTGACGCCGATGCGCAGGCCCTGGTGGCCATCCTTGTCCATCAGGCGGGCAATCATCGACGCCGCTTTCGGGGTCATGCTGACCGCCTGTTTGCCTGGAATTCCGAACATGGTGCTGCCTTTCTCGCTGCGATGTCCCCAATCTATGCAAGCCAAACGGCAATCTCAAGCGGGGGCAGCAAATCCATCCAGGCGCGCGTGGCCTCGGACACCAGGAACGCCCATGCAAAGGAGGCCAGCGTGCCGATGATCACGTATTCCGCCGTTTTCTGGTCACGCGCGGCGGTGCCGAAGCGCAGGATGGATTTCGCGGTGATCAGGAAGCCCACGCCAAGCGGTTGATTTGCCATGACGAAAAAGAAGATCAGCCCGCGTTCGATCAGCCCGATCTGGCGGCCGCCGTTGCGCAAGCCGCGTTGCTGGATAAGCACACCGTGCGAGCGCATCAGCAGGCCGACGGCGTACTGACCGGCGACCAGGGTGGTGACCAGCCCGGCCAGAAGCGCCATCAGCGGCAGCAAGGTCGGCGTGTCGGCCCATGCGCCGGTGGCCCAAAGGGTTGGGGCGTGAAACGCGACGGCGATGATCACCAGAAGATGCAGGGCCTGATCGGCGAGAAACGCGGTCAGCCCCTTGAAATTGCCGTAGGTTTTCGCGCAGTCGATGGCCACGTGCGCGGCGGCGAGGGCCAGCACGGGCAGCGCGGCGACCTGGCCCAGCGCGGCCAAGGAGGCCACCAGTACCAGCGCCCCGTGGAGGAGCATGACGCCGAAGTGACGCTTGTTGCGGTGAATCCAGTCCGTTTGCAGGACGAAATCGGACAGGACATGGGCGAAGAGGAGGGCGGTGAAGGTCTCGATCATTCCGACGCCTCCAAGAGTGTCAGGGCATCATGCAGGGCCGGGTAGCCGGCGGCGTGCAGGGCCTGGTCGATGGCCTGGCGGGAGATGCCGAGGCGGTCGGCGGCGACGCGGCGTGGCCCGGTCCCGGGGGGCAGCATCGCGGCCACGGCGCGGGCCTGGGCCTGTGTCCAGCCCTGCGCGATGTGGTCGGCAAGGCGGTAGGTGGCATCGAGCGGGCCACCGGCGGCGTGCGCGAGAAGCGTGTTGCCAGTGAGCGACTCCAGCAGGCGGCCCGAGGCGCTGAACGCGGGGCCGTGGGCGCTGTTGGGGTTGGCGTCAGGCCCGTCGGGCAGGGTGCCTTTGCCGGTGGCGACGGCGATGCGGGATTGCACGGCCGGGTCCAACGCCATCAGGCTGGATTGCAGGTAAAGCGTTGATCTGAGGTCATATCTGGATGCGTTGACCGCCAGTTGCCAACCGTCGCCTCCGCGCCGTCCGAAGGCCGCACTAGCGTCTTGGCTCCAAGCGGAAATGTCATCTGACAGCCGATCGAGGCAGGCCATGACATCGTCGAGACGCTTTGCCGAAAGGGCAGTGGACTCGACGATATCGCCGGTGAAGACGGTCCAGATCATGCGCAAGTAATATTGCTTGCTTTTGCAAAATGCAAGCGCTTTTGCTTGCCTTACATGAATCCGAGTTCGAGGCGGGCCTCGTCGCTCATCATGTCCATGCCCCAGGGCGGCTCCCACGTCAGATCAACATCAACTTGTTTCACACCTGCTAACGGCTCGATCGCCTCGGCAACCCAGCCCGGCATCTCGCCGGCAACGGGGCAGCCCGGGGCGGTCAGGGTCATGATGACGCTGACCTCGTTCTCGGCGGTGATGTCGATCGTGTAGATCAGGCCCAGATCGTAGATATTCACAGGGATTTCAGGGTCATAGACCGAGCGGCACGCCTCGACGATCTGATCGTAAAGCGGGTGATCCGTGCTGGAGGGCGCGATCAGCGGCGCGCCTTCGAGGGGTTCTGGCTGCTGGGTCATGTCACATCCTGTGCGGTTATCCGACTGAATATATAAGGATACGAGAGCGGCGCGTCCAGAGGGCGCGCGGTGGATTAACACCTCGATTTCGGCCGGAAGGGCGGGGGTGACACGCGTGCACCCCCCGTGCACCGGGCGTGCACCGCCCCGGCGCGCCACCAGACGGCGCGCATTGCTTAACGCGCGGCGGATGACGTTGCGTGGCCGGCCCTATTTGCCGGAGCGGCGGCGGCGGATCGGGGCAGGGCGCACGCGGCTTTCGATGTCGTCGTAGAGCATGCCGACGATGTTCTTGCCAGTGGAGGTCTCGATGCCTTCCATGCCGGGCGAGGAGTTGACTTCGAGCACCTTGGGCCCGGCCTCGGCCCGCAGAAGGTCGACGCCCGCCAGCCCCAGGCCGAAAGCGCGGGCGGCGCGCAGGGCGGTCTCGCGCTCGGTCTTGGTGATGCGCACCGACTTGGCCGAGCCGCCACGATGCAGGTTGGAGCGGAAGTCGCCCTCGGCCCCGGTGCGTTTCATAGAGGCGACGACCTTGCCGCCGATCACGAGGCAGCGGATATCCTCGCCCGCGGCCTCCTTGACGAAATCCTGCACGAGGAAGTTGGCCTTGAGGCCGCGGAAGGCGTCGATCACGCTCTCGGCGGCCTTCTTGGTTTCGGCGAGGACAACGCCCTTTCCTTGCGTCGACTCCAGCAGCTTGACGATCAGGGGCGCGGTGCCCACGAGGCCGATGAGGTTGCCGGTGTCCTGCGGCGAGGCCGCGAAGGCGGTGTTGGGCATCCCGACCTTGGCGCGGGCCATCAGCTGATGCGCATAGAGCTTGTCGCGGCTGGAGGAGATGCCGGCCGAAGGGTTCACGCAATAGGTGCCGATGGTCTCGAACTGGCGCACGACGGCGGCGCCGTAGGACGTGATCGAGGCGCCGATGCGCGGGATGACGGCGTCGTAGCGGGGCAGGCGCTTGCCGTCGTAATGCACCTCGGGTGCCAGCGTGTTGATCGCCATGTAGCAGCGCGTGGTGTCGATGACCTCGACGGAATGGCCGCGCTTCTCGCCCTCCTCGACGAGGCGGCGGGTGGAATAGTTGTTTTCCCGCGACAGCACCGCGATGCGCAGGGAGCGGTTGGGCTGGGCCTCGCGCATCTTCTTGGTGTGATAGACCTCGTAGTTCAGTTCGGGCTGAAGGAAGCGGTCGGTGGCGACGATCGAGATGTGATCCTTGAGTGCCGTGCGGCCCAGCAGCATCCGGCTGTTCATGGTCGAGCGGTTGGTCAGCGTGATCTCGATGGGCCAGGACTGGCCCGCGACCTCGAGCTTGCTTTCGATGACGTAGCGCAGTTCCTTCTCGCCGTTCGAGGACGCCACCTCGCGCCGGTCCACGATGGGGGCGGAGCAGGGGATCACCAGGTCGTCGCGGCCCGGGATCGGGTGGACGGTGAAGCGAACCTTGGGTTTCGAGGACGGCCCGAAGGTTTCGATGTCAAAGGCGTGCAGCGCGGAGGTGCGCGCGCCGGTATCCACCTTGGCCCGCAACGCCGGCACGCCCAGTCCGGGCAGGGAAATCCATTCTTCCCAGCCAAAGTTCAGGATCTCGGGGCTGTCGGCGGAGTCTGTCATGGAACGGCCTTTTGGTTGTGGATCGGTCGGCGGTGGAACTGCAAGTTTCACCACGTAATGCATGTCGGCACAAGGTTACGGAAAAGTGACGGTCGCGGGGGCGGCGCGTGGAGCTACTTGTTGATGTCTTCGTCGAAATAGCGGGTCTGGTCGTCAGACGCCCGGAAGACGCGGCGCAGTATCAGCCATGCCACCAGCGAGATCCCCGCGAAGAGGGCGAGGAGCGTCGGCGGCGCGAAGGGGCCGAACAGGGCAACCAGCGGAGCCATGACCGCGGCCCCGGCCGCGATCCCGAGGAAGATGTAGCCCGGCATCAGCAGTTCGAGAATGGCGATGGCCAGCGCGGCGCAGAGCCAGACCCACCAGTGCGACAGCAGGTCGATCATGGCTTGCCCTTGAGCATGGTGAAAGCGTTGGCGAAGGCCTCGACCGCGTGGGCGGGCACGATGACGGTTTGAGATGACGGTCCCTGGCCCAGGGCGTTGAGCGCCTCGACCTGCTTCAGGGCGACCTGGTATTGCGCGGCTTCCAGCCCGTTATCGGCGATGGCGCGGGCCACGACGCCGGTGGCGTAGGCCTCGGCGTCGGCCTGGATGCGGCGGGCCTCGGCGGTCTTCTCGGCGGCGTAGAGATCGGCGTCGGCGGCCAGTTCGACGGCGCGTTTCTGGCCCTCGGCCTCGGTCACCTGCGCGCGGCGGGCGCGTTCGGCGTTGAGCTGTTGCAGCATGGCTTCGCGCGTGGCCTGGTCGAGGTTGACGTCGAGGATCTCGGCCCGGGTGACCTCGATCCCCCAGTTGTCGACGGCGTCCTCGACATGCTGCTTGATCGTGTCGATCAGTTGCGAGCGGTTGGCCTGCACGTCGTCGAGATCCATCTTGCCGATCTCGGCGCGCACGATCCCGGCGACCGTGGTGGCGATGGCGGCGTCCACGTCGCGTATGCGGTAGACGGTCTTTTCGGGATTGGTGATGCGGTAGAAAACGGAGGTTTCAACCTCGACCAGCACGTTGTCGCGGGTGATGGCGTCCTGGCTGGCATTGGGCAACTGGCGTTCGAGGATCGAGACGCGGTGCCGGATCTTGTCGAGGAAGGGCACGATGAAATTGATTCCCGGCCCCAGCACCGAGCGCAGGCGACCGAAGCGTTCGACGACATGCTGTTCGGATTGCGGAACGATCTTCACGCCCTGGAAGATCACGATGAACAGCAGCAGCGCGAGCAAGATGTAGGACAGGTTGGAAGAGAGCAGGTCGATAATCTGGTCTTCGGTCATCGGGATCCCCGTTGAAAAGGTCCCGGTTTAATAGGGCCAGCGCGCGCGCCAATGCAAGGCTTTGGTGGCGGTGCCGGGCGCGCGGGATCAGCCGTCGGGGTAATCCTGCGCGGGGCCTTGCGGCAGGAACGGCTTGCCGGTTTCCTTTTCGAGCTCGGCCGCGCGGGCCAGCAGGCGTTCGCGGCAGGCGGTTTCGAGATCCCAGAAGGTGGACTGGTCGGGCGTGGGCAGGCCGAAGAGGACCTTCTTGCCGAAGACGTCCTGGTCGGCGACCCAGACGCCCGCGTCCTCCTTGGACCCCAGCGTGCCGTCGTCGATCTCGTCCATGATCTCGAAGAACGCCTTGCGCAGGGCCTCGACATCGGCGGTCTGGGCAAAGGTCATGCGGATGGGGCGGGTCATCTCGCGGTCGCCGGCGGAGAGGTTCTCGAAAGGGTGTTTGACGAAGTGGCTGACCGGCACGATGAAGCGGTTGCCGGTCCAGATTGCCAGCTGGACATAGGTGAAGTGGATGCGCTCGACGGTGCAGAAGCGGTCCTCGAAGATGATCTGGTCGCCGATGCGGGCCGAGCGGTTCAGCGCGATCTGCACGGCGGCGAGCAGGTTGCCGAGCACTTCGCGGGCGGCGAAACCCAGCACGATGGTGATCGCACCCGCGCCGGCCAGAAGCGTGTAACCCAGCGAATTGAAGACCTGCACAGAGCTGAGCAGCGTGGCGGCGCCTGTGATCACCGCCAAGATGATGACGAACTTGCGGAAGCCCGACAGCATGGTGGCCATGTTGCGGTAGTGCGAATTGCCGGGGACGGCCAGTTCCTCCGGGCTGTTGAGGCTGACACGGTCGAAGATCTCGTCGGCGACGCGCACGGCGGCCAGGGACAAGCCCACGACGTAGCCCAGCAGCACCAGCGGCCCGACGATGACGCTGATCGGGCCGGTGACCACCAGAAGGCGGTTGGTGGCAAAGCCGATGATGGCGGAGATCACGATGATGGTGGCGGGCAGGCGGAAGGCGCGTACGCAGGCCTGAACGATCCTGCGGCTGGAGAACTTCCCGAGCCAGCCGACGAGGTGATACGCGAGATAGCCCAATAGGAAGGCAATGACGGTGATGACGGGCAGCACCAGCCATTCCCAGACATACATCCCGAAGGGTCCGCGTTCACGCGCCCAGGGGGGCATCGCCATTTCCAGCTTGGTCGGCTTGAACCGTTCGTAGAGCGCCGGGATATCGCGCACGCTTTGGCGCGAGATGACCCAGACGGGATCGCCGTTCGCGGGTTTCACGCGGTTCAGGCGCAGGGGCACGGGCCGCTTTTCCAGCTCCAGCATGTTGAGCAGGATCGAGCGGCGCACGCGGCCGGCACCGGGATCTTCCTGGGCGCCGTCAAGCCAGCCGTCGGGCCGGTCCGAGAGGTCAGTCCACGGGATCAGCACCTGCCGGTCGATGATCATCTTCAGTTGCCGCGCGAGGTTCGCGCCGCGGTTGGCCTGCGCGTCGAGTGGCAGGTCCCCGAGGTCCAGCAGGTGGGCCGCGGCGCCGTACTGGTCGTCGTCGAAGAAAGACAGAAGCGATTCCATCGCCGAGCGGGGCGTGTCGCGGTCGAGCGCCGCGGGAGGCTCGGGCAGACCGGGGTTCAGCAGGTCGATCTCGAAATAGGGCTCTTGCGCCAAGGCCGCGGATGCGCCGGACAGTATGACAAGAAGCGCCGCCAAGAGGCTGCGCAACGAGGCGGCGATGTTGTGCATGTGTATCTTCACGTGTCCCGTCGTTTTTGTTTCACCATAACCCAGCCTGTCTCGGTTTGGTTCATTTTCTTCTGCGTGCCGTGGCGTCGGGCCCATATGCGGGATGATTGAAGCTTTCGTCAAAGGCGTTATGGAGGGCGCATCGAGGTCAAAGGGTGATGACATGACGAACGGGGTCGCATTCGAGTTGGGCGGAACGGACGGGCAGGCGCGGACGGGGGTGATCCGCACGCCGCGGGGCGAGGTGCGCACGCCGGCCTTCATGCCGGTGGGGACCGCCGCCACGGTCAAGGCGATGATGCCCGGATCGGTGCGCGAGACCGGCGCGGATATCCTGCTGGGCAATACCTATCACCTGATGCTGCGCCCCACGGCAGAGCGGATCGACGCCCTGGGCGGCTTGCATCGGTTCATGAACTGGGAGCGGCCGATCCTGACAGACAGCGGCGGGTTCCAGGTGATGAGCCTTGCGGGGTTGCGCAAGCTGACCGAGGAGGGCGTCACGTTCAAGAGCCATATCGACGGGTCGAAGCACGAGCTGACGCCGGAGCGGTCGATGGAGATCCAGCGCCTCTTGGGCAGCGATATCGTGATGTGTTTCGACGAATGTCCCGCGCTGCCGGCGAGCGACGACGAGGTGGCGCGGGCGATGCGCCTGTCGATGCGGTGGGCGGCGCGGTCGAAGGACGCGTTCGGCGACCGGCCGGGGCATGCGCTTTTCGGGATCATGCAGGGCGGCGTGACGCAGGAGTTGCGCGAGGAAAGCGCCAAGGCGTTGGTCGAGATCGGGTTCGACGGCTACGCCATCGGCGGGCTTGCGGTGGGCGAGGGGCAGGAGGCCATGTTCGGCGTGCTGGATTATGCCACCGGGTACCTGCCGCAGGACAAGCCGCGCTACCTGATGGGGGTGGGCAAGCCTGATGACATCGTGGGCGCCGTGAAGCGTGGCGTGGACATGATGGATTGCGTTCTGCCGTCGCGGTCGGGGCGGACGGGGCAGGTGTTCACCCGGCACGGCGTGCTGAACATCAAGAACGCCCGGCACCAGGACGACCCGAGGCCCCTGGACGAGGCCTGCACCTGTCCGGCATGCAGAAACTATTCCCGTGCCTACCTGCATCACGTGTTCCGCAGCCAGGAGATCATCAGTTCCATGCTGCTGACCTGGCACAACCTGCATTACTACCAGGAGATCATGGCGGGGATGCGCGAGGCGATCGCCGCCGGAGCGTTCGACGCGTGGGAGGCGGAGTTTCATGCCCGGCGGGCTGAAGGGGATATCGCGCCGATTTGATAAAGATCTCTGATGTTTAGCCAGGGCGCCGGTTTTCGGACCCAGATTGTTTCCAAAACGTGATCTAAATTCGTTAGGCGGTGGGCGGATTTTCGCTTATACTGGTTCTATCATTTTGGGAAGTGATATATATTACAATGACTTACGCTGCCTTTACTTTTAGCTGGATGTTTGTCGCACTTTTCGCGGCAATGTTGCTCGCCTGACTTGAATCTCGCGTCAGGCATGTTGTGTGCCATGAAATGTACCGGTCCCGTAGCAGGGGCCGGTACATCTTTTTTGAACCCGGCGGCGGTAGAGCGCGACCCAGAGGCATCACGACACTGTGACAGACTGGGAGCAATGAGATGACCTATGCCGCATTCACCTTCAGCTGGGCCTCGGTGGCTGTTCTGGCCGCGATTTTTCTGGCCTGACGCGCCGTCGATTTCAGGGCCAGGTCGTGGGGGGCGAACCTCGGACTTCGACCTTGGTCACCCAGCCTGTTCCAGCCCGTCTGTTCAGGGTGGGCACGTGCAGGCCGGGGCCGCCACCTTGTCAAATCGAACCGTTCTAGAAGGCCTTCTTTGCGGCGCCAGCGGTAAGACTGCGCATATTTGATGCTTGTACCCTTGCGTGGCGCAAGGCATTCTGCACGCGACCTGGCCGGGAGCGAGGTTGAATCCGGGCCGCGAGCGCCCAGATTAACAGTATCGAAACGGAGAAGGACGGTGGTTGCCGCGATGTCGGGACCGGAGCCTTCTTGCCAATACAGGATAACGAGCATGTTAGAACCCCTTAACGCCTCTTACCCGGTCTTGCCGCTACGCGACATCGTCGTGTTCCCGCACATGATCGTGCCGCTTTTCGTCGGGCGCGACAAATCCGTGCGTGCGCTTGAAGAGGTGATGCAGGACGACAAACAGATCCTGCTGTCGAGCCAGATCGACCCGGGCGAGGACGATCCCAATGCCGACGGTATCTACAATTCCGGCGTTCTGGCGAACGTGCTGCAACTGCTGAAGCTGCCCGACGGCACCGTGAAGGTGCTGGTCGAAGGTGTGGCGCGGGTCAAGATCACCGAGTACCTCGAAAACGAGAATTTCTTCGAGGCGCGGGCCGAGTACCTGTCGGAAATGCCGGGCGACGCCGCGACGATCGAGGCGCTGTTGCGCACCGTGTCGGACGAGTTCGCACGCTATGCCAAGGTCAAGAAGAACATCCCCGAAGAGGCGCTGGCCGCCGTGACAGAGGCCGACGATGCCGCCAAGCTGGCCGACCTGGTGTCGGGGCATCTGGGCATCGAAGTGGCGCAGAAGCAGGAACTGCTGGAGACGCTGAGCGTCAGCGAGCGGCTTGAAAAGGTCTATGGCCTGATGCAGGGCGAGATGAGCGTTCTGCAGGTCGAGAAGAAGATCAAGACGCGCGTGAAGAGCCAGATGGAGCGTACGCAGCGCGAATATTACCTGAATGAGCAGATGAAGGCCATTCAGAAGGAGCTGGGCGATGGCGAGGACGGCGAAGGCGAGATTGCCGAGCTGGAAGAGCGCATCGAGAACACCAAGCTGTCGAAAGAGGCGCGCGAGAAGGCCGAGGGCGAGCTGAAGAAGCTCAAGAACATGAGCCCGATGAGCGCCGAGGCCACGGTGGTGCGCAACTACCTGGACTGGATGCTGTCGATCCCGTGGGGCAAGAAATCCCGCGTGAAAAAGGATCTGGGCCGGGCGCAGGACGTGCTGGACAAGGATCACTATGGCCTTGAGAAGGTCAAGGAGCGGATCGTCGAGTACCTGGCCGTGCAGCAACGCTCGAAAAAGCTGAAGGGTCCGATCATGTGCCTTGTCGGCCCGCCGGGCGTGGGCAAGACGAGCCTTGGCAAATCCGTGGCGCGCGCCACGGGCCGCGAGTTCATCCGCATCAGCCTGGGTGGCGTGCGCGACGAGTCCGAGATCCGCGGGCACCGCCGGACGTACATCGGCTCCATGCCGGGCAAGATCATCCAGTCGCTGAAAAAGGCGAAGACGACCAACCCGCTGATCCTGCTCGACGAGATCGACAAGATGGGCCAGGATTTCCGTGGCGACCCCGCGTCGGCCATGCTGGAGGTGCTGGACCCCGAGCAGAACGGGACCTTCGTGGACCACTACCTCGAGGTCGAGTACGACCTGTCGAACGTGATGTTCCTGACCACGGCGAACTCCTACAACATGCCGGGGCCGCTGTTGGACCGGATGGAGATCATTCCGCTGGCCGGTTACACCGAGGATGAAAAGCGCGAGATCGCCAAGCAGCACCTTCTGGCCAAGCAGATCAAGAACCACGGTCTGAAGCAGAAGGAGTTCAGCCTGGACGACAGCGCGCTGACGGCGATCATCCGGCATTACACCCGCGAGGCGGGCGTGCGGAACCTCGAGCGCGAGATCAGCAAGGTGTGCCGCAAGGCGCTGACCAAGATCATCAAGAAAGAGGCCGAGCGCGTCGACGTGACGTCGGAGAATATCGACGATTTCCTTGGCGTGAAGAAGTTCCGCTATGGCCTTGCCGAAGAGAAGGACCAGGTGGGTGTCGTCACCGGGCTGGCCTATACCTCGGTCGGTGGCGAGCTTTTGAACATCGAGGCGCTACGCCTGCCGGGCAAGGGCCGGATGAAGACCACCGGCACGCTGGGCGACGTGATGAAGGAGTCTATCGACGCCGCGTCTTCTTATGTGCGGTCGATCAGTCCTCAGATCGGGGTGAAACCGCCGCGGTTCGAGAAGTGGGACATCCACGTGCACGTGCCCGAGGGCGCGACGCCCAAGGACGGGCCGAGCGCGGGTCTGGCGATGGTGACGTCCATCGTGTCCGTGCTGACCGGCATTCCCGTCCGCAAGGACATCGCCATGACCGGCGAGGTCACGCTCCGTGGTAATGCGCTGGCCATCGGCGGGCTGAAGGAGAAGCTGCTGGCGGCCTTGCGTGGTGGCATCAAGACGGTGCTGATCCCGCAGGAGAACGAAAAGGACCTGGCCGAGATCCCCGACAACGTGAAAGAGGGGCTGGAGATCATCCCCGTCGAACACGTGAGCGATGTTCTGAAACTGGCGCTGGTGGACACGCCCGAGCCGGTGGAATGGGACGAAGCAGCCGAAGAGGCTGCCGCCGCGGAAGCTGCGCGGAAGTCCGGCGAAGACGGGGCAGGGGCCGTGACCCACTGAACCTGCCGCACCCGTCGAACAAAGGGCGCCCAGAGTGACGCTGGTCCCTTACCGGACGTGTTGAGTACGCAAGCGCGATCTTGGGCGCACCACGGCACTGAAAATGCGAATGCCCCGCAGAGACCTGCGGGGCATTTTCAGGTTCCGGAGGTCGGCATTGCGGGACTTTGCTGTCGTTCCCGACGGCGGCAAACGCCAGCCCGAAGGCGGGGCTGACGATCGCCGGGCCACTGCAAATGACGACTAGACGGTGCCGCTCGCGGTCTGCATCAACGCGCTTTGGCTGCTCCCGCACCAATCGAGAACAGCGCGCAAACGGGCGGTTTGGGGGAACTCGGGATGCATCGGCGACCAAAGGTCGATAGCGAGTCCGCCCAGGCGATCTGCGGAACTGTCTGGCACTTGTTCCAGTCAAGCGTGCTGTTCATCTGTGCAAGATTCATTTTCATTAATGTCTGATGAAGTATCAAAAATGAAAACCTATTCTCAGACACGACCGGAAATAAGCACGGAGAGCAGCGCACATGCATACCCATATCGTTCATGCCCATCCCGAGCCGTTATCCTACAATGGCGCCCTCACGCGTGCCGCCGAAACACAGATGAAACAGCAGGGCGGTACCGTCACGACGAGCGATCTCTACGGCGCGGGGTTTGATCCGGTCGAGACGGGCCGGCATTATTCGAACCGCGCCGAGCCGGAGCGCTTTGTTCCCCTCGCGGAGCAGCGCCACGCCTGGCGCAGCGATACCGTGCCCGAGGATATACGCACGGAGATCGCCAACCTTGAACGCGCGGCTCTCGTGATCCTTCAGTTTCCGCTATGGTGGCACGGTCCGCCGGCAATCCTTAAGGGCTGGATGGACCGGGTCTTCATGAATGGCGGTCTCTATACCAGCCGGATGCGCTATGGCGCGGGATATTTCAAAGGGCGGCGCGCTCTCGTTTCGGTGACCACAGGCGCGCCCTGCGCCGCCTTTGGCCCGAAAAGCCGGGGCGGCGATTTCGAGACCATGTTATGGCCCGTTCAATACTCGATGCACTACATGGGTTTCGCGGTCCTGCCGCCCTTCATCTCGTATGGCGTGCAGGGGCATGGTTACAGCTACGAAGATCGGGAAACGCTCGAAGAGAGATTGAGCGACAACCTCGGGAACTGGGCGTTACACTTGTCGAGGTTGGACGACGCAGAGCGACTTCGCTTTCCTGACTGGCCGGATTGGGATGAGGATGGACGCGCGACTGGATAGACGGGCCGGTATCCAAACCCGAGTGATGGCGCGCGCGATGCGGTCGCCGACATGGGGGGGCGCGGGCTGCAAGCCGCGCGCCGTCAATCCGGTTGTTTTCGTTCGCTGAGGTGCGGCTTAGAAAGCGCCGCCGGCGATCGCCATGGTGAACACGTAGATCAGCGTTATCATCAGGATATCGATTTTGGCCGTGGAATCCTCGACAGCGGCGTCCATGACGATCTGCTGATCGAGAACGGGGTCCGAGAGGTTTCCGGCGACGGCGGGTTCGATCAGGACAAGCGATGCGAAGGCGGCTGCGGCAATGATTTTTTTCACTTTGCAATCCCCGAATTTGAGATGACCGAATCTTATGCGTCGAAGCCGAACAAAGGTCAACTCGGCGGTAGCAATCGCCGCATTTTCAGGTATCGTGTTGCAAAACTTCACTGAAAGAGGCCCAAAAATGGCATCGCGCAGTACAGCCAGCACTAAATCCGGAGCGTCCACGAAGGAAACGGGCCCCGCGGCCAAACCGGAGCTGGAAGTGGTTACCGAAACCTCCGGTGCCGATATCCTGTCGACCGAACTCAAGAAGCAGGAACTCTTCCAATTGGTGGCAGAGCGGGCCGATCTGAACAAGAACAAGGTCAAGCCGGTGGTCGAGGCCATGCTCGAGGTTCTGGGCGAGGCGCTCGCGGAGGGGCGGGAACTGAACCTCAAGCCATTCGGCAAGGTCAAGATCAACCGGCAGAAAGATGTTGGCAACGCGCGCGTCACGGTCGCCAAGATCCGTCAGGCCAAATCGGACAGCCCGGCTGACGGAACCTGACGCTACGGGAGGCGTAAGCCGACGTGGCGAGAAGTCGATTGCCGACCGGATTTCCGTGCAGCTTTGCTATTGCACCGTTGCGAAAGGGGCGCTAAACAGCGGCTCCGGCGGGCGATTAGCTCAGTGGTAGAGCGCTTCGTTCACATCGAAGATGTCAGAAGTTCGAATCTTCTATCGCCCACCATCTTCCGCCCGGAAAACCGCAGCGTCAGAGCGTTATCATACGCCAGACGCCGAAGCCGATAACCAGTAGCGTCACAAGCACCACGGCTGGCCAGCTCCATCCCGGCCAGTGCGGGGGGAAGCTGCGGCGCAAGACCTGTAGCGACGTTGCGAGGAACCACGCGAGGCTAAGCGCCAGGAGCATGAGGAAGGCCCTGATCTGGGCCGTGTCCCCGCCGCGCGCGCGGTACCCCAGAAGGTCAAGGTAATGCACAAGCCAAAGACATACCAAGACGCCGGCCGACAACAGCGCGGCCGTCAGCGCCTTGCGTCCATAGGGAAGCAAGGCCAGGGAAAGGAACAATGCCGCGGGAACGGCGGCGGCCAGAAGGGGTGTTGCCATGCTTGGGGGCCGGTTGTCTTTCGTCTGTTCGAGACACTATTCCTGATTGTCGCGATCCGGATACCTTTTCAGGCAAACACGACGCGATTGACCAGAGATGTTGCGTAAAAGTTATGTTTGAGGTCGCGGCAGGTCGGGACCTGCTGCAGAATGCCGTGTCGCGGGCGCTGATGCGTCTTGCAAGGCGTTGAAGGTGTTGCTAGAGGATGCCGGCGAGGGGCGGTTAGCTCAGTTGGTAGAGCGCTTCGTTTACACCGAAGATGCCGGGGGTTCGAGTCCCTCACCGCCCACCATTCCTCCTTGCTTTCGCGCTTTTTCTTGATCCGGGACAACTGTTTCTTTGACAGAAACATACCGTTTTTGAGGATCGGAGTCATTTTAACCTGCATTCCGGGCTGTTAACCATGTCTGGCAGCCGGGAACGAACCCGACGCGGGGATGTAGGTTGGCGCGGGGAAACAAAGCCAGATGCTGAATTCACTTGATGTCATCAAAGTCGGTGGCGCCTGTGTCGCCGGGCTTGGCCGCAACGGCTATCGCATTGAGACGGTTTCCGACTTCGAAGAGATGGAGCAGCTGGTGCGCACGCACGGAAAAACCAGCGTGACCGCGAAGCTGTCGTCCCATTACAACGACTTCACCGAAAACTCGGGCTTCTGGCTGGTGCTTTGGGAAGGCGAGACATTCGTCGCAGCGGTCGCCACGCGGTACGACGATGTCGGTCGCGAAAGCATGGGAGACTACATGCGCCGCACCATGCGCCGGCATTATCCCCATCCCTCCGGCGACACGTTGCTTCAGTTCACCACGGCGCTGCCGCCGGGGTTTCACGGACGCATGGCCTATATCGGTGAGCTGTTCGTGGCGCCGGGGCAGCGCGGATCACGGCAGCGGCTGCGGCAGATGATGTTGCTTTTGCATTGCTGCATCGCCACCAAGTGGCCGATCGACTGGACCTACGCGATGATGCGGGACCGGGACGTCATGGCAGGGTTCGCCACGACATACGGTTTTACCGTGCAGCTTCCCGGCGTTGCGAAATGGGCCGACCCGGCGCCGCCGGGACGGGCCGACAGCGAATGGCTCGTGGCGCTGTCATCCGAGCATCTTGCCCACATGATGTCGTATTACGCCGGCTCACTCGAGAGCTTGTGAATAGTTCAGCACGAACTTGTTGCCCTGTCCGTCACGCACCGGCAGCAGCAGGCGCTTGTAAGTGAACCGCAGCGGAAAGCTGTGGCCGGGCAGCATCACGTCGATCTCCTCGATCGTCAGCTTGGGTTCGCCGCGCGTCGCCTCGACATGGGCCAGCCGGACGCTTTCGCAGAGATTGTCGTCGAAGGTGGTGAAGAGATAGCGCAGGTGCTCGGCCGTCTGGATGCCGAAGCTCTGGGCGGCAAGGCTCTGGTGGCCGATCTTGTAGGGCTCGGGCAGGCGGGAGTGTTCGTCGGGCGCAAGGTAGAGATCGACATGTTCGCTGAGCGTGTCGAAATTGGTCAGGACGCCGCCTTGCTGGTGCCACCAGGTCAGGACATCGTCAAGCAAGGGCCGCGCGCCACGCTGGGACAGCTTGCGGTGCGCCTCGCGGGTGACGGAGGTCAGGATGCGTTCGGCCTGAGCGGTGACGATACGGTTGTCGATCTCGCCGCCGGCCAGAGTGATCTGGTCGTTGAGGCCCGCGATCTGGTTCGGCGTGATCCCGAGGGCCGAGCAGATTTTGACGACGCTGGAGTAACCCGGGTCACTTTTCGATGACAGGAGGTTGGATATGTAGCGTTCACCCTGACCGATCTCGAGCGACAGGCCTTTGTAATCGTAAGACGAACCTTTGATGTATGTTTTCAGTCGGTCATGAAAATCCAGCACGGGGCAAAATCCTGTTTTACGGATCAGTAGTCACATATAAGAGGTCGCTCGCATTCTCGTCAAATAGCGATTGACCTTGCACCAGTAAAGGATCTTAGACCCTTTCACCGCTCTACCTGTGCGGGAATCGGGGAAAAACACTGTTTCCCGGAACTGACGCAGCGTCACATAAACGGATGAAAGCCTTGCCGGCAGCGCCCCGGAAAAACCTGTAGCTTTGGCGCGGTGACCGCTTGACGAGGCGCGGCGTGCCGCCTAAACAGCACCTCACGCTCGGGCACGGTTCCGGGCTTGCAGCGGGCGGTTGTAGCTCAGTTGGTTAGAGTGCCGGCCTGTCACGCCGGAGGTCGCGGGTTCGAGCCCCGTCAACCGCGCCACTGCTGCAGAATAATACGACCTTTGCGCGGTTGTAGCTCAGTTGGTTAGAGTGCCGGCCTGTCACGCCGGAGGTCGCGGGTTCGAGCCCCGTCAACCGCGCCACGTATCCCTCTTGAATTCAAAGAAAGAAATTGCGTAGCGCCGCAATGGTCGCGTCGGGCGCGGTGTCGATGAAAAAGTGCCCGCCCGGTATGGTGTCCGCCCGGATGTCGGTGCATTTCGAGGCCCAGGTGGCCGGCACGTCATAGGCGCGGGCCATGGCGCCGCTCGCACCATAGAGAATCAGTGTGGGGCAGGTGATGCGGGCCCCCAGATCATCGGCATCGTCATGCACGTCATGGGCAATGGCGGCGCGGTAATCGTTGCACATGCCCCGGATCGTGTCGCGCCTGCGCCAGCTGTCGCGATAGGCGGTCAGCTGATCGGGATCGAAATCCGACAGGTCGGCAGCACCCCAGCCAGTGAGGCAGGAGTGGAAATAGGCGTCCGGGTCGGCGGCAATCATGTCCTCTATAAGGGCACCGGGCTGGGCCAGGAAGAACCAGTGGTAATAGGCCTGCGCCACGTCCATCCGCAATTCCGTCAAGAGCGTGTGGGTGGGGACGATATCCATCAGGCAGGCAGCGGTGACGGCCTGGGGCGCATCGAGAGCCAGTCGGTGCGTCACGCGGCCGCCCCGGTCATGCCCGGCCACCGCGAACTGCGCATGTCCGAGGCTGGACATCAGCGCAACTTGATCGCGCGCCATCTCGCGAAAGCTGCAGGCGGCGACATCCTGCGGCTTCGCGCTGTCGCCGTAGCCGCGCAGGTCGGGGCAGACCACGGTGTGGGTTTCCGCCAGCGCCGGGGCCACGCGGGCCCAGAGCGCGCGGGTCTGCGGGAAGCCGTGCAACAGCAGCAGCGGCGGGCCGGAGCCGCCGATGCTGTAGACGATGTCTATGCCGTTGACCTGCGCGGTCGCGTGGCGAAAGCCGGGGATGGGCATGGTCTAGCGCGACAGCCGGTCGAGCACGCGCGCCCAACTGCGGATGCCCTTGTGAAAGCTTTCGACGTTGTATTTCTCGTTGGGCGAATGGATGGCGTCGTCTTCCTGGGCGAAACCGATCAGCATGGAATCGAGCGACAGGATGTCCTTGAAAAAGCCCGCGATGGGGATCGAGCCGCCCATGCCGACGAACACGGCCTCGCGGTCCCATTCATCGGACAGCGCCTGGCGGGCGGCCTCGAATTCGGGGCGGTCGATGTTCATCACCGCCGCAGGTGAGCCGTCGAGGTCGTCGTTCCAGGTGACGCGGGCGTCGGGTGACAGGCGGTCCTCGACATGTTTGCGGATGTTCACGCGCAGCGCGTCGGGGTCCATGTCGTCGACCAGCCGGCAGGTCAGCTTGCAATGTGCCTCGGCGGGGATGACCGTCTTGGTGCCCGCACCCTGGTAGCCACCCCAGAGGCCGTTGATTTCCAGCGTGGGCCGGGCCCATTGCTGGACGAGCGTGCTGTAGCCTTCCTCGCCATGGGGACGGGTGAAGCCGACCGAGGACAGGTATTCCTCTTCATCGAAGCCGCAGCCTTCCCATTGGCGCAAAAGCTCTGCCGGGACCTCGCGCACGCCGTCATAGAAGCCGTCGACGGCGACGCGGCCGGTGTCGTCGTGGAAGGAGGCGATGATGTGCGAGATTTCCTTGAGCGGGTTCAGGGCCGGGCCGCCGTAATGGCCCGAATGCAGGTCGATGCGGGGGCCGTGGATGGTGAACTCGTCCTTCATCATGCCGCGCAGTTGCGAGGCGATGGAGGGCACGCCGGGGGCGACCATCGAGGTGTCGCAGATCAGGGCGAGGTCTGCCTGAAGCTCTTGGGCGTTCTCTTTCATGAAGGGGATGAGGGACGGCGAGCCCGATTCCTCTTCGCCCTCGAAGAAGAAAGTGATGCGGCAGGGCAGTTCGCCGGTGACGTGCTTGTAGGCGCGGCAGGCCTCGACAAAGGTCATGAGCTGGCCCTTGTCGTCGGAGGCGCCGCGGCCGCGGATGACCTGGCCTGCATCGGTGTCCTGAATTTGTGGATCGAAGGGATCGGTCTTCCACAAGTCGAGCGGGTCGACGGGCTGGACGTCGTAATGGCCGTAGAACAAGAGGTGCGGGCCGGTGCCGTCCGAAGGCCCGTCGACGTGGCCCACGACCATCGGGTGGCCGGTGGTGGGGCGCTTCTCGGCCTTGACGCCAAGGCTTTGCAGGTCGGCAACCAGCCAGTCGGCAGCGTCTTCGGTGGGTTGCTTGAAGGCAGGGTCGGTGGAAATGGAGGGGATGCGCAGAAGTTCCTTCAGGCGGTCCATCGCGTCGGGCATTTGAGCGTCGATACGGGTGAGAATGGCGTCGAGGGACATGCGCGGGCTCCGGTCTGAAGGGGTTGTTGCGCGGACCCTACCACCGCGCGCCGCACTGTCCAGTGGGATCGGGGCGGGGCCGTGCCATTGCGACCAAAGGAGGGGCCGGGCCGCTGTTGCCAGTCGGGCAGGGGCGTGGCAATTTGTAACCTGTTGCGCGGGATGGCTTAAACTTATATCCGGCGCATCAAAGGCGAAGCTGGACGCCTCCGCGCCGCGCTCTCGTCAGACTGCCAGGAGGGGATCCGCGTGGATTACACTGCCAAGCTCGACGCCGCATTGAGCCGTCTTCACGAGGAAGGGCGTTACCGCACCTTCATCGATATCGAACGGACGAACGGCCAGTTCCCGCACGCGGTGTGGAAGCGGCCCGACGGGGTCGAGCAGCCCATTACCGTGTGGTGCGGCAACGATTATCTCGGCATGGGTCAGCATCCTGTCGTGCTGGAGGCGATGCACGAAGCGCTGGACGCCACCGGCGCGGGATCGGGCGGCACGCGCAACATCTCGGGCACGACGGTCTATCACAAGCGGCTGGAAGCGGAGCTTGCAGATCTGCACGGAAAAGAGGCAGCGCTGCTTTTTACGTCGGCATATATCGCGAATGACGCGACGCTGTCGACGCTGCCCAAGCTGTTCCCCGGGCTGATCATCTATTCGGATTCGCTGAACCACGCCTCGATGATCGAGGGCATCCGCCGCAATGGCGGCGACAAGCGGATCTTCCGGCATAACGACCTGGACCACCTGCGCGAGATGATGGCGGCGGACGACCCCGATGTGCCGAAGATGATCGCCTTCGAGTCGATCTATTCGATGGACGGCGATTTCGGCCCCATCGCCGAGATCTGCGACATCGCCGACGAGTTCGGTGCGCTGACCTACCTCGACGAGGTACACGCGGTTGGTATGTATGGCCCGCGTGGCGGCGGCGTGGCCGAGCGTGACTGGCTGATGCACCGGATCGACATCATCAACGGCACGCTGGCCAAGGCCTTTGGCGTGATGGGCGGCTACATTGCCGCAAGTGACAAAATGTGTGACGCCATAAGGTCTTATGCGCCGGGCTTCATCTTCACGACATCGCTTCCGCCGGCCGTGGCCGCAGGAGCAGCGGCGTCCGTCGCGCATCTGAAGCGTGACCAGGATCTGCGCGAGCAACACCAGACGCAGGCGAAGATCCTGAAGCTGCGCCTGAAAGGGCTGGGGATGCCGATCATCGACCACGGCACCCATATCGTTCCGGTGATCGTCGGGGATCCGGTCCACACCAAGCAACTGTCGGACATGCTGTTGGACGGTTACGGCATTTATGTCCAGCCAATCAACTTCCCGACCGTGCCGCGTGGCACGGAACGTTTGCGGTTCACGCCGTCGCCCGTGCATGGTCCGAACGAGATGGACCACCTCGTTAACGCGATGGATGAGCTTTGGAGCCATTGCGCGCTGAATCGTGCCGAAATGTCAGCATAATGTCGTCACAGGTGCATTGTTTCTTGTGCTGTGATAATACAGCGTAAACAAGAAGGGCATCGTGCGAATCGGACAGACCCGGAATAGGGTTTTCGCGCGGCGGGACAAACACAGGCACGAAGTTAGAGGGCAGAACCTGATGATAGGGTTCCGATCCAAGCGGAGTACGGACGAGACCGGGGGTGAGCCGCGCGGCTTCGACGCCTTCGAGCTTCGTCTTGGCGACCTCATGCGCGGCGAACGCGCGACCATCGGTAAATCCCTTCTCGACGTGGAGCGCGAGCTTCGCATCAAGGCCTCGTATATCGCGGCGATCGAGAATTGTGATCCGGACGCTTTCGACACGCCGGGGTTCATCCCCGGGTACGTCCGGTCCTACGCTCGTTACCTGAACATGGATCCCGACAGGGCCTTTGCGGGCTTCTGCGCGGAAAGCGGCTTTTCCATTGCGCACGGCATGTCTGCCGAGGCCAGCAGTATCCGCCGCCCGGATGCAGGGCCGCTGCGCCGGCAGCCGCGCAAGGAAGACCCCATCGCCCTGCCCAAGACACCCTTCGTGCCGGCCACGGAATCGTTTCTGGCGCGGATCGAGCCCGGTGCGATCGGTTCGGTCATGGTTCTGGCCCTGCTGATCGGTGGGCTGGGATATGGCGGATGGAGCATTCTGAACGAAGTGCAGCGCGTCCAGTTCGCGCCGGTGGAAAATACGCCCGCGGTTCTGAGCGACCTTGACCCGCTCGACGGGGCCGGTGTCGCGGCTGCGGACAACAGTGGCGAGACGCAGGAGAATGACCCTGCAACGACCGCATCGGTGTTCAACGCCCCGCGGGACGAGCGGCTGGATCGGCTGTACCGTCCCGAGGCGCTTGAGGTTCCGGTCATGATCGCGCGTGATGCGCCGATCTCGACTCTCAACCCGGCCGAAATGGGCGCGTTCAGCGGCGACCTGCCGGAAGCGGACCGGACATCGCCCGACTATGCCTCGGCAACGGCGGGCGCGACCCAGGTCACCGAAGTTCAGGAGCCTCAGCCTCAGAACCAGCCGCGTCAAAGCCCGCAGGTCCTGGCCGAACAACCGGCGGGCGTGAAGATGGTTGCCGTGCGCCCCGCCTGGGTGCGCGTGCAGGCCCCGGACGGCAGCGTGATCTACGAAACGATCATGAATGCGGGCGACACGTGGGATGTGCCTGTGATGGAAGACGCGCCGACGATCCGGATCGGCGAAAGCGGTGCCATATATTTCGCGGTCAACGGCGTGCATCACGGCCCGGCCGGGCAACGCGGGCAGGTCACATCCGGTCTTCCGCTCGATTCCCAGATGCTCGCAGATGCCTTGCCTGTTGCAAACCTGGAGGCGGACCAGGACCTGTCGCGTTACGTCGCCGAGCTTGAGGCCCGCGCCGAGACGCCGATCCAGGATTGATCGCGCAGGGGCGGCAAATCTTGGCGACCGCATTGTCATCCACGATCGGCCTGCTTACGTTCGGCGTGAAAAGCACACTTGGCTGAAGGCGCAAAGATGTCCCTGAACCACATTCGTCCATGGCGTAACATTTACCGTCGCACAAGCCGCCGGATCATGGTGGGCGATGTCCCCGTCGGGGGCGATGCGCCGATCAGCGTGCAGACGATGACCAATACCGCCACGACGGACATCCCGGGCACCATCGCGCAGGTTCAGGCCGCCGCGGATGCCGGTGCCGACATCGTGCGTATCTCGGTGCCGGATGAGGACAGCTCGAGGGCTTTGAAGGAAATCGTCCGCGAAAGCCCGGTGCCGATCGTGGCGGACATCCACTTTCACTATCGCCGCGGCATCGAGGCGGCCGAGGCGGGTGCGGCCTGCCTGCGGATCAACCCCGGCAATATCGGCAGTCAGGACCGTGTGCGCGAAGTGATCAAGGCGGCGCGCGACCACGGCTGTTCCATGCGCATCGGCGTGAATGCCGGGTCGCTGGAAAAGCACCTGTTGGACAAGTATGGCGAGCCCACGCCCGAGGCGATGGTGGAATCGGGGCTGGACCATATCAAGGTTCTGGAAGACAACGATTTTCACGAGTTCAAGATCAGCTGCAAGGCGTCGGACGTGTTCATGGCTGCCGCCGCCTACCAGGCGCTGGCGGAGGCGACCGACGCGCCGATCCACCTCGGGATCACCGAGGCGGGGGGGCTGACCTCGGGCACGATCAAGAGCGCGATCGGTCTTGGCAACCTGCTGTGGATGGGCATTGGCGACACGATCCGGGTCAGCCTATCGGCCGATCCGGTCGAAGAGGTCAAGGTCGGCTACGAGATCCTGAAGTCGCTGGGCCTGCGGCATCGCGGGGTCAACATCATTTCCTGCCCCAGCTGCGCGCGGCAGGGCTTTGACGTGATCAAGACGGTCGAAACGCTGGAACAACGGCTGGAGCACATCAAGACGCCGATGAGCCTGAGTATCATCGGATGCGTGGTCAACGGGCCGGGCGAGGCGCTGATGACCGATGTCGGCTTTACCGGCGGCGGCGCGGGCAGCGGCATGGTCTACCTGGCCGGCAAGGCCAGCCACAAGATGTCGAATGACCAGATGATCGAGCATATCGTCGAAGAGGTCGAAAAGAAGGCCGCCGCGTTGGAGGCCGAGGGAGCGGAAGAGCCGCAAGCTGCGGAATAAGTATATATTGCAGCGGCTTGCAGATGGTTCTTCGCGCGGTCACCCGCCGTTGCGGATATCCTCTGCGATCAATTCCATCTCGGCTTGCGGGACATAGCCGCGCAGCATCTGGTTTTCCATCACGAAGGACGGCGTGCCGGAAATCTGAAGGGCGCGGCCAAGTGCGTGGTTGGTCTCGATCACCTCGGAGACGGCGTCGCTTCCCATTTCCGCGATGATTTCGTCGAACGGAAGGCCGAGCGGTTCGGCGATCCGGCGCAGTGCCGGTTCGGTGATATCACCGGAATAGGCAATCAGTGCCTCGCTGACGGAATGATAGGCCTCATCCCCGGCCACCTGCCGGGTTGCGATGGCAAAGCGCGAGGCGGTCACCGACTGTTCGCCAAGAATGGGAAACTCCTTCAGCACGAAGCGGATGTTGCCGTCTTCTTCCAGCAGGTTGGTCACCTCGGGGTGGGCGCGTTTGCAGTAGCCGCAACGGTAGTCGATGAACTCGACCAGGGTGATGTCGCCCTCGGGATTGCCGCCGACCCAGGAACTGTCGTCGTTGAAGAGCGCGTCCGCGTTTTCCGCGACAAGGTCCTGATCGTTCTGCGCCTGCGCCTCGGCCTCGCGCTGTTCCAGGACCGAGACGGCCTCCATGATCACTTCCGGATTTTCCAGAAGGTAGGCGCGAATTTCCTCGCGAAAGGCTTCGCGTTCGGCGTCGGACATGGACTCGAGGTCGAGCGCGCTGACGGGCAGGGCGCAACTCAAGGTCAGGGCGGTCGCTGAGACAAGGCGGCGGATCATCCGGGGCTCTCCTGTACGTAAGACGTGGCATGTGTCGGGTTTCAGAGCGAAGAGGTCAAGGCGTTATAGGTCCGATCCCCTTATCGTGATGAATGGCGTGGATGCCGTTTGGGACCGGACGTACCGTCAGAGCAGCGAAAAAGCGGGCTGTGGGAATCGCCGGGGCTGGTGTAAGGTGTGGTTCAACAAGACCGATGAAAGCGGCTGAGCAGTATGATCCGGGTGTTTCTGGCTTTGATGATGTGCCTTTGGGCAATGGGTGCGAACGCGCAGTCCTTTGGCGGGCTGGCGCGTGTCGACATGGAGGGATCGCGCCTGTCGGACACGCGGCAGGGGCTGGTTCTGGAACTGGCGCTGAGCCAGGGCGTGCCGTGGCGCGTGTTCACGCTGGACGCGCCGGAACGGCTGGTGGTCGACTTCCGCGAAGTGGACTGGCGCGGCGTGGACGGTACGCTTTTGGACATGGCGGAGCGTGCGCGCGAGGTGCGCGTGGGGTCGTTTCAGCCCGGCTGGTCCCGCATGGTGGTCGCGCTGACGGGGCCGTTTGGCATCGAGGCCGCGGATATGGCGTTGGATGCGGAAGCCGGCACGGCGCAGCTTGTGATCGAACTGGAGGAGACGTCACCAGAGACGTTCGCCGCAGCCGCTGGAGCGCCAGACCTGCCGGGTTGGGATTTGCGCAAGGCCTCTGGTCTGGATCGCATGGAAAAGGATGCGGACAAACCCTTTACCGTGGTGATCGACCCGGGCCATGGCGGGATCGATCCGGGGGCCGAAAAGGATGGTCTGGCGGAAAAGGATCTGATGTTGGCGCTGGCGCGGGAAATGAAAGATGTGCTGGTGCGCGACGCCGACATCCGGGTGGTTCTGACGCGCGAGGATGACAGCTTCGTCTCGCTGGAACGGCGCGTGGCCATCGCGCACCAGGTCCGCGCGGATTTGTTCCTGTCGCTTCATGCCGATGCGCTGAGCGAGGGGCGGGCGCATGGTGCGACCGTCTATACCCTGTCCGACAGCGCGTCCGACAAGGCCTCCGAGGCGCTGGCCGAACGGCATGACCGGGCCGACCTGCTGGCCGGGATCGACCTGACCGGCTCGGATGACACGGTCGCCGACGTGCTGATGGACCTGGCCCGGTTGGAAACACAGCCCCGTGCAGGCCAGCTTGCCAAGGCGATCCAACTGGGCATTCGCGAGAACGGCCTGCCCTTGAATTCGCGGCCCATGAGGATGGCGGGATTTTCGGTGCTGAAGTCGCCGGATATCCCGTCGGTGCTGCTGGAGGTGGGTTTTCTCAGTTCCGACCGTGACCGGGCGAATATCGCCGACAAGGCCTGGCGGGACCGGATGGCACAGGCGGTCAGCGACGCGGTCGTCGCCTGGAGAATGGCCGACGCCGCCAATGCCGAACTGGTGCGGCAATGAGGCGCTTATGGTCGTCCCACGCGGGAATGTGTTTTGACGCGCTTTGCGGCGACGACTATATGAGGGCGACTTTGAAAGGACCTTTGTCTTGTTGAGACCCATCACCACTTTCCTTGGCACCATCTTCAGCCTCGTGACGCTTGTTGTCGTGGTGATCGCGCTGTCGATCGGCGCGGTGTTTCATATCTATGGCAAGGACCTTCCCAGCCACGAAAGCCTGGCCAATTACACCCCCCCGACGATCAGCCGGATCTATTCGGGCGAGGGGCGCATCATCGACGAGTTCAGCCGCGAGCGGCGGCTGTTCACCCCGGCGGAGGATATTCCCGACCTCGTGAAGCAGGCGTTCATCTCGGCCGAGGACAAGAATTTCTACAACCATGGTGGCTATGACGCGCGCGGGATCGCCGCGGCGGTGGTCGAGGCGGTGCGGTCGCGCGGGCAGAACGTACGCGGCGCGTCCACCATCACCCAGCAGGTGATGAAGAACTTCCTGTTGTCCGGCGACCGGCGCATCGAGCGCAAGATCAAGGAGATCATCCTGGCCACGCGGATCGAGGAGACGCTGAGCAAGGAAGACATCCTCGAGCTTTACATGAACGAGATCTTCCTCGGTCAGAATTCCTATGGCGTGACGGCGGCGGCGCAGACCTATTTCAACAAGCCCCTGCGGGAACTGGCCCCGCACGAGGCGGCGTTCCTGGCGTCGATGCCAAAGGCGCCGTCGGATTATCATCCGGTGCGCGAAGCAGAGCGGCTGATGTCGCGGCGCAACTTCGTTCTGAAGGAGATGTACGAGAACGGGTACATCGACGAGGCGAGTTACGAGACCGAGGTGGCGATGCCGCTCAAGTCGGTTCAGAACGGCGATTTCGAACCGTTTTCCGCCCAGCTGCCGCCGCGCGATTATTTCACCGACGAGATCCGCCGCCAACTGAGCCAGGATTTCGGCGAAGGCGAGTTCTTTTCCGGCGGGCTGGCCGTGCGGGCCACGATCGACCGCGAATTGCAGAACATCGCGGCGGAGGCCCTGCGCGAACAGCTGGAAACCTATGACCGCGGCACGGGCCGGTGGCGCGGGACGGGCAAGACCCTGCCCGCCGAGGCGCTGGAAAGCGAAGAGGCATGGCGCGCGGCGCTGGCCGACACGCGGGTCGCGCGCGACATCGAACTTGACGGGACATGGTACCCCGCCGTGATCCTGGAGATCGGGGACCAGCAGATGCGTCTGGGCATCGAAGGGGTCGAGGAGACCGAGGCCGAGCCCCACGTGGTTCCGCGCGACGATATCGCCTGGTTGCCCGGCAACTTCCAGCAAACCTTCGAGCGGGGCGAGATCGTCCATGTGCGGCGCATGACAGCCGACAGCGATGGCAGCTTTATACGCTGGACGCTGCGGCAGGTGCCGCAGGTGCAAGGCGGGTTCGTTGCGATGGACGTCAACACCGGCCGCGTGCTGGCGATGCAGGGCGGGTTTTCCTATCAGCACTCGGTCTTCAACCGCGCCACGCAGGCCAAGCGCCAGCCCGGATCGAGCTTCAAGCCCTTCGTCTACGCCTCCGCGCTGGATAGCGGCTATACGCCCGCGACGATCGTCGTGGACGCCCCGATCGAGATCAACACGCCGCAGGGTCTGTGGCGGCCCAAAAACTCGTCGAACAAGTTCTACGGACCGACACCGCTGAGGACGGGGATCGAGCAGTCGCGGAACCTGATGACGGTCCGCCTGGCCGAAGAGGTCGGCATGGAGACGGTGGCGCGCTATGCCGAGAAATTCGGTGTCTATGACAACATGAAACCGTTCCTGGCAAACGCGTTGGGGTCGGAGGAGACCACGCTGTATAAAATGGTGGCGGCCTATTCGATGTTCGCCAATGGCGGTGAGCGGGTCCAGCCGACGCTGGTGGACCGGGTGCAGGACCGCTATGGCCGCACTGTTTACCGTCACGACACGCGCGATTGCACCGATTGCAACGATCCGGGTATCCCGCGGTCGCGCGGCCCGCGGATCGTGTCCGATCGTGAACGCGTGATGGATCCGGTGACGGCCTATCAGCTGACCTCGATGATGAAGGGTGTGGTTGACCGGGGCACGGCCCGCGGTGCGATCAACCTGCCTGTGCCGATCGCCGGCAAGACTGGCACCACCAACGATGCGCGCGATGTGTGGTTCGTGGGCTTTTCATCCACCATCGCGGCGGGCTGTTACATCGGTTATGACCAGCCGCGCGGCATGGGGCGGGGCGCTTACGGGTCGTCGATGTGCGGCCCGGTCTTCCAGGCGTTCATGGAGAAGGCGATCGAGAAATACGGCGGCTCCAACTTCAAGGTGCCCGAGGGCTGTGACTTTATCAACATCGACCGGTATTCCGGCTCGCGTCTGCCCGAGGGCGCATCCGGCGCCAACGTGGTGTCAGAATGTTTCCGCGAGGGCGAAGACCCGCTTTTCGGGATCACCTTCGATGGCGGTTACGCGATGGGCGGCGATTTCGACCTGTTCCAGGCGGGAGAGACCGAGCAGGTGCGCGAGGTTACCACGTCGACCGGCGACAAGGCGCAGGTCGGGCAGAAATCCAGCTTTGGCAACATGAGCTCGGGCGGCCTGTACTGACGGGCCGGCCGGCTGCTTCGCACAGGTGCGCGTGATCTTGTCCGCGGCGAAGGGCCTTGATATCACCAAGCCCTGAGCAGACCAAGGACACCGCCCAAATGCGCGCCGAGATACAGACACTTGTTTCCGAGATCGAAACTTCGCTGGAGCTGTTGCGTCAGCGGATGGCGTGGGAGACCGCGCAGCACCGGCTGGAAGAGTTCAACGCCCGCGTCGAGGACCCCAACCTGTGGGACGACCCGACAAAGGCGCAGGCGTTGATGCGTGAGCGGCAGGCGCTGGTCGATGCCATCGAAACGCATGATTCCATCAAGGCGGAGCTGGAAGACCAGACCGGCCTGATCGAGCTGGGCGAGATGGAAGAGGACGACGAGGTCGTGTCCGAGGCCGAGGAGGCGCTGCGGCGTCTGGCCAAGAGGGCGGCGGCGAAGGAGCTGGAGGCGCTGCTGAACGGCGAGGCCGACAGCAACGACACCTTCCTGGAAATCAACGCGGGCGCGGGCGGCACGGAAAGCTGCGACTGGGCCAACATGCTGGCGCGGATGTATGTCCGCTGGGCCGAGCAGCATGGCTACAGCGTTGAGCTGCAGTCCGAGACACCGGGCGACGAGGCGGGGATCAAATCGGCGGCCTACAAGATCAGCGGGCACAACGCTTATGGCTGGCTGAAATCCGAATCGGGCGTGCACCGGTTGGTGCGCATTTCGCCTTACGATTCGGCAGCCAAGCGGCACACGTCGTTCAGCTCTGTCTGGGTTTACCCGGTGGTCGACGACAATATCGAGATCGAGGTCAATCCCAGCGATATCCGCATCGACACCTATCGCAGTTCCGGCGCGGGCGGTCAGCACGTGAACAAGACCGACTCGGCGGTGCGGATCACGCACCATCCCACGGGGATTGTCGTGACCAGTTCGGAAAAATCGCAGCACCAGAACCGCGATATCGCCATGAAGGCGCTGAAATCGCGGCTGTACCAGCTGGAGCTGGACAAGCGGAATGCCGATATCAACGCCGCGCACGAGGCCAAGGGCGATGCCGGCTGGGGCAACCAGATCCGGTCTTACGTGCTGCAACCCTACCAGATGGTGAAGGACCTGCGCACCGGGCACGAGACCAGCGACACCAAGGGCGTGCTGGACGGGGACCTGGACCCATTCATGGCCGCCACGCTGGCGCTGGACGTGTCGGGCAAGTCCCGCGCCGAGGCGCAGGGCGAGGATGTCTAGCGCTCTGGCCGCAGCGAGCGTCGTACTGACGCTGGCCGCGGGCGGCTTGCGCGCGCAGGAAGACACTCTGGGTGAGGTATTGGCAGACCATGGCTGCGTGGTTGGACCGTCGGAAGTCATGGCCGATGACGGTTTACCACGGGAATTGCGCGACGAATTGATGGCCTATGCCGAAACGGCATTGGACACCGGACAGGCGAAGCAGCAGGGCGAGTGGATCGTGCTGGGACCGGAGCTGTGCACCATCCGTCCGCCGGAAATCGACAGCGCTTACGACATCACCGCGCCCGTCGTTGCGCGGAGTATCAGCGCCGTCGATGCCTATGCGGAGTTCGAGGAATACGGCTGTTTTGTCGCGAGCGAGGAGATGCAGCAGGATCTCATGGAGCAGGACGGCTTGACCCGCGACGCGGCGGCGGTCGTGTATCTCGAGGTTCTTGCCGAGGGCGTCCGCTCGGGCCAGGTCAGCTTTTTCTCCGACGATCCGCTGCGCACGCCGATGGGGTTTCAAGTTCTGACGGGCGAGTGTGCGGATGTGCCAAGGATCGACGACATCCGGCGCAGCCAGGCGCTGATGCTGGAGCATTTCGACACGCTGGTGCGCGATAATGCGAGCCGCGTGACCTGCGAGGCGAACGGCGCGCCGGTCACCGTCGAGGTGGGGCAGACGCTGACGGATCTCACGAACGGTGAGGTCGTCAACGCTTGGACGATGATGGACATGCTGATGCTGGCGATCGACGCAGGCTGGGTCGAGGGGATCAGCGCCACCGAGCGCGGCACCCCGCGTCCGCCGATCTGTTCCTATGACGAGTGATCCGCTGACATTGAGCGCGGCGGATCAGGTGGATGCGATCCGCGCGGGACGGTTGCGCGCGACCGACCTGATGGCGGCGACACTGGACCGGATCGATGCCGTAAATGGCCCGCTCAATGCCATCGTGTCGATGCGCGACCGAGAGACGCTGTTGAACGAGGCGCGGGCTGCGGACAAGGCCGAGGCCAAAGGCCCGCTGCACGGTTTGCCGCTCGCGGTAAAGGATCTGGCCGACGCGGCAGGCTTGCCGACCAGCCATGGCTCGCCCGCCTTTGCCGGGCAGATCGCCACCGGGGACAGCCCGCATATCGCACTGCTGAGGGCGGCGGGCGCGATCGTGATCGGCAAGACCAACACGCCGGAATTCGGGTTGGGCAGCCACACGTACAACCCCGTTCACGGGGTCACCGCGAACCCCTATGATCTTTCGCGCAGTTGTGGCGGTTCGTCGGGCGGCGCGGCGGTGGCGCTGGCGGCGGGGATGCTGTCGGTTGCGGATGGCTCTGACATGATGGGCAGCCTGCGCAACCCGGCGGGGTGGAACAACGTCTACGGGATGCGCCCCAGTTGGGGCCGGGTGCCGGGCGGGGCGGATGGTGATCTCTTCCTGCATCGGCTATCGACCAACGGGCCGATGGCCCGCTGCCCCGGCGACCTTGCGTTATTGCTGGACGTGATGTCGGTGCCGCAGGCGGGCGTCGTGCCCGGGCCGGAGTTTGCGCCGGTAGGCGCGCTGCGTGGCGAAGCGGCAGGCTTGCGCGTGGCGTGGCTGGCGGATTGGAACGGCGCATTGCCGTTCGAAGGCGGTATCCTGTCCCTGTGCGAGGCGGCGCTGGATGTGCTGGGGCGGGTGGGCTGCACCGTGGACAGCCCCGCCGCGCCGTTTTCCCGCGAGGCGCTGTGGCAGTCCTGGACCACGTTGCGCAGCTGGGCCATCGCGTCGGACAAGTCGCCAATGTACGAAGACGACACGCTGCGCGGGCATCTCAAGCCCGAGGCGATCTGGGAGATCGAGCAGGGCCGCGCGCTGTCGGCGCTGGACGTGCACGCGGCGAGTGTGCTGCGGTCCGACTGGCTGCGCGCCGCCGACGCTTTTTTCGAGCGGTTCGATGTGATCGCGCTGCCGACAGCACAGGTCTGGCCATTCGACAAGACGCTGGACTGGCCGAAGACGGTCGCGGGGCAGGGGATGGACACCTATCATCGCTGGATGGAGGTGGTTGTGCCGGCGAGCCTGCTGGGTCTGCCAGCGGTCGCAGTGCCAGCCGGGTTCGGGCCGCAGGGCCTGCCGATGGGGCTGCAACTGATCGGGCGGCACGGCGACGATGCGCGCCTGCTGGAGCTGGCCGAGGCCTACCATCGGGAAACGCTCTGGCCGCAGACGTGCCCTCCGGCGCTTTGATCGTCGGAAGGTCAAATTGAGCTTTGTCAGGATCGGTGGTGGCGGTAAGCTTTCGGTCCAAGGGAGGATGACATGGCAAAGAGGGAGAAGCCCGAACAACCCTTGGGCGTTCCGCAGATGGGAGCCGTCACCTGGGACATGCTGAGCCGCGCCCTTGCCCGAAGCTGGCAGGACATGCGACGCGCGCCGGGCTACGCGGTGCTTTTCGCGGGTGTCTACGTGGCCATTGGCTGGTTCATGATCTGGGTCACGTTGGCGACGGGACACACGTACTGGCTGGTTTTCGCGGCTGTGGGCTTTCCGCTCGTGGGGCCGTTCGCCGCAGTCGGGTTTTACGAGGTCAGTCACCGGTTGGAGCGGGGTGAACCGCTGGTCGCGTCCGATATCCTGGGCGTCATCTTTGACCAGCGACATCGGCAATTGCCTTCGATCTGCGCCGTGGTGATCGTGGTGTTCCTGTTCTGGTTCTTCCTGGCGCACATGATCTTCGCGTTGTTCCTGGGCTTTTCGACCATGACCAACGTGTCCTCGACCTACGATATCTACCTGACGCGCGAAGGCCTGACTATGCTGGCCGTCGGGGGCGCCGTGGGCGCGGCCTTCGCGATGCTGCTCTATTCGATGACGGTTATCGCGTTACCGCTTTTACTGGACCGAGAGGTTGATTTCGTGACGGCGATGATCACCAGCATACAGACCGTGGCCGGCAACCCCGGCCCGATGCTGGGCTGGGCCGTGATCGTGGCCGTTTTGACGTTTGTCGCTCTTTTGCCGGCGTTCCTGGGGCTTTTCGTGGTTCTGCCGCTTCTGGGGCATGGAACCTGGCACCTTTATCGCCAAATCGTCGCCGCTGGAACGCGGGAGGAAAACGCCGGCTTTGACCGGCAACAGGATGGTGCCACGGCAACCTGATCTCAGGCTTTCTCCTCGCGCTTGGCCTGGTCCCAGAGCGTGTCCATCTCGGCCAGATCGGATTCTTGCGGCGTTTTGCCCTGTTCGGACAGCAACGCCTCGATCCGTTCGAACCGGCGGGTGAACTTGGCGTTGGCGCGGCGCAGGGCCTGTTCGGGGTCGACCTTCATGTGCCGCGCGAGGTTGGCCATGACGAAGAGAAGATCGCCGAATTCCTCCTCGACCTCGTCCGGGCCGAGCGTGTCGGCGGCCTCTTGCAACTCGTGCGCTTCCTCGGTGATCTTGTCGAGCACGTGCGAGGCGTCGGGCCAGTCGAAGCCCACCCGCGCCGCGCGTTTCTGCAACTTCACCGCGCGCAGAAGGGCCGGCAGGCCGACCGCGACGCCATCCAGAACACCGGTCTGGGCCTTGGCCGCCCGCTCGGCCGCCTTGACGGTTTCCCAGTCGCGGGTCTGCTGTTCGGCGGACTTGTCGCGGCTTTCATCGCCAAAGACATGCGGGTGGCGGGCCACCATCTTGTCGGCGATGCCGTTGGCCACGTCATCGAAATCGAACAATCCCTTGTCGTCGGCGATCTGGGCGTGGAACACGGCCTGCAACAGCAGGTCGCCAAGCTCGTCGCGCAGCTCGTTCCACTGGCCGCGCTCGATGGCGTCGGCGACCTCGTAAGCTTCCTCGATGGTGTAGGGGGCGATGGTGCCGAAATCCTGTTCGATGTCCCACGGGCAGCCGGTGTCGGGATCGCGCAGCGACCGCATGATCGCGCGCAGCCGGGGCATCCCGCCCTTGGGATCATGGATCAGGTCATCGGGCATTGCACCCTCCTTGGTTCTGGCGTTGAGTGGACCCTGACCGCAGAGCAAAGAGGAGTCCAGACGCTTGGCCATCATCAACCGGATTGCGGGGTTCGCAGACGACATGACGGCATGGCGCAGGCATCTGCACCAGCGGCCCGAACTTGGGTTTGACTGCTTCGAGACCGCGGCCTTCGTGGTGGAGCGGTTGCGGGAGTTCGGGGTCAGCGAGATCGAGACCGGGGTTGCCCGGACCGGCGTGGTGGCGGTGATCGAGGGGCAGGGGGCGGGGCCGACCATCGGGCTGCGCGCCGACATGGACGCGCTGCCAATAGAGGAAACGACCGGCGTGCCCCATGCCTCGCAGACGCCAGGCGCGATGCATGCATGCGGGCATGACGGGCACACCGCGATGCTGTTGGGCGCGGCGCGGTACCTGGCCGAGACGCGCAATTTCAAAGGTCGCGTTGCGCTGATCTTTCAGCCCAGCGAGGAGGCGGGGCCGGGCGGTGGGCGGATCATGGTCGAGGAAGGCATCATGGAGCGATTCGGGATCGAACAGGTCTACGCGCTGCACACCATGCCGGAGGATGCCGAAGGGCGGTTCAGCACCACGCCGGGGCCGATCATGGCGGCGGTGGACACGTTCCACATCGATATCACCGGGCAGGGCGGGCACGGCGCCTTTCCGCATCACACACGCGACCCGGTCGTGGCGGCGGCGGGGATGGTGCAGGCGATCCAGACCATCGTCAGCCGTAACCACCACGCGTTGCAGGACCTGGTCGTGTCGGTGACCCAGATCCACACCGGCAGCGCCGAGAATATCGTGCCCGAAACGGCCTATGTGAACGGCACGATCCGCACCTTTGCGCCGGAGGTGCAACAGATGGTGCACACGCGGCTGGAAGAGATCATCGCGGGGCAGGCGGCCTCTTACGGGGTCGAGGCGGCCTTGCGGATCGAGACAGGCTATCCGGCGACGGTGAACCATGTTGACCAGACGGCCTTTGCCGCCGAAGTCGCGGGCGAGGTGTCGGGCGCGGGCATGGTGAAGACCGACCGCCAGCGCGAGATGGGGGCAGAGGATTTCGCCTTCATGCTAAACGCGCGGCCCGGCGCCTACCTGTTCCTGGGGCAGGGCGAGGGGCCGGCGCTGCATCATCCCGGCTTTGATTTCAACGACAGAGTGGCGCCTGTTGGCGCGTCGTTCTTTGCCCGGCTGGTGGAGCGGGCGCAGCCGCTGAACGGATAATAAGGAGGCAACGAAGATGGCGCTTGAGGATGCGAAGAAACAGGTGGACCAGGCGTTCACGCGGGACGACCTGCGCGGCCTTTCGTTCGAGAACGCCTTTGGCGGCGCGCCGTCCTTTCTGCGGCGGAAATACAGCAAGGACCTGGAGGGCGTGGACGTGGCCATCACCGGCATCCCGTTCGACCAGGCCGTGACCAATCGCACCGGCACGCGGCTGGGGCCACGGGCGGTGCGTGAGGCGTCGAGCCTGCAGCCCTACGATCCGCCCATCTACTGGGACGGCTACAGCCCGCTGGAGGCGCTGGCGATCGTGGATTACGGCGATATGGCGTTCGATTATGCCAAGGTGTCGGAGTTTCCCGCCGCCCTGACCGCGCATATCCGTGGCATCCTGAAAGGCGGCGCGGCCAGCATCGCGATCGGCGGCGATCATTATATCTCGTTCCCGATCCTTCGCGCCTATGCCGAGAAATACGGGGCCCTGTCCCTGCTGCATTTCGATGCGCATTCCGACACCTGGGCGGATGACGACATGGAGCGGATCGACCACGGCACCATGTTCTACAAGGCGGTGAAGGAAGGGCTGGTGGACCCTGCACGTTCTATCCAGGTGGGGATCCGCACGGTGAACGAGGATAACCTGGGCGTGCCGACCCTGACGGCGCGGGAGGTGCACGAGATGGGGCCCGCCGCCGTGGCCGCGCGGATCAAGGATGTGCTGGGCGACGCGCCGACCTACATGACCTTCGATATCGACTGTCTCGACCCGGCGTTTGCGCCGGGGACGGGCACGCCGGTCTGGGGCGGGCTGGCCAGCTGGCAGGCCGCCGCGATCCTGCGCGATATCGCGGGGATCAACCTTGTGGGCGGGGACATGGTCGAGGTCTCGCCGCCGTTCGACACGACCGGGGCCACGGCCATCGCCGGCGCGCATGTGGTGATGGAGATGCTGTGCCTCTGGGGCTGGACGCGGCAATAGAGGGGGCAGACATGTATATCGTCACGCGGATCATTGTCGTTCTGGTGCTGGCGCTGTTCGCGCTTGGGGTCTACGTGCGGCTTGCGCCGTCTCATCCAGAGGACTGGCACGATCTGCCAAGTGGTCTGGAGCCTGGCGACGGTGAAGGCCGGGCGGTGCGCGTGGTGCCGGACGAGGGCGACACGCTCGGTCGGCTCGATGCGATCATTCGCGACACGCCGCGGACGCGCGTTCTGGCAGGGGCGGTCGAAGAGGGTATGATCACCTACATCACCCGTTCGGCCCTGTGGGGGTTTCCGGACTACACGACGATTGCGCGGCAGGGCGACCAGATCGTGCTTTTCGGGCGGTTGCGGTTCGGCAAGTCGGATATGGGCGTCAACGCCAAGCGGCTGGACAAGTGGCTGGCGCAGTTATGAGCTGAGGCAGCCGTCGGATACCTTGCGCCACATCGGCACGTTCAACGACATCTGGCATTGCGCCATGAAGCTGCGGCCGTCGACCTGCATGCAGATCGTCTCGCCCATCTCGACCCGGGCGCCGGACTTGTCGGTGCAGTAGCACTCGACGGTTTTTCCCTGTGCCGAGGCCAGCACGGGGGCGAGGGCAAAGAGAAGGATGAAAATCCGTTTCATGAGATTATGCTAGCACGGCTTGGCGACTTGACCAAGCGCGAGGAATAGGCAACACCGCGCGGATGGTGCCTTTGGACAAACTTCGCGAGATCACGCAGCGGTTCGAGTATATCGAGGCGCAGATGTCGGCCGGGACGGGCGATATCGCGCAGCTGGGCCGGGAATACGCCGAACTGCGCCCGGTGGTCGAAGAAATCCGCGCCTATAACGAGGTGTTGGACGGGATCGGGAATGCCCGCGCGATGCTGGACGACCCCGAGATGAAGGATCTGGCCGCCGAGGAACTGGACGCGCTGGAAGAGCAACGCCCGGCGCTTGAGGAGCGGCTGCAACTGGCGCTGCTACCGCGCGACAAGGCCGATGCGCGGCCTGCCATCATCGAGATCCGGCCCGGTACGGGCGGCGAGGAGGCGGCGCTCTTCGCGGGCGATCTGCTGCGCATGTACCAACGCTATGCCGAGGCGCGGGGCTGGAATCTTGAGATCATCGAGTTCAGCGAGACCGAGCTGGGCGGGGTGAAGGAGGTCGTGGCCAACATCAAGGGCGAGGGCGTCTTTGCCCGGCTGAAGTTCGAATCCGGCGTGCACCGGGTGCAGCGCGTGCCGGAAACGGAATCGGGCGGGCGGATCCATACCTCTGCCGCGACGGTGGCCGTGCTGCCCGAGGCCGAGGACGTGGATATCCAGATCGACCCGAACGACCTGCGGATCGACACGATGCGCAGTTCCGGCGCGGGCGGTCAGCACGTGAACACCACAGACTCCGCCGTGCGAATCACGCATATCCCCACAGGCATCGTCGTCACCAGTTCCGAGAAGTCGCAGCACCGCAACCGCGAGATCGCGATGCAGGTGCTGAAAACGCGCCTGTTCGACATGGAGCGCCAGAAGATGCATGACGAACGCTCGGCCAGCCGCGCCGCACAGGTGGGGTCGGGCGACAGGTCGGAGCGCATCCGGACCTACAATTTCCCGCAGGGGCGCATGACCGATCACCGGATCAACTTGACGCTCTACAAGCTGGACCAGGTGATGCAGGGCGACCTGGACGAGGTGATCGACGCGCTGATCACCGATGCGCAGGCCGCGCTCCTGGCGGAGATGGAAGGGTGAGCCAGACGGTTGCCGACCTCGTGCGCCACGCCGGGGTCGTTCTGACGGCCGCGGGCATCGAGGACGCGCCGCGCGAGGCGCGCAGCCTTGTGGCTCTGGCGTTGGAGACCCGTGCCGACCGGATCACGCTGATCGCCCGCGACCCCGCGCCGGCCGCAGCCGCGCAACGGCTGGAACGCTTGCTGGAGCGTCGCACGGTCGCGCGCGTTCCGCTGTCGCACCTGACGGGCTGGCGCGACTTCTATCATCACCGGTTCGAGGTCAGCGCAGCGGTTCTGGACCCGCGGTCGGATACCGAGACGCTTGTCGAGACAGTTCTGGAGCAAACGTTCGGCCACGTGCTGGATCTGGGGACCGGATCGGGGTGTATCCTGTTGTCACTGCTGGCGGCACGTGACGGAGCCGCGGGTGTGGGTACGGATATTTCGCCCGAGGCGCTGGCCGTGGCCGACCGCAACGCCCGCCGGCTGGAGGTGGCGGAGCGTTGCATGTTGCTGCGCTCGGATTGGTACGAGGCGGTCGAGGGCCGGTTCGATCTGATCGTGTCGAACCCGCCCTATATCGCGACGACCGAGATGGACGGCCTGTCGCCCGAACTGTCGCACGAGCCGCGCGTCGCGCTGACCGACGAGGCAGACGGGCTGTCGGCCTATCGTGTCATCGTCCCCGGAGCGCCCGCGCACCTGCGCCCCGGGGGACGGCTTCTGGTGGAAATCGGCTGGACACAGGCCGCCGAGGTGACGCGCCTTTTCGAACAGGTCGGGTTCCGCGAGACCTTCGTCAGGCAGGATATCGAGGGGCGCGACCGAGTAGTCGGGGGCGTTTGGCCCGGCTGAAATATGCTAAAACTGGGTGTTTCAGCGCGTTTTTTGGCAAAAAATCGCGCCAAGCCCTTGTTAAAACCGCTTGGGCATGTTTACTGGTGACCATCACGGCGTAGAGGGTCCTCGAGACACCCGTACGTGAATTCAAGCCAGCACATTGATCCGGTCATCATGGACGCGAGGGGCGTCACCCGGAACAAACAGCGCTTCAAGCAATAGGGCTGACAACCACTCATGAGATCATCGAAGTCACGTTCGCGGAACAAGTCCAACCGCAACCGCTCGCCTCAGGGCAATGTCGTGAACCGGGTTTTCGACAGTTCCGGTCCCGAGGGCAAGGTGCGCGGCACGCCGCAGCAAATCATTGACAAGTACAACCAGCTTGCCCGCGACGCTCAATTGTCCGGCGACCGGGTACTGACCGAGAATTACCAGCAATTCGCCGAGCATTACCTGCGCCTGCTGGGGTCTGCCCAGAAGGAACAGGACCAGCGCCGCGAGGAGCAGGAACGCCAGAACCGCGAGCGCCAGGCCGAGCGTGACCGTGAGCGCGCACAGCGCCAGGAGCGCGACTCCAATGGTGGCGGCGACCAGGGTGACAACTCCGGGTCCGGTTCTGATTTGGCACAAAACGACAATGGCGGCGACAGCGGCCTCGTGGAAACGCCCGAAGATCAATCCAGCGAGAAGCCGCAGAAGCCCAAGCGCAGCCGCAAGCCGCGCAAGAAGGCCGACGATGGCAACAATGATGGCGGCGATCAGGGCGATGGCGGAAACTCGGACGCTTCGACGGCTGCGGAGTAACCGGCGCCCTTCGTTGGCGGAGGGCATCTTCCAGGATTAACCGAGGTTGCGGGCGAGGGCGCAGAACTGCTCAAGCCCGACGGTTTCAGCGCGATCCGTGGGCTTGATTCCCGATGCGATCAACCTGTCCTCGATATCCGGAGCAAGCCCCTTCAATGCCGCGCGCATCATCTTGCGTCTCTGGTTGAAGGCGCGGGCAACAACCCGTTCCAACGCCTTCGGTTCTGCCGCAAAGCGCGGCGCGTCCAGCGACTTGAGATGCACCACCGCGCTCGAGACCTTCGGGGGCGGCGTGAACGCACCTGGCGGCAAGTTCAGAACGATCTGCGCCGAACTGCGCCATTGGGCCAGCACCGCCAGCCTGCCATAGGCCTTGGAGCCGGGCCGCGCCACGATCCGTTCGGCCACCTCGCGTTGGAACATCAGGGTAAGACTGTCCCAGAACGGCGGCCAGTCGTCGGGCGTAAGCCACCGCACCAAAAGTTCGGTGCCGACGTTGTAGGGCAAGTTCGCGGCGATCTTGATCGGCGGTGACAAACGCGCGGCCGGATCGATGTCCAACGCGTCGCCGTGGATGATCTCCAGCCGCCCGGGATACACGGCGGCGATCTCTTCCAGCGCGGGCAGGCAGCGCGCATCTTTCTCCACGGCCAGAACGCGTCGGGCGCCCTCGGCCAGCAGACCGCGCGTCAGCCCGCCGGGGCCGGGGCCGATCTCGAGCACATCGGAATTGCCGATGTCGCCGGCCATGCGGGCGATCTTGGCCGTCAGGTTCAGGTCCAGCAGGAAATTCTGCCCCAGGGACTTTCGGGCGCTCAGCCCATGCGACGCGATGACCTCGCGCAGGGGGGGCAGAGCGTCGATGCCGCTCATCCGCGCGCCCGACCAAGGATTGCGGCAAGGCGCACGGCCTCGATCATGGACGAGGCATTGGCAATCCCCTGGCCCGCGATGTCCAGCGCGGTGCCATGATCCGGCGAGGTGCGCACGAAAGGCAGACCCAGGGTCACGTTCACACCTCGGTCGAAATCCAGTGTCTTGATTGGGATAAGCGCCTGGTCGTGATACATGCAGATGGCGGCGTCATACGTGGCACGGGCCGCGGCATGAAACATCGTGTCGGCGCTGAGCGGGCCGCGCAGGTCCATACCTTCGCCGCGCAACTTTTCGAGCACCGGACCGAGGAGTTCGATCTCCTCCCGGCCCATCTTGCCGCCTTCGCCCGCGTGCGGGTTCAACCCGGCCACGGCAAGGCGCGGGACAGCAATTCCGAAGTCGCGGATAAGGCCGGCATGGGTGATGCGGGTTGTCTGTTCCAAAACATCAGCGGTCAGGGCGGAGGGCACCTGTGACAAAGGCATATGGATGGTGGCCGGCACGACGCGCAAATTCTCCGAGGCGAGCATCATGACGACGCGCTCTTTACCGGCAAGATCGGCGAGGAATTCGGTGTGTCCGGGAAAGGAGAAACCCGCCCCGTCCTGCAAGGCCTTCTTGTGAATGGGCGCGGTGCATAGCGCGCCCACGGCGCCGTCGTTCAGGAGCATGACAGCCGTGGTGACCATGTCGATCACCGATTGGGCGTGGTCGGGGTTGGGCTTGCCGTGCGTCAACGGCCCTTTGAAACGATGCGCCAATACGGGCAGGGCGCTCTCAGCGGCCTCGGCCACGTCACGGATATCTTCGATACAGGCCACCGGCACGTCGCCGGGCAAGTGGTCGGGGTCGCCCAGGTACAGTATCGGGACCTCGTCCTTCAGCGCAGCCCACGCGCGGGCCGCAATTTCCGGCCCGATCCCCGCGGGTTCGCCGCAGCTAATGGCGACGGGCAACGCAGAAGGTGAGGTCATTCCAGCTCGACGATCCGCGCCGCTGCCCGCAGCTCCTCGAGATAGGCATTGGCGTAGCTGTCCAGGCGACGGCTCTGGATGAAATTCGTGATCTGTTCGGCGGTCGGCGCCTCGCCCTCGGTCTTGGGGGTTCTGCTGCACAGCATCAGAACAACCAGCGTCTGACCACCGGCGCGGGTGACACCTGTGGAAATTTCGCCGGGATCGAGTTTCGCCAACTCGAACCGGATGTCGTCAGGGATCTCGGCGGGAGGCTTGCTGCCGCGCTCCAGCACGCGCTCCGGCTGGCCTTGGGCGATGCCGTAAAGATCGTTGCATGTATCGGTATCGGCGTCGATCTGCGCGGCGCGGGCCAGCGTCTGCTCGGTGCGCCCGCCTTCGATGTAATAGGCGGCGTACTCGATCTCTTCGTATTCCCGCTCGGGCTGCTCGATCTCTTCGATGTCACGCAACTGGAACAGGGCGATGGCGCCTTGCAGCGGCAACGGGTCGCTGACTTCCCCGGGGCCAAGCCCCAGCACCACCGGGCGCAGGCCTTCGGGAAGGTCGTTTACGGCGACCCATTCCATCCGTCCTCCGCGGGCGGCGCTCTCGGTGGCCGAGTAACGCCGCGCGGCGGCGGCAAATTCCGCCTCGGACGTATACTGGCTTATGCGGTTCGCGCGTTCCTGTATGGTCTGCGGATCGCCGCTCGCCAGTGGCATGATGATCTCTGACAGAAGCACGCGCACGCTGGTTTCGTTACCGACCGAAAGGCGGGCGCGGTTGATGTCGTCCTCGTCGATGTTGATCTGCGGGCCGAAGCGACCACGAGAATATTCACGCCAGGTCATACCGGCCCGGACAAACTCGCGAAAGGTCGACGGGTCGACACCGGCCTGCTGCAATGAGCCGAGCATCTGCTCTGCATCCATGTTGGCCCGTCCAGCGAATTCTTCCATCCCGGCCATGAGTTGTTCGTCGTCCAGTGCGAAGCCCACCGCATTGGCGGCGTCGAGCTTCAGTCGATCCTCGATCAGCTGCTCACGGGCCAGTTTCTCGGGATCGCCCGGCGCGCGGAACAATTGAAGCATCCTGGCACGTTGAGAGATCTCGTAGCGCGTAATGGCCTGATCGTTGACCTTTATGACGGCGTCGAACGGGCTTTGCTGCGCCTGTGCCGGGACCGTACCGGTCACGGAGGTGGTCGTGAATATGGAAAGCGCCAGAAGCGCGGAAGATAGAAAGGTAAGTCTTGGCATCATTGCTCGCATGTCCGGACGTAGCTTTTGTCGCGTGTCTTTGTGGTGAAACCGCGCAGGCCCACCGTGAAACTGATATCGGTCGATGGCTCGAGGATAGTGGAAGAGGTGAACCGACGCGAGGCCGAAAGCGAAACGTCCACGCACTCGTTGGTGTACGTGACCCCGATGCCAGCGCGAACTGATTGGTCGCTGGCCACATCGTAGCGCCAGTCGGCACTGCCGGTCCAGTGGCGCGACAGCCGATAGGAGGCGTCGAACGCCCATTCGGAGATGTTGCTGGGCCGGGCCTCGGCCACGTCGTTTCGCAGCCAGATATAGGTGCCGCCCACGGCGGCACGGTCGTTGCGCCAGCTGGCACGGGCCTCGGCCTTGGTGGTGACGAAATCGTCGTCGAAAAGTCCCCGCGCGGTAATCGCGAGCCCGTCATCGGTCTTGAACTGTCCGGCGACCAGCAGGTCCGAATAGCGATCCTGCAGGCCCGAGGAATTGGTGAAGGCAAAGCCGCCCGCCGGGTCGATCTGGGTTTCTTCACGCACGACCTGTCCCAAGGCGAAAGAGCTTTGCCAGCCCTTGTTGCCATAGCGCGTCCAGCTCAGGCCGTAGGCCGAGTTGAAGCCGCGTTCCCGCCTGTCCGGTGCGGTAAAGCGGGAGGTGGCGAAAAGATTGCCCTCGTCGAACTCGATCCGGGTGCTTTCGTCGTTGGGTACCAGTGGATTGCTGCCTCCGACCCATGACAGCTGCATGACCGGTTCGACCACGTGGGTGGCCCCCGACGTCGTCGTTTTGACAAGCGGCCATCGCAGTTCGACCGAGGCTGATGGCGTCACCTCGACCGCGTCGGACCGGCTTGTGACGCCGGCTTGCCTGATGTGGAAGCTGTCGACCGCCAGTCCAAGCTGCGCTTTGGTCAGCACGCCCGGGCCCAACGTCCACGACCGGTGCCAGTCTGCGCTGAGAGTGAAGCGGGCAACGTCGCGGCCATCGGCGAAAGGATCGAAATCCGGCCCGTCAACGGCAAGGCCGGAGGTTCGGTAATGCGCGTGGCTGAGGACCCCGAGACGAAGTTCTCCGCCCGGCGCATAGGCAAGCTGGATACGTTTTTCGTATTCGCCATTCGAGACCAACGTGGGCAGCGTCGTGTTGCTTTCGCCCGCCCGCAGCGAGTGAAAATGGGTGAATGCCACCCGGACATATTCATCCCGCCGGGCACGTTCGACCGAAATCTCGCTGTCAAGACGGTCCTTGTCGGAGTAGCCGTAATCCAGCAAGTAGGTGTCGTCGTTCACCGCCTCTATATCAAAGCGCAGAGTGAAATCCCGGGGAAGGGCAAAGGTGCCCCTTGCAAAGACATAGGATTTGAAATTGCGTCCGCCGATATCGTCGTCGCTCAAAGCCCCGGTGACCTCGATCTCGCCTGTGCGGAAGGCCTGCCTGTAGCGAAGTTCCAGCGTCCGGCTTTCGGTCGACAGGTACGGTGTGACGGTCAGATCCTTGTGATCGCCGATACGGATGAAATACGGCACACGGGCGCCAAATCCGAGGAGCGAGGAATTGTGCAGCGAAGGCACGAGAAAGCCTGTGGCCCTCTCTAGCGTGGGATCGGGCAAGCGCAGGCGGGGCAGGTAGAAAACCGGCGTGTCCAGAATGCGGAATTGCGCCCCGTCGAAATAGAGCTGCCTTTCCTTCTGGTCGTGAACGACCCGGCGCGCGCGCAGTTGCCAGAGCGGCGGATTCTTCGAGTTGCACACCCGGCAGGAGGTGACGGCGGCCTTGTACAGCTGATTGTAGCGTCCGTTCACCCGGGCCAGTTCGTTTGCCGCCAGTTGAACCTGATCGTCCATCACGATCCGCGCGCCTCGGAGCAGCCCGTTACGCATCTCGCGGTCCAGCTCGGCACTGTCGGCCAGCACCAGCATCGTGCCATCGGCCTCTTCCAGCGAAATCGGCCCCATCACCCGAAGGGTTTCGGTGGTCCGGTCGTAGACGATCTGCGAGGCCTTGAGCCTGCGCCCGTCGTAAAGCGCCTCGACATTCCCGCTTGCGACCAGTTGTTCGTTCCCGGACAGGAAAACGTCATCTGCCACAAGGACAGCTGGCATCGTGGCGCCTGTTGCAGGTGCCGGGGACGGATCGACGCCGCCCTGTGCAACGGCGTCCCCCGCCCAGATGATCCAGGTCGCAAGCCCCGCGAGCAAGGCGCATATGCACGCCCACGGCCTCATCCGTCCTCCATGTGCAGCAGGATGCCTACCGCCAGCATGAAAGACGCAACCGGCGGCGCCCACGCCGCCAGGTAAACCGGGATCTGCCCGTTTTCCCCAAGGATCTGCGCGAAATTGCGGATGTAGTGCAGCGTGAAGCCCAGCATCACGGCGATCAGCACCGAAATGCCGGTATTGCTCAACCGCGCGTGCCGCATGGTGAACGCCGCCGCGACCATGACCAGTGCCACCAGGAAAAGCGGGCGCGACAACTCCATCTGGAACCACACCGCGTAACGGCGTGCGGAAAATCCGGCCTCCTCAAGCTGGTTGATGAACCCCGGCAGATCCCACAGCGAGATATATTCGGGCTTGCCGAAGCTGTCGATGATGCGGTCCTGCGTCAGGGCGGAAGGCAGTTCCAGCTGCGCCACTTCCCGTGCCGTCGCTTCGGGGTTCTGACCCAGCGTCAGCTCCCATATCTTGGCGTTTTTCAGCTCCCACTGACCGGCGGCAAGACTGGCGGTTTCAGCCACGATCCGGCGTTCCGGCTGTCCCTCGGGTGAAAACTTGATGAAGGTCGCTTCGTAAAGAGTGGTTACATCCGAACTCGCCCTTGCGGCGTGAATTACCGTCTGGCCCTCGGCACTGCCCTGGCGCAGCCACAGGCCCTCGGAGGCAATGGCCAGCACGCTGGTGCCACCGCCCATATAGGTGTTGACCACGTTGTTGTAGCGTTTCGAGGCGGCCGCCACGAGCGGGTTCAACATGGTGATCGAAATGATTCCGATCAGCGCGGCAACGGTCAGCGGCGCCGCCAGGCTGCGCAGGGCCGACCGCCCGGCGGCACGCACGACCACCAGTTCAGAGGACCGCGCAAGCCGCAGGAACAACGCCACGGCGGACAGGATCACGACCAGTGGCAGGATCTCGTAATTCGCGTGCGGGACATTCAGCAGGACCACGCCAAGCACGTCCATGAACGGCAGGTTCGGAAAATCCTGCAACTCGTCGACAAGGTCGATAAGCGCCAGAAGGATCACGAAGACCGAGGCGATTGCGACAAAGGTCCAAAGGAACTTGCGGGCAAAGTAGTAGTGAAGGATCACGCCGCACCCTCCGCCGGGCCGGAGGAATCGCCGCGAGCGCCGAACGGCCACAAACGGCGCCAAATGCCGGGATAAGCCGCAATGTACAGCAGGATAATAGTGACCAGCGCTCCCACGCCGGTCGGCACGTACATCAGTGGCCAGGCGCTGGCGCTGGCCAGAACGGCGCCCGACACACCACCTTCGACCATCTTGATAAGCACCAAAAGGGTAAAGGCGCCGATGATCTGCCACCAGACACCGAAGCGGCTGTAGGTGCCGACCAGGAGTGTTGCAAACCCGATCAATGCGGCGACGATACACATCAGCGCCTGCGCGAACCTGCCATGCGCCTCGTAGAGCACTTCGGGCACCGTGCTGCCGGTGGAATCGGCCATCTCAACGGGACGGAACAGAAGATCGCCCGTCAGGGCGAAATCGACCCGGTTCAGGTTGGTCGGATCGCGGGAAATCAGACTGCTGATATCATACGAAAAATCGTCGAAATGCGTCGTGAAGAGGCGGTTTCCCTCGGCCCGCAGGTTCTGCGCCAGCCCCTCCACCATCACCAGCTTGGTGCCTCCGCCCTCTTGCACCAGGTAGGCCTGGGTCGAGGTGTAGGTCACCGGAATCTCGGAATTGCGCCTGTCCGACAGGAAGACATCGCGCAGCTCGCCCTCTGGCGTGATGTCGCGGATGTAGAAGGTGATGCCGGGGGCAGGGTGCAGGAACTCTCCCTCCGTCAACAGCTTGGCCGTGATGTTCTGGCTGACCTCGGCCTGGCGCAGGCGCAGCTGGCTGAGGCTCTTGGGGATCAGGTAGTGGCTCAGCACCGACATCATCAAGGCAATTATGATGCCGAAGATCAGAACCGGCCGGATCAGACGCCAGGGCGAGTAGCCGGTCGCCTGCATGACCGTCAGTTCGGATTCCGTAGTCATCCGGTTGGTCACGTAGACCGCGCCCGCAAAGGTCGCGATAGGAAGCACGACGCCGATCACGCCGGGCAGGGTGAGGGCGGTGAACTCAAGGAATATCCAGGCAGGCTGGCCATCGCCGATCAACCGGTCGAACATCCGCACCGCCTTGTTGATCCAGAAGATCGACACCAGCACGAGTGCGAAGAACCCGAACAGCACCATGAATTGCGACAGCATGTACCTGTCGAATCTGGTCACGCATCCCCCCGGAATTTAGCAGCATTTCACGGCAAGTTATGCGATTTGACTGCGGGGGAAAACCGTTAAAGCGACGCGGACCGGCGGTTTGCAGCCGGCACTGGCCTTCCCGCCCGCAAGACGCTACGTCTGGGGACGACAGACAGAAAATTTGCGCGCAAGGAGCATCATATGAGCACCCCCGTTTCCGTCACCTTCACCGAGCTGGACCTTGACGCCATTGCCGAAGCAGAAGGCCGCGTGGCGGTGGTGGTCACCCCGAACGGCAAGATGGGCCCCGGTGCGCGGCGCGTGAACCGGCTCACCAAGGGCGCGGTCAAGCGCCTGTTGGAAAGCGAGGCCTGGGAAAAGACCAAACCCGGGCAGGTCGTCACGATGGCGTGGCCCACGGGCCTTGCCGCCAAGGCGCTGGACGTGCTGTGCCTGGAACGCGGGGCCGACCCGGTCGAGACGCGCAAGGCCGGTGCCGCCCTGGGCAAGCTGAAAGGCGAGGCGCCGCTTCTGGTGCTGGCAGGCACTGCGCGGCGGCTGGGCGAACTGGCGCAGGGTATCGTGCTGCGGGCCTATTCGTTCGACGCACGCAAGTCCAAGCAGCCCGAGGAGCAGGGTCCGGTTTCGATCATGGTCGGCAAGCCGGACGAGGCGACCGAGACGGCGAAATCAGCGCTTGCCGTTGCCGAGGGCGTGCTTATGACCCGCGACCTGGTGTCTGAACCGGCCAACCACCTGACCACGACGGAATTCGCCAAGCGGATCAAGGAGATGGAGAGCCTCGGCCTCAAGATCACCATCCTTGAGGAAAAGGACCTTGAAAAACATGGCATGGGGCTTTTGCTCGCCGTGGGGCAGGGCTCGGCGTCACCCACGAAGGTCGCGGTCATGGAATGGTCCGGCGGGCGAGATGGCGATGCGCCATTGGCGCTTGTTGGCAAGGGCGTGGTCTTTGACACCGGGGGGATCTCGCTGAAGGTGCCCACGGGCATGGAAGACATGACCATGGACATGGGCGGCGCAGGCGTTGTGACGGGCACGATGCGCGCCCTCGCGCTGCGGCAGGCCAAGGCCAATGTCGTGGGCCTTGTCGGGCTGGTCGAGAACATGCCGTCGGGCGAGGCCTATCGTCCCGGTGACGTGTTCACCTCGATGAAGGGCGACACGGTCGAGATCATCAACACCGACGCCGAGGGCCGTTTGTTATTGGCCGATGTGCTGTGGTACGCGCAGCAGACCTACAAGCCCGCGGCGATCATCGACCTTGCGACGCTGACGGGGGCAATGATCATCGCGCTTGGGCATGAAAACGCGGGCGTGTTTTCCAACGACGACAATTTCGCGGACAAGTTCCTGCGCGCGGCCAAGAACGAGGGCGAGGGCGCATGGCGTTTGCCGCTGAGCGAGGCCTATGACAAGCAGCTCAAGTCCGACATCGCCGACATGAAGAACGTGGGCGGACGCCCCGCGGGGTCGATCACCGCGGCGCAATTCCTGCAACGCTTCGTCGAGGAGGGCACGCCGTGGATTCACCTTGATATCGCGGGCGTGGCGCGGGTGACCAAGGACACCGATTTCGCCCCCAAGGGCTCGACCGGCTGGGGCGTGATGACCCTCGACCGGCTGGTGGCCGATCAATACGAAGGGGAGTGATGGGCGCGGTCTTTTTCTACCACCTGACCCGCCGCCCCTTGGAGGCGACGCTGCCGATGTTGCTGGACAAGGCCCGCGGCGCGGGCTGGCGCGTGCTGGTGCGCGGCACGCAGGAGGCGCGGCTGGACTGGCTGGACGAGAAACTGTGGCTGGGACCCGAGGAGGCGTTTCTGGCGCATGGCCGCTCGGGCGGGCCGCATGACGCCCGCCAGCCGATCCTGCTGGGCACGGGGGAGGCCACCAACGGGGCCTCCTGCATCATGAGCGTAGACGGCGCCGAGGTCTCACCCGACGAAGTGCAGGCGCTTGAACGGGCCTGTATCCTTTTTGACGGCAACGACGATCACGCCCTGAACCATGCGCGTGGCCAGTGGAAGGCGCTGACCGGCGCGGGCTGTTCGGCGCAATACTGGTCCGAGGACTCCGGCCGCTGGGAGAAAAAGGCCGAGGCGTAGGGGCGGCGCGCCGTCTAGCGGGTCAGAATCATCCGCCCATCGGAAATCTGAACGCTCGAGAATCGCTCGAGATAGCTCATGCCCAAGAGAGACTTGTCCAATTCGCCGCCATTGACGGAGGCCGCGATGCCACGATCCTCAAGCGGGCCGATGGTCAGGCTGTCGAGCCGCACCTGCGCCGTGCTGACCGTACCGTTGGCGGTGCCAGCGCGCCCGATGAATGCGAGATCATCCGTATTCAGCCCTGCGCGTTCGGCATCGGCGCGGGTCAGCACGATCAGCGTGGCGCCTGTATCCACCACGAAGTCCACGGGCGCCCCGTTCACCTGGGCCGTGACGTAGTAATGACCGTCCAGCGCCCGGCGCAACTCGATCTGGTCTTCGCCCAAGCTCGTGTAGGATGCGGGGCGTGCGGTGTTGCGGATGTCGCCCCAAAGTCCGACGGCGGCGATGGCGCCCACGAAGATCAGCCCCCAGACCACCATGTACTGCATGTTCTTGCCCAGCGAGGTCCGGTTCTGCGCAAAGAACCACGCCACGACGGCGGCGCCGAGCAGCACGAGATAGAGCAGGCGGGCGGTGTCATCTCCGGTCATGGTCAAGATATAAGGAGCGGCGCGTCAGCCCGCCAGTCCAAATCCCTTGAGCCCGTCCAGCACGAATTGAACGGCCAGCGCGGCCAGGAGCATCCCCAGCAGGCGGGTGATTACGTTGATGCCGGTTCGCCCCAAGGCACGCTCCAGCAGGCCGGCGGTCAGGAACAGGAGGAACACGAGGAGGACCACGCTGAGCATCACGCCGATGACCCAAGCCAGCCCTTCGACTCCGGGTTGCTGTCCGGCCAGCAGGATCACGGTGGTGATAGCGCCCGGGCCGCCAATCAGTGGTATCGCGAGGGGATAGATCGACGGATCCTCGCGGTCGTCTTCCTCGTCCGCCTGATCCTTGCGCCGCTTGGTGCGCCGTTCGAACAGCATGTCGAGCGCGGTCAGGAACAACAGCAGGCCGCCCGCGATGCGGAAGGCGGGCATCGAGATGCCGACGAAGTCCAGCACGGATTCGCCAAAACTTGCGAAGACGATCAGGATCAGTGCCCCGGCGATGCAGGACCGAAGGGCAATGGCGCGGCGGCGCGACGGGCTGTCGCCTTGAGTCAGCGCCACGAAAAGCGGGGTCATGCCGATCGGGTCGATGATGACGAAAAGCGCCACCCACGCGGTGATGAGAAAGCTCGGGTCCATGCGCCATGGTTTGCGACGGGATGCGGGCGTTGTAAACCGCCCAGCGTCAGTTTTCCGCCGCGTCCAGCCGTTCCAGCGCAGCCATCCACAGCGCCTCGGCCCGGTCGAGACCATCCATCACCTCGGCATACTTGCGCTGCCAGGCTTCCATGTCGTTGGCTTTGGCATCGGCGTAAATCGTGGGATCGGCCAGCTTGGCCGCGATCTTGTCGCGCATCACGTTCAGCTTTTCCACGCGCTGCTCACAGGCCTTCACGTCTTGCCGCAGTTCGAGAACGGCATCGCGAGAGGGACGCTTGGATTTCGGCGCGGGCTTTTCCGCGGGCAGCGTTGCCGCGTCTTTTTTCGGCGGCTTCTGGTCCAGCAGGGCGGCGCGATAGGTTTGCAGGTCCCCCTCGTAGGGCTTGACCGTGCCGTCCTTGACCAGCCACAGCCGGTCGGCCACCAATTGCAGCAGGTGCATGTCGTGGCTGACAAGGATGATCGCGCCGGTGTAATCGGTCAGCGCCTCGACCAGCGCTTCGCGGCTTTCGATATCGAGGTGGTTGGTGGGCTCGTCGAGGATCAGCATGTGCGGCGCGTCGGTGGTGGCCAGCATAAGCGACAGCCGCGCTTTTTGCCCGCCCGACAGTTTCGCCACCTTGGTGTCGGCCTGTTCCGCGCCGATGCCAAAGCCGCCCAGCCGCGCGCGCAGCTTGGCCTGGCCGTCATCGGGATAGAGGCGGCGGATGTGATCGAGCGGGCTTTCGTCGAGATGCAACTCGTCGACCTGGTGCTGCGCGAAATAGCCGACGCGGAGCTTCGAGGCGGCATGTTTCTTGCCTTCGAAAACCTCGAGTTTTCCGGATAACATCTTGGAAAGCGTGGATTTTCCTTCACCGTTGCGCCCCAGAAGCGCGATCCGGTCGTCCTGGTCAATGCGAAGCGACAGGCGCCGCAAAACCGGCACGCCGTCATAGCCCGTGGCCACATTGTCCAGCCTCAGGATGGGCGGCGACAGCTGGTCGGGCTCGGGGAAGGTGAAGCGGCGCAGCGCGGCCTCTTGCGGGCGCGAGATCGGCTTCATCTTTTCCAGCGCCTTGATGCGGGATTGGGCCTGTTTCGCCTTGTCCGCCTTGTAACGGAAGCGGTCGACATAGGATTGCAGATGGGCGCGGCGCGCCTCCTGCTTTTTTGCCTCGGCCTCGGCATTTGCAAGCCGTGCGGCCCGGGTTTCTGCAAAGGTGTCGTAGCCGCCCTGGTAGAGCGTCAGGTTCCGGTCCTCCAGATGCAGGATCGCGCCGACGGCGCGATTGAGGAGCCCGCGATCGTGGCTGATGACCAGAACGGTATGGGGATAGCGAGCAAGATAGCTTTCCAGCCAGAGCGCGCCTTCGAGGTCGAGATAGTTCGTGGGCTCGTCGAGCAGCAGCAGATCGGGCGCGGTGAAAAGCACGGCGGCCAACGCCACCCGCATCCGCCAGCCGCCCGAGAAGGCCGAACAGGGCTGGGCCTGTTCCTCGTCGGTGAAGCCAAGGCCCTTTAGGATGGTCGCGGCACGGGCCTCGGCGCTCCAGGCGTCGATATCGGCCAGCCGCGTCTGGATCTCTGCGATCCGGGTGCCGTCCGTCGAGGTTTCGGTCTCTGCCATCAACGCGCTGCGTTCGGTGTCGGCGGCCAGCACCGTGTCGATCAGCGACACCTCGTTGCCCGGCACCTCCTGGTCGACGCCGCCGATGCGGGCGCGTTCGGGCAGGGAGATCGTGCCGGTGTCCAACGGCAGCTCGCCCCGGATCATCCGGAAAAGCGTGGTCTTGCCGGTGCCGTTGCGGCCCACCAGACCCACCTTGTGGCCTGCGGGAATGACAGCCGAGGCGCCCTCGATCAGGGGGCGACCGGCGACCGAGAAACTTATGTCTTCAAGACGCAACATGCGCACCGCATGCCGTATCGGGCCCGCGCCGTCAATCGCAGCTTTTCAATCATGCACCCCCATGCTATCGGGGCGCCGAATGACGGCGCAGACATGGGGTTTGCGCCATGACTTACACGAAAAGAGGCTACAATGGCTGTCGAACGCACGCTCAGCATCATCAAACCCGATGCCACCAAACGTAACCTGACCGGCAAGATCAACGCCAAGTTCGAGGATGCCGGCCTGCGCATCATCGCGCAGAAGCGGATCCACCTGTCCAAGGCGCAGGCCGGTGTGTTCTACGCCGTGCACGCGGAGCGTCCGTTCTATGACGAACTGTGCGAATTCATGGCGTCCGAGCCGGTTGTCGTGCAGGTGCTGGAAGGCGAAGGCGCGATTGCCAAGAACCGCGAAGTGATGGGCGCCACGAACCCTGCCGATGCGGCCCCGGGCACGATCCGCGCGGAATTCGCGGAATCGGTCGGCGAAAACTCGGTCCACGGTTCTGACGCTCCGGAGACGGCGGCGGTGGAGATCGCCTATTTCTTCTCGGGTCTCGAACTGGTCGGCTGACGCAACCGAGACACGAATTCACAAACGGCGTGGTCTTAGGATCGCGCCGTTTTTGTTTGCGCTTGGCGCGTCAGATCGCGGCGAAGTCGGTGAAGACCTGCCTGGACACGATCACCTTTGCGCCTTGCGTCACGGTGCTGCGCGGTGTCGGCGCGGGTTTCTGCGACTTCTGGGGGAGGTCGGGGGTCGTTGCCATTTGCCTGCTCCTTATTATAGGTCAGACCGGCCGAACAGCGCCGACCGGCGCCTGGTTATCAGAGCAGTGTTTCGGAAAAGACTGTCAGGAATTGGGCCTAAATGTGGCCGGATTGTGGCGAGCCGTGCGAATTTTATATCGTAATTCCGGCCGGGACCGTGCAAGGGTAAGTTCCGAAACGAGAAAAGTACGAAGAAAATGGCCCCCGGAAAGCTGAATCAGGACCCCCACAAGGTTCGTGAACATCAGGACATGAACCTCGAAACCGCCATCGGGCGGGCAGTGCGAGAGTTTCGCAAGGCCCGCAGCATGACGGTGTCGGACCTGTCGGACGTCACGGGCCTGTCCGTCGGGATGCTGTCGAAGATCGAGAACGGGGTCACGTCGTCGTCCCTGACCACGCTGCAGGCGCTGTCCACGGCGCTGAGCGTTCCGATCACGGCCTTCTTCCGCCGGTTCGAGGAGCGGCGCGAGGTGGTGCATGTCAAGGCGGGCGAGGCCGTGGAAATGGAGCGCGCCGGCACACGGGCTGGGCACCAATATAACCTGCTGGGTCATATCGGCGCCAATAATAGCGGAGTCGTGGTCGAGCCTTATTTGATCACGCTGAACGAGGAATCCGACATCTTTCCCACCTTTCAACACGAAGGGATCGAGATGCTTTATATCCTCGAGGGTGAGGTGGGCTATCGCCACGGCGACCAGAGCTTTCACCTGCGCCCTGGCGACAGCCTGTTTTTCGACGCCGACGCGCCGCACGGCCCGGACGAGCTGCTGCGGCTGCCGATCCGTTACCTGTCGGTGATCTCGTATCCGCAAGGCGACCGGTGAATATTCCCCAGAAGAATATTTAATTCCCCGTATTGCATCTTTCTTATGGTCGTATTAGCGTCTCCGCAACATAGGAGACACCGTCATGTGTGGAATCGTTGGACTGTTCCTGAAGGACAAAACGCTTGAGCCGCGCTTGGGCGAAATGCTGACCGATATGCTGATCACCATGTCCGACCGCGGGCCCGACAGCGCGGGCATCGCGGTCTACGGCACGGATCGGGACGGGCAGGCGAAACTGACGCTGCAAGCCGCCGAGCCGAGCCAGTTCGAGGGGCTCGCCGAGGAGATCGGCAAGGAAGTCGGCGCGCGCATCGAGCAACGTGTGATCGACACGCATGCCGTGCTGAGCCTGCCGCAGGACAAGCTGTCGGCGGCGCGGCAGGCGATCAAGCGGCAGCGCCCGGATATCCGGGTGATGAGTGCCGGCGACATTATCGAGATCTACAAGGAAGTCGGCCTGCCGGGGGACGTGGCGAAACGGTTCGACATTCCCAAGCTGACCGGCAGTCATGGCATCGGGCACACCCGTATGGCCACCGAAAGTGCGGTCACCACACTGGGGGCGCATCCGTTTTCCACCGGCGCTGATCAGTGCCTTGTGCATAACGGCTCGCTCAGTAATCACAATGCGCTGCGCCGGCAGTTGGCGCGTGAGGGCGTCGAGGTGGAAACCGAGAACGACACCGAGGTCGCGGCGGCCTACCTGACTTGGAAAATGCAGCAAGGTCATAGTCTTGGCGAGGCGCTGGAGGCCGGGTTGGCGGATCTGGACGGATTCTACACTTTTGTCGTCGGCACCAAGGACGGGTTCGGCGTGCTGCGCGATCCCATCGCCTGCAAACCGGCCGTGATGGCCGAAACCGATCAATACGTGGCCTTCGGCAGCGAGTATCGCGCGCTGGTGAACCTGCCGGGCATCGAGGATGCCCGCGTGTGGGAACCCGAACCCGCCACTGTTTATTTCTGGAGCCATTGAGATGCAGACTTACGACTTGGAAGCGGATGGGCTGCGCGGGCTGAATGCCACGCTGCAAGCGGCCAGCGGCAACGAGACCGGCTGGGAAGTGGTCAATCCGCGCGGCAGCCACGCGATTGCCGTGGGGCTGGACGCGCCCCTCGATGTGACCGTGAAGGGCTCGACCGGGTACTACTGCGCGGGCATGAACCAAAAGGCGACGGTGCGCGTCGCGGGCAATGTCGGCCCCGGCGTGGCCGAGAACATGATGAGCGGTACGGTGATCGTCGAGGGTGACGCCAGCCAGTATGCCGGGGCGACCGGGCATGGGGGGCTCCTGGTGATCAAGGGCAATGCCTCGTCCCGCTGCGGGATCTCGATGAAGGGGATCGACATCGTGGTGGGCGGCAATGTGGGGCATATGTCGGCCTTCATGGGGCAGGCGGGGCACCTGGTGGTGTGCGGGGATGCGGGCGATGCGCTTGGCGACTCGATCTACGAGGCGAAGCTGTTCGTGCGCGGCAGCGTGAAAAGCCTGGGCGCCGACTGTATCGAAAAGGAGATGCGGACCGAGCATGTCGAGAAACTGACCGAACTTCTGGAGATGGCCGGGATCGACGCCGACCCGTCGGAGTTCAAGCGCTATGGCTCGGCCCGCAAGCTCTATAATTTCAAAGTCGACAACGCCTATTGAGGAGACGGACCATGAGCGACAATCAAAAATCCGCTCCGCGGACTTTGCCGAAGTATTCCAATACCTTCACACCTGACGTTAACGCGGAAATCCGGCGGGCCGCGGCCACCGGTATCTACGATATCCGCGGCGGCGGGGCCAAGCGGAAGGTGCCGCATTTCGACGACCTTGTGTTCCTGGGCGCGTCCATGTCGCGTTACCCGCTGGAAGGCTATCGCGAGCGGTGCGATACGAACGTGGTGCTGGGGTCGCGCTATGCCAAGAAGCCGATCGAGCTGAAGATCCCGATCACCATCGCCGGCATGAGCTTTGGCGCGCTGTCGGCGCAAGCGAAAGAGGCGCTCGGGCGCGGGGCGTCGATGGCGGGCACCTCGACCACCACTGGCGATGGCGGCATGACGTCCGAAGAGCGCGGGCAGTCGAAAACTCTGGTTTATCAATACCTTCCGAGCCGGTATGGCATGAACCCCGACGACCTGCGCAAGGCCGATGCCATTGAGGTTGTCGTGGGGCAAGGCGCCAAGCCCGGCGGCGGCGGGATGCTGCTGGGTCAGAAGATATCGGACCGCGTGGCCGAGATGCGCACGCTGCCCAAGGGGATCGACCAGCGCTCGGCGTGTCGGCACCCGGACTGGACGGGGCCGGATGACCTTGAGATCAAGATCTTGGAGTTGCGCGAGATCACCGGCTGGGAAAAGCCTATTTACGTCAAGGTCGGCGCGGCGCGCCCGTTCTTCGACACGACGCTGGCGGTGAAGGCCGGCGCGGACGTGGTGGTGATCGACGGCATGCAAGGCGGCACGGCGGCCACGCAGGACGTGTTTATCGAGCATGTCGGCATCCCGACGCTGGCGTGTATCCGCGAGGCCGTCGCCGCGCTTCAGGAACTGGGCATGCACCGCAAGGTGCAGCTGATCGTGTCGGGCGGCATCCGCACGGGTGCCGACGTGGCCAAGGCGCTGGCGCTTGGCGCCGACGCCGTCAGCATCGGCACTGCGGCCATGGTGGCCATCGGCGACAATGACCCCAAGTGGGAGGCCGAGTACAACGCGCTCGGCTCTACCGCCGGGGCCTATGACGACTGGCACGAGGGCCGCGACCCGGCGGGCATTTCCACCCAGGACCCGGAGTTGTCCAAACGCCTTGACCCGGTCGAGGCCGGGCGGCGGCTGAACAATTACCTTCAGGTTCTGACGCTGGAGGCGCAGACGCTGGCCCGGGCCTGTGGCAAGAACCACGTGCACAATCTGGAGCCAGAAGATTTACAAGCTCTTACCGTGGAGGCCGCCGCCATGGCGCGGGTGCCTTTGGCGGGAACCTCTTGGATTCCCGGGCAGGGCGGTATCTAATCGACAACAAAAATCAGAACGACAAGAAACGGGGAGACGACAATGGCCACGGACCTGGCGAAATTTGCCGACAAGAACGGCGTCAAATACTTCATGATATCCTTCACGGACCTCTTTGGCGGGCAACGCGCCAAGTTGGTTCCGGCGCAGGCGATTGCCGACATGCAGGAGGATGGCGCGGGGTTCGCGGGCTTTGCCACGTGGCTGGACATGACGCCGGCGCATCCCGACATGCTGGCCGTGCCGGACCCGGAGTCGGTCATTCAACTGCCGTGGAAGCCCGAGGTCGCCTGGGTCGCCGCCAACCCGGTGATGGAAGGCGAGGACGTGGCGCAAGCGCCCCGGAATGTGCTGCGTCGCCTGATCGACGAGGCTGCCGAGGAAGGCCTGCACGTCAAGACCGGCGTGGAGGCGGAGTATTTCCTGCTGACGCCGGATGGCAATGCGCTGTCGGACGAGTTCGATACCGCCGAGAAGCCGTGCTATGACCAGCAGGCGGTGATGCGCCGCTATGACGTGGTGCGCGAGATCTGCGACTACATGCTGGATCTGGGCTGGGGCCCGTACCAGAACGACCACGAGGACGCGAACGGCCAGTTCGAGATGAACTGGGAGTTCGACGACGCGCTGGTGACCGCCGACCGGCATTCGTTCTTCAAGTTCATGACCAAGTCGGTGGCCGAGAAACACGGCTTTCGCGCCACCTTCATGCCCAAGCCCGTCGAGGGGCTGACAGGCAACGGCGCGCATGTGCATATCTCGGTCTGGGACGCGCCGGGGGACAAGGCCAAGACCAATGTCTTTGCCACCGACACCGCCGAGGGCAGCCAGACGGCAGAGCTGGGCCTGTCGGACCGGGGCGCAAACTTCCTGGGCGGGATCATGAAGCACGCCAGCGGCATGGCGGCGATCACCAATCCGACGGTCAACAGCTACAAGCGGATCAACGCGCCGCGCACCACCTCTGGGGCGACATGGGCGCCCAACACGGTGACGTGGACCGGCAACAACCGCACGCACATGGTGCGCGTGCCGGGGCCGGGGCGGTTCGAACTGCGGCTGGCGGACGGGGCGGCGAACCCGTACCTGTTGCAGGCCGTGGTCATCGCGGCGGGTCTCAGCGGGATCCGATCCAAGGCCGATCCGGGCAAGCGGTATGACATCGACATGTATGCCGAAGGCCACAAGGTGCGGGGTGCGCCGAAACTGCCGCTGAACATGCTGGATGCCTTGCGTCTTTACGACAAGGACAAGGAGTTGAAGGCGATGTTGGGTGACGCGTTTTCGTCCGCCTTCCTGAAGATGAAGCGGCAGGAATGGGATTCCTACATGGCGCATTTCAGCCAATGGGAAAAGGACCATACGCTGGATATCTGACCATTGACCCTGCCCGGGGCGCATGTCTTGATGCGCCTCGAACACTTGGGAGGATACCATGAAATTCCACCGTATGACCGCCGCCGTTCTGGCGGGATCGATGCTCGCGTTTCCGGCGGCCGCCGAGACGCGCGTGACCTATAAATCCGCCAAGACGGCCTCGTCCTATTACCAGATGGGGGTGCAGATCGCCGAAGCCATGCAAGAGGCTTCGGACGGCGAAATCAGCGTGACGGTCGAGGAAAGCCAGGGGTCGGTCCAGAACGTGATGGAAGTTCGGGCGCGGGGGGCTGACTACGTCTTCACCACGCCCCCGGTGCTGGTCAGCCTGGCACAGGGTGGCAAGGCGATGTTCGAGGGCAAGGGCGACCCGGCCTTTGACGAGATCCGCGCGCTGTTTCCGATTCCGTCGCTGACCATGCATTTCGTCATGTCCGAGGAGAGCGGGGCCACGACGCTGGACGATCTGGAAGGCAAGACGATCCTGTTGGGCAAGGGCAGCTTTGGCGCGACTGAGGGCGAGAAGTATCTCGATCTCTTCGGGCTGGCCGACAAGGTCGAGATCGCGGACGTGGAGTTGTCGAACGCGGTGCCGGCGATGCAGAACGGCCAGATCGATGGGTTCGTGACCGCAGGCTCGTGGCCCGCGCCGAACGTGGTGGAGGCCGCGGCCTCGACCGGCGTGACGGTGCTGTCGCTGAGCGATGAACAGATCGCCGAGACCAAGCGCACAAGGCTGGTCATCCCCGCGGGCACCTATGCGGGGCAGGATGAGGAGATCGTGACGACCTCGCTGCCGGTGGCGGCCTACACGACCACCCAGATGGATGACGAGACCGCCTATCAGCTGACCAAGACCTATTGGGAGAACAAGGCCAGGCTTGCGGAATCCTCGGCATGGTGGAACGGCGTGGACGAAGGCCTGATGGAGAACATCACCGGCCAGATCCACCCCGGAGCCGTGCGGTATTACGAAGAGGCAGGCATGACCCTGACCGACGCGCAGAAGTGACCACGTGAGCCTGACGACCCCCGATCCCGCCGCGCAGGCCGGTCCTGCGCGGTTTTTCTGGCTTGGCCTGGCGCTGGCGTCGGTGGTGTTTCACATCGGGCTGGTGTTCTGGGGGCTGGTCCCGAACCTGGTCAGTCGGCCGATGCACCTGGTCTTCGTGCTGCCGTGGGTGCTGATCTGGGGGCAGGTGGGGCTGACACGCCAGAGCGGGTACGTGCTGGCGGCGCTTGGCGTGGGCGCGGCGCTTTGGGTCGTGGTCAACCGTGACATCCTGGGGGACCAGTACGGATTTCTCGAAGGACGGGGGCAGGTGGCCATCGCCGCCGTGCTGATCCTCGTGGTGCTGGAAGCGGCGCGGCGGGCGATTGGCTGGCCTCTGCCATTGGTGGCGGCCATCGCCCTGATGTACGGGCTTTTGGGGCAATACATTCCGGGGCGTTTCGGCCATTCGGGCACGCCGATCGAGAGCTTTCTCGGGACGCTGACGATTGCCGAAGGCGCGCTTTGGGGATCGCTGACGCAGGTGTCGGTGAACGTGGTGGCGATCTTTGTCATCTTCGGCGCGGTGCTGAACGCGGGCGAGGCGGGGCAGGGCTTCATGAACGTGGCCGCTGCTGCTGCCGGGCGTCTGAGAGGGGGCGCGGCGAAGGTGTCGGTGCTGAGCTCGGCGCTCTTCGGGTCGATCTCGGGTTCGGCCTCGGCCAACGTGGCTTCGACCGGGGCGGTGACGTTGCCGGCGATGGAGAAGCTGGGATACCCCAAGCGGATCGCAGGCGCGGTGGAGGCGGTGGCCTCGTCCGGCGGGCAGATCATGCCGCCGCTGATGGGGGCGGGGGCCTTCGTCATGGTCGAGCTGACGGGGGTGCCCTATACCGGCATCATGGCTGCTGCGGCGCTTCCGGCGCTCTTGTATTTCTGGGCCGTCTGGGTCGGGATCGACGGCTATGCGGCGCGGTTCGACTTGCGGGGACTTTCGGATGCGGACCGGCCAGCGCGGCGCGATGTGCTTGTAACATCAGGGTTTTTCCTGGTGCCGTTCCTGATCCTGCTGTGGGGTATGTTCGTGATGCGGGTCACGCCGCAATATGCCGCGTGCCTGTCGATCTTTGCCGGGGCGGCGCTGCTGCTCTTGGGGTCGGACCTGCGGGTGGACCTGTCGCGGGCCCTGGCGCGGGCCGAGACGGCGGTGATGACGGCGGCGCGGCAGGTGGCGCTGATCGGGTCGATCATCTTTTGCGCCTCATTGGTCATAGGCGTGCTGGGCGTCACGGGGCTGGGGGTCAAGATCACCTCGCTGATCCTGTCGGCCTCGGGCGGGATGCTGTGGCCGTCACTGCTGCTGACCGCCTTTGCCTGCTTGATCCTGGGCATGGAGGTGCCGACAACGGCGGCCTACGTGATCTGCGTCTCGGTCGCGGGGCCGGCGCTGATCGAACTGGGGATGGAGCCACTTCAGGCGCATCTTTTCGTTTTCTGGTACGCGCTGTTATCGACCATCACGCCGCCCGTCTGCGGGGCGGTTTTCATCGCGGCGGGCATGATCGGAGATAACTGGCTGCGGGTCGCGCTGACGGCGATGACGCTGGGCGTGGGGCTGTACCTGATCCCGTTGGGGATGGTGGCAAATCCCGGTATCACGGCGTTGGCCGAGGCGCCGGGAGTGGCGGTTCTGGCGATGTTCAAGGTGGGCGTGGGGCTGGCGCTGGTCAGCCTGTCGCTGGTTCTGAGGAAAGGCTGGCCGCTGCGGGGGGCGGCGTTTGCGGCGGGGTTGTTTTTGATCCTTTGGCCGATGTCTTAACGGCGAATCGGGGGCGAAAATCCACGTCGGTATCGCGTCGGTATCCGGGTGGTATCGCGACGGTGCCGTTGTTCGAAGGGCCGGAATGAACAGACCGTGCGCCGTTAAGCATTCGCAAAGAAAAACGCGGCCCCCGGGCGGGGACCGCGCCTTGCATTAATTGGATCGAAAGACCCGCTCAGGCGTTGGCTTCGCGGATCTTCTCGGCGGCGTCCTTGTCATAGGTGACGCCGTTTTGCTCGAACAGCGTGTCGAGTTCGCCAGAGAGCGTCATCTCGGTAATGATGTCGCAGCCGCCGACGAATTCGCCCTTCACGTAGAGTTGCGGGATGGTGGGCCAGTCGGAATAGTCCTTGATGCCCTGACGGATGCCATCATCCGACAGCACGTTCACATCCGTGAACTCGACGCCCATGTAGTTCAGAACGCCGGCCACGCGGGACGAGAACCCGCATTGCGGCATGGTCTTGGTGCCCTTCATGTAAAGCACCACGTCGTTGGCTTTGTTCGTTTCTTCGATTTGCGTCTTGGGATCGCTCATTTCTTGGTGTCCTTCGGTGCAAAGATTTTGGCGTAGGCTTGTGGATCGCGGGGGATTTCCCAGCGCCGGACGTTGCCGCCGCCCATTCCGGATTGGTAGTCGGATTCCAGGGCGTGCATTCCTTCACCCGGTTCGCTGCCACGCTTGCCGGGGGATTTGCGCTGGCCCACGATGGCGACCGCAGTGATGGCGGCGAAAACCAGGGCCAGGAGGATGATCAGCGTCCAGCTCATGGGCCTAGTCCGGGGCCTTGGTGGTCAGGGCCAAGGCGTGCAGGTCGCCCGAGGGGCCGTCCATTTTGCCCTTGAGCGCGGCATAGACGGCCCGCTGTTGCTGGACACGGTTCTTGCCCCGGAAGCTTTCGTCGATGACCTCGGCCGCGTAGTGATTCCCGTCGCCGGCCAGATCGGTGATGGTGATCTTTGCGTCTGGGAAGGTCTCGCGGATCAGGTCCTCGATTTCCTGGACTTGCATGGGCATGCGCGCGTCTCCTTGGTGTCTGTCCCTGATGTAGAGACGGTGGGGGCCGAGTGCAAGCGACAGGCGAGGTTTCGGGCGATGTCGTCCGTGGCGGGGCAGCCCGGGATTTCGTCCCGGCATTGGCGCGGCAAGGCGGGGTGAAACCCCGGCCTGCGGGGTGTCAGGCGAAGGTGTCGCCGAAGGTGCCACGATAGATCGCGGCCAGCTCGTCCAGCGGGGCGCTGGAGCGGCCCATTTGCACGTCGCTGCCGGTGAAGCGGCCCACGGACTGGATCGGCACGCCGGCCTGGCCTGCGGCAATCATCAGCGCCTCGGCCTGGTCGAAGTTGCAGGCCACTAGGTAGCGGGCCTGGTCTTCGCCGAAGAGCGTCGCGGTCTCGTCGCTGTCGAGGCAGATTCCGACGCCGGCGGCCTCGGCCATCTCGAAGGCGGCGAGCGCGAGGCCGCCGTCGGAAAGGTCGGTGCAGGCCTTGATGTATTCGGCATTGGCGCGGATGAAGTCGCCGTTGCGCTTCTCGGCATCGAGATCGACAGGGGGCGCGTCGCCTTCGACACGGTTGTAGACCTCGGCCAGAAGCGCCGACTGGCCCAGGTGGCCGGTGGTTTCGCCCACCAGAAGGGCCACGTGGCCGTCGCGGGCCTGCCCGGTGATGGCGGTTTCGGGGTCCTTGATCAGGCCCACGGCGCCGATGGTGGGGGTGGGCAGGATGGCGCTGCCATCGGTCTCGTTGTAGAGCGAGACGTTGCCCGACACGATCGGCATGTCGAGCGCCGCGACGGCCGCGCCGATGCCCTTGATGGCCATGACGAACTGGCCCATGATCGCGGGCTTTTCCGGGTTGCCGAAGTTGAGGTTGTCGGTCGTGGCAAGCGGCACGGCGCCAAGGGCGGTTAGGTTGCGATAGGCCTCGGCCACCGCCTGTTTGCCGCCCTCGAAGGGGTTCGCCTTGACGTAGCGGGGGGTGACGTCGGAGGTGAAGGCGAGGTGCTTGTCGGTGCCGTGCACGCGGATGAGACCCGCCCCCTGACCGGGTGTGCGGGCGCTGTCGGCCATGACCATTGTGTCGTATTGCTCGTACACCCACTGCCGACCGCAGTAGTTGACCGAACCGATGAGGGCCTTCAGCCCGTCGATCGGATCGACATTGGGCACGTTCGCATCGTCGAGCGCCTCGGGCGTTTCAGGCTCTTCCCATGGGCGGTTGTATTCCGGCGCGCTGCCCGACAGGGTGGCGAGCGGCAGGTCGGCCATGACCTCGCCCTTGTGCATGATGAGGAAGCGGTCCTCGGCAATGGTCTCGCCGACGATGGCGAAGTCGAGGTCCCATTTCTCGAACACGGCGCGGGCTTCCGCCTCTTTCTCGGGGCGCAGGACCATGAGCATGCGTTCCTGGGATTCGGACAGCATCATCTCGTAGGCGGTCATGTTCGCCTCGCGCTGCGGCACGGCGTCGAGGTTGAGTTTCACGCCGAGGCCGCCCTTGTCACCCATTTCCACGGCGGAACAGGTGAGGCCGGCCGCGCCCATGTCCTGGATCGAGATGACGGCGCCGGTGGCCATCAGTTCCAGCGTGGCCTCCATCAGGCGTTTCTCGGTGAAGGGGTCGCCGACCTGAACGGTGGGGCGCTTTTCCTCGATGGTCTCGTCGAATTCGGCGGAGGCCATGGTGGCGCCGCCGACGCCGTCGCGGCCGGTCTTGGCGCCGAGGTACACGACGGGCATGCCGATGCCGGAGGCGGCCGAGTAGAAAATCTTGTCGGCATCCGCGAGGCCCGCCGCGAAGGCGTTGACGAGGCAGTTGCCGTTATAGGCCGGATCGAACCGCACCTCGCCGCCCGCGCAGGGCACGCCGAAGCAGTTGCCGTAGCCGCCGATGCCCTCGACCACGCCATGCACCAGCTGGCGGGTCTTGGGGTGGGCGACCTCGCCGAAGGAAAGCGAGTTCATCGAGGCGATGGGACGCGCGCCCATGGTGAAGACGTCGCGCAGGATGCCGCCCACGCCGGTGGCCGCGCCCTGGTAGGGCTCGATATAGGAGGGGTGGTTGTGGCTCTCCATCTTGAAGACCACGGCCTGGCCGTCGCCGATATCCACCACGCCCGCATTCTCGCCCGGGCCGCAGATCACTTGCGGGCCGTCGGTGGGCAGGGTGCGCAGCCATTTCTTGGAGGACTTGTAGGAGCAATGCTCGTTCCACATGGCCGAGAAGATGCCGAGTTCGGTGAAGCTCGGTTCGCGGCCGATGATTTCGAGGATGCGGTCGTACTCGTCGGGCTTGAGCCCGTGGGCCGCGATCAGTTCGGACGTGATGGCCGGTTCCTGCATGTGAAACATGTCCCCCAAGGTGCGGTGCAGATGGCGCCCCTATTAGGCCATGAACGCAGCGGGGGGAAGGGGGTGCGGCGCGGTGCGTGCCATGGGCCTTGACGGATGCCGCGCGATGCCGTCGGGTTGTGCGAAAAGGAGTTGCCATGAAGACGATCGAGAACCCGTGGCGCGGGCAGGGGCTGGTGGACGGGGTCCTGGCCGAGATCCCCGGCCCCAGCGTGGACGCCGCCGCGCCCTTGCGGCTGTTGTCCGAGTGCCCGGCGCATGGCGAGACGCCGCTGGAGCGGCGCGAAGCGTTCGGCACGACGCTTTTCGTCAAGGACGAGCGCGGGCGCATGGGGCTGGGCAGCTTCAAGGCACTTGGGGCGGCTTACGTGATTGCGCATGAGGCCGCCGCGACGGGGGCGGAGGACATGCCGAGGGCGCTGGCGGAGCGGACCTATGTCACCGCGAGCGCGGGCAATCACGGGATGTCGGTGGCGGCGGGGGCGAAGGTCTTTGGCGCGAAGGCCGTGGTCTATATCGCCGAGACGGTGCCTGAAAGCTTTGCCGGACGCCTGCGCGACAGGGGCGCCGAGGTGGTGCGGGCCGGGTCAGACTACGAATCCAGCATGAAGGCCGCCGAGCAAGCAGCAACGGACAACGGCTGGACGCTGTTGTCCGATAGCTCCTGGCCCGGGTACGTGGACCTGCCCTGGCGGCTGATGGAAGGCTACCTGGTGATGGCCGAGGAGGCGGTGCGGCAGATGCCGGAGGTGCCCACGTATATTTTCCTGCAAGCGGGCGTCGGCGGGCTTGCGGGGGCCTGCGCAGCGCTTTTCCGGGCGCATTGGGGTGCGGAGCCGCGCATCGTGGTGGTGGAGCCCGAGGCCGCCCCGGCGTTGCAGGCGAGTATCGAAGCGGGTCGTCCGGTGGCGACCGAAGGTCCGGTCTCGGCCATGGGGCGTCTGGATTGCAAGGAGCCATCGCTGATCGCGCTGCGTGGTTTGTCGCGGGATGCCGACGCCTTCGTGACCCTCAGTGAGGACGAGGCGGCGGAGGTGCTGCCGGAATTGAAGCTTATGGGGCTGGAGAGCACGGAATCGGGGGCGGCGGGGCTGGCCGCCGCGCGGTTGATGGGCCTTGGACCCGACGCGCGGGTGCTGTGCATCCTGAGTGAGCAAGCCGACGGATGATCCGGGGGTTCGAGCGGGCGGAGTACGAGACCCGGACCGCGCGGGCGCAGGTGCTGATGGACCGTGCGGGGCTGGGCGCGCTCTTGCTGACGACCGAGGCGGATGTGCGTTATTTCACCGGCTTTCTGACGCGGTTCTGGGAAAGCCCGAGCCGCCCGTGGTTCCTGGTGGTGCCGCGCGAAGGTCCGCCGGTGGCGGTGATCCCGTCGATCGGGGCGGCGCTGATGGGGCGCACGTGGGTCGAGGATATCCGCACGTGGTCGGCCCCCAACCCCGACGATGACGGTGTGAGCCTGCTGGCCGCAACGCTGCGCGAGGTGGGCGGCCCGGTGGGCGTGCCAATGGGGTACGAGACGCATTTGAGGATGCCTTTGCACGACTTCGAGCGGGTGAAAGACTTGGCCGGTCTGGCGTTCACCAAAGATGCGGGACTCGTGGCGCGACTGCGGGCTGTGAAATCCCCCTCCGAGATCGCCAAGATTGAAACCGCCTGTTCCATTGCCGGTCGGACCTTTGCCCGGGTGCCCGAGATCGCGGGGGAAGGCCGCCCGCTGGCGCAGGTCTTTCGCGATTTTCAGCGCCTCTTGTTGGAGGAAGGCGCGGACTGGGTGCCTTACCTTGCCGGGGGCGCCGCGCAGGGCGGGTACGCGGACGTGATCTCGCCCGCGCCCGAGACGCCGCTCTGTGCGGGCGACGTGCTGATGCTGGACACGGGCGCGGTATGGGACGGGTATTTCTGCGATTTCGACCGCAATTTCGCCGTGGGACATGTGGGTGAAGGCGTGGCAGAGGCGCATGAACGGCTTGTCGCGGCCACGGCAGCGGCGATGGAGATCGCCCGGCCCGGCGCGCGCGCCAGCGATCTGTGGCGGGTCATGTCGGGTATCGTCGGGGCGGGCGAGACGGCGGGACGGCTGGGGCACGGCCTGGGGATGCAGCTGACCGAGGGGCTGTCGCTGACGCCGCAGGACCAAACCGTGCTGGAACCCGGCATGGTGATCACGCTGGAGCCCGGGATCGACCGGCCCGGCGGGCTGTGCATGGTCCATGAGGAGGTGATCGTCATCACCGAAGGCCGGCCGAAGGCGCTGTCGCCGCTGGCAGGGGGTGATATTGCGGTGATTTAGGGGAGGAAGGGACCGGGATCGTGGGGATCCGTCGTAGACGCTCCACAACCGGGTGCCGAGCCGCGCCATCGACGGGCCGTGGTGCGTCGATCCAGGGCCGGAGCAGGTGCGCTTTATTCCCAAGTTGCCGCAAAAGGAACGAGCGGTGCACTCACTTCAACGACTCGATGTGCCGTGGGGGCGGCCCGTCGATGGCGCGGCGGAGCAGCTGGCTGCGTCTTGATCCCGCGCCAGGGAGCGAAGGGTCAGCAGCTGCTGCAACCTGATTTCATCATGCGTCAGCCATCCCGACAGGCCAAAAAAAAGGCCGAGCAATAAGCTCGGCCAAAGTCCAACAGGGAGGTATGAAGTGATCGGGTTGATCACCGTCATGACCGCGAATTAGTACCCGTTTTCCGAGCGTTCAAGGGTAATCAGGTCGCAGGAGGCGAAAACCTGCTATGCTGTTGCCGCATAGCTGCATCGGCGGTTGTCCGAGAAATGGGCGTAATGCCTTATTTTGCGACGTTTTTGCGATAGGCCACGATCTCTTCCTGGACGAAGTCGCGGAATGCCTTGATGCGTTGCGACTGGCGCAATTCCTCGGGGTAGGCGAGGAAGACCGGCACGTCCGATGACTGGACCTCTGGCAGGACGCGCACGATCTGGTCGAAATCCTGGCCGAGGTAGTCGGGCAGCACGCCGATTCCCAAATTGTTGAGCACGCCCTGCAACACGCCGTAATAGTTGTTCACCGTCAGCAGCGAGGGGATGTCGTAGGTCATCAGCTCGCTGACCAGCGTCGCGCCAGCGCCGACCTGGGCCGAGCGGGGGTTCTGGCAGATGATGCGGTGCTGGCTGAGGTCTTCCATCCGTTCCGGCGTGCCGCGCTCGTCGAGGTACTTCTGGGTCGCGAAAAGGCACATGTTGATCATCATCAGGCGCTTGCGAATGAGGTCGGCCTGGCTGGGTTCCTTCATGCGGATCGCCACGTCAGCCTCGCGCATGGGCAGGTCGAGCACGCGTTCCTCGAGCATCAGGTCGATGTTGAGGTCGGGATAGGTGGCGAAGAGCTTGGGCAGGCGCGGGGCCAGCCAGAGCGTGCCGAAGCCGATGGTGGTGGTCACGCGCAGCTCGCCGAATACCTCCTCCTCGCTGTCGCGGATGCGGGCGGTGGCGGCGTCCAGGCGCTTGACCATGGCGCGGGTGGCATCGAACAGAAGCTCGCCCTGCTCGGTCAGGATCAGGCCGCGGGCGTGGCGATGGAAAAGTGTGGCATTGAGTGATTCTTCGAGCGCGCGAATCTGCCTCGAGACGGCCGATTGCGACAGGTGAAGCTGGTCGCCGGCATGTGTGAGGCTGCCGGCATCGGCCACAGCGTGAAATATTCTCAGTTTGTCCCAATCCATTTCGCAACTTTCAATTCAATCCAATCCCGCAGGCGCAATAGCAGAAAAACATCTGCGGTTCACAGCCGATAGCGTGGAAAAAACGTGAAACTTTGTGTTAGGTCACGTATTATGACCTAAAATACGCCTATATACCTAGCAATTGCGCGGGATCGCGCAAGCGCCTCGGGAGGACGACATGAGCGATCAGAAGATTTCCCTGAACGACCGGCTGGATTTGACCAAATCGCAGATTCTGCTGAACGGCACGCAGGCGCTAGTACGGCTGATGCTGATGCAGGCCGCACGGGACCGGGCCGAGGGGCACAATACCGCGGGCTACGTGACGGGCTATCGCGGCTCGCCCCTGGGCGCGGTGGACATGCAGATGGCGCGTGCCGAAAAGGTGCTGGCCGAGTCGAACGTGACCTTTCAGCCGGGGCTGAACGAGGACCTGGCGGCCACGGCCCTGTGGGGCACGCAACAGGCGCAGCTGCGCGGCGAGGGCAAGCACGACGGCGTCTTCGGCCTGTGGTACGGCAAGGGGCCGGGGGTGGACCGCTCGGGCGACGTGATGCGCCATGCCAACATGGCCGGGACCGCGCCGCTGGGCGGCGTGCTGATGGCGATGGGGGATGACCATACCGGGGAGAGCTCCACGGTTTGTCACCAGTCGGATTGGGCGCTGGTGGATGCCTATATGCCGGTGCTGTCACCTGCCGGGGTACAGGAGATCCTGGACTTCGGGCTTTACGGCTTTGCGCTGTCGCGCTTCGCGGGCGTCTGGGCGGGTCTGAAGACGATGAAGGACACGGTGGAAGTGACCAGCGTCGTCGATGGCAGTCTGGACCGGATGAACTTCGTCCTGCCGGAGTTCGACATGCCGGATGGGGGCCTGAGCATCCGGCTTGGGGATCACTGGATCGCGCAGGAAGCGCGGATGATCGACCACAAGAGGTACGCCGCCGAAGCCTTTGCCCACGCGAACAAAATCGACAAGCGGGTGTGGGGTAAACCCGGCGCAAAGATCGGGTTCGTCGCGGCGGGCAAGAACTGGCTGGACCTGACGCATGCGCTGGACATGCTGGGGATCGACGCCGCCGAGGCCGAGCGTCTGGGGCTGACGACCTACAAGGTGGGCCAGACCTTTCCGATGGACATGAAGGGCTTTCACGACTGGGCCGAGGAGCTGGACCTGATCGTGGTGGTCGAGGAAAAACGCAAGCTGATCGAGATCCAGATCAAGGAGGCGATTTTCGACGACCGGCAGGGGCGGCGCGTCTATGGCTGGTACAAGGGCGGCGCGGGCGGCCTGCATTCCGAGGAACTGTTCCCGACGCGCATGGCGCTGGACCCGGTGATGGTGGCCGAGAAGATCGGCACCATCCTGGTGGAGGAAGGCCGCGGCACGGACCGCGTGAAGGCCGGGTTGCAACTAATTGACGAAGCGAAGAAATCGGACAACGCCGAAGAGCTGGCGGCGCGGTTGCCGTATTTCTGCGCGGGGTGTCCGCACAACACCTCGACCAAGGTGCCGGAGGGCGGGCGTGCCTATGCCGGGATCGGATGTCACATCATGGCGCTGTGGATGGACCGCGAGACCAGCGGGTTCACGCATATGGGCGCGGAAGGCGCGAACTGGATCGGCGAGGCGCCGTTTTCCAACCGCGAGCATGTGTTCCAGAACCTTGGCGACGGAACGTATAACCACTCGGGCGTTCTGGCCATTCGCGCGGCGTTGGCTGCGGGTGTGAACATCACGTACAAGATCCTTTACAACGACGCGGTCGCCATGACCGGCGGGCAGACCAACGAGGGCGGTCTGGGGCCGGACCGGATTGCGCGAGAGTTGCAGGCGATGGGCGTGGAGCACATCGCGGTGGTCTATGACGAGAAGGAAGAGCCGGAGAAGGCGCATTTCCCCTCGGGCATCGGCTGGCACGAGCGGGCCGAGATGATGCAGGTGCAGCAGAAGTTTCAGGAAATCAAAGGCGTATCGGCCATTATTTACGTGCAGACCTGCGCTGCCGAGAAGCGCCGCCGCCGCAAGCGCGGCACCTTTCCGGACCCCGACAAGCGGGTCTTCATCAACACCGATATCTGCGAGGGCTGCGGGGATTGCGGGGTGCAGTCGAACTGTGTCGCCATCGTGCCCAAGGAAACCGAACTTGGCCGGAAGCGGGCCATCGACCAGTCGAGCTGTAACAAGGATTTTTCGTGCCTCAAGGGGTTCTGCCCGTCCTTCGTGACGCTGGAAGGGGCGAAGATCCGCAAGGAGGCGTCGGCCGATCTGGACCTGCCGGATCTGCCGGAGCCCGCGCTGCCCAGGATCGACGGCACCTATAACGTGGTGATCACCGGCGTGGGCGGCACGGGCGTGGTGACCATCGGCGCGGTGATGGCGCAGGCGGCGCAGATCGACGGCAAGGGCGCGGGCATGATGGAGATGGCCGGGCTGGCGCAGAAGGGTGGCGCAGTTCATATCCACTGCCGGATTGCCGAGAAGCCAAGCGATATCAGTGCCATCCGGGTTGCCACGGGCGAGGCGGATGCGCTGATCGGCGGCGACCTGGTTGTCAGCGCCGGAGCCAAGACGCTGGGACAGACGCGGAAGGGGCGCACGGGCGGCGTGGTCAACAGCCACGAGATCATGACCGGCGATTTCACCCGCGACACCGAGTTCACGCTGCCGACCGACCAGCTGGCGCTGTCGCTGAAGGCGCGGATGCAGGACGACGTGGTGCTGTTCGACGCCAGCGAGCTTGCTCGGGTGGCGATGGGCGACGCGATTTTTTCCAACATGATCATCTTTGGCGCGGCGTGGCAGCGGGGGCTTGTGCCACTCAGCAAGGCGTCCATCGACGCCGCCATTGAACTGAACGGCGCGGCGGTGGAGCGCAACCTGCGGGCCTTCGATATCGGGCGGTGGGCCGCGGAGCACCCGCAAGAGGCGGACCGGATGGTGACGCCGACCGTTGTGGAAAAGCCGAAGTCGCTGGAGGAGAAGATCGCGTTCCGCGCCGATCACCTTGTCGGCTACCAGGGCAAGCGGCTGGCGAAACGGTATCGCAAGCTGGTCGACGGAATAGAGAACGGGACCGTGCGCGAGGCGGTGGCCTTGGGCTATCACAAGCTATTGAGTTACAAGGACGAATACGAGGTCGCGCGGCTGCTGATCCAGAGCCGGAAAAAGGCCGAGGAAGAGTTCGCGGGCGATTTCGACATGACCTTTCACCTGGCCCCGCCGATCCTGAGCAAGACCGGCCCGGACGGGCGGCCGAAGAAGCGGCAGTTCGGGGCGTGGATGGAAAAGCCGATGCGCTTGATGGCCAACTTCAAGGGCTTGCGCGGCACGCCGCTGGACATCTTCGGCTATAGCGAGGAGAGGCGCATGGAACGTGCCCTGATCCGCGAGTACGAGGCGGACATGGCCGAGGTGCTGCCCAAGCTGGAGGGCAAGACGCAGGACGCCATCGTGGCGCTGGCGGAATTGCCATTGCAGATCCGCGGCTTCGGCCCGGTGAAGATGGCGAACGCGCAAAAGGCGGCCAAGCAGCGCGAGCATCTTTTGCAGGTGATCCGCGACGGGGGGCAGGACGTGGCGCGGGCGGCACAGTAGGGCACTCCCGTGTTTGTTACCTAGAATTCATCGCCCTGTTACGTGGCGGGGCGATGTAGTTGGATGCACGCGAATCGAGACGGAAGGTGAGATGCGCCAGGAACGCCACGTGGCCCGTGACATCAGCTATGCCTATTCGGCGCAGACCCGCGGGGGCCGCGCCATGATCCGCACGATGGAAAACCTGACGGGCCGCATTCGGCTGATCAAGCGGGCGGCGGGCTATGAGCAGGAAGTCGCGGCGGGCCGCGATTTCTGGCAGGTGATGGTGGAGCGCTATGGCCTGACGCTGGACGTTGTGGGCGGGCGCCTGGACAACATTCCGCGCACCGGGCCGCTGATCCTGATCGCGAACCATCCCTACGGCATTCTGGATGGGATGATGATGGGGCATATCCTGAGCCAGACGCGGGGCGATTTCCGTATCCTCGCGCACAAGGTGTTCCGCAAGGCCGAAGACCTGAACCGGATCATCCTGCCGATCAGCTTTGACGAGACGAAAGAGGCGGTGGCGCTGAACATCGAGACGCGCAGAACGGCGTTGAATTATCTGCGTGACGGCGGGGCCATCGGCATTTTCCCCGGCGGCACGGTCAGCACGGCGGCGAAACCCTTTGCACAGCCGCTCGACCCCGGCTGGCGGGGGTTCACGGCGCGGATGGTGGCGAAATCGGATGCGACCGTGATGCCGATCTTCTTCGAGGGGCACACCAGCCGGTTGTTCCAGCTGGCCAGTCACTTGCATTACACGCTGCGCATGGGGCTGCTGATCAAGGAATTCTGCAAGCGGGTGGACACACGCGTGCAGGTCGTGGTGGGCCAGCCGATCCCGCAGGACGAATTGCGCGCACGGGCCAAGGACACAAAATCCATGATGGCGTTTCTGCGGCACAAGACGTATGAGCTTAGCACGCGTCCGGTGAACCCGGACGAGATTGGCTTCGAATACGACTAGGGGCGCGGGCAGCGCGGGACATATGGCAGTTGGAATTTTCGACAGCGGGCTTGGTGGCCTGACGGTTCTGAGCGCCGTGGAGGCACGGTTGCCGGAGGTGGCACTGGTGTATCTGGGCGACAATGCCAACGCGCCTTACGGTGTGCGCGATCCCGAGGATATCTTTGCCCGCACCAAGGCGCATGTGCATCGGCTGTGGCATGACGAGGGGTGCAACCTGGTGATCCTTGCGTGCAACACGGCGTCCGCCGCCGCCCTGCGCCGGATGCAGGAGGAAGGCGTGCCGCCGGGCAAGCGGGTGCTGGGCGTCTTCGTGCCGCTGATCGAGGCGCTGACCGAGCGGCAGTGGGGCGACAATTCCGCCCCGCGCGAGGTGGCGGTGAAGCATGCCGCGCTTTTTGCAACGCCCACGACTGTCAGCAGCCGGGCGTTTCAGCGGGAACTGGCCTTTCGCGCCATCGGCGTGGACGTGGAGGCGCAGGCCTGCGGCGGCGTGGTGGACGCCATCGAGGATGGCGACATGATATTGGCCGAAGCGCTGGTGCGCAGCCATGTGGACGCGCTCAAGCGCAAGATGCCCAATCCGCAGGCCGCCGTTTTGGGGTGCACGCATTACCCGCTGGTCGAGGACGTGTTCCAGGCGGCCTTGGGACCGGAGGTGCAGGTGTTCTCGCAGCCCAACCTGGTGGCGGCGAGCCTGGCCGATTACCTGTCGCGGCATCCGGACATGGCGGATGGCGGGACCGGCGTGCGGTTCCTGACCACGGGCGACCCCAAGCGCACCTCGGACCGGGCGACGCAGTTCCTGCGACGAGGGATCACGTTCCAGGCCGCCTGAGGCCAGCGCGTCGCATTGCGGGGCCGCGCATTCTTCCTTACATGACTGTTAACTGACGAAAGAGGTCTGACATGACCCATAAAATCGCCATTCTGGGCGCCTCGGGCTATACCGGCGCCGAACTTGTCCGGCTGATCGCGACGCATCCCGGGCTGGAGATTGCCGCGCTGTCGGCCAATTCCAAGGCCGGGCAGACCATGGCGCAGGCGTTTCCGCACCTGCGGCACCTCGACCTGCCCACGCTGGTGACGATCGACGAGATCGACTTTACCGGCATTGACCTGTGTTTTTGCGCCCTGCCGCACAAGACCAGCCAGGAGGTCATCTCGGCGCTGCCCAAGGATCTGAAGATCGTGGATCTGAGCGCGGATTTCCGGCTGCGCGATCCGGCCGCCTATGAGAAATGGTACGGCACCCCCCATGCGGCGGTGGAGATGCAGGAAGAGGCCGTCTATGGCCTGACCGAGTTTTACCGCGATGCCATCCGCGAGGCGCGGCTGGTGGCCGGAACAGGGTGCAACGCCGCGACCGGGCAATACGTACTGCGCCCGCTGATCGAAGCCGGGGTGATCGACCTCGACGACATCATCCTGGACCTGAAATGCGGGGTGTCGGGGGCCGGGCGGAGTTTGAAGGAAAACCTGCTGCATGCGGAGTTGTCGGAGGGGTATCACGCCTATGCTCTGGGGGGGACGCACCGGCATCTGGGCGAGTTTGACCAGGAGTTCTCGGCCATCGCGGGGCGCGACGTGCACATCCAGTTCACGCCGCACCTGGTGCCGGCGAACCGGGGGATTCTGGCGACGGGGTATGTGAAGGGCGAGGCGAAGGCGGTTTACGAGACGCTTTACAACGCTTACGCGGATGAGCCGTTCATCGAGGTGTTGCCCTTTGGCGAGGGGCCCAGCACCCGGCATGTGCGGGGGAGCAACTTCTGCCATATCGGCGTGGTCGCGGACCGCATCGAGGGGCGGGCCATCGTGGTCGCCGCGCTCGATAACCTGTGCAAGGGGTCGAGCGGGCAAGCCTTGCAGAACGCCAACCTGATGTTAAATCTGGACGAGACGACGGGGCTGATGCTGGCGCCGGTGTTTCCCTAGTTTCCCTGAGGAGGACGGGGTAGCGCGATGAAATCACTGAAGAAACAGAGGCGCGTGCAGGTCATTGCCGTAACGGCGATTGCGCTGATCCTGGCCACGGGCCTGATCGGCTATGCCATGCGCGACGGCATCAACTTCTTCCGCTCGCCCAGTCAAGTTATGGCCGAACCGCCCGCACCTTCGGAGACGTTCCGTATTGGCGGGCTGGTCGAGGAAGGCACTCTGGTGCGTGGCGAGGGCGAGACCGTGAGCTTCAGCGTGACTGATGGCGGGGCGTCGGTGCCGGTGCGCTATACCGGCGTTCTGCCGGATCTGTTTGGCGAGAACGAGGGCATGGTGGGCCTGGGCCGCTACGAGGACGGGGTTTTCACCGCGACCGAGATCCTGGCCAAGCATGACGAGGAATACATGCCCAAGGAAGTCGTCGATGCGCTGAAGGAACAGGGCGTTTACCAGGAACCGGACGGTAGCTAAGCCACGCATTAACCATTCCTGACAATCCTTGCCGGCGAGTTCAAATCGCTGGCCAAGGGAGCGCGGAATGCAGACTGTCTCGGAGATCGCAGAGGATATCCTGGCGCGGGAAGGCGGGTTCGTGAATGACCCCGACGACCCGGGCGGGGCCACCAACCATGGCGTGACCATCCACACGATGCGGCGGCTGGGGTTGGATCTTGACCGGGACGGGGATGTGGACGTGGCCGATGTGCGTCGTCTCAGCCGGGCGCAGGCGCAGGACATTTTCATCGACCATTATTACCACCGGCCCGGGATCGCGCGCCTGCCGCAGGTTTTGCAGGCCAGCGTGTTCGACATGTACGTGAATGCGGGGGCCAACGCGGTGAAGATCCTGCAACGGCTGTTGCGGCAGATGGGCCACGAGGTGGCCGTGGACGGACTCATCGGCCCACAGACCATCGAGGCGGCGGAGCTGGCGCATGGCGTGGCGCCGCTGCATATCGCCGATGCCTACGGGATCGCGCGGCGGAATTACTATTTCCGGCTGGCCGATCAGCGCCCCGCGTCGCGCAAGTTTGCGCGCACCCGGTCGGGTGGCAAAGGCGGCTGGATCCGGCGCGCCGAGGCGTTCATCTCGTCGCGCTATCACATGACGCCGGCGGAGTTTCGGGATCGGGTGGCGAAATGGGACTGATCGAGACGGTCCTGAGCCTGGTCTTCGGCGGGGGGCGCAATGCCGTGGCGGAAACGGCCCAAGTGTTCCGGGTGAATGCCGAGAAATCGGATGAACGCGCCGCCGAATTGCAGGGCGCGGCGCTGGCGCAGCTGGCGGCCGAGTACAAGGCCGTGCGCAAGGGCTGGTACGACCGGTTTATCGACGGGCTGAACCGGGTGCCGCGCCCGGCCATGGCGCTTGGGACGCTGGGGTTGTTCGTCACGGCGATGGTCGATCCGATCTGGTTTTCCGAGCGGATGCAGGGGATCGCACTGGTGCCCGAGCCGTTGTGGTGGCTGCTGGGGGCAATCGTCAGTTTCTATTTCGGCGCGCGGCATCAGGCCAAGGGGCAGGAGTTTCAGCGCTCCATCGCCGCCACTATGGCCCGCGCGCCAAAGGTGGTGGGCAACCTGAGATCCTTGCGCGCGCTGGACGCGGGCAGCGCGGGCGTGGCGGATACCGGGCATGATGCGGGGCTGGCGTTGCAGGTGCAGGAGGTGGAAAGCGAGCCGAACGCGGCCTTGCGCGAGTGGCAGGAGGCGAGCCACGGGCGGTAAACTGACGGCGCGGAATCAAGGCGCGGTACGCGCCGCCGCGCCATCGCTGCCGCCCACCCAGGGGGCGGCGATTTGGCAGACGCAAGCGCTCTGCTTGGACGTTTTTCGGATTTGGCTGGGGTTAAGGTCTGCTGCTCTGGCGTCGGCGCGCCACCCCGGGGGGCAGCGACGGCACGGCCGCGCCCCGCGACAATGTGATCACCCGTCGCACCCGAAATGCGTTGGAGGCGAGGCCCGGGGCGATTATAACCGGGCCATGATCACCGAGCTTGGACATTTCGCCCTCATCCTCGCCTTCTTCGTGGCGTGCTTTCAATCCGTCGTGCCGCTGATCGGCGCACACAAGCGATGGGCGGGGTGGATGGCCGTGGCCGAGCCCGCCGCTACGCTGCAATTCGTGCTGACGCTGGGGGCCTTCGCGGCGCTGACCTGGGCCTTCGTGACCTCGGATTTCTCGCTGGAACTGGTGGTGGCCAACAGCCATTCCGCGAAACCGATGCTTTACAAGATCACCGGCGTCTGGGGGAACCACGAAGGCTCGATGCTGCTGTGGGTGCTGATCGTGACGCTGTTCGGGGCCTTTGCCGCATGGTTCGGGGGCAACCTGCCGCCGACGCTGAAGGCGCGGGTGCTGTCGATACAGGGTCTCATCGGTGTGGCGTTCTTTGCCTTTATCCTGTTCACCTCGAACCCGTTTCTGCGCATGGAAGTGCCGCCTTTCGATGGGCGTGACCTGAACCCGCTGTTGCAGGACCCGGGCCTCGCGTTCCATCCGCCGTTCCTCTACCTCGGCTACGTGGGCCTTTCGATGACCTATTCCTTCGCGCTGGCCGCCCTGATCGAAGGCCGCGTGGATGCGGCCTGGGGCCGGTGGGTGCGGCCCTATACGTTGGCGGCGTGGATCTTTCTGACCATCGGCATCGCGCTTGGCTCGTGGTGGGCGTATTACGAGCTGGGCTGGGGCGGATTCTGGTTCTGGGATCCGGTGGAAAACGCCAGCTTCATGCCGTGGCTCATCGCCGCCGCGTTGCTGCATTCGGCCATCGTGGTTGAAAAGCGCGAGTCGCTGAAAAGCTGGACCATATTGCTCGCCATCATCGCCTTTGGCTTTTCGATGATCGGCGCGTTCATCACGCGCTCGGGAGTGCTGACCTCGGTCCATGCCTTTGCGACGGACCCGGAGCGCGGCGTGTTCCTGCTGATGATCACAGGGTTCTTCATGATGCTTGGCCTATCGCTCTTTACCGCGCGGGCCGGGGCGATGCAGGCCAAGGGGGTCTTTGGCCTTGTGAGCCGCGAGACGATGCTGGTCGCCAACAATGTTCTTCTGGGCGTGTCGGCCTTCGTCATTTTCGTGGGTACGATCTGGCCGCTGGTGTCGGAGCTAATGTTCGACCGCAAGCTGAGCGTGGGCGAGCCGTTCTTCAACATGGCCTTCACGCCGTTCATGGTGCTGTTGGGACTGATCCTGCCGGTGGGCGCGATGCTGCCGTGGAAGCGGGGCAACCTGGGCCGGGTCGTGAGGCCGCTGGCGGGAGCCTTTGCGCTGGCCGTGGCGGTGGGTGCGCTGGCCTATGCCATGCAGACAGAGCGCAGCGCGCTTGGGCCGGTGGGCCTGTTCCTGGCCGCCTGGCTGGTGTCGGGCGCGGTGGTCGATTTGTGGAGCCGCACGGGCCGGGGCGGGGGCCGCCTGTCGCGGCTGAAACGCCTGCCGCGGGCGGACTGGGGCAAGGCCGTGGCGCATGCGGGCTTTGGCATCACCATCGCGGGTATCGCCGGGATGCTGGCCTGGGAGGCCGAGGATATCCGCGTGGCGCAGGTGGGCGAAAGTTTCGACGTGGCGGGACTGACCATCACGCTCAACGACGTGCGCGAGGTGGAGGGGCCGAATTACCTGTCCACGATGGCAGATGTGACCCTGTCCAAAAACGGGTCCGAGATCAGCCAATTGAACCCCGAAAAGCGGGTTTACCCGGTGGCGGGGATGCCCACGACAGAGGCCGCGATCGACAATGGCATCCTGCGTGACGTTTACGTGGTGATCGGCGACGAGCAGGCGGCGGGCGGCTGGGCCGTGCGGACCTACTACAAGCCGCTGGCGAACTGGATCTGGGGCGGTGCGATCCTGATGGCGATCGGGGGCGCGCTGTCGCTGTCCGACCGGCGCTATCGCGTGGCGGCGGGTGCGCGCAAGACCCGCGCCGTGGGGGTGCCGGCGGAATGAAACGGCTTGTGCTGATCCTGTGCCTTCTGGCCTCGCCGCTTTGGGCGGTGCAGCCGGACGAGATTCTTGACGATCCGGCGCTGGAAGAGCGCGCGCGGGAGATCTCCTCGGGCCTGCGCTGCCTTGTCTGCCGCAACGAGAGCATCGACGATTCCAATGCGGACCTGGCCCGGGACCTGCGCCTTCTGGTGCGCGAGCGGCTGGTGGCGGGGGACAGCGACGAGGAGGTCATCGACTTTGTCGTGGACCGTTACGGCGAATACGTCCTGCTGAACCCCGTGGCGAGCGGCAGCAACCTTGTGCTGTGGCTTGCGGGGCCGGTGATGCTGCTGTTGGGCGGGTTGCTGGCGGTGGTCTATATCCGCGGCCGCGCGCGGGCGAAACCGGAGGATGAGGCCGGGCTGGGCTGGGCCGAAGAGGCGCGGTTGAAGGAAATCATGAAGGACTGACGCGCCGTCGCGCGTTGCATTTCACGCCCGGGCGGGGTTGATTGGCGTCAAACGCCAGATGGAGGCCCGCCCGATGACCACCTATCAGACCCTGACCTATGACCTGACCGACGACATCGCCGTGCTGCGGATGAACCGCGCTGACAAGATGAACGCGCTCAATACCCAGATGCGGGCCGAGATTACCGATGCGATGCAGCGCGCCGGGCGCGAGGCGCGGGTGGCGGTGCTGACCGGCAATGGCAAGGCGTTCTGTTCGGGGCAGGACCTGTCGGACAACGGCACGGCGGCGGCGCTGGACGTGGAGCGCGTGCTGCGCGACGAGTACGAGCCGATGCTGCGGATGATCTCGGACTGCCCGGTGCCGACCATCGCGGCGGTGAACGGCCCGGCGGCAGGGGCGGGGGCCAACCTGGCGCTGGCCTTCGACGTTGTGATCGCGACCGAGAGCGCCTATTTCCTGCAGGCTTTTGCGCGGATCGGCCTGATCCCGGATGCGGGCGGCACCTACTGGATGCCGCGGCAGGTCGGCGCGGCCAAGGCGATGGGCGCGGCGCTCTTTGCCGAGCCGATTTCGGCGCGGCAGGCGGATGCCTGGGGCCTGATCTGGGAGGCGGTCGAGGATAACGCGTTCGAGATGCACTGGCAGGCGCGGGCGGCGCATCTGGCCAAGGGACCGACGGCGGCCTATGGCGGGATCAAGCGCGCGGTGCGCGGCAGTTGGGAAAACGGGTTCGACAAGCAGTTGGACCTGGAGGCGCAGTTGCAGGGCGAATGCGGCCGGACACGGGATTTCCAGGAAGGTGTGACCGCCTTCCTGGACAAGCGCAAACCGGAATACGAGGGGCGCTGATCAGGCGACGCGTTCGACCAGTTCCACGTCGCTGAGCACGAACGAGCCGCCAAGCCCGGCCAGGATTGCGGCGGGGCGCCGTCGAGGCTCAGTACCGCGGCGCCGACGACATCCTTCAGGCTGAGGTCCGGCAGGTCGCTGCCCTCCTATGTCAGCACCAGCAACTCCTCGTTCACCTCGAAATCCATGATGTTGGCCGGGCTGCCGGCAAAAAGTGGGGCTGCTGCCGATGAAAAGGTCAAAGCTGTCGCCACCGGTCACCGTGTCGTCCTGGCCCAAGATCATGATGTCCCAAGATGCCGAGTATCACCATGATGTGCCCTTAACCGACCAGTTGCAGCAATCATGGCGCAGCCGACTGAATCGTAAGTAAATGTACGATCGGGTCCGCCCCGTCGGTTGGCTAAAATTTCAATAACCGGACGGCGCAACGAAAAACGCCCCGCACTGGCGGGGCGTTTTGCAGAAGAGCGGGTGCGGCGCTTACCGGTTTTCCATATCCACGTAATCGCGCAGCGTTTCGCCCATGTAAAGCTGGCGCGGGCGGCCGATTTTAAGTTGCGGATCGCCGATCATTTCCTTCCACTGGGAAATCCAGCCGACCGTGCGGCTGAGCGCGAAGATGGGCGTGAACATCGACGTCGGGAAGCCCATCGCCTCGAGGATGATGCCCGAGTAGAAATCCACGTTCGGGAACAGCTTCTTCTCGGTGAAATAGGGATCGTCGAGCGCCGCGGCCTCAAGCTCCTTGGCAACCTGAAGCGTGGGGTTGTTTTCCACGCCCAGAAGGTCAAGCACTTCGTCGGCGGATTGTTTCATCACCTTGGCGCGGGGGTCGAAATTCTTGTAGACGCGGTGACCGAAGCCCATCAGGCGGAACGGATCGTCCTTGTCCTTGGCGCGCGCGATGAATTCCGGGATGCGGTCGGGCGTGCCGATTTCCTGCAGCATTTCCAGGCAGGCCTGGTTGGCGCCGCCATGGGCCGGGCCCCAGAGGCAGGCGATGCCCGCTGCAACGCACGCAAACGGGTTGGCGCCCGACGAAGACGCGAGCCGCACCGTGGAGGTCGAGGCGTTCTGCTCGTGGTCGGCATGGAGCGTGAAGATGCGGTCCATGGCGCGCGAAAGGATCGGGTTAACCTCGTAATCCTCGGCCGGGACGGCAAAGCACATGCGCAGGAAGTTCGAGGCATAGTCGAGCTCGTTGCGCGGATACACGAAGGGCTGGCCCAGCGTGTACTTGTAGGCCATCGAGGCGATCGTCGGCATCTTGGCGATCAGGCGGATCGTCGCGACCTCGCGTTGCCACGGGTCCGAAATGTCGGTGCTGTCGTGGTAGAACGCCGAAAGCGCGCCCACGACGCCGACCATGATGGCCATCGGATGCGCGTCGCGGCGATAGCCGCGGAACAGGAACTGCATCTGTTCGTGCAGCATGGTGTGGTTGGTCACGCGGGTCTCGAAATCTTCCAGCTGGGCGGCGGAGGGCAGTTCGCCGTAAAGCAGCAGGTAGCACACCTCGAGATAGTGCGATTTCTCGGCCAGCTGGTCGATCGGGTAGCCGCGGTGCAGAAGCTCGCCCTTGCCGCCGTCGATATAGGTGATCGTGCTGTCGCAGCTGGCGGTCGAGGTGAAGCCGGGGTCATAGGTGAACACGCCCGCCTGCGCATAGAGCTTGCGGATGTCGATCACGTCCGGTCCGGCGGTGGGCGAATAGATCGGAAGCTCGTAGTCGTTGCCTTCGATCGTCAGTTTCGCGGATTTGGTACTGTCTGCCATCAGGGTCTCCCTCGTCACGCCGCGGCGCGTGGCGCGCCTTGGCTGCATATTCCAGCACGCCTTACGAACGGGTTAACCGTTCTGCGAGGCAGCATCATTCAGTCGGGCGAGGGATTCCTCCCGGCCCAGGACCAGCATCATGTCAAACACGCTAGGTGTTGCCGCCCGACCGGCCAGCGCGGCCCGCATCGGGCCGGCCAGCTTGCCGAACTTGATATCCTTGGATGCCGCGAACGCATTTGCGGCTTCTTCCAGATCGTTGCGCGACCAGTTAGCATTTTGCAAGTGCGGCGTCAATTCGTTCAGTATACCACGGGATACCGCGTCGAGCTGCGCGGCGGCCTTCTCGTCCGGGCGGATCGGGCGGTTCGCCAGGATAAACTGCGCCTTATCAAGCAGTTCCGGGAAGGTCTTTGCGCGTTCTTTGAGGCAATACATGCCGTCCAGCATGAGGGCCCGTGTCGGCTCGGGCAAGGGCGCGGATTCCGTCACGTCAAGGAATTCATTCAATTCATGCAGCAGCGCAGCATCGTCGCTTGCGGCGATGTGCTGGCCGCAGAGATTTTCCAGCTTCTTGAAGTCGAACCGGGCCGGGGACTTGCCGATGCCGTCGAGGTCGAACCATTGCTGCGCCTGGTCATCCGTGAAGAACTCGTCGTCGCCGTGGCTCCACCCGAGGCGGGCGAGATAGTTGCGCATCCCCGCGGCCGGGTAGCCCTGCTTGTGGTACTCGTCGACGCCGAGGGCGCCGTGCCGCTTGCTCATCTTCTTGCCGTCGGGGCCGTGGATCAGCGGGATATGGGCATAGACCGGCAGGGGCCAGTCCATCGCGGTGTAGATCAGCATCTGGCGGGCGGCGTTGTTGAGGTGGTCGTCGCCGCGGATGACATGCGTGACGCCCATGTCGTGATCGTCCACCGCGACGGCGAGCATGTAGACGGGCGTGCCGTCCGAGCGCAGCAGGACCATGTCGTCCAGCTGATCATTGCGGATGGTGACGTCGCCCTGCACCTTGTCGGCGATGGTGGTCGTGCCGTCGAGCGGGGCCTTGATGCGGATGACGTAGGGCGCATCGGGGTGCGTCGCGGGGTCGGCATCGCGCCACGGGCTGCGGTAGAGGGTGGAGCGGCCCTGGGCCTTGGCCTCATCGCGGAAGGCCTGGATTTCTTCCTGCGTGGCGAAGCACTTGTACGCCTGACCCTTGGCCAGCAATTCGTTCGCCACCTCGGCGTGCCGGTCGGCGCGGGCGGCTTGGCTGACCACGTCGCCGTCATGGTCCAGGCCCAGCCATGCCAGCCCGTCGAGGATGGCCTGCGTCGCCTCGGGGGTCGATCGCGCGCGGTCGGTATCTTCGATCCTGAGCAGGAAAGACCCGCCGTGACGCCGTGCGAAAAGCCAGTTGAAGAGCGCCGTGCGCGCCCCACCGATATGCAGGTATCCGGTCGGCGAAGGGGCAAAACGGGTGACAACTGGCTGCGACATGGGGCCGGTTAACCTTTCGGTAAGCATGGGAGACGTATCAATAACGGTGCCTGTCTATCGGCCCATGAAAAGGGAGACAAGCCTTGGTGCTTTGGCAGCGTGCCGTCGCCGCGTGGCTGGATCAGCGCGGGCACCTGTTTGCATGGGTGCCGGTGATGCTGGCGTGCGGCATCGGGCTCTATTTCGGGCTGAAGTCCGAACCGCCGGTCTTGGTTTACGTGGCGTTGGCCGGGGGCATTGGCGGGGCACTTGTGGTGCTGCGCCTGGTGGACGCGGGACTGGCGCCGGTGATCTGGGCCGTGGCGCTGGTCGCACTCGGGCTCTGCATCGCGGCGTTTCGGGCGCATGGCGTGGCGGATGCCAAGCTGGGCTGGCGTTATTACGGCCCGGTCGAGGGGCGGGTGGTGGATATCGACCGCTCCAGCTCGGACGCGCTGCGGGTGACGCTGGACCGGGTGGTGCTGCGCAACATGGGCCCCGATATCACGCCCGGGCGCGTGCGGGTGTCGTTTCATGGCGCGGCGGAGGGGGCCGATCCGCAACCGGGCGAGACGCTGATCCTGACCGCGCACCTGTCGCCGCCCGCAGGCCCGGTGGAGCCGGGCGGCTTCGATTTCCAGCGGCACGCTTGGTTCATGGGGCTGGGCGCGGTGGGGTATACGCGCACGCCTGTCCTGCTGCTGGAACCGGCGTCGGGCGGACAGGTGCTGTTCAAGACGCGCATGGCCCTGTCGGGCCGCATCCAGGCGCAGATGCCGGGTGAAGCCGGCGCCTTTGCCGCCGCGATCATGACCGGGGACCGCTCGGGCATGGGGCAGGAGACGCTGACCGCGCTGCGCGTGTCGAACCTGGCGCACCTGCTGGCCATTTCGGGCCTGCACATGGGCCTGCTGGCTGGGTTCGTCTTTGCCGCCTTGCGGCTGGGGATGGCGGCTGTGCCGGGCTGGGGGCTGCGCCTGCCGACGAAAAAGATCGCGGCGGTGGGCGCGCTGGCGGCGGCGGCGGGGTACCTGGCGTTGTCGGGCGGCAACGTCGCCACGGAACGCGCCTTTGTCATGGTGGCGGTGATGCTGCTGGCGGTGCTGGCGGACCGGCGGGCCTTGTCCTTGAGGGCCGTGGCGCTGGCGGCCTGCATCATCCTGATGCTGCGGCCCGAAGCGTTGATGGGGCCGGGGTTCCAGATGTCTTTTGCGGCAACGACGGCGCTGGTGGCGGTCTTCGGCGCCTTGCGCGACCTTGACTGGCGCTTGGGGCCCAAATGGATGCGGCCGGTCTGGGCGGTCGTCATGTCGTCCTTCGTGGCCGGGCTGGCGACGGCGCCGATTGCCGCCGCGCATTTCAACCAGATCGCGCATTTCGGGCTGGTGGCGAACCTGATGAGCGTGCCGTTGATGGGCGTGCTGGTCATGCCCATGGCGGTGCTGGCGGGGCTCTTGATGCCCTTTGGACTGGAAGGACTGGCGCTGGCGGTGATGCAGCCCGCGCTGGAGTGGATCCTGGGCGTGGCGCATTGGGTCTCGGGGCTGGAGGGCGCGCGCGGTACCGTGGTTCGCCCCGGTCCGTGTGTGCTGCCGCTCTTGTCGCTGGGCCTGCTCTTGGTCGTGCTGTGGCAGGGGCAGGCGCGGTTCGCGGGCGTGGCGCCGGTGGCGCTGGCCTTCGTTCTGTGGGCGCAGGCGGAGCGGCCCGATATCCTTGTCTCCGACAATGGCAGCCTGGTGGGGGTGATGACGCCCGAGGGGCGGGCGCTGTCCACGGGTCGTGCCTCCGGCTTTGTCGCGATGAACTGGCTGGAGAATGACGGCGATCCGGTGGATCAGGAGGGGGCGTTCGCCCGCTGGACCAAGGTGGCGGGCGGCGAGGGCTGGCCGATCACCGCCGTGCGGGGCAAGCGCGCGGCGGAAGAATTTACCGATTGCGCCGCGAAGGAGTGGGTGGTGTTCAACAACGTGCCGAAGGTGGAATTGCCATGCCGCGCGATCCATCCCGGTACGTTGAAAGAGACGGGCGCGCTGGCGATCTGGCGAGAGAACGATGGCCTTCGGGCCGTGACCGCCCGCGACATGACGGGCGCGCGGCTTTGGAACACGGACCGCCGGCGGCGGTCCGACTGGCGTTAAAGCGTTTCGCCATTCACCAGAGGCATCAGCTGAAGGCGAAACGCGTGCAACGATTGGCCGTAGTGCTGCGTTTCGCGATAAGCTGTGATCCAGGTTTATCGCGAAACGCTTTAGTAGGTGCGGATGAGGCCGACGAGGCGGCCCTGTACCTTGACCTGATCCTCGGGCAGCACACGGGTCTCGTAGGCCGGGTTCGCGGCCTCGAGTGCGATGGCGTTACCACGGCGGTAGAATTTCTTCAGCGTTGCTTCCTGGTCGTCCACCAGCGCCACGACGATATCGCCGTTGTCCGCCGTCGATGTCTCGCGGATCACCACCACGTCGCCGTCGTTGATGCCCGCCTCGATCATCGAGTCGCCCTTGACCTCCAGCGCGTAATGCTGGCCGGGACCGGCGATCATGCCGCCGGGAACGGCGACATTGTGGCTGGCATGGGCAATCGCCTCGATCGGGACACCGGCGGCGATGCGGCCCATGACAGGCAGTTCCAGCGCGTGCACCGGCTCGACCGGCTGGGCGTTGGCGGGCTGTGCGGCCTCGGGGCGGTCGCCCTCGATCACGCGGGGGGTAAAGCCGCCGCTTTCGCCGCCGCCGATCGCTTCGCCGCCCATGCTTTCGGGCAGCTTGATGATTTCCAGCGCCCGGGCCCGGTGGGCGAGGCGGCGGATGAAGCCGCGTTCTTCCAGGGCCGTGATCAGGCGGTGGATGCCGGATTTCGAACGCAGGTCCAGCGCATCCTTCATCTCGTCAAAGCTGGGCGGCACGCCATCGCGTTGCACCCGCTTGTGAATGAATTCCAACAGGTCGAGCTGCTTTTTCGTCAGCATTTTTCCACGTCTCCACGATCCATGCGTTTACATTTGTTCTACGCATGTTCTCGTTTTGTGTCAACGGGTCTGTGGATAAGCGGTCAGATCGGAACGTATTCGATCCAGTCGCCCTGCGCCCGGGGGGCGTCGTCGGCGGGCCGGATCAGCAGGGCATTGGCGCGGGCCAGCACCGACAGCATCCCGCTGTCCTGGCTGCGTTCGGGCAGGATGGTGCCGTCCTCGACCTGGGCGCGCATGTAATGTTCGCGCGGGCCGCCGGGACCTATGTCGGCGGCAAGCCTGGCAGAGAGACGCGGGGCGGGGTGTGCACCCAAGCCCTGCATCGCGCGGATCATCGGCGCCATGAAGACATGCCCGCAGACCATGGCCGAAACCGGGTTGCCGGGCAGCCCGAGCATGGCCGCGTCCCCCATCCGGCCCGCCATCAGGGGTTTGCCGGGGCGCATTCTGACCTTGTAGAACGCGCGTTCCATGCCGAGATCGCCCGCGACCTTGCCCACGAGGTCATGATCGCCCACCGACGCGCCGCCGATCGTGATGACGAGATCGGCGCCTTTGGCCAGGTCGAAGGCGGTCTCCAACGACTCGCGCGTGTCGCCGGCGATGGGCAGCATCCGGGGCTCGGCGCCCAGGGTGTCAAGCAGGGCGCAGAGGCCAAAGGAATTGGACGCGATGATCTGGTCGGGGCCGGGATCTTCGCCCGGCATCACCAGCTCGTCGCCCGTGGCGATGAGCGCGACCTTGGGTTTGCGGGTGACGGTGACGTCGGCCACGTTCATCGAGGCAAGCAGTGCGACATCCTCGGGGGAGAGCAGGCGCGGGGACTCGATCCGGTCGCCAACCTTGAAGTCGCCACCTCGGGGGCGGATGTTCGGCTTGTCGTCAAGCCTGTCGCCTAGCGTGATACGGTCGCCGTCGCGGCTGACGTCCTCTTGTATGACCACCTTGTCTGCGCCCTCGGGCACCGGCGCGCCGGTGAAGATGCGCACGGCCTGACCGGAGCGGACCGTGCCGTCAAAGCCGTGTCCGGCGGCGGCTTCGCCGATCACGTCGAAACTGGCGCCCGGTGTGGCCTCGGCCTCGTTCAGCGCGTAGCCGTCCATGGAGGAGGCGTCAAACGGCGGCTGATCGCGTCGCGCCTCGGCAGGCTGGGCCAGAACGCGGCCATGTGCCTCGCGCAGAGGGACGGTTTCCGGCTCCAACTGGGAGACGAGCGAGAAGAGGTGGTTAAGAGCCTGGTCGACGGTGATCATTTTGCCTCGTAACGGCCTGATTTTCCGCCGTCTTTCAGCACCACGCGCAAGCCGCCTATTTCCATCGCGCGGTCGACGGCCTTGGCCATGTCATAGACCGTCAACGCCGCGGTGCTGGCGGCGGTCAGCGCCTCCATCTCCACCCCGGTCTGGCCGGTGGTCTTGACCGTCGCCTCGATCCGGATGCCGGGCAGGTCGGGGTCGGGCGTAAGCTCCACCGCTACCTTGGCGATGGGCAGCGGGTGGCAGAGCGGGATCAGTTCGGATGTGCGCTTGGCGCCCATGATCCCGGCAAGGCGCGCAACGGACAGGACATCACCCTTCTTGGCGCGGCCTTCGATAATGATATCAAAGGTTTCAGGCGCCATCTTCACGTGACATTCGGCCACGGCCACACGGTCCGTCACGTCCTTTTCAGAGACGTCGACCATGTGGGCATCGCCCTTGCCGTCGAAATGGGTGAGCCCGGCCATCAGACGTGCGCCGCCGGGGTGGTACCCGACAGGATATCGCGGGTGGCGGCGGTGACGTCTTCCTGCCGCATCAGGCTTTCACCGATGAGGAAACAGCGCGTGCCGTAGCGGGCCATCTCGGCCAGGTCGTCACTGGTGTAAAGCCCGCTTTCCGAGATCAGCAGGTGATCGATCGGGGCCAGCCGTGCCAGCCGCTTGGTGACATCGAGCGAGGTCTCGAACGTGTTCAAATCGCGGTTGTTGATGCCCAGAAGGTTGGATTTGAGCACGCCGGTGCGCTCCAGTTCCGCCTCATTGTGCACCTCGATCAGCGCGTCCATGCCTTGCGCGATTGCGGCCTCTTCCAGTTCGATCGCCTGCGCGTCGCTGACCGAGGCCATGATGATCAGGATGCAGTCGGCGCCCCAGGCGCGGGCCTCGACCACCTGGTAGGGGTCATAGAGGAAATCCTTGCGCAGCACCGGCAGATCGCACGCCTCGCGGGCCTGCGCCAAGTACTCGGGCGCACCCTGGAAGCTGGGCGTGTCGGTCAGCACCGACAGGCAGGTGGCGCCGCCCTCGGCATAGGCCGCGGCGAGCGCGGCGGGGTCGAAATCCTCGCGGATCAGACCCTTGGAGGGGCTGGCCTTCTTGATCTCGGCGATCAGGCCGAAACCGGTCTTGCTGGCCTGCAAGAGCGCGTCGCCGAATGGGCGCACGGTCGGGGCATTCGCGGCCTCGGATTCAAGCGTTTCCAGAGGCTTGTCGGCCTTGGCTGCGGCGACTTCCTCGAGTTTGTAGGCCTTGATCTTCTCAAGGATGGACGGCGTGCTCATGCGGCCTCCGATGTGATTTTGGCAAGTGTTTCGATCCGGGCGCGGGCGGCACCGCTGTCGATGCTGTCGCGGGCCTGCTCGACGCCTTGCCTGAGGTCGTCTGCTTGGCCCGCCACCACAAGGGCTGCGGCGGCATTGAGCAGTACGGCGTCGCGGTAGGCGCCCGGCGCCCCGTCCAGAAGGGCGCGGAACGCGCGGCCGTTTTCCTCGGGCGTGCCGCCCAGGATGTCCTCGAAGGGGTGGACGGGCAGACCCGCGTCCTCGGGGTGGATTTCCGCCTCGCGGATTGTGCCGTCTTCCTCCAGCGCCGCCAGTTGGCTGGGGAAGGAGATGCTCAACTCGTCTGTGCCGTCGCCGCCATGCACCAGCCAGGCCCGCTCGGACCCGAGCTTGCCGAGGGTTTCGGCCATGGGACGGATGAGGTCGGCGCTGAACGCACCCGTCAGCTGGCGTTTGACGCCGGCGGGGTTGGTGAGCGGGCCGAGGATGTTGAAGATCGTGCGCGTGCCAAGCTCCGCCCGGACCGGGCCGACATGGGCCATGGCCGGGTGATGCATGGGCGCCATCATGAAGGCGATGCCCGCGCTTTCCAAAGCCTTTTCAACCACATCAGGGCCGACCATCACGTTGATTCCCATCTGCGTGAGAGCATCGGCCGCGCCGGACTTTGAACTGAGGTTGCGGTTGCCGTGCTTGGCCACGGGCACGCCCGCGCCGGCCACGACGAAGGCAGTGGCGGTCGAGATGTTCAGCGTGCCCTTGCCGTCGCCCCCGGTGCCGACGATGTCCATCGCGCCGGCGGGCGCGCGGACCTTGTTGCACTTGGCGCGCATCACGGCGGCGGCTGCGGCGTATTCGTCCACCGTCTCGCCGCGCGTGCGCAGGGCCATCAGGAAGCCGCCCATCTGGGCGGGCGTCGCCTCGCCCTCGAAGAGGGTGGTAAAGGCCGTTTCGGCCTCTTCCCGGGTTAGGGGACGGTCGGCGGCGGCGCCGATCAGGGGCTTCAGGCTGTCACTCACGCGGGCACCTTCATGACGTCGAGAAAATTCTGCAAAAGAGCGTGGCCATGTTCCGAGCGTATCGATTCGGGGTGGAACTGGACACCGTGGATGGGAAGCGTCCGGTGTTGCAGGCCCATGATCGTACCATCGTCAAGTTCTGCCGTGATATCAAGCACATCCGGGCAGGTGTCGCGCGCCACGACAAGGGAGTGATAGCGCGTCGCCTCGAACGGGGTGGGCAGCCCGGCAAAGACGCCAGAGGCAGTGTGGTGCATCGTGCCCATCTTGCCATGCACGATATCGGAATGCCGTGTGACCGTGCCGCCGAAGACCTCGCCGATGGCCTGATGGCCGAGGCAGACGCCCAAGAGCGGCGTGCGCGTGTCCGCCGCCGCTTCGATCAGCGCCTTGCAGATGCCCGCCTGCGACGGCGTGCCGGGGCCGGGCGACAGGAGGATCCCCGCGGGTTTCATCGCCATCGCCTCCTGCACGTTCAGCGCGTCGTTGCGATGCACCTGCACGTCCGCGCCCAGCTCGCCCACATATTGCACGAGGTTGTAGGTGAAACTGTCGTAGTTATCGATGAGCAGCAGCATGTCGCCAATTTCCCGTCCGCGCCGTGTCATTTCGGGCCTATGACCCGGCATTTCAATCGGGGTATAGATGCTCAGGGTTGCGCGGCAGGGTCAAGAGGCGCAAAACTGTTAAGAAAGAAATAAGAGGGCAATAGCAGTGTTACGCGGATTTCTTGCCGGAGTGGTGTCGGGAACGGCCTTGTCGGGAATACTTCTGGCCGGGGCCTCGGTGCTGAGCGGAATGCCGGGGAATACCCCGCCGGAGGCGACGCCGGTCGAAGTGCCGGCCGGGTCGGAGTTCGACCAGTCGCGCGACGACGACGCGGCCTCGTTGCCGCAGTTGCAGGAAACGCCCACGCCTGACTCCGTGCCGCAGGTAACCGCGCCCGAACCTGACGATCTTAGCTCGATGGACGGCGCCGACACCACCTCGTCGGGGCAGCCCGAAACCGGCCAGCCCGAAACGGGGCTGAGCACGCCGGAGACGCCCGAGGGTGACAGCGGCCTGAGCGTGGGCAACGAGGAGCCGGTGCTGCCCAACCCGCAGGCCCAGGCGCCCGAGGCACCGTCGGGCGAGGACGACCTGTCGATTTCCACCGAACCGGCGCAGCCGGCGCTGCCGGACCCCGGAGAGGAAAGCACCGCATTCCCCGAGCCTGAAGGCGCGGATGCCCCCGAGGCGGACAGCGAACCGCAAGCCGAGGCCGAGAGCGGCTCTGGCTCTCAGACGATCCCGGAAACCACGCCCGAGACCTCTGACAGCGACGTGGCCGCGCCGGAGCCACAGGACGACCCGGTCGTCGACGCACCGCAGGAGGCGGAAGAGTCGGCCTCGCCTTTGGCAGAAGCGGACGAAGAGGCTGCGGAGGCAACGAGCGACACGGAAGAAACCGGCACGATCGGTGATATTGCAGAAGGCGTGACCACCAACCGGTTGCCCACCGCCATCGACCCCGCGCCTGAAGCCGAAGCCGGGACCGCAGACGTGTCAGCCGAAGATGCAACCGAAGAGACGGAAGCAGACACCCTGCCGCCGGTCGAACGCTTCGCCGCCCAGTTCGACAACCCCGAGGACAAGCCGCTGATGTCGATCATCCTGATCGACGATGGCACCAGCCCGATCGGCCCCGCCGCGCTGGCCGATTTTCCCTATCCGCTGAGCTTTGCCGTGGATGCTTCGTATGCCAATGCCGCTGACACCGCCGCGAAGTATCGTGCGGCGGGGATGGAGGTTCTGGCCATGGTCAACCTGCCGCAGAATGCCGCCGCGAGCGACGCGGAAACGTCGATGAGTGTTCTGCTGGAGGCCGTTCCCGAGGCGGTGGCGGTTTTCGAGGGGACAGGCACCGGGCTCCAATCCAGCCGCGAGGCCGCCGAACAGCTGGCGCCGATCCTGAAGGACAGCGGCCATGGCCTGGTAATGTTTCCCAACGGGCTGAACACGGCGCAGAAGCTGATCGCGCGCGAGGGCGTGCCGTCGGCCACGGTGTTCCGCGATTTCGATTCCAACGGTCAGAACGCCGCTGCCGTGCGCCGGTTCCTCGATCAGGCCGCGTTCCGCGCGGGCCAGGAAGAGGGCGGGGTGATCATGGTGGGCCGGCTGCGCCCGGACACGATCAGCGCGCTCTTGCTCTGGGGGCTTCAGGACCGGGCGGCCAGCGTGGCGCTGGCGCCGGTCTCGGCGGTGCTGACGGCCGAGTAGGCCAGTTCTGCGTGACGTGACGGTGCGCGCGACGCCTGTTGCGCCACATGTGCGGGATATCGTAGAGGTCGTAGGGAAACAGGTCATTTGCCACAGGCGACGTCGTGGACCTGACGGTGACATCGACCAATTGACCACAGTTCGGGACAGTAATTTCAATGGAAGCCGTCCATCACCCGCTGCAACAGCACAGGCTTGCCGCGCTGCACGACTTCGAGATCCTCGACACGGACCCCGAGCAGGAGTTCGACGAGATCGTGAAGCTGGCCGCGGCGGCCTGTGGCACGGCGATCTCGGTGGTCAATTTCATTGACGCGGAACGGCAATGGTTCAAGGCGGAAACCGGACTTGGCGTGCGCGAGACGCCGCTGGCAACCTCGATCTGCGCCCATGTGATCCTCGAAGAGGAGTTTGCCGAAATCCGGGACACGCTGGAAGACCCCCGGATGCAGGACAACCCGCTGTGCTGTGGCGAGCCGGGCCTGCGCTTTTATGCCGGGGCGTTGCTGACCACCCAGGAGGGGCTGCCGCTGGGCACGATGTGCGTTCTGGATTACGAGCCCCGTGAACTGACCGCGTTGCAGCGCGACACCCTGCGCGTTCTGGCGCGGCAGGTCATGGCCCTGCTGGAGATGCGCAAGGCGTTGCGGTCGGCCGACATCCTGCGCCGCGAGGTCGATCACAGGGTCAAGAATTCGCTGCAATCGCTGTCGTCCTTTACAAATCTGCAAACCAGGGCCTTTGCCGCGGACGAGGCGAAACTGGCCCTGTCGATGGTCAAGACCCGGATCGACGCGCTGACACAGCTGCACGACATGCTGTACCAATCCGATGAACTCAGCGTGGTCGAATTGGGTCAGTACCTCACCCAGGTCTGCGCCCAGCTCGAAGGGCTGGCGCCGGCTGAAGTCACGGTCGAGGTCGCGGCGGTATCGGTGTCGGTCGTGGCACAGCAGGCCGTCGCCGTGGGCACGTTCGTGAACGAATTTGTCGCGAATTCCTTCAAGCACGGATTTCCCGACGGGCAGGGCGGTGCGGTCAGGGTCGATCTCGGTCTCGAACCGGACGGGCGTGTCCGGCTGACCTGTTCGGATAGCGGTGTCGGTCTTCCGCCCGACCACGGCGCAAAGACGAGCGGCCTGGGGATGAAGATCGCCGAAGTCGTCTGCATGGAGCTTGGTACGGACCTGGACCTGCGAAACGGCACGCATGGTGTCGTTGCGACGCTGACATTCACCCCAGAGGCGGCATAGGGCGGTTCGCGTCCCCCCCCCGACGCGACGGATGACCGACGCGCGCCCTGCCGCCCGGTTCAGGCGTGGCGCCACGTGCCGGGCTCTATCCCGTCCAGCGTGAAGTCGCCCACCCGCCAGCGCACCAGCCGCAGGGTGGGGTGGCCAACATCGGCCGTCATGCGACGGACCTGCCGGTTGCGGCCTTCCGAGATGGTGATCTCCAGCCAGCAATCCGGCACCGATTTGCGGAACCGCACCGGCGGGTCACGCTCCCAGATGTCGGGCGGGGCGATGCGGCGGACTTTTGCGGGACGTGTCGGACCGTCCTTCAAGGTGACGCCGCGTGTCAGCGCGTCGAGCGCGGCGGCATCGGGGTCGCCCTCGACCTGCACCAGATAGGTTTTCTCGGTCTTGAACTTCGGGTTCGACAGGCGCGCCTGCAGCTTGCCGTCATCCGTCAACAGCAAGAGCCCCTCGCTGTCGCGGTCCAGACGCCCGGCGGGATAGATGCCGGGGATGTCGATATAGGCCGAGAGCGTCGGGCGGGGACTGCCCTCGGTGCCCTTGTCGGTGAACTGCGACAGGACGCCGTGGGGTTTGTTGAAGAGGATCAGCATGCGTGGCGGTGGAGGTGTGCGCAAGGCGCCGCGATGGTGGGGTGGAACCCCACCCTACGTGTTGCCGTCGCCGGTGAAGCGCGTGGCATCGGCGGCGGCGCGGCGGATGGCGTTGGATTTGTGGACGGTTTCCATGTACTCGGCCTCGGCGTCGCTGTCATAGACCACGCCGCCGCCCGCCTGGATGTAAAGTTTGCCGTCCTTCACCACAGCCGTGCGCAGGGCGATGCAGACATCCATGTCGCCGGTGCAGCTGAAATAGCCGACGCCGCCGCCATAGACGCCGCGCTTTTCGGGCTCCAGTTCGTCGATGATTTCCATCGCGCGGACCTTGGGGGCACCACTGACCGTGCCGGCGGGCAAGCCGGCCAGAAGGGCCGAGAGGGCGTCGTGTTCGTCGGAAAGCTCACCCACCACGTTCGACACGATGTGCATCACGTGGCTGTAGCGCTCGATGATGAATTCCTCGGTGGGGCGCACCGTGCCGATTTTCGCCACGCGGCCCACGTCGTTGCGGCCCAAGTCCAGCAGCATCAAGTGCTCGGCAAGCTCTTTTTGATCGCCCAGTAGGTCGGCCTCGTTGGCGCGGTCCTCTTCGGGGGTGGCACCGCGGGGGCGGGTGCCGGCGATGGGGCGGATCGTGACCTCGCCGTCCATGACCCGCACGAGGATTTCGGGGCTGGCGCCCACCACCTGGAAACCGCCGAAGTTGAAATAGAACATGAAAGGCGACGGGTTGGTGCGCCGCAGGCTGCGGTATAACGCGAAGGGCGGCTGCGGAAAGTCCTGCGTCCAGCGTTGGCTGGGCACGACCTGAAAGATATCGCCCGCGCGGATGTATTCCTTGGCCTGCTCGACGGCGGCCTTGTAGCCGTCGCGGGTGAAGTTGCTGACCGGCTCGCCCACCTCGTGCGCATCGCCCAGGTCGCGGGCCTGCTGGGGCAAGGCGCGTTCGAGGTCGCGCACCGCGTCCATGACCCGTTCGGCGGCCTGGGCATAGGCCGCGCGGGGGCTTTGACCGTCGCTGACCCAGGCAGGGGCCACGACGATCACCTCGCCCTTCACCCCGTCCAGCACGGCCACGACCGAGGGGCGGATCATCACCGCGTCGGGCAGGCCCAGCGGGTCGGGGTTCACGTCGGGCAGGTGTTCCACCAGCCGGATCATGTCGTAGCCAAGGTAGCCGAAAAGGCCCGCGCTGGCGGCGGGCAGGTCGCTTGGCAGGCCGATCCGGCTCTCGGAGATCAGCGCGCGCAGCGTGTCGAGCGGCGAGCCGTCCAGCGCCTCGAACGCGTCGCCGTCGAAGCGGGCCTGCCGGTTGACGCGGCTGGTCTGCCCGTGGCATTGCCAGATCAGGTCGGGCTTCATCCCGATCATGGAGTAGCGACCGCGCACCTCGCCGCCCGTGACGGATTCCAGCAAGAACGCATCGCGGGCCGCGCCCGTCAGCTTCAGCATCAGGGACACGGGCGTGTCGAGGTCGGCGGCCAACCGGGCATAGACGACCTGGTTCTGCCCGGCCTCGTAGCCCTTGGCAAAATCCTCGAATGTCGGGGTGAGGTCCAACGCAGGCGCCCTTACTGGAAGTTGTTGTGCACGGCGTTCAGCGCACCCTGATCGAAATTGACGCCCGCACGGGCGCGGATGTCATTGGCCAGCACCTGGAACAGGTCCTGTGACAGGCCGCCCGCGGTTTCGTTGCGGAGGAACTGGTCGATCTGTTGCAGGTCGCCATCCTCGGGATCGGGGTCCTGAACCGTGTTCAGCTTCAGTACGAAGATGCGACCATTGCCGTTGATCACCTCGACATCGCCCACGTCCATGCCGAAGACGGTCTCGATGAATTCCTGAGGCGCTTCCTCGATGAAGCCGCGGCGGGTGACTTCCTCGCTGCCGTCAACGGTCAGTTCGACCTCCTCGAAGCTTTCGCCGGCGGCGAGTCGACCGACTTTGCCGGCCACCTGTTCGCGCAGAAGCTCATTGATCTTGGTCTCGGTCCACGCGGCGTTGACGGCGTCGCGGACCTCCTCGAGCGGTTGCAGGGTGGGGGGAACGACCTCGTCAAGACGCATGGCGAAGATGCCGCCATCCTCCAGTTCGATCACCTCCGGATAATCGTCCTCGCTCAGGTTGGCCGCAGCGGCGCGAAAACCCTCGTAGGCGGCGATATCCTCGGACATGCCGGGATGCCAGTCGATGCTGGCAACGCGCATGGCGGTCTCGGCGCCCAGATCCTCGATCGTGGCGCCGCCCGCCAGAAGGTCATCAACGGCGTCGACGCGGCCCTCGACCACGCGGCGGGCGCGGTCGGCGGCGATGATGTCGCGCAGTTCCGGCTCGGCCTCTTCGAAGGTGGTTTCCTGTGCCTGCAGCACCGCGTTCACGCGGAACAGCGCGGGGCCGATGCTGCTGGGGAGGGGGCCGACCACTTCGGACGGGGCGGCCTCGAAAACGGTTTCGGCGGCCTCGCCCAGGTCGGCGGCCTCGACGGTGCCCATGTCGGTATCGGCCAGTTCCAGCCCGCGTTCGGCCACCAGGTCCTCGAAGCTGGCCTCGCCTTCGTCAAGCCGGGCCATCGCGGCCTCGGCGGCTTCGGTGTCGGAAAAGACCAGCCGTTCGACCAGCCGGCGCTCGGGCTGGACGAATTCGTCGCGCCGCGCCTCGTAGGCGTCGCGCAGGGCCTGCTCGTCGACTTCGACCGTGTCGAGGATCATTTCGGGCGTCAGCCACGCATAGGTGATGCGCTTGACCTCGGGGCGGGTGAACATCGCCTCGTTCTCGGAATGGAAGGCGGCAAGATCCGCGTCGTCCGGCTCGGGCAGGCCGACCTCCAGATCCTCGCGCCCGAGGATGGCCCATTCGATGCCGCGCTGTTCGCCCAGATATTGCAGCATGGTGTCGGTATAGATTTCGGGCATTGTGACGCCCGACAGCACGGCAGCCTGCACGAAGCTGCGGGCGATCTCGCGGCGGATGTCGTCCTCGAACTCGGATTCGTTCATGCCCATGCGGTCGAGGGCAAAGCGGTAGGCCTCGCGGTCGAATTCGCCGCCGGGGCCGATGAATTGCTGCATCGAGGTGATCTGATCGGCCAGATTGGCGTCACCAACCGAGATGTTGTTGACGATGGTTTCATGGTCCAGCGCGCCCTGCACGGTCAGCTGGCCCATGACCCGCTCGGGGATGTTCCTCTGCTGGGCCTGGGCAAAGCTGATGCTTTCACCGCTGTCGGCCTCGGCGGCGCGGATCTCGTTCTGAAGGCCCTGGAAATAGTCCTGGACCGAGATCTCGGCCTCGCCCACGGTGCCGACCGTGCGCAGGGTGCCCGACAGGCTGGTGACGCCGAAGCCGCCGAGACCGAGGATCAGGAGACCCATCAAGCTCCAGACAAGCGGTTTCGTGATGCTTTTGGCTGCCATTTGGCCTCCCCCGGGGCTGCTCTTGCGTTCAGGCCTGTCTAAGGCCGGTTTCAGCGAGGAGCAAGGGGCCAGTCGAGACCGGCCAGCCGGTCGAAGAGCGTGCCGATCTCGGCGCGGTTCACGTTGGCAAAGGCCACGCGCAGTTCGCGCTTGCCCTGCGCGTCACCGGCGGGTTGGAACATGGTGCCGGGCAACAGCAGGATGCCGGCCTCGGCCACCAGTTTCTGCGCCAGTTCATCGGACGGCATGGCGAAGGGATGGCGGAGATAGGCGAAATACGCCCCACAGCCCATCAGTTTCCAGCCCGCGCCGTCGATCTTGGCCATGTTGTCCGAAATGGCGGCGCGGCGGTCGAGGATCTCGTCGCGTTCGCCGGCCAGCCATTGGCTGAGGTTCTGCATCCCCCAAAGGGCGGCGATCTGGCCCAGCTGGTTGGGGCAGATGGTGACGGTGTCGAGGAACTTCTCGGCCTCGGCCAGGCGCGTGCGGCTGGCGACCATGGCACCCACGCGGTGACCGGTCAGGCGGTAGGCCTTGGAGAAGGAGTAAAGCTGAATGAGCGTGTCGTCCCATGAGGGGTCGGTGAAGAGGTCATGCGGCGCGCCACTGCGGGCGTCGAAATCGCGGTAGGTCTCATCCACGATGAGCGCGATGCCGTGACGGCGGGCCAGATCGAAGAACGCCCGCACCAGTTCGGCGGGATATTCCACGCCGCCGGGGTTGTTCGGTGTGACCAGCGAGATGGCCCGCGTGCGCGGCGTGATCAGGGCCTCGGCCCGCTCGGGGTCAGGCAGCAGTGCGTCGTCGGTGGGCAGGGGCACGGAGGTGACGCCCTGCATGTCGAGCCACATCTTGTGATTGAAGTACCACGGGGTGGGCAGGATGACCTCGTCGCCCTCGGTGCACAGCCCGGCAATCGTGGCGGCAAAGGCCTGGTTGCAGCCCGAGGTGATGGCGACCTGGTCTGCCGCGATAGCGCCGCCATAGGCCCCGCACCACTGCCGGGCCACTTCCTCGCGCAGATCCGGACGGCCCAGAACGGGGCCGTAAAGATGCGCCTGCGGCTCGTTCAGCGCGGCCTCGGCAATGACCTGGCGCAGCTGGTCGGGCGGCGGGTCCACCGGGGCGGCCTGGCTGACGTTGATCAGCGGGCGCTCGGGCGGGAAGGTGACGCCCTCCAGCCAGCGCCGCGCCTCCATCACCGGGGGCGAAAAGGTCGTCTCGGTGCGGCTTGTCATGATGTGTCCTCAGGCCCCGCGATAGGGTTCGACATATTGCAGGGCCATGTCCCAGGGGAAGAAGATCCAGGTGTCCTGGCTGACCTCGGTGACGAAGGTATGGACCAGCTCGCGCCCCTGCGGTTTGGCATAGACGGTGGCCACATGCGCCTTTGGCAGGGCGGCGCGGACCACTTCCAGCGTCTTGCCGGTGTCCACGAGATCATCGACGATCAGCACGCCCGTCCCATCGCCCACGAGGTCCGGGTCGGGGGATTTCAGGATCTGCGGCTTGCCTTGCGTCTGGTGGCTGTAGGATTTCACGCTGATCGTATCGACCGCGCGAATGTCCAGTTCCCGTGCCACGATCATCGCGGGCGCCATGCCGCCGCGGGTGATGGCCACGACGGCCTTCCAGTCGGCATCGGCAGGCGCCTCGTCCTGCAACCGCCAGGCCAGCGCTCGTGCGTCGCGGTGCAGTTGATCCCAGCTGACGTGGAAGCCTTTTTCGTGGGGCAGGCGGTCGGTCATCTCAAGCGGTCTCCTTTGCCTTATTCGTCTAGCGCAACACCGCGCAAAGCGAAAGCCGGGTTTTGCGCGCGGGCCGGGGCGGTGTACCCTGCGCCGCGAAAGGAATGCTGCAAATGGCCTCGCGCACGCTTGTCTCCGAATGGCGCCTGCCCGGCACGGTCGAGGAGGTGGTCAATGTGCTGGGCGACGCCGAGGCGCTGACCGACTGGTGGGGCGACGTCTACCTGAGCGTGGAGACCCTGAAAGACGGCGACGAAAACGGCGTGGGGCGCGTGGTGGCGTTTCACAGCCGGGGCAAGCTGCCCTACACGCTGCGCTGGCGCGGCGAGGTGATCTCGGTGCAGGATGACGGCTGGACGATCCGCGCCCGCGGCGACCTCGAAGGGCAGGGCGTCTGGGCCTTCGCGCAGGAGGGTGACGTCGCCGTGGCCCGCTATGTCTGGACAGTGGGTGTGGAGCGGCCCTGGATGCGGATCATGGCGCCGATCCTCTGGCCGGTTTTCATCGCCAACCACAGATGGGCCATGGCCCGTGGCGAAGAGGGGTTGCGCCGCGAACTGGTGCGGCGGCGCAACGGGTAAGGCTCAGCTCTTGTCGATATCCGGCGCGTCGACGGCCTTCATGCCCACGATGTGATAGCCCGCGTCAACGTGCAGGTTCTCGCCCGTGGTGCCGCTGCCCAGATCGCTGAGAAGATAGAGCGCCGATTTGCCCACGTCCTCGATCGTCACGTTGCGGCGCAGGGGCGAGTTCAGTTCGTTCCACTTCAGGATATAGCGGAAATCGCCGATGCCGCTGGCGGCCAGCGTGCGGATCGGGCCGGCGGAGATGGCGTTCACGCGGATACCGTCGCGGCCCAGATCCTCGGCCAGGTATTTCACCGACGCCTCCAGCGCGGCCTTTGCGACGCCCATGACGTTGTAATGGGGCATTACCTGCTCGGCACCGTAATAGGTCAGCGTCAGCATCGAGCCGCCGTCGGTCATGAGTTTCTCGGCGCGGTGGGCCACGGCGGTGAAGGAATAGACCGAGATGTCCATCGTCTTGATGAAATTCTCGCGGCTGGTGTCCACGTAACGGCCGCGCAGCTCGTTCTTGTCGGAAAAGCCGATGGCGTGGACAAGGAAGTCGATCTTGCCCCATTTCTTTTCCAACTCGTCGAACAGCGCCCCGATCGAGGCCATGTCGGCGACGTCGCAGGGCAGGACGGTGTCGCTGCCCAGCTCTTCGGCCAGCGGCGCCACGCGTTTCAACAGCGCCTCGCCCTGGTAGGAGAAGGCCAGTTCGGCACCGGCGTCGGCGCAGGCCTTGGCGATTCCCCATGCAATGGATTTGTCATTGGCCAATCCCATGATCAGCCCACGCTTGCCCGCCATCAGTTGATTTGACATTCAGTGCCCTCGGCCCACTTCGCTTGTCTGACTGCTTTAGGCGATTGCCAAAGGTGCATCAAGCCAAAGACCGGATGCGACGGCATGCGGGCGCCAGAGCGTGGCGGGCGGGTCAGGTTGCACTTGCGCAATCGTGCGTCGCGGTCTAGCGCGGGCTGGGACAAGACGGGAAGGACTGAATGGCTGACAGAACCGGAAAATTCGCGGGCGACGATCCGTTCGAGATCGCCCGCGCGTGGCTGGCCGAGGCGGAAGCCGCGGAAATCAACGATCCCAATGCCATGGCACTGGCGACGGTGGACCCCGACGGCCTGCCCAACGTACGCATGGTCTTGCTGAAAAGCATCGGTGCGGACAGTTTCGTCTTCTACACCAATTACGAAAGCGCCAAGGGGTCCGAGATCGCGGCCAGCGGCAAAGTCGCGCTGGTGCTGCACTGGAAATCGCTCCGCCGCCAGATCCGGGTGCGTGGCACGGTGACCCGAGAGGACGGGCCCGAGGCCGACGCCTATTTCGCGTCGCGCTCGCTGAAAAGCCGGCTGGGGGCCTGGGCGTCGAGACAATCGCAGCCCTTGGAATCTCGTACGGATTTGATGGCCGAGGTCGCTCGCGTGACCGCCGCCAAGGGGCCGAATCCACCGCGTCCCGAGTTTTGGGGCGGGTTCCGTATCGCTCCGGTTGAAATCGAATTTTGGGCGGATGGCGCGTTCCGTTTGCATGATCGGTTCGTCTGGCGCCGCGAAGCACTTGAAAACGCTTGGGAAATTACACGACTCAGCCCGTAGGGTGAACAAAGCGCAAGCATGCAAACCTTTGATCGCTATGTGATTCTCTTGAATACGCCGCGCACTTCGGCGCAATATTCGTGAACAGCCTGAAAAGAAGGCGCAACCGGACAGTGAACGTGGAAAATTCGGCAGACGGCACCAGGCAATTGCATGGCCATGTGAAATGGTTCGATCCCGTCAAGGGGTTCGGCTTCGTCGTGGCAGACGAAGGCGGCCCGGATATCCTGTTGCATGCCAATGTGCTGCGGAACTTCGGCCAAAGCTCGGTCGCCGACCGGGCGGGCATCCTGCTGACCGTCCAGGAAACCGAGCGTGGCGTTCAGGCCGTCGAGGTGCTGCAGATCGAGCCGCCCGAGGATGCCGACTCCACCGGGCTTGCCGACCTGGAAGGCGTCGACCCCGAGGTGATCCGATCCGCCCCGCTGGAACCGGCGCGGGTGAAGTGGTTCGACAAGGGCAAGGGGTTCGGATTTGCCAACACCTTCGGACGCGACGAGGATGTCTTCGTTCACATAGAAGTGTTGCGCCGGTCGGGCCTTGCGGACTTGCAGCCGGGCGAGGCGCTTGCCATTCGTGTGATTGAAGGGAAACGCGGCCGGATGGCCACGGAGGTGTGTGGATGGGAAATGGCGGTCAAGGAATCCAAAGACTCCTGACAGGCGCGGCGGCGCTGGTATTGATGGCGGGCGCGGCGATGGGTGCCTGCCGCGAAGACAAGGTCGACCTGCGCGGCGACTGGGGCTCGGCCAGCTTTACCGTGGAACTGGCCGACGACAATGCCGAACGGGCGCAGGGCCTGATGAACCGCGAAAGCATGGCGCGCTCGGCGGGGATGCTTTTCGCTTATCCGGCCCCGCGCCCGGTGCGGTTCTGGATGCGCAACACGCTTATTCCGCTCGACATGATCTTTCTCGATCAGGCCGGCACGGTGCAAAAGGTGCATCACGAAGCCCAGCCGCTGGACGAGTCGCTGATCTATGGCGGCGATGCCATCCAGTACGTGCTGGAGATCAATGGCGGGCTGGCCCGGCAGATGGGCATTTCCGAGGGCAGCGAATTGCGTCATCCGGTGATCGGAGACAATGCGGCCTGGCCCTGCGACGCCGAATAGGTCTACGTGCGCCCGGGATGACATGTCGCCTAGTTTTCGGGCGCGTCGCAAAGGGGCTTTCCATTCGATGCAAAGCCCTCTAAACGGGCGGCACGGTCCGGGGCGTGGCGCAGTCTGGTAGCGCACCTGTTTTGGGTACAGGGGGTCGTAGGTTCGAATCCTGCCGCCCCGACCATTTTTTTCCGACATGACGATGATGACACGCGGGGCACTCGCCTTTGGGTCGATTCTGTGGATAACACAGTTGAGCGTGTTGCCGGGACACGCGCCCGCACTATGTATGGGTTCTTGCGTGCCCGGAACACCACATCTGGTGGGTTGTCGGTCCCTTGCCCATGCCCATACCGAACTCGTTTGTTCAGAACCGGCTAAGCCACACGGATAAAAGCGCTTTTTTCGCCCCTTTTTTGGGCGGGCGTCGACACGCGCTCGGAAATGAATCGGGGCGAGCGCAAAACCGCCGCTGTGGATAAGCCGGTCAACTGAATTTTTTAGGTCATCTTGGTAAAAAATCCGTTGACCGTTTGTGGCTACATACGTCAGGTTGTGCAGGCGGATCAGTAAGCCACAAGATATAGTGGCGCGGATCTGGGTAGGGACAGAAACCCAAGACTTCCACCGGCAGGGCCGGACAAAGCCAGGTGCGACCGGATGCGGCGCATCGGCAGGTATGGGTTTTGCTCCCGGTCCACTGAGACGCGAGGGTTTGCGGCCAGAAAGGTCGTGCTGGTCATAATAACGCTGGATCATGGGGCAGCCAAAATGAAGATCGAAAGAAAGTTTACCAAGGCAGGTCAGGACGCTTATGCGGAGCTGGACTTCGTCACCACGAGTTCGGAAATCCGCAACCCTGACGGCACCACCGTCTTCAAGCTGGACGAGGTCGAAGTCCCCGCCAAGTGGAGCCAGGTCGCCAGCGACGTGATTGCCCAGAAATATTTCCGCAAGGCCGGCGTTCCGACCGCGTTGAAGAAGGTCGAGGAAAAGGACGTGCCCGAGTTCCTGTGGCGCTCGGTTCCCGCCAGAGACGACACGCCGAAAACCGGCGAAACCAGCGCCAAGCAGGTGTTCGACCGGCTGGCCGGCGCCTGGGCCTACTGGGGCTGGAAGGGCGGCTATTTCACCACCGAGGAAGACGCCCGCGCCTATTTCGACGAGATGCGCTTCATGCTGGCGCGTCAGATGGCGGCGCCCAACAGCCCGCAATGGTTCAACACCGGCCTGCACTGGGCCTATGGCATCGACGGCCCCGGCCAGGGCCACTACTACGTGGATTTCAAGACGGGCGAACTGACCAAATCGAGCAGCGCCTATGAGCACCCGCAGCCCCATGCGTGCTTCATCCAGTCGGTCAAGGACGACCTTGTCGGCGACGGTGGCATCATGGACCTGTGGGTGCGCGAGGCCCGCCTGTTCAAGTACGGATCAGGAACCGGCACGAACTTCTCGTCGCTGCGGGCGGCCAACGAGCCGCTGTCGGGCGGCGGCAAGTCCAGCGGCCTGATGGGTTTCCTGAAGATCGGCGACCGCGCGGCGGGCGCGATCAAGTCGGGCGGCACCACGCGCCGCGCCGCGAAGATGGTGATCTGCGACGTCGACCACCCCGATATCGAGGATTTCATCAACTGGAAGGTCATCGAGGAACAGAAGGTGGCGTCCATCGTCGCCGGCTCCAAGATGCACGAGGCCAAGCTGAATGATATCTTCGGCGCGATCCGCGCCTGGGACGGCAGCACCGAGGATGCAGTCGACCCCAGCAAGAACGAGCAGCTGAAGACCGCCATTCGCGGCGCGAAAAAGTCGGCGATCCCGGAAACTTACGTCAAGCGGGTGCTGGACTACGCCAAGCAGGGCTACGAGAGCATCGAGTTCCCGACCTACGACACCGACTGGGACTCGGAAGCCTACGCCAGCGTCTCGGGCCAGAACTCCAACAACTCGATCCGCGTGACCGATGCCTTCCTGCAGGCGGTCAAGGACGACGCGATGTGGCCGCTGACCAACCGGACCGACGGCAGCGTGGTCAAGGAAATCCCGGCGCGTGAGCTGTGGGAGAAGGTGGGCCATGCCGCATGGGCCTGTGCCGATCCGGGCATCCAGTACCACGACACCGTCAACGCCTGGCATACCTGCCCGGAAGACGGCGCGATCCGCGGCTCGAACCCGTGCTCGGAATACATGTTCCTCGACGACACGGCTTGCAACCTGGCCTCGATGAACCTGCTGCAATTCTTCGACGGCAATACCTTCGATTCGGAAGCCTATGTTCACGCCACGCGCCTTTGGACCGTGACGCTGGAGATCTCGGTCACCATGGCGCAGTTCCCCAGCCAGGAAATCGCGCAGCTGAGCTACGAGTTCCGCACGCTGGGCCTGGGTTACGCCAATATCGGCGGCCTGCTGATGAACATGGGCTACGGCTATGACAGTGACGAGGGCCGCGCGCTCTGCGGTGCGCTGACCGCGATCATGACCGGCGTGGCCTATGCCACCTCGGCCGAGATGGCCAAGGAACTGGGGCCGTTCGCCGGCTACAAGCGCAACAAGGCGCATATGCTGCGGGTGATGCGCAACCACCGCAACGCCGCCTATGGCGCGACCGAGGGCTATGAAAAGCTGGCCGTGAAACCCGTGCCGCTGGACCTGGCCAACGTGCCCGACAGCCGCCTGGCCGATTTGGCGATGGCAAGCTGGGACGAGGCGCTGACGCTGGGCGAAAAGCACGGCTACCGCAACGCGCAGTCGACCGTGATCGCGCCCACCGGCACCATCGGCCTGGTGATGGATTGCGACACCACCGGAATCGAGCCCGACTTCGCGCTGGTCAAGTTCAAGAAGCTGGCCGGTGGCGGCTACTTCAAGATCATCAACCAGTCGGTGCCCGCCGCGCTTGAAAAGCTGGGCTATGGCAGCGCCGAGGTCGAAGAGATCGTCGCCTACGCCGTGGGTCACGGCACCATCGGCAACGCGCCGGGCGTCAACCACACCACGCTGGCCGGTCACGGCTTTGGCGCCAACGAGCTGGCCAAGGTCGACGCGGCGCTTGGCAGTGCCTTCGATATCCGCTTCGTCTTCAACCAGTGGACGCTGGGCGAGGAGTTCTGCAGCAACGTGCTGGGCATCCCGGCGGAAAAACTGAACGACCCGACCTTCGACCTGCTGGCCTCGCTGGGCTATTCCAAGCAGGACATCGAGGCGGCCAACGACCACGTTTGCGGGACGATGACGCTGGAAGGCGCACCGCACCTCAAGGAAGAACATTACGTGGTCTTCGACTGCGCCAACCCGTGCGGCAAGAAGGGCAAGCGCTTCCTGTCGGTGAACTCCCACATCGACATGATGGCGGCGGCGCAGTCGTTTATCTCGGGCGCGATCTCCAAGACGATCAACATGCCCAACGACGCCACCATCGAGGATTGCCAGGCCGCGTATGAACGCAGCTGGCAGATGGGGGTGAAGGCCAATGCGCTCTATCGCGACGGCTCGAAACTCAGCCAGCCTCTGGCCGCCGCGCTGGTCGAGGATGACGACGAAGCCGCCGAGGTGCTGGAGAGCGGGTCGGCACAGGAAAAGGCCGCCGTTCTGGCCGAGAAGATCGTCGAAAAGGTGATCGTCAAGGAAGTGGTCAAGTCGCACCGCGAGAAGATGCCGGAGCGTCGCAAGGGCTATACCCAGAAGGCCGTCGTCGGCGGGCACAAGGTTTACCTGCGCACGGGCGAATACCAGGACGGTTCGCTTGGCGAGATCTTCATCGACATGCACAAGGAAGGCGCGGGTTTCCGGGCGATGATGAACAACTTCGCCATCGCGGTCTCGGTCGGCCTGCAATACGGCGTGCCGCTGGAGGAGTTCGTGGATGCCTTCACCTTCACCAAGTTCGAACCGGCGGGCATGGTGCAGGGCAACGACAGCATCAAGAACGCGACGTCGATCCTGGACTATATCTTCCGCGAACTGGCGGTCAGCTACCTCGACCGCACGGACCTCGCACATGTCAAACCCGAAGGCGCGTCGTTTGACGACCTCGGTCGCGGCGAAGAGGAAGGCGTGAGCAATATCAAGGAGATGTCGGGCGAAGCTGCCTCGAAATCCCTCGAAGTGCTCAAGCAGATCAGCTCGACCGGCTACCTGCGCAAGCGTCTGCCCCAGGAACTGGTGGTGCTGAACGGCGGGGCCGCGCTGGCCACGGCGCTGGACAGCGGTGACCCCGAGACGGCTCTGCAAACGCTGGTGCCCGAGACCAAGACTGTCAGCGCGACGACCAGCACGACGGCGGTCTCAACTGGCACGTTGGGCATGAACGCCGCGACCAAGGCGCGGATGCAGGGCTACGAGGGCGAGGCCTGCGGCGAATGCGGCAACTACACGCTGGTGCGCAACGGCACCTGCATGAAGTGCAACACCTGCGGCGCGACGAGCGGGTGTAGCTGAAGAAACACACATCCCTGGGGGATGTGCAGGGGCGGTCCCGGCTTGGCGTTAGGCCGGCCGCCCCGACGAGACAGGCCAGCGGCGCGAGACATCGCGCGGGGTCTGAAGACTAGGGTGGGGGCAGACTATCGCTCTGACCCATCCTGATCCGGGGCGGGTGCGCTCGCCCCTGACGCAGCTCAGGCCGCAGGCAGAAACCGGGCGGTACATAAAGAGTGAGCCTGAGCGGCGAAACTAGACCCGGGGGGCTTCGGCCCCCCGTTTTTCTTTGTCTCTCAGGGACGTAGCTGCCATTCTTCCCAGACGAAGGGGTAAGACCAGACGCAATGATGGGTCTTGTCCAGCCGGGCGCGGATATCGTCGCGCAGCGCCTTCATGTCGGGTTCGAACAGGTGAAACTGCACTTGCAGCCGGTCGATCCTGGTGATGTCGCCGGTCTCGATCAGTGCGGGCAGCAGGTCGTATTCGCTGCCCTCGATATTCACTTTCATCAGTGCGATCCGGTCCACCGGCGTATGGGCGAAGAAATCCGACACCGACATGGTCTTGACCTGGAAGGCGCGGTCATGATCGGCCACCGAAGACGACGCATCGCCCGCATCCGAAAGCTCCATCGTGCCGGTCGTCGACCCGATGGCCAGCTGGTGCATCTGCGCGGCGGGCTGCTGGTCCAGCACGGCATCGGTCCATTCGCCGCGAGAGGCGCCCAGGTCGAACACCACGTCGCCCGGAACAAGATTGCCATACTGGTAAAGCCGCGCCGCGCCGTTCTGCCGCCGCCACATGCGGCAGGCATCGTAGAAGGCGGCCTTCCACGGGTTGCGGCGACGGTCGAGCCATCGGGTGAGTGGGGCCATCGGCACGCTCTTTCCTTGTGGTGTTCGCGCGACGTGATAGCCAAGTTCACCGCCCAAGACGAGAGCGGATCGGTCCTCGGCGTCAGGGCGTCGCGCGCTGCACCATGCCGAAAAGATCGCGCGGGTCGTCCGGGTCGGCCAGCAGGTCGAGATCCAGAAAGCAATCCGTGCCGGGGATGTGGTCGCGGATGTAGCGCAGCGCACTGAAATCCTCGATGGCGAAGCCGACGCTGTCGAAAAGCGTGATTTGCCGGTCGCTGGTCCGCCCTGGCGCGGCCCCCGACAGGACCTGCCAGAACTCGGTGACCGGGTGGTCCGGGTCCATTTGCTGGATCTCGCCCTCGATCCGGGTCTGCTCGGGGTATTCCACGAAGATGTCCGAGCGGGTCAGGATCGCCGGTGCAAGTTCCGTCTTGCCGGGACAGTCCCCGCCGATGGCGTTGATATGCACCCCTTCGCCGATCATGTTGTCGGTCAGGATGGTGGCATATTGCTTGTCCGCCGTGCAGGTGGTGATGATCTGCGCGCCTTCCATGCTTTCCTCGGCGCTGTCGCATTCCACCACGTTCAGGCCCAGCCCCTTGAGGTTGCGCGCGGCCTTGCGCGTGGCGGCCTTGTCGATGTCCCACAGACGCACGGTCTTGAGGCCAAGGACGGCCTTCATCGCAAGGCTCTGGAATTCCGACTGCGCGCCGTTGCCGATCATCGCCATGGTGTCCGCGCCCTTGGGCGCAAGGTGCTTGGCCACCAATGCCGAGGTGGCCGCCGTGCGCAGGGCGGTCAGCACCGTCATCTCGGTCAGCAGGACGGGATAGCCTGTGTCGACATCCGCCAGAAGGCCAAAGGCGGTCACGGTCTGCAAGCCGTCCTTGGTGTTCTTGGGGTGGCCGTTCACGTATTTGAAGCCATAGGCCTCGCCGTCCGAGGTTGGCATCAGCTCGATCACGCCCACGTCCGAGTGGCTGGCCACGCGGGGCGTCTTGTCGAAGAGCTCCCAACGGGCGAAATCGGCGGCGATGTATTCGGCGAGGCCTTCCAGCATCTTCTCGATGCCGATCTGGTGCACGAGGCGCATCATGTTCTCGACAGAGACGAACGGAACGAAGGCTTTGTCCGAGGGGGCGAGGATGGGCATGTCAGGCTCCTTTGAAATCAGGCGAAGGCGCGGGTCGGGCGGTCGAAGATGCGGCGGCCGAGGGCCGAGGCGGTCAGATCCACCATCACCTGCGCGGTGCGGCCGCGCTCGTCCAGGAAAGGGTTGAGTTCGACGAGATCGAGCGAGGTCATCAGACCACTGTCGCAGATCATCTCCATCACCAGATGCGCCTCGCGGATCGTGGCGCCGCCCGGCACGGTGGTGCCCACGGCAGGCGCGATGCCGGGGTCGAGGAAATCGACGTCGAAGGATACGTGCAGCATCCCGTTCGCCGCCGCGACGGTGTCGAGGAAGGCGGCGAGGGGCCGCGCGATGCCCTGTTCGTCGATGCTGCGCATGTCGTGGCGGTGGGCGGGCGTGGATTGCAGGAATTCGCGCTCATCGGGGTCGACGGAACGCAGGCCGAGGAAGCAGATGTTCTCATACGGCACCGGGTTGGCGACCTGCGGAAACCCGTCAAATCCTTCGCGGCCCGTGGCATAGCCCAGCGGCGTGCCGTGCAGATTACCGGATTCGGTGCTTTGGGGCGTGTGAAAATCGGTATGGGCATCGAGCCACAGTACGAACTGGGGCCGATCCACGCTTGCCGCGTGGTCGGCCACGCCGATCACGCTGCCCAATGACAGCGCATGGTCGCCCCCCAGGAATATGGGCAGGCCGGTCTCCATCGATTTCCTGGCGGAGGCGGCGATGCTCTCGGTCCAGCCGATGGTTTCCGCAGGCTGGACGAGGTGGCCGGGCAGCGAGGCCGGTGCGGTGGCCGGGGCAGAGGCCAGGTTGCCCCAGTCCTCTACCGTATGACCAAGCGAGGCGAGGGATTTCTCGATCCCCGCCACCCGCAGCGCGTCGGAGCCCATCAGGCATCCGCGCCTTGCCTTGCCGCTGTCCACGGGGGCACCGATGAGAATGCAATGCGACGGGGTCATGGCGTGGCTCCTTTTGGTGTTGGCCAGAATGTTGTTGCTAAAAAGATCGGATTGAAGCAGGTATTTTGTCCATAACGAAAGTAAAATAGGCAAAACGGAGGCTTTGTTCTGCGAAATGGATGCGGTGGATCAGAAACTGCTGTCGGCGCTGCGCCATGACGCGCGCGCGTCGCTGTCGGAACTGGCGATGACGCTGGGCGTGTCACGCACCACGGTGCGGTCGCGGATCGACCGGCTCAAGGTCTCGGGCGAGATCGTGGGCTTTACCGTGGTGGTCAAGCAGGACACGGTCCGTGACCCGGTGCGGGGGCTGATGATGCTGGGGATCGAAGGGCGCGGCACCGAACGGGTGGAACGGCGCCTGCGCGGGCTCTCCGCCGTGCGGGCCTTGCACAGCACCAATGGCCGCTGGGACCTGATTGTCGAGATCGGGGCCGAAACGCTGGAGGAACTCGATACCGTGCTGGCCGAGATCCGGCGCTTCGAGGGCGTCGCGACCTCCGAGACCAGCCTGCTGCTGAGTACGAAGAAACAGGCCGGTTAGGCTGTGCGGCGCAGCGCCATCGCCCAGAAAACCGCGAAGAGCAATGACGCCAACATGTTCCAGCTGGCCATCGACAGGCCCAGCATCTCCCACGGGACCTCGTCGCAGCGCACCAGCGGCGCGGACATGATCTGGTCCATCAACTCGTCGGTGCTCATGCCGCTGGTGCTGCCCGCGGTGCACGAGGAAGGGCCTTCCCACCAGCCGCGTTCCACGCCGGTGTGATAGCCGCCGATCCCGGCGGTGGTCAGCGCCGCGAGCAGTCCCGCGCCGAGCAGCAGCCGCATCGCCCCGATGCCCAGCGGGACCAGCAGCACCAGCGCCCCGATCGCGATCGCCGCGCCGTGGGGCCAGCGCTGCCAGATACACAGCTTGCAGGGCGCAAGGCCCCCCACATGTTGGAACGCCAGCGCCCCCAGCAGAAGGGCCAGCGAGCCGCCGGCGGCAAGGATCACAAGGGAATTACGGGTCACATTAGCCTCGAACGATAAGGGATGGGTGAATTAGATCGGGTTGGTGCGGCGGTGCAAGCGTTCATCTTGCCGCGTCACAGGCCAAGCCATCCCTTGATCAGGCTGACAAGCGTCGCCCCGGCGAAAATCAGCGTGGCGATCCACGCGGTGCCCAGCACGGCGCCGATCAGCACCAGGATGCCGTCACGCTGCAACAGGCCCATCGCCACCACCACCACGGCAAAGCCCGGCACGGTGTTGGTGGCGGGCAGAGGGACAAGGATCGACGCGCTGAACAGGACCAGCGCCAGGCCGACGACCTGATCCAGCGGCTTGCGGGTCAGGAACGCAAGGCGCGGTTTGCTGACCGCCTCGATTCGGCGCAGCCATGGGCCCGCGCGGCCGGATAGCCTGTGCAGACTGTCGCTGGTGACCTGTCGGGCGGCCAGATTGCCCGGCAGCCACGGCACCCGCCGCCCAATGGCGATCTGGACGGCGACGAACATCAGCGGCAGAGCCACAACCTGCGGCACGCCGTAGAGGAACGGGATGCAACAGGGCAGGGCGAGTATCAGCAGGAACAATCCGAAAGCGCGTTCGTGAAGCTGTTCCAGAATCCAGCCGAGCGACACACGATCGCCCGCCGCAAGAGCTGTCAACTGGTCAAGCCGGTCCGATATCGCGATATCTCCCGGCGGTTTCGCGGTCATTCCTGTGGGCCCTTGGTCAACGGATCGCAAAAGATCGGCAGGTCTCGGGTAGCAAATCGCACGTCCGGACGCCAGCGCCAGTTCGCCTATTGTCCTTGCCCGACGAGTTGGGTACAGGTTGGGTCCGTGCCCAAGTGGCGGAATGGTAGACGCAGGGGATTCAAAATCCCCCGGTAGTGATACCGTGCCGGTTCGAGTCCGGCCTTGGGTACCAATGACTTAGCGGCTTTTGGGCGTGGGAGAATCAGACGCGGTCACGGTGCTCGGTCACGGTTTCACGTTCCGTTCCAGCTCATTCCATTCGCTTAATTGCGGCTTTCGACAGAGTCAGCTTGTTTGCCCGCTTGCGGTAATAGGCCACCATTTCGGCGCTCTGGCCGGTAACGGCTTGGATTTCGGCGTCTGACGCGCCGGCCTCGGCCAGCTCAATTATTGCGAGCTTGCGCAGCCCGTGTAGGCTGAAGGGCTTTGCCGGCTCACCCATCGTATCGCGACACGTCCGAAAGGCTTTCTCGACGGGGTTATAGCCCATCGGCTCAGTCAGGTTCTTCGCCAGGATATACTTACCGCGCCTTGGCAGCTCTCCAACGAACTCGCGCAACGATTTCGGGCAATAGACTTCAATTTCCTGTTTTCCCTTTTCGTCGCGCACGGTCATGGTTTCGCCGTGAAACTGATCTTGCTGCATGGTGATGGCGGCGTTCGGGCGCTGGCCGGTGCCGAGGATCAGACGCGCGGCGATCTGCACGCGCTCGGGCGCAGAATCGAGCTGGCGCACCATCCAATCAGGCCACGGCTCAAACTCGCGGGCGGGCTTGTGCGAACCCAGCTTCTTTGCCGAGTTCAGGCCAAGCGGCCAATCCAGTTCGGTCACGGCGTAATTCCAGAGAAGGGAAATCGTCTGCGCGTACTTTGTCGCCTTGCGCGGCGTCTCCGCTGCTATGGCGTTGATGGCGGCGCGCACAACTTGCCGCGTGGTCTTGCTCATGTCCTTGCCAGCGTTCTTTTCGAGAAGGGCGTCCATCATGCGGCGATAGCTGGTCTTTGTGCTATTAACTAGATTGTGCTGGATCTGAGCATCGCTGCGCCAAGCCTCGATGCATTCGCGCCATGTGTGTTTGGCAGGTGCGGCTTGCGCTTCATGCTGGCCGCACTGCGCCATCCAATAAAGTCGCTCCAATTCTTTAGGGTTGCCTTTCCAATCTAGAAAGACCGACCTCGTGCGCTCTTTACCGCCTGTCTAGCCCCGAATGACCGGGCCATTTCTTCGTAGAGTCTCGGGCACCGGCGGTCAGAAGAAGATCAAACCCTGAACAGAGCTAACTGATAAATGCGGACTCCAAGGGGAGCAGGTCTTGGCCAACCCGGCTCCGTTACCAGGTAACTTCCATACGAAGGAGAATGCATTAGCGTAATTGCTAGCCATACACGGCAGCATCAACTGCAGAGGCTGTATGTACAAAAAATCTAAAGCGTCTGGTCTGATACGGCAGAACTTTGTTATTCCAAACGACCTTTTGATTGATTTGCGTGCAACAAAGATTTTTACCAAATTTTTACTAGGTGATGCCACTCCATTACACTGTCGAGAGAACGACTATTCGGAGAAAACTAGAACCATTAATTGGGGAAGAAAACAATGAACAAAGGTTGGTTTTACGAAGTGATGTTGGATTTGGAATGGTTCGCCAACGAAAATGAGATGCCGAAAACAGCTCGGGAGCTAAGAAAAATACTGCCCAAAATAGCAGAAGAGATGACCGCCCTCGAGGACCTGAAGGGCGGCGTTCGCATTTCGTTTAATGGCACTCCTGTGTAGTGAACCGCGCCGGGTTTGCCGTAGGCTGATTGACCTTAGTTACGCGGCCACGTCTGATGCTCCCAGAGCAGCGTAGAAGTTTGCCTTGGCCTCAGCTGGCGGTATGTTTCCGATGGGTTCCAGCAGGCGGCGGTTGTTGAACCAATCCACCCATTCGAGTGGGGCGTAGTCCACGGCATCGAAGCTGCACCATGGTCCACGCCGGTGAATGACCTCCGCTTTGAACAGCCCATTGATCGTCTCGGTCAGGGCGTTGTCGTAACTTTCGCCAACGCTGCCGACGGACGGTTCGATCCCCGCTTCGGCTAGGCGCTCGGTATAGCGAATGGACAGATATTGCGATCCGCGATCCGAATGATGAACCAGACCCGATCCAGGTTGCCGCTGATGCACGGCCTGCTCCAAAGCATCCAGAACAAACCCAGCATGGGCCGTTCGACTGACCCGCCAGCCCACGATGCGACGCGCGAAGGCATCGATGACGAAAGCCACGTGAACGAAACCCTGCCATGTCGCCACATAGGTAAAATCGCTGACCCACAGCATGTTCGGAGCAGGTGCCTTGAACTGACGGTTCACCTTGTCCAGCGGACATGGCTGAGACTTGTCCGGGATGGTCGTCCTGTGTTTCTTGTCACGGGTGACGACTTCGAGCCCAATGTCCTTCATCAATCGGGCAACGGTACAGCGGGCCACATCGAAGCCCTCCCGGCGCATCTGGGCCAGACCTTGCGACCGGCGTAGACCTTGTAGTTCTGTTCCCAAACGCGCTCAATCTCAGGCCGTAACGCCATGTCGCGCTTAGCCCGATCCGACAGAAGATCAGGGTTCACCCGTTTGGCCATGTGATCGTAGAAGTTGGACAGGGCAATCGGCAGGTGCTTGCAGATTGGCTCGACCTCAATGGCGTCACGGTGCTCTTCGATAAAGGCGATCATGTCCTGGACCGGCGGTCGAGCTCCGCCTGTGCGAAATACGCCGAAGCCTTCCGCAGTATCTCGTTGGCTTGCTTCAGTTCGCGGTTCTCGCGCTCCAAGGCCTTCAACTTCTCGGCCATCTCGGTCGTGATACCGGCGCGGTCTCCCCGATCGACTTCAGCCTTCTTGACCCACTCGTTCAGCGTCTGCGGCTCGCAACCGATCTTCGAGGAAATCGACGGGATCGCCGACCAGTGGCTCTCATGCTGCCCGACTTTGTCCAGAACCATGCGAATGGCACGCTCGCGCACTTTGGGGGAATATTTGTTCGTCGTCTTGCTCATGATGCTCCTTCCTACTCAGGAGTTGCAGCCTCCGGCAAACCCGGCGCGGTTCACCCCTCAAGGGCTGCATCCATCATACGGATCGAGGAAGCCAATACTGTTCACACGATTACCAGTAGCTCCTGCGCCGGCACGGTTTCTAGGTATCGGTGAGCGGTAAGGAAATTGTTACGATAACTCTGCCCCTGATCGGCCCCATCTAAGTGGTCCAATTTGATTGTTAGTGCATGATCGGCCTTTGGTCCATCTGGACTATGGCTTCTGGCGCAGGCGGGCGATAGCCCAGAG
>NZ_JARAMK010000012.1:0-171924 GCF_028807495.1 Roseovarius sp. SK2
GCGCTTTCGGATTGTCTGTTTCTTGATCTCCTCTCTCATTTTCAGGATCGTCCGACCCCGACCGTGGTAGACGTCAGCCGGCGTCAGGTTATCCAGGCTCTCGGCGATCCCTTCACGACGGCACAGGGCCGCTATGCTTTCTTCGCCCCGCATCCCGGCAAGCACGATGCGGATCTTCTCCTCCGCCGAGTAGTGATTGCGGGTCTTACGCTTGATACCCCTGACAAGCTTGTCAGCAGCATCCTTGGATGTTCCGGATCTCTTGTTCATCTTCGCTCCATTATGGCTTCGATGAACCAGAAATCCTCCGTCCCTCAAACACCTAAATCTGTCCGGTAGGTGATGACGTTAGACAGCGAGATGAACTGCTCAATGGCGAAATCTTCTACAGCCTGCGTGAGGCTCAAATCCTGATCGAGCAATGGAGGAAACACTACAACACCAAGAGGCCACACAGTGCATTGGGCTAACGCCCACCGGCTCATGAAACCATCATCCCAATGGAAACCAGCCCAATCATGCACTAACAATTACCTTGGACCAATCAGACCGGGCTGCTCAGCCGCCGGGCCTTTCCTCACCATTGACCGGTGATCGCGCGGTTGCTCAAACTGTCAGAGAACCTCGAGAGGCGTCTTCCGGGCGCACAGATAGCAGAACCTGCGCCAAAGCAAAAAACAAAATCAGCGGACCGACCAGTTGCGTCTGAAGGTGCCTTGCAGGCAGCTCGACAGGCAATCTCTGAGCTCGGCCCCGATGCGGATCGTCAATCGCTTCTGGCAAGAGCCGATGCAATCTGGAAGTGCAAAAGCTATGTCATGCGGTGATGCGGCTCCCCTGTGAATGTATTGTAATTAAGGGTACAGAAACTGCCGAAAAGGCGTCCAATCCGAAGATTCTGTTTAATTAGGGTACATTGACGCTCGCGTCCCACCATTGATGCCCGACAATGCGGCGTCCTGCCTTCCACGCGATCAAGCGGCACCTACCATCTTGACTGAGAGTTACCATGCGGACGAAATCCACCAATCTGTCCAATAGCGCAGACGTCAGACACGTTTCCAGTCGTCTGTAATTGCGTTCGCCTATGCTGGACTGATGGAAGCCAGTCCGGTCAGAAGAAGCGCGATGAGATCAGCTTGTCGGCGGGTGCCCGTCTTGTCGAAAAGATTGCGTAGGTGAAACGCGACCGTCGTGGGGGCGATGGCGAGTTCGGTTGCGATTTCGTCAGTCCGCATGCCGCGGGCAAGAGCACGGGCGACTTCGGCTTCGGTCGGGGTCAGATCGAACAAGCCGGACAGTATACCAGTCGGAATAGCCGGACGGTGCAGGGGGTCGATAATAAAGGCAACGGTCTGCACTCCTCCCTCTTGTCTATAATGCGAACCCGGCAATGCACAGAGGGTCAGGTGGAAACTCTGTTTGCCCGACTGGCGCGGGATGGACAGGCTACTAAGCTCCTCACGGTTCTCGCACGCCGCTTTACACGCCGACTTCCATCTCGCCCTAATATCGGCCGTGATCCGGGCAGATGCGGCATGGATCGTTGTGTCGATGGAAATGCCATCTTCGGAAGAATGTATATCTTGTGCCATCCGGTTCGCGTGCAGAACCTCGTTTGAAGACAACAGCACGACACCGAAGGAAAGCAGGTCGAGAACATTCACCATCCTGCTGATATCGGCGGGGTTTCCCGATCCAGCGTCTGAAAGGGCGTCGCGTAACTGGTCGAATCTCTTGTCGATACGGACGACTTCGCGCAGACGTGCTTCGACTGTTGCAAGCATGAGGTCATAGTCGATGGGTTTGACCAGATAATCGTCAGCACCCATTCGCTTGCCATCGATGATCGCGTCACGCCCGCCTAGAGCCGTAAGGAAAACGAAAGGAACATTCGCCAAATCCTGGCGTATCTCTCGAAAGTAGCGAAGGACGCCATAGCCGTCGATCCCAGGCATAGAGATGTCGCAGAGAATGAGATCGGGGCGTACCGTTTCCAGTATTGTAAGCGCTTCACGCCCATTGGCGGCACCGATGGCCTTGTACCCTGCCGCCACGAGTTCTTCGACAATATCCTGCCGCAGGTGCCGCTCGTCCTCGACGCACAGAATGGTTCCTTGCGACCCGACACCGGTCTTTGTCATTTGTGATCGCTCCTCTCATTGACCGGCAGACAGGAAGCCCCTCCACGATCATCGATGGGAAGTATACTATCACCGAGCTCGAAGCGCGTCAGCACTCAGGCTGTAGAGCGGGACGGTCTGGGCGTAGGCCGCGCCCGCGCCGTTGTTAAAAGTCGGGGCTGTCACCAAAGACAGCGCATCCGAACCTCACGCAGAAACATCATTGGTGTTCTGACGATGCGAAGCCCCTTTCCACATTGACGTTGATGCCGTTCTGCTGGTGCCCGACAGTGTTCTACAAGAATCCGCGCCAGTTTCCCCCTGTAAACGAACGGGGACACATTCGGAGTAGCCCGATAATATTCTCTGTTGGTGGAAGCTGAAAGCTGGAGCAACTGGAAAATGTGGGACTTTTCGGTGAGACGGGCACTGGGGCTGATGGTGGCAACCTTGCCCTTCATTATGCTGCGGATGGCGATCTATTTCGGTGCCGCTCTAGCCTATGTGCTGATGACCGGCGCCGGTGCCGGGATCGGCTGGGGCATTGGCGGTTTCTGGGATGAAGGGTTCCGGGCCGGTGCGACGTTTTGGGGAGGCGTTCTCGGTTTCAGCCTGATGTCCGCCGTTATGTATCTGGCGCGCGAATACACTCTTTATATTGTGAAGGCTGGTCATATCGCAGTGCTGGTCAAGCTGCTCGACGGCGAGGAAATGCCCGGGGGGCGCTCGCAGATCGCCCATGCCCGTCACGAGGTGGCGCAGCGCTTCGCACAGGCCAGCGTGCTGTTCGGCATTGACCAACTGGTCAAAGGCGTCCTGCGGGCGATCACGGGGCTGGTCCGGGGGATAGTCAGCATTCTGCCTATCCCTGGCGCCCAGCAATTTGTCTCGGTCATTCGGGCATTTCTGAACCTTGCCGTCGGTTTTATCGACGAGGTCGTCCTCGCCTACGCCATCCGAACACAATCCGACAACGCCTGGGCCTCTGCTCAGACGGGGTTGGTTCTTTATGCGCAGAATTACAAACCCATGCTCAAGAATGCCGCATGGCTGGCTTTGATCGTCTATGGGCTGTCCTTCGTGACCTTCCTGCTCATGCTCGCCCCGGCCGCACTGGTCGCCTATCTTATCCCTGGGGCCTGGGCGGCTGCGGGCATCGTCTTTGCCCTTCTCTTCGCCTGGTCGGTCAAGGCTGCTCTGCTAGAGCCTTTCGCGGTAGCCTGCATGATGGAGGTTTATTTCCGCAACCTTGAGGGCCAAGTGCCCGATCCGGCCTGGGAGGCGAAGTTGGAGAACCTGTCCGGAAAGTTCGCCCGGCTCAAGGATAAAGCCCAGAGTTATCAACCACCGCGTGCCGCACTGGACGGGGCACCTGCTGCGCCTGCGGATGGAAAGCTGTGGTGACGTACAAAGAGACCGACGCCTCCGGAGACGCGGAAGGCTTCGGCGAGTGCGTGGACATTACAGGAAACGTCTGATTTTCTTGGCCCTCAACGCAAAGGAGTGGCGGGGATGGAGCCTATAAGGCATACTGAGACTCGAATACTTAGGCAGCACTGCGACAGAAGCACGCCAGGCTTGGAACGATGGCGGTTACAGGAAGCCACCCTAGGTGTTTCCATCGCCCGGATCGTCTCGGCTTTCCTGCTGACGCTGACACTTCTCGCCCATCCTTCTATGGCCCGGCCGGAAGAGCGTGCGCTTCCGGCACCTAGGGGCCCGGTTGTCCTTACCATTACCGGTGCCATATCTCGCACTACTTCCGATGGTGAAGCCCTGTTCGACGAGACAATGCTGGAGGCACTTCCTCCCGCTCGCCTGAACACGGGCACCGTCGTGACCGATGGGGTTAAGCACTTCGAAGGTGTTCTGATGCGCGACCTGTTCAATCATGTCGGCGCCGAGGGAAGAACCGTGACCGCTACTGCCCTCAACGATTACGTCATCGATATTCCAATGACGGATTTTCGTGACTTCGACGTGATCATGGCCACTCATATGGATGGCGAACGCCTGTTGGCCAGCGACAAGGGGCCACTCTGGATCGTCTATCCGCGTGACGACCACAGGGAGCTGCAGGACATCCGATACGATTACCGATGGGTCTGGCAGCTTGTTCGGCTGGACGTCAAGTGACACGTGACAACGCCAAGCTGGCCTATGGCGTGGCGGGTACCGCAATCGTAGCTTTTGCTGTCTTGCTTGTTTTCGCCTTACTCCGCTTGATCGACACTGAAGCGGAGATGCGGAAGAACGAGGGTGACAACATGCTCTGGGCCATTTCGCAGACCCAGTCAGCGGCGCTTTTGCTCGATTCCGATATCGCTCGGAAGGTGGGTGTTCCTGGGGCAACGACTGACCTGGAAAGGCGCTACAATGTGCTTCTAAGCCGCCTGACACTGCTATCCGAAGGACCACAACTGCGTTACATGGGCGAGCTTGGCCTCAATGATGCACTCAGCTCCGTCGGAGAGGAAATACGCGCACTCGAGGCCGCGATTCTCGTCCTTGAGTTTGGAGACACCGGGACTGCGGAAGCAGTACACGCTATCCTCAACCCGCTGATCCGCTCCCTCGGGCTGGCCGGAAACCGATCCATGGTCCGCCAGTGGGAGGCGACGGGAACGCGGCTTGACAGGCAGCATAATGCGATCATGCAGGTTATCATTTCCATCATCGCGCTCATCGCGCTTGGCCTTTTCCTATCCGTTACCATGCTGCGAGCCATGGCCGGGCAGGAGCGGTTCATGCGTTCTTTCGAGCGTGAACAACAAGTCGCAGACGCTTACCGCAGTTTCGTCGCACTCGTGTCACACCAGTTTCGCACACCACTTTCGGTGATTGACTCATCAATGCAACGACTTCTGCGTAGCGGTGAGGCCATGTCCAGAGCGGAAGTTGTTCGACGCGCGGCGCAGACCCGCGCCGAGGTAAAAACTCTCAACGATCTGATCGGGGCGACGCTCGACGTAATCCGGTTGGAAGCAGGACAGATAACACCCAATCCCGCACCGTGCGAGGTTTCAGCATTGGTCGAACAGGTACGAACCCGGGAACTTGCGACATCCCCAAAGCGTGTCATCGAGATCAGTATTGGCGATGAAGTCCCGCCCTCGATACACACCGACCCGCTGCTGGCCGATCAGATCCTGACCAACCTTCTTTCAAATGCGATCAAGTATTCGCCGGACACAGAACCAGTCACAATCCGAATTTCAGCAGCTAACAGGCAGATTCTCTTTGCAATCGAAGATCTCGGTGTCGGTATTCCTGAGGATGAGCAGGAAAGGCTGTTCGAGCGTTTCTTCCGAGCCAGCACGGCGCAGGGAATGCCTGGCACCGGCGTGGGGCTGTCGATTGCCTTTCAATTGGCGGTGTTGCTGGGCGGAGAACTGAAGGGGGACAGCCGTGCCGGGTACGGATCGGTCTTCACCCTCGCATTACCGGATGAATGGCCGGGATGCGGGAAAGGCCTTTCGAGGGAAGCAAGCGCTCCTTCGACGGCGGCAGCACGGCCTGTCCCGCGCTACTCCGCGGGACAGGTTCCGATCAACTCGAACGCGATCGCATCCGACCCTGTACCGATAGAGCCACGCACCGAAAGCTGACCGTCCTCCACGTTCAGGCGCCAATTGCCGGTGCCGTCATCCCGGCTTTTGAATGTCACGCCATTGCTCAGTGTTGCTTCGGTCGCCAGCGTCGATCCATCCGGCCTGTACATCGCAAGATCGACGCGGTCGCCCGGCATCGTTTCGAAAGCGAGGTCGAGGCTGGAAAGTTGCCCGACCTCATCGACTTCGCAATGCAGGATGCGCGCTACGCGCGTAATGAGTTCACCCATTTCAAGCGTGATTTCGCCGTCTCCGACGATCAAGGGGTCCTGCACCGCATCTGCGCTAGCGCTGTCACCATGATCTTCCGCCAGGATGGCCAATCGTGCCGCATCCCAGGTGGCAGATTCGACCACCGTGGCCAGCGGTTCCATCCTGAACTCTACCCGGATCGCCTTGTCCAACGACCTGCCATCTTCTGCGCGCAGCGCGGTCCCGATATGGGCGGTATAGATAACACCCGACTCCGGCGTTTCCGGGGCAATCGACAGAGCCATGCCGGAGGGAGCGAGCGTCACCCTGGCGGTGACAGGTACCCCGTCTGCCTCGATGGTCACCGCATCCAGGCTGGACGCGTCTATCCGGGTATTGAAGGCGATTTCCACGGCCTCTCCCTCGGTCAAAACCGTATCGCCCAGGGGCCGCATCGCTAGTGGCTCAAGCGGTACTTCGACCTGAACAGGCAAGTGCGTTCTGCGCTCCCTTACCCCGTCATAGGCGATAATCTCGAAGGCGGCTTGCCGCCCAGGCCGCAGCGTTGTCGCATCGGGAGTGAACCGGGTCTCGCCCAGCAGTACCGCAATGGTCTCCCAATTCTGACCGTCGTCAGTGAAGCGAACTGTGTAGGTCAGGCCATCCGACGGTTCGCCGTCCCATTCCAGCGTGTCGCCCGCGCGATAGACGGCTCCGGGAGCATGGGAGCGGACTTCGGGTGCTTTCAGCGATGGATGCGCGCGGTTTTGGCCCAGAACCTCCCCGTCGCGCGACAGAACGATCCGCGCAGGTTCGCCCTGAACCGAAACCGATACCGAGAACGACCAACCCCCGTCGTCTGCCTGCCCCGGCCCGACAGGTGCGCGCGCCAGTACCCGGCCGGACGCATCCTCGACATGAACCTCATAGGGGCCGTCACCCGCGAGGGCCGCACGGGGGCCGGGAACCCGGATAGCAGGCAAAAGCACCGCGCCCTGCTCATCCAACACGCCCGAGATCATGAGCCATTGCTCTTCATCCTCCTCCTGAAAGGCCGCCCGCCAAAGCAGCCCTTCGAGTGGCGCTGCCCTTTGCGCGTGACGTGTGGAGGAACGCGTGGCAAGCGCGGCCCGCTCACGGCGCAGGGTGTTTAGAATTCGAGGCAGATTCTCGACCAGCCAGTCGTATTGTGCGGGATCGATCCAGTATTCCTCGCGCGGATCGAGGGCGCAGGGAAACATCAGGTTGCGCATATCGGCAGAGGCCTCGGCATTGCCGTATTCACTCGATTTCTGCCAACCGGTTTCGCCGCTCAATGCGATGCGCATCCCGTCGATCCCGATCGCTCCCACGTTCTGGTAGGTGTGGCATATCTCGGCCCTATGTGCGTGGTCATCGGCGTAGGGCGAATGAGGCAGGGCAAAGACGTGGCCCACTTCATGCGCAATGAGCGGCACAGACACGACCGCAGGTAATCGCTTCCCGGATAGAGCGCTGGTGGCCATGACGATCATGTTCCTGTTTCCCCGGTCGGACCTGCGCAAGGACTCTACTTCGGGATGCACCTCGCCGGGTCGATGCGGTTCCCCGGGGCGATAGATAAGCGTTTCCGGCTGTTCATAGAGGGCAAATGCCTTGCCGGTGCCATCAAGGCTGGGCGGGTGATAGGAGACAAGAATATCGGCCGTGGAGTGTGCCGATATATGTTCGTCGAACAGCTGAAACAGCATCCCGAGGTTCTGCTTGTTCTGCGGACAATACTTGTCCGAGAGCTTGGGAAGGCCGCAGATCCATGTCTCGATATTATAGCTGCCCTGGAAATGCGCGGCCACGCGGGCGACAGGAAATATCTGATTGATGAAGGCTCGCTCGCGCCGTACCGCTTCGTGAATGTGACCAGTCATTTCCTGTCCGGCGCCGTTGGATCCCCATTCGGCATGTTCGGCGATGTAGTACGCGATGGTCATCCGGTCGGTGTGACGTGCGGCGTAGTTCACCCATGTCTCGACAACCTTCGGGTGAATATCCACGTCTTCAGGGTAGTGATCGGCGGGCAGGACCTCGGCTCTGAAGTCCCGAGGGTCGCGCGCGCGTGTCGGGGTCCAGCCGAAAAGATCCAGCATATGCTCTCCCAGCCTCCGGTCCTCATCGGTATACTGATCCGGCCGTTCGACTCTTTGCTGTATCTCGGGGAAGATGGTAGTCTCCCGCGTATCAAGTATCTCGGCGAGCACGGGGTAGCTGAGGACCTGCCACTCGGGGTGAATATCCTCAAGCTCCTCCCAATCGAGGTGAATGCGGGCAGATGCCGGCTTGCCGTAGACGAGCGGCGCGTTGCGGGAAACCTGGTAGATTCCGAGGCTCATCTCTTCCGGATCGACCATCGTCGAGACGAAGAACGAATAGTCCTCTTCCAGGAATTGCCGATCACGTCCCCGCACGCCGGTATCAGACCCGGCAATCGCGATCTCGTAGATTGTGCCTGACCGCAAGGGCTCGCGCGGTGCGATGCGGAGGCTTCTATCGTCCTCAGCGCCGGTCTCGTTTTCGAGCCCGAGCTCCAGATCGACGAAGACGAACCCATTGTTCTGGTCCCGCGTCGTCATGGTAACAGTGCTCGGATCGATACTGCCCTTGGCCAGCTCCTCGCTGAATGTGACGAAGAAATCCGCCCCTTCCAGGATCACGTTCTCGCGCCCGTTCGTGGGGATCGTCTCGACCACCTCGAAGACATCCGGCTCGTCGCACATCATCCAGTCGAACGCCGCCTGAGTTTCGGGGCTGTGTTCAAGCGTGAATTCCACGTCCAGATGAATGCGATCGAGATAGCCTTCGCTTTGGCGTTCATAGTCGAAAGTGTGATTCTTGACCGGAAGAACCGCCGAGATGAACTGGCCGTGGAGGCTCAGGGTGAAACTGTCGTCAGTCCAGCGGGTTATGACTGTCGCCGGTTTGGCTAACTCAGCCCCATACCCCCCCCCCGCGCCGACTACGAAATCGTCGTTGCCCGTATCGGCCAAACGATTGGCGAAAGTGACCGTAGCATATGGTCCCGTTGTGGCGTTCTGCAATTCAACTGGGTCGACAGCGCGAATGGCCCCTCCGTCCGGGCCACAGGGAACGCTGCCGATCACAATCTCGGAGTATGCCTGCCCCTCGCGATGGCGATGGTCGTGAAGAACAATGCCGAAGTCGTCGCGGCCGTCGTATCCGCGCTCCACGAACACCGCCTGGCCTTCCATCTGGCCGCCCGCCTGCGAGATCGAGCTACCGCTGATCGTTCCCTTCCAGGTGCCGACCAGCCTGCCGCGGGTCTGGACGTCGTAGGCATCCGCATATGGCGCATTCGGATCGACCGTCTGCGCATGGGTTTGCGGGGAAAGGGTGAAGAACGGGAGGGCCAGCACGAAAGTCCACGGGGTCGACGTCCACGCCCAGAACTCAGGCAACGGCTTCCTTGTCATCGGCTCAATCGGCCTTGTGCAAAGCCGTATTGAAGCGGCCGTCCACAGTCAGGCAATCGCCGGTATCGGTCTCGTCATAGATGCCATCCTTGCGACACAGGCGTGCTGAAAAGTCGCCTGAAACCGTGGAGGTGCCCTCTTCGAGAGAGAGGGTATCAATGGCAATGCTCACCTCCGTTCCACTGCCCTCGTTGAAGTAGTGTGGCGCGCCCATGCCCTCTGGCCACCACGACACCGAGGCCTCCATGATCGATGCCGCCGCGTTCTCGCCCATGAGTGTGATTTCGACGTTCAGTACATTCTGCATGCGGCTCGCGGCCTTCGGATCATGTGCCTGAATGCTCAGGGACGTCACCGGTCCAAAGGTTCGCCATTCCGCCGTGGATGTGCCCTCCGAGGGAACATCGAGTGTTTCACCTTCGTAGGCGGTATCACCGATGGTCGCGGTGACCGTCCCGACGACGACCGTTTCGATCCGGGCCATGGCAGCTTGTGTCAGCCCAATGAGGCAGACGACCGAACTCGCCAACGTTAGCTTGGTGCTCATGCTTTAAATTCCTTATTTTCATCAAATTATGGGAAGGACCAGCCGTCATGCTCAATGCGGAAGATCCGCAGCGGCGCGCCGGGCTGACCGGGATCGGCCCGCAGTCGGAAGACGGCAGTATGCACCCGTCCGAAATTCGTGATCTCGACATTGATGGTAATCATGCCGCGATACATCGGCTGCTCGGGATCGGGCCTGGGGACGCTCACGCTGCCCTGAAAATCCTGTGCGCCATAGATCGGGTCCGCCTGTAGCGTGCTGGCCAGCATGGAGGTCACGAACTCTGTGGAGAAAAAATTGCCGGCATTGGCCGGATCGAGTGGCTCCGGGCCGCCCATCCTGGCCAGTCGTGCGCTCTCATAGAGAGCCCGGACCAGCTCTTGGGCCTGGGAGATCATCGCATCGCCAGGCATTGCATCCGGACCGGGGTGGGGTGCATCCACCGGTTCGTACCCCTCAGCGATCAGATACCGTTGCGCAACCCACCCCGCCTTGCTCATATCCGCTGATCGCATCAGGCACCAGCGTGGCGGCAGGGCGTCGATCTCAGCTGGGGTCATGGTCGAAAAATGTGCCATGGTGAAGAATGGTACGCAGGTGATCTCCTCCAGCCCACGCGCATCAGGTGCGAAGGTCTCGATCACCGGATAGCCGGTGCCGGGTCCCATCCGGGCGTTGAGGACATCGTGGGCGGCGACACCGGTCACCCGCCATGCATCTGGGCCATGCCCGTCGATCTCCGCCTGAGCGATGAACGGAACAAGGCCGAAGATCAGGGTTGCCGGCAAGTTTCTGCATCTCTTGAGGCACTTTGAAACCATGTCCACTCCACTGAAACACTTAGTTGATTCAGCGTATAAACGGTTGATACTAGTGCCGCCCCCTTTATCCAGATAGGTGAAGCAAGAAATTTTCTCATGCCGAGATTTTACATTTGGACATACCCCGGAAGCGTGCTGGTAAGCCCCAACCTGATTGGTTCGGTCTGAGTGTTGGTGCATACCCCCGTGTGAGCGATGACCCTGCATCGCGCGCTCTTGCTTTCGAAATGGCAAATGGCTGTTCTCGGCGCGATTGTTGAGTACTTTGTGAAACTAGGGATTCAATCCCGGCACGAGCTCGCGCTTATCTGTACCATATGTGCGGAGCTTACCCACTTTGCGAAGTAGTCTCTTGCTTCTTCACTGAGCCCGTTCGCTGCGTAGGCCGCGAGGATCCGTTCTGCTTCTTCCTGTCCTTCTTTGATCATCTGTAACTCTCCTGTGTAGCGAGTGTCGCATCGAAAGGTTAATAAACCGTCATCCCTGCGCACGTGTATCCTGATCCAGTTGGCAATTGCTTGTGGAGAGGTGGAGAATAGTGCGTGAGTTTGATCGAGAAGCGGACGGGTTCTGACCAGCAATTCTGCCACCGCTCGTGTTTCACAGATTCTCGGCACGGAGCGACGTCACAAAGCCTAGGTCGTGCATTCCACGCCCCTAAGGTGCTGGCTAGGGGTAACGTTCGAGACTCGCGCCTAGATAGTGGCGTGTTCCTGGACTGCTTCAAGGACGTAGCAGAGCGGAACCAAGCGGAGTTTGCACAGCAACATCCCGACAGATTGGCCAGTCCCGTTAACAAGCCGTCGAAGTCTAGGGACGTACAACGGCGGCTTCAACCGTAGCCAATCTTGGTGTTCGGCAATGGCTACGGGAGTGTTAGTGTCGGCGTTGGGAAGCCTGCTAAAGCTACAGGCCGACTGAACAGGGTATAGTCAAAAGCCCACTACGTTCAAAACGTCTGAGGTATCTGGAGTACGAAACGTACCGTCAGGATTGGGCGAGACGGGGGTTCCGTTACCCAGAACATATCGAGACACACTCCCGTTTGACTGTTTGATGACGGTAAGAAACGATCCTTCTCCTGTTTCACACTCCAAAACTTGAAGGTTGGTCCATTCGGTCGACATGATGCACTCCTAACATGATGAGTTCCTACTGCTTTCGCGACCTCGCATGGTCAGAGCATTCATGATTCTCTATTTTACCGCAAGGATCGGCTCCCGCAGCAGTTGTATGCAGCTGACGTTTGCTTACCTTGATCGCCGACCCGGTATTGCCAAGTTGTTGGCGTAATCTTGTGAGGCAATGGCAAAGGCAGGTCACGCCACGATTTCGGCGGTGTAGTCGTCCCAGATTTTGAACGCATCAGAGCGAGCCTGCGGTATGAAGTTGCAGTGAGTTTGTATCGGCGGAGACGGAAGATCATGTTGATCTGGTCATGCGCGTGGCAGATATTCTGGATGAAGCCTGCGAACGGATTGCCCGCCTCCGCTACCCGTGAGCGCGCAACGCCTTAAACACGTGTTGGCGTCTGTCCTCGGCAAGGTTCAGTCAGGCCAGAAAATAGACGTTGACTGTTAACCGGGGAAGTCTAACCATGAGCCTCATGGTCACGAACATGAATCATATCCGGTTTCCTGTTCTGAACCGCCGGGCTCCCCGGGCGGTCGGCGCTTAGCGTTCAACCAGACCTCCCGGGGCACTTCAATTCCTTGAACAGTGTTGGCAAGCAATTGCCGCTCCCGGGAGCAAAACCATGTCCACGAACACTCCCTATTCACTACACGACTCTAGTGCGCCCTGGCCGCACCGGAAAAGCCTCGTCAGTCGACGCACGTTCTCGCTGACCCGCAGCGACCGGACCTCTCTTGAACGGTTGCTGCACGACAGGGTGATGTCCGAAACGCCCTACCCCGTCATCCTGACCGGCTTTTTGCGTTACAAACTTCGCACTGCGATCCCGGTGCGCGAACCGGCCCCCGTCGATCTGGTCACCGGCGGGTGCCATGTGTACTACATGATCAGCGGCGGCGGTCTCCAAAGCGGCCTTCTGACATTCAACGCGATGCACCAAGTCGGTGCCATTCCGATCGCCTCGATGCTCGGCGCGACCATGATCGGAATGCGTCGACGCCAGCAGGCGCCGATACTGCGCGAAGACGGTACCGTCGACACGCTCGTCATCCTGGACACCTCACCACTACCGGAACTCGCAGCGGCCTGAGCCGTGCAATTCGCCTTCGGCTCGGGCGTTCAAGTCCTGATTTCCGCAAATGCGCTTCAGCGCACTGCATGCAAAGGAGCAACCCCATGCAAAAATCCATAATCCCGTCGAACCTGCTGCGGCGTCGCCCCCGGCTCGCTTTGTGCCAAGAGGATTTCAACATTCTGGAGTCACTGGCCGAAGGCGGGTTTCGGCGCAATCCTGACCTTGCAAACCGCTTGTTCGACGAACTCGGGCGCGCACGCATCGTGCCCGCGAACAAGCTGCCAGCGCATGCTGTCTCACTCGGTCGCACTGTGACCTATCGGGACGAGACAACCGGCAAGCAAAGCACCGTCCGATTGGTCCTGCCCGAAGACGCCGACATCTCCCAGAAACGCGTTTCCGTCATGACCCCTATCGGCGTCGCGCTCATCGGGTTGTCCGAGGGTGCCGTCTTCCACTGGCAGACCGTAGAAGGCGAGGCTCGGGCTCTTACCGTGGTCAGCGTCACTTCAGTGAATCCCGACGACAAAACGTCAGCTTAGCGGATTCCCCCAAGCCGTGGCCGTAACCTCGGCTGGGCACAACTGACCGGTTCGGGCTGCGTCCATCCTTGTCCGACCGCGTAACTCGGAGTTTAAGAAGTTTATCCATGAATCAGCAATCTCGCATTCCTTGTCCGTCCTGCGGTGAAACCCTGCCGCTCGCGGCCGCGCGACGCTGCCCCCCATTGCCATCACCGCATTCACCCCCGCAAGCGCCCGATCAATGCAACCTGCCGCCGCTTTGGCAGTGACATACCCACCGGGGATATCTCCCCGATCTGCAGAACCTGCCGCATGATGCGTCCGCAAAAGCGCAAATTTCCTGAACTAGCCTAGTGGCCGGCCCATCCCGCCTCAGACCACGAAGAACACGGCGGTCATCTCCACGCCAATCGCCACGATAACGGAGGGCATCGTCAAGTTATTGGCGTTTCTGGCAGCGTAAGTCGGGGCGCTAAACCTCAAGCAGCCTGCAAGCCATGCGTGATGTCGTCCCAGATCCAGTGGGCATCGGCTCTGGTTTGGCGATAGGCAGCAGCTGAAAGTGTATGGCGGCGGGGACGGAAGATAGTTTGGACCTGATCATGAACGGAGAGAAATTGCTGAGCTTGTTTTGGCGATTTGAACCTTCCCATGATCTTTTCTCGCCTTCGGGTCGGCCTGTGTGATCATTCGGATCGATTGTTGATGCCCTTGTGGCTGCGGTGTTCTATTCCCGAAGCGAGGCTTTTCAGGGCGGCCCCGTAGCTTCGGAGTTTGTCCGTGACAACAACTCGTGGTTGGCCAAACGCCTTGAACAGTTTGCGAAAGAACCGATTTGCGGCATGTTTATTGCGCCGAGACTGAACGAGGATGTCCAGCACGTCGCCATTGCTATCAACAGCGCGCCATAGCCAATACTTCTGCCCGTTCATTGGAAGGACAACTTCGTCCAGGTGCCATTTGTTCGCCACTTTAGGGCGGTCGCGGCGGATCGCCCTGGCATATTTTGATCCAAATTTGGCAACCCAAGCGCGGATGGTCTCGTAGCTGACCACAATACCGCGTGTGGCAAGCAAGTCCTCAACATCACGCAAACTCATGGGGAACCGGTGATAGGCCCAGACGGCATATGCGATGATCTCAGCAGGAAAGCGATGGCCTGAAAAGGCCCCAGATTGCTTGGGTTTGGTCATGTCCCCGCGTACCGGCTATTGATATGCCCCGCAACTTGACGATGCCGAAGCAACATGTTTCGGTATAGAAACCCTCTCTACGTTCATTTGCATCGGCCGATCTGAAGAATCATGACCGGACCTTGGGAATCTGCACTGGTGGATTGGAGCGCAATAGTCCGAAGCTTTATAGTCCTGGTATGTATCTTCAATCCAATTTCCTTGATTGCGATATCGTGCAAGGGCGCTCCGGTGCAGCATCATGCGAAGCGATCCACAATTATTTCGTCAGCGTTATGCGTGGCTCTGTTGCTTGTCTCGATACTCTATTTGCTTTCTGTGGCATTCTCGTGGCTTTCGCTCGCAGAAGCGTCCCTCACGCTTACTGGCGGTGCGATCCTGCTTGCAAGTGCGGTGCATGACTTTCAAGGGCGGTCATCGATTTATCCTTCCAAGGAGAGGGGAATGTCAGAGTGTCCATTCAGAGTTTGTTTGAATAATGTGACCACAATCCCGAGCATCGCTGCTGTCTTTTTCCTGATTTCCGATACGAGCGGCTCGCCAGATAAATTACCCTACGTGGTGTTGGCCGCTGTGTCTGCGGGATACTTTATGTTTCTTGGCAGAATCTACCGCAAGGGCGGGAGCGCTGTAAGGCCTGAGATTATCGCATTTCGCAGAGTGCCAAGCGGTATAGTCTTGATAGTAGCCATCGACATGATCTTGCTTTCGATCTGGCCGTAGGGTTGAAGGGCTGAGCAAAATCCCATTTCAGTGAACAAGTATCTGGGCTGCAGCGCGGCGACAGGCGGACAGGTGCCGATCAACTTGAGTGTCTCATTGAGCTCGATAGGTTTGCAGTCATGATCGTCATCAGATGCACGAACCGCTCTCGCTGCTCCGCAGATACTGTACGGTCCTTTACCAACCTGCGCGCCGCCATCCCACCCCTGCCCATCATGGGCACGCTTGTTGCGGCTTGGCTCGTTCTGTCCGCCTCGGCAGTCGTCTACGCCGTCGAGCATATACAGCGCCGGATTCCCGATGGGCTTGCGATCCCGGGCGATGCGGAGGTCGTCACGGATCGCGCAATCGGCTCAACCGTGCGGATGTTCTCCATCGCAACGGGCACCGATGTCGATGCAATCGATGCGGATTGGCAACAATGCCTGTGCGTCAACGGATACGCCGTGACGCAAGGCACTGGAGATCTTCTGGACCTGTCGATTGAGTTTTTTGGGCCAGGAATTGGCAACACGAAGATCATTGTCGCGCCAAGCACCGAGACCGGGCGCAGCATCATTGAATTCGACGCGACGCTGGATTTAGGTCAGGCGGGCGCGCGGTTCGTGGCCGCTAACAGTCGTTCAGGGTCGACCCCGCGCTTCTCGGCGCTCGCGCGAACGGCGACCTGAAGAGCTTCGCTACGCTCCAGCAGCCTACGGAACCGCGCCTCGTCGAGCACCAGGAGCATCGACGGGGTGATGGCGCGAACCTCGGTGCGGCGGGCCTTCTGCATCAGGATCGCCATTTGCCCGAACATTTCTCCCCGCCCGAGACGCCAAGTCTGCCCGGCAGTCTCCAGTTCCACCGCCCCAGAGGCTATGAAGAACACGCGTCTGGCGGCGCTGTCCCTATGGATGATGACCTCTCCGGCATTGAAGTGACGTGTCCCGAGTGCACGACCGAGGCGTTTCAGAACGGCTCGATCGAGTTCGGCGAAGAGTGGGAATTGCCGGACCAACTCGGCCCGTTGCAGCGCGATGTCCAGATGCGGTCGTTCCTCGGCGGTGAGGCGGCGTGCATTGAGATCCTGCATCAAGGCGGTGTAGATTTCGGAGCCGATCAGCCCGTCCTCGCGCATCGCAGTGTATTCCCGCTCCTCCAGGCGGAGAGCAGTGCGACGGATGAACCTGCGCTCCAGTTCCTCCGCATAGCCCGGGTATTGCAGGCGCAACCCCTCCAGCGCAGTCTCCACTGTCTCGATCCGCCGGGCGAGCAACTCGTGCAGCAGCTCCGCCACCCGCCGCCCGTGGATTCGCCGGATGCGCCCGTCGATGAAGGTGTTCAGGTCACGCAGGATCAGCCGCTGTGACAGCAGTAGTTCGAACCGGTCGGCGGTCATGCGCGCCAGCGGACCGGACAGGCGCAGACGACTGTTCAGAAGCACGGCGATGCGAAACCCGCGACCGTAGGCGACGCTGCGCCGGGCTGCGTGGTTGTAGCCGCTACGCCCCTGGCTACGGGCGCCTTCGATCAGACGTTCCGCATCTGATAGGACCTGCTCCGCCATCCGCGCAGAGATCGTCCTCTCCCGAACGCGGACGATGATCGTGTCTCGCTCGTGGCCTGCGAGCGCGATCAGGCCAAGCGTGACCCGGTCGCGGTCGAGGATGTCGGCGCTGTCCTCGGCCGATTTCACCGTCATCTCCAGTCGTTCTCCGAACCGCTTGGCCTCCGAACGCACGATGTCGCGGCTCAACTCGTAGTTCTCGGTGGTGCGCGCCACATCCTCGCGCACTGTCTGCAGCGCCACGGCGACCACTTGCCGCGACAGCGCCTCGTCGATGGGCGACAGCCGGTCGAGGCCGAGCCGGCCGATGACCCACCTGAGCGTCGTCCCTTGCACGATCAGCGTGAAGAGAGTGAAGCCCGTGGCAAGGATGCCCACTACGCGCTGAATGTCGTCCGGCACGCGGAAGCTTTCCGTCACTGCAAGCGCCAGCGCCAGCGTCACCGCACCGCGCAGGCCGCCCCAGAGGATCGCCACACGGTAGGGTCTTTCCACTGCGGGTGAGAGCTTGAGCATCGTCAGTAGCGGCAGCAGCCCGAACAGGATCACCGCCCGCGCGGCCATGGCGGCGAGGATTACCACGCCGACGAGAACGAAATCCTCGATGCGCACTTCTTCCAACAGTCGCGGAATCAGGAGGGCGGCGAGGATGAAAATCAATGCCCCGGCCCAGTGCGCCAGCACGTTCCAGAGTTCGCGCAGGTTGATCCATGCCTGCGGTGGCAGGCGGCCGGGACCGGTCAGGTTCAGCGTCAGCCCGGCGGCAACTACCGCGATGACCCCCGAGGCGCCAATGCTTTGCTCGGCCCCGATAAAGGCAAGGTATGGCAACGCGACCGAGATCGAAATCTGTGCCAACTCATGACGGCCGAAGAGCGCCATGACCCAGACTGCCATCCGTGCGGACAGCCAGCCCGCAAACGCGCCGCCGAAGATCAGAACTGGAAAGCGCGCCAGCGCCTCACCCAGGTCGGGATCGGGCATTCCCAGCATGACGAAGCCCATGAATAGGCCGAAGAGCGCGATAGCGGCGGCGTCGTTCAGAAGGCTCTCGCCCTCGATGATCCGAGCAAGCCGGCGCGGCGCCGAGATCGACCGAAAGATGGTGACCACAGCGGACGGGTCGGTCGTGGAAACGATCGCGCCGATGAGCAGGCAGGCCGCCAGCGGCAGCGCACTCACCCATGAGAGGGCGTAGCCAACACTGAACGTTGCCATGACCACCGCCACCACGGCGAGCACCAGGATCGGCACCCAGTCGTCGATCATCCGGCGCAGGTTCATCCCCAGCGTCGCTTGGAACAGCAGCGTCGGCAGGAAGACATAGATGAAGACGTTGGATCGGATCGGAAGCTGCAGGATTGCTTCGGCCATCGGGTTCAGCGCATCGGTCAGTTCCGTGCGCAGAAAGAAGATTGCTCCTGCGCCGATCATCATGCCCAGCACGGCGAGGATCACGGTGTAGGGCAGACGCAAGCGCGCGGCGAGCGGCTCTGCCGCACCAATCACAAGAAACAAAGATGCGATCACAGTGGTGACAAGAACTATATCCATGAATCTAAGATAGCCGGAATTGCATGCGTGGGGAATCGTCAGACTGGGAAGGTCACCGGAAAATGGTGTGTTTTCTTCATACTGTCGTCCCGGATGGCTCTCCCTATCGAGACCTGCGCCGAAGCGAGACTTGCCTGTGGCGACCGACGCTGCCGCAGTTCGGCCGTCATTTCGTGATGGAGCCGCTTCGGCATTAACCGCCCGAACATGTTCAAGGCGCCGGTGGGCCGACGTTAGTATTGAACTCGGCAAAACGGCCGCTTGCCGCCCCGCTTTCGCAGTATTCCTCGCTGGCGGGTCTGCGTTGGATGGACGACTTCCCGAGATTGAGCGAAGGTGCACGCCGATCTCATTGCCTCGGTGACGATATGGAAGTGCTACCTTTGGGTCTCTGGCTGGATTTACTCGGGTTGCTATGACGGGGCGCTCGACAGCCAGTGGGGGCCGGCGAGCCGTGCGGCGCTGGCCGCATTCAAGACGCAGAGCGGCTCCGGAGGAGAAGCGTTGGCTGGCACAGAGCCGGGGCGGGCCTTGCTGGATGCCGTCCGGGGGCTGCTACCTGCGGTAACGTGCCGCTAAGCGGCGAAGGAGCAATTTCGTTACTCATGACCGAATGCCATGCCTTCGGGAAGCTGGTCTGCAATGGTGTCACCGGATACTCCGATATTCCACGCCAACCGACTCTCAGGGACATGGCCACCTGAACCTACTTCGCCAGAAACATTCATTCCAACGAATCTGATCTCGTTAAACTGAAGTGATGCCAACAAAGATGAACTCGTTCCGGGTCCCGTGTCGCAGGTGTGAAGGACGAAACTCGTAACATAGGTCTCGCACTTTTGCCACGACGCTGAGCGACCGCCATTAGCTTGGTCAAAGGCAGGATCGAATCCGATCAAGTACCCTTCCCCCTCGCCCCGGCCATCGGCAGTGAATTTCAGATACCCGCGTAACGTCCCGTCTAAACTTGGCTGTTGCGAGATCTGTTCAGACAGGAAAAACCCCACCCAGTCCTTGCGACGCTCAAAATCTCCGACAAGAGCGTCCAGGTTCAAGACGCCCGGTTCAACCCGCACTGCCCGCATGATGGGATCGTCCGGGGTCGGACGGGGACGGCCGTCGCGCAGGTCCAGGTAGGACAGGTTTGGGTGGTAGACTGCCGTTTCCAGGTCGCGCGGGCCGCAGCCGTTCTTGATCTGACTTGTGTTTTCGTCAACCACCATGTGCCCGGACGTCAGGATGGCATCGCGGCCGTCGATGCGCACCAGGAAGGCGTTGCTGCCCATTCTGCACGCCGGAATATGCACGAAGCCCGTCCGGTTCGCGGCTTGAAGGATGGCCCGTTCTTCCTCGGTCAGGCTGTCCGGGTCCTTCACGCGCAGGTCCATGATCGAGGCCTTGTCGTTGCCATAGTCGTATGTAGCCGGGAAGGCGGGCTGGCCACTTGCGGCGGCGAAAGCAAGGCCCGCCACACAGAGCGCCCACCGATTGATCGATTTTCGAAGCTTCGCCACACCTGCGTTCCTTGCACTATGCCGCATCAGGATAAATGCGGGCTTTCGACCGTCAACATTTCTGCCACTCTGGCCTGCGGGAATGATTGGATTGCCCGGCATTTTTCAGACGCCCCTACTCCGAGGCGCCGCCGGTCCGCCTCGCCTATCATCTCCAGTGCGCGTTGAATGACGCCGGAAGCGATGACGGGGCGCTCGACAACCAGTGGGGACTGAAGAATTGAGCGGGACTGGCCGAACTCAAGGCGCACAGCGGGTCTGGGGGAAGAACGCGGGTTGGCACAGAACCCGGGCGGGACTTGCTAGATACTGTCCGTGACGTTCTGCCCACCGCGACCTGTCGGTGATCCAGCGGATTGAGATATGATGTGGTTTCACCAGCCAGATCCTCACCACTTGGCGCAATTACCTCTTGTCCCTCATTACTGAATGCTCCGGTGCACGTCCGAGGCTGAGAACGGCGGTGCGAAAGTCGGCCACGGTAGCGGCGGGATGAGCCTGCTGCGGGCGGCGTAAAAGTCGGCCACCTTTACCCTTTCTGGCGACAGGGAGGGCGGGAGGATTTTCACCGTGGATTTGTATCGGAAAGTTCGGCTGGCCTGTGCTGAGGGCATGAGCCAGCGAGAAGCGGCGCGGCATTTCAACATCTCGCGCGACAGCGTAGCCAAGATGATGGCGTTTTCGGTTCCGCCTGGATATCGACGAACGGCACCGGTCAAACGACCAAAGCTGGATGCCTTCACCGGCATCATAGACGGTTGGCTGGACAGCGATCGGGAGATCCATCGCAAGCAGCGCCACACGGCGAAGCGTGTGTTCGAGCGGCTCCGCGAAGAGCACGGGTTCACCGGCGGCTACACGATCGTGAAGGATTACATGCGTCAGCGCGAACGGCGCGGCCGCGAGATGTTCGTGCCGCTGGCGCATCCGCCCGGGCACGCCCAGGCCGACTTCGGCGAGGCGGTGGTTGTCGTCGACGGTGTTGAGCAGAAGGCACACTTCTTCGTTATGGATCTGCCGCACAGCGATGGCTGCTTCGTGCGAGCCTATCCGGCGGCCACCGCCGAGGCTTGGGTCGATGGCCATATCCACGCCTTTGCCTTCTTCGGCAAGGTGCCGATCTCGATCCTGTACGACAACGACCGCTGCTTGGTTGCGAAGATCCTGCCGGACGGAACGCGCAAGCGGGCGACGCTCTTCAGCGGGTTCCTGTCACATTACCTGTTCCGTGATCGATACGGCCGTCCCGGCAAAGGCAACGACAAGGGCAACGCGGAGGGCCTGGTCGGCTATTCCCGGCGCAACTTCATGGTGCCGATCCCGCGGTTTGCTTCTTGGGAGGCGTTCAACGTCGATCTGGAGGAGCAGTGCCGAAAACGCCAGTCGGATGTCCTGCGGGGGCAATCCGAGACCATCGGAGACCGGCTCGCGCGGGATCTGGCGGCGATGTCCGAACTCCCCGCGGCGCCGTTCGATGCCTGTGATCAGGCGACCGGACGGGTCAGCTCCCAGGCGCTGGTGCGCTACAAGACCAATGATTACTCGGTGCCGGTCGCCTACGGCCACCGTGACGTCTGGATCAGGGGCTATGTCGACGTGGTTGTGATCGGCTGCGATGGCGAGGTGATCGCACGCCATCCCCGCTGCCACGACCGTGAGGACATGGTCTTTGATCCGGTGCATTACCTTCCGCTCATCGAGCAAAAGATCAACGCTCTGGACCAGGCGGCGCCCCTGGCTGAATGGGACCTGCCGTCTGAGTTCGCGACCCTGCGCCGCCTGATGGAAGCGCGAATGAAAAAGGCCGGGCGCCGCGAGTATGTTCAGGTTCTGCGCCTGCTCGAGACCTTCGGCATCGATGACCTCCACGCCGCGGTGAAGAGGGCCCTGCAATTGGGGGCGGTCGGCTTTGATGCGGTCAAGCACCTCGTGCTCTGTCACGTCGAGAAGCGGCCGCCGAAGCTCGACCTCGACGTCTACCCCTACCTGCCACGCGCGCATGTCGAGACGACCTCGGTCGCCAGCTACATGGCCCTGACGTCGGAGGCGGCGGAATGAGTGACGCCCCGAAGATCCTGCTCGCGGATCATCTGAAGACGCTGAAGCTGCCGACCTTCCTGCGGGAATACGACAAGCTCGCCCGACAATGCGCCGCCGAAGGTCAGGACCACGTCCAGTTCCTGACCCGCCTGGTCGAGTTGGAACTGATCGACCGGGAGCGGCGGATGATCGAGCGGCGCATCAAGGCGGCGAAGTTCCCGGCCACCAAGAGCCTCGACAGCTTCGACTTCAAGGCGATCCCCAAGCTGAACAAAATGCAGGTGCTGGAACTTGCCCGCTGCGACTGGATCGAGCGGCGGGAGAACGTCATCGCCCTTGGCCCGAGCGGCACGGGCAAGACCCATGTTGCTCTCGGCCTCGGGCTGGCGGCCTGCCAGAAGGGGTTGCCCGTCCGCTTCATCACCGCCGCCACGCTGGTCAGTGAACTGATGGAGGCCCGCGACGAACGTCGCCTGCTGCGGCTGCAAAAGCAGTTGGCCAGCGTCAAGCTGCTCATCATTGACGAGCTGGGCTTCGTGCCGCTCTCCAAGACCGGTGCGGAGCTCTTGTTCGAGCTGATCTCGCAGCGCTATGAGCGCGGCGCCACGCTGATCACCAGCAACCTGCCGTTCGACGAATGGACCGAAACCTTCGGCACCGAACGGCTGACCGGCGCTCTCCTCGACCGCCTGACCCATCACGTCAGCATCCTCGAAATGAACGGTGAGAGTTACAGACTTGCCCAAAGCCGCGCCCGGAAAGAAGCCGGCACCTGATCAATCGTCACAGAATTGGCCCTGCGGACCAATGCGCCATGGCACGCGCCAGCTATCTGGAGAGCGCGCGCGCCATGGCGCTTGGCACCCCGCCACTGGCCTGGTTTTACACCGCCGCGTGGCCGGTTTTTACTCCGCCGTTGACACGCAAGCGGCCTTCGCCGAACATCGCTCGTGGCGCGGGCCGCAATGGCATACAGATGAAACCTACGACCGCGTCGGTGGGCGTTGGCGCTATCATTTGAAGGCAGTGGATCAGTTCGGCCAACTGATCGAATTGCGGCTGACCGCGCGCTGGAATGCCGAGGCGGAAAGGGCATTCCAGCGTCAGGCGCGACAAACGGCACGGCACTATCAGCCACTGAGGATTGTCGCTGACAAGGCACACAACTAGGCTCAGGTGATCGGCGAGATTTACGGTCAGCTCGGTCCCGATGATGCGATCCGGCACATTGATCGCAAGCATTTGAACAATCGCATCGAAATGACCTGATCAGCCCCACCTGAGTGGTCCAATTTGATTGTTAGTGCATGGTTGGCCTCGCGCAGCAGTTAGTTCAGCAGTCCTGCAAAGTTGTATTCTTGACCGATTTCAAGGAAGACGCCCGCGACCTGCCTTGCACCTTAGGTACTGAGAGGTGATTGAGAGACCATTCCGAGACGAAGATCTAATCAAGAACCTCGGCTGGACCTTCGAAGAGGATCCAAACCTCAAATTGTAAAGCGACGCCAACGCGTGCGCCATCGAGTCGAATGTAGAATGTTCATCGCGTTAGCGCCCAATCGTCATACAACGGGAGCATGAAGGAACATCTTCCAGAACGCAGCCATTGGTTTACTCCCCGGTTCAAAAAAGGCGACTGATACGACATTCATGCACCAGCCGCCCTGCCTCGAGCTAGGAGGCGCTGAGGCTAGTTAATCGTCAACCCGACCTATTGGGAGACCGCGCTGACGGTGGTACGATACTTCTTTACCACTTTACCACGCGGGTCATCATGGGGAGCGACGCACCCGCGCAAAAATTGTGCAACAAAAGCACTGCTCGACGCAAGGTGCGTATTCGTGTGGCGATCAGATCTACAAGGCTCATTTCGATAGAGTATCTGCCCGCAACCTTGGGCAACGCACCCAGATCTACCTTTCAAGAGAATAGAAACTCGAGAAAAAGTAGAACATACGGAGGGTGAAGGAGAGTAGAACTCTGCTCAGATAGTCCTCACGTCTTAAGAAAAAGGCGGCTGGTATGGTACTCAACAACCAGCCGCCCAGCCCCTATCTGAAAGGCAGAAAGGGGCGTATAGAGATACGCTAGCACGTTCCATCGGACAGGCAGGCAGAACGCATCAGCGCGGCGGGAAAACCCACCCCAGGACGTTCAACGGGGATGAAGACGCCCGGAGGCCTTCTTTCGCCTATCCATATAGCGCCGAACAACCATAAGAATGTGCGGTGCCCAAAAATGTTGCAGGATGGATACACCCGTTGCGTTCTTTTTGTGCGCAACAATGCTATCTCTGCCGCCCAGACGTCTCGGTAGAGCGAAGACAAAGGATTTGGTTGCGTTTTTGATTGGCTTGCAAAGATGCTGCCCGAAGTGGCTTGAGCTTCAGTTAGTACCTCGAAATTTACGTAGATCCGTGGACCTTTTCTTGTTCTTTTGCGACCCAGTCGGTGCGAGCCCCACCGTGCGTCGGTTTGCCGAGGTGCCCATGTCGGAAGCAACCACTTTGCGCACTGTCTAGCAACCTCGACAATCGATCCGGTCCGTCACCTTGATAGATGTGCCAAACCGGCCGGCTCTCTCGGCATCACGGCTCTTGCACGCAGAACGTGACGACGCACCGCAAGTCGCACTCTACCTGTCGAGTTTGGCCGGCAGGTTGAAGAGCGCGATGAACGTTCGCGCAAGCTCGGGATCACCTGCTACCCGCAGCCCCGCCGTGTCAGGATCCACCCCGCCATAGAAGACCGCGGCAAGGGAGGGAGCGTCAGCGGCTTCGAACCGAAGATCGGGTTCGTCCGCAGCGCCACGCGTCACAGGCATTGCACCATCGGCAAGCCGCGCCGTGAACTGCGCGGCACCCATTACGAAAACCACGGTCGCCTTGGTGCTGCCGGCTGCGTCGGGATCGAGCATCGTGCGCAGCGACAGCATGAACGAAACCGGCGACAAAGGTAGCGTCGGATCATGCAAGGACGAGGCCGCCGCCCAGCGGCCAAGCTACTGTATGATCGGTTCTGCGGCATACCCCCACTCCGACAGGCCACAAAGCTGCGCCAGCGCCGGTTCTGGCGCCACGGACCGTACAACGACGCCATTTGTCTCGAGACCGGCAAGTCGTTCTGAAAGCACCTTGGCGCTGATCCCCGGCAGGCTCGCGCGGATATCGCTGAAGCGGCGCGGCCCAAACATAAGCTCTCGCTAGATCAGCATCGACCAGCGCTCCGCGAGCAATTCAAGGCCGAAGGCGGTGCCGCAGGCATCGCCATACCACCGTCCATGGGGCGCTTCCGCCGATCTAGTTACTTTTTGTTTTTACATAGTTGCTTTTTGTAACTCTACTGGATTAGCCTGTCCACATCGACGACGCGACTCGGAGGAACCTTAATGTCTGAGATGTCCTATATAGACCTGTCCATGGCGTATCTCGACCGCTCAATTGCGCATTGCGACACGCTGAATGCAAAAACGCGGGGGCTGTACCATGCCGGTTGATCCGAACGCCTCCATCACCATCACTGCTTTCGACTGGGTGCCTGACTTCGCAAAAGGACAGGTCCGGGATCTGCGCGTACGCTGGGCGCTCGAGGAGGTCGGCCAGGATTACGCTGTCCGCTACCTGCCCCAGGGCCAGCAAAAGGAAGCGGCGCATCGCACACTGCAACCCTTCGGACAGGTGCCGACCTACGAAGAGGACGGACAGGCGCTGTTCGAAAGCGGCGCCATCGTGTGGCACATCTCCGAACGTTTTCCCGGCCTCACCCCCAAGAGCGCAGCTGGAAAAGGCCTGTCGTTGGAATGGCTCTTCGCCGCCCTTAACACGATAGAGCCGCCGATCATGGACCGCGCGCAGGCCACGATATTCGAAGCGAAAGATCCGTGGTCCGCCCCTCGCCTTCCGGGTATCGACGAACGGATCACCGAACGCCTTCAGGAGGCCTCGGACAGGTTGGGAACCGCCGACTGGTTCGCCGGCAGCTTTTCCGCAGGCGACCTGATGATGGTCAGCGTCCTGCGGATCATAGAGGGCGAAGGCCTTGTCGAAGCGTTCCCGAACCTCGCCGACTACGTAGCGCGCAGTGCCGAACGGCCCGCGTTCCGTCAGGCGCTGAATGATCATCTGGCCGGTTTCACCGGCAATCCCCCACCCGGTTTCGACGCCTGGATGGCGGAGCTCCAATCCCACCAAGGGGAACTGACATGACCTATATCGCCGGATTTCTGACCCCCGTGCCGAACGGCAACAAGGAGGCCTATATCCAAAGCACCCGCAAGGCGTGGCCCCTCTTCAAGGAGTACGGCGCATTGCAGATCATGGAAACATGGGAGGATCAGGTTCCAGAGGGCAAACACACCGATTTCAAGCGTGCGGTTGCATTGAAAGAGGGAGAGGCCGTCTGCTTCTCCTGGATTGTCTGGCCCGACAAGAAGACCCACGACAAGTGCGGCGCCAGCATGCAGACCGACCCACGCTGGCAGGACATGGACATGCCTTTCGATGGCACGCGCATGATGTGGGGCGGATTCACACCTATCTTCGAGGAGACGGCCTGAACCGGGCTTTGCTCCACGCATGCAGGCCGACCGGACCTTCGAGCCGCCGGATTTCCGTCCAACAAAGGGACGTCGCGATGACCATCGCTCACGTACTTGGCAACAAGCGTTCCAGTGTTCTTTCCCTTGCCTTGAGTGGCATGATGACTTTGCCCGCATCAGGCCCTCAACATGCGGCCACCAGTCCCAGAAACTGTCTTAGAGAAGACGCCCATTAGTGGCCCATAAACAGGGGGCTAGACATGGCTCTTGTCCCACGCCTCAGACAAGACTGCTACCGTCAGCGTCGGCCGAAGATGCGTCGGTTTCGGCCAGCCTCTCCAGATCCCCAAGCATCCCGACCGCGTGCGCGGCGTAAGGCCCAATCCAGCGCTTCTGGATGTCATGGATCGGGAGGGCGTCGAGATGGTTCCAGCGTTCTCGGCCGCGCCGCTCGACAACCACCAGCCCAGCTTTCTCCAGAACCGATAGATGCTGCATCACCGTGCAGCGGTCGAGATCCGTCAGTGTCTCACAAAGGGCGCCGGTGGTCTGCGGACCATCCTTGATTAGGTCGAGTATCCGCCGCCGCGCCCGATGGCCGAGCGCCTTGAACACGGCGTCGAAATTATTTTCAGTTGACATGTTATATTTTTATAACATGAATGGTGGAAAGCAAAGAGGATTCGCATCATGGAGCTGAGATTCACGGTGGCGGGGCGCATGTCCAAGCCGGTCGAAGAGGTCTTCGAGGCCGTAGTCGCCCCTGACCGCCTGTCGCAATATTTCACCACGGGCGGCGCGCGGGGGAGACTGGAAACCGGGGCCGAGGTGACGTGGGACTTCCACGACTTTCCGGGCGCCTTCCCTGTCCTGGTGCAAGAGGTCGTCCCGAACCAAAAGATCGTGCTTCAATGGGAGGCGGACGAGAAGACCGCCACATGGACCACCGTCACCATGGAGTTCAGTCCACTGGAGGACGGGCGCACCCTGGTGCGGATCAGCGAATTCGGCTGGCCCGAAACAGAGGCCAGCCTGACCTCCTGCTTCGGCAATTGCGAAGGCTGGACCGGGATGCTCTGCGCCATGAAGGCCTGGCTGGAGCACGGGATCAACCTCCGGGACGGGTTCTACAAGTAACCCGAGATTTCAAAGAAGGAGCGACATGACATGGAAGCCGGAAAGAACATCGCCATCAAGGTGCCCCTGCATCGCTGGGAGGACACCGTGGCCTTCTACCGTGACAAGGTGGGTCTGACAGTCGCCCGTGAGCTGGAGAACAGCACGGGCTTCGAGTTCGGCGCGATGACCTTGTGGATCGACCGGGTACCGGCGCAAAGCCAGGTGGATGTCTGGATCGAGCTGTTCGACGACGACCCCGACGTCGCGCTGTCGAGCCTCGGCAGCCCCAAACGAGACGAGTTGGAGCCGCTGACCAATGTGACCGGGCACTGGACGTCGGACCCGGCCGGCACGGTGATCCTGTTGCGCAAAGAGCAGATGGGGTGAGCCACTAAATTGATGCCACCACCCGGTGTTGGGTCAGGTGGTGGCGTTCCGCTGAGATCGCAAGCGCACGTCAGTGGGGCTGCGGGTTCTTGATCTGGACCAGCTGGATCAGGTTGCCGCACGTATCGTCCAGCACAGCCATTTTGACATCGCCCGCATCAATCGGGGCCAGCATGAACCTGACGCCGCCTTCTGTCAGGCGATCATAGGTGTTGGCGAGGTCGTCGACGTGAAATGACGCGGCGGGAATGCCATCCGCAACAATCGCTGCCTGGTAAGGTTTCACAGCAGGATGGTCGCTGGGTTCCAGAAGCAGTTCGGTGCCAGTCGGCTGATCCGGCGATACCACCGTCAGCCATCGGTTCTCGCCCACCGGAATGTCGTTCTTCTTTTGGAAGCCCAGCTTCCCGACGTAAAAGTCGAGCGCGCGGTCCTGATCGTCGACAAAGACACTGGTGACGTAGATTTTCATCATCGTTCGCTCCTAAAGATACGGGGTAAGGGCCTGTTGCACGGCCTCGCGCAGCGGACCCGGCTCAAGCCTGTGGGTCTTGGTTCGCCCCTGCCACGAAATTTCAAGCAGTCCCGCCCGTTCGAGGGCATCGAGATGCTGCGAGACAGTTTGACGGGACAAATGTCCCGCGCCGTCCGGCTGGTCCGGGGCGACACACAGATCGAAAAGCGTCTGACCGGGCTTCTGCAATAGCGAGGCCAGGATGCGGCGCCGTTCCGTATGCGCCAGCGCTTTGAAAACGAGTGTTATCTGATCCTCGGTCATGCTGGTTGCAATATGCAGTAAGAATACTGCATGTCAACCCATGCGGACAAGCGAGCGCCAAGACCTCAGCGGCGGCAGGATCTGGTCACGAAGGTCGTCGTAGGGCTTATTCTGTTGAAAAACTCGCGCTTGATCGAGGGTCATCCTGCTGATTCAATTCTGCCAGCGGGCGGGAGGGATAGCGATGATGGGACCAAAGCAGGAGGCGCAACCGGCGCTGTTTTACGAGTTCTCGCTTGAGGGTCACGTCCCGCAAGACCACCTGCTTCGATCCATCGACAGGTTTGTTGACCTGATCAGCATTCGTGCCCATCTTGCGGATTTCTACAGCCACACGGGCCGTCCCTCCGTTGATCCCGAACTGCTGATCCGTATGCTGCTGGTCGGTTATTGCTTCGGCATTCGGTCGGAGCGACGACTCTGCGAGGAGGTGCATCTGAACCTCGCGTATCGCTGGTTTTGCCGGCTCGACCTGGCTGATCGGGTCCCGGATCACTCTACCTTTTCCAAGAACCGCCATGGCCGGTTCCGCGACAGCGAGCTTCTACGTCATCTGTTTGAGACGACCGTCGCGCGCTGCATCGAGGAAGGGCTCGTGAGCGGTCAGCGTATGGCGGTAGATGCCAGCCTGATCGCGGCAGATGCCAACAAGCAGAACTCGACGCCGAAGGAGGATTGGGACGTCTCGCAGATTGATCCAGCCGATGCGCCCCGCGCGGTCCGCGAGTATCTCGACACTCTGGACGAGGCCGCGTTCGGTGCCGCCAGTGAGGTCCAGCCCAAGTTCACGTCGCATTCTGATCCGGCCAGCCAGTGGACCTCGGCGCGCAAGGGGCCGGCATTCTTCAGCTATTCCGACAACTACCTGATCGACACGGATCATGGCGTCATCGTCGATGTCGAGGCGACGCGGTCGATCCGGCAGGCCGAAGTCGGATCGACCAAGACCATGCTGGATCGAGTGAAGGCCAGGTTCGGCCTGCATCCCGAGCGCGTGATAGCTGACACCGCCCACGGCACCGGACCGATGCTGGGCTGGCTGGTCGACCGCAAGATCGCCCCGCACATCCCGGTCTTCGACAAGTCAGGCCGCAGCGACGGCACCTGGACCCGGGCGGACTTCGAGTGGGACGCGGCCAACAACCGATACACCTGCCCGGAAGGCCAGGAGCTGAATCAGTTCCGCCGGAACTACTCTGACCCGAACAGGGGGCCGACCGGAAAGGGCGTCGCCAAGTATCGCGGTCTCAAGAACGTCTGCCAGGCCTGTCCATCGAAAACGCGCTGCTGTCCGAACATGGACTTTCGCTCCATCACCCGCGAAGAACACGAAGACGCTCGCCAGGTCGCCCGCGACATCGCCACAACCAAGCAATATGAGATCTCGATGAAGCTTCGGAAGAAGGTTGAGATGCTATTCGCGCACCTCAAACGTATCCTCGGCCTGGGCCGACTCCGATTACGTGGTCCATGCGGCGCAAACGACGAATTCCTCCTCGCCGCCACCGCCCAAAACCTCCGCAAGCTGGCCAAGACCTTTCCCGCACCGCAGCAAACGCGAAAAGCCTGATCAGGAAAGCGCGCGCGCCTCGTTCAGAGCACCACTTACTGCGCCAGCAACACGTTGTTTTTCCACAGAATCGGCTCAGTCCGGACCTTCGCCGCAAGATGCACGAAGGTCGGTAATGCGGGATCATCCTGCCCCTCGCTCCGCGGACTCGGATGTCCGCTCTATCTGCCTGCTGATTGCTTCAAAGTTTTTCGGCCAGCTTAGCTAGCTGTTCTATGGTGCTTCCCCAGCCTTCCTCGAACCCCATCTCTTCATGTTTTCGGCTGTCCTCGAGATTCTTGTGGAGGGCACGGGCGATGTATCGTGTGCCGCTACCTTCGTCCTCCATTGTGATGATTGAGGTCAATGTCAGCCATGGTTCCGCAGGCTCCCATCCTTCCTTCAGCGCCGTGGTGAATACGATCCGTTCCTGCGGGACAATGTCTAGAAAACACCCCTCCACATGAGGCTTAAATTCACCGCCGTCTTCGCTCATCAGGGTCTCGAAGCCCCCGCCGGGGTTAAGGTCCATCTTTTCGACCCGGCAAACGATAGGGGCGGGTATCCACCACTGCTCGAAGTTCTTTGGGTTCGCCCAGGCCTGCCAGACGGCAGAACGCGGAGCATTGATCAGTCTGGATACGGACAGTTGGTTATTCGACGTCATTGTTCGTCTCCGATGCATGTTGATTTTCGGCGAATGCAGCCAGGCGATCGGTTCGAGCCTCCCAGATAGCCCGCTGTTCATTCAGCCAGTCTTCCGCAGCAGCGAGGTGCGTTGGCACTAGGCGACAGGTTCGAACCCGTCCGGACTTCTCCGAGCTGATTAGCCCACTGGCTTCCAGAACCTTCACATGCTTAAGGAATGACGGGAGGCCCATTTCGAAAGGCTCCGCAAGCTCCTTGACCGACGCAGGTCCCTCAATCAGCCGTGCGATCATGGCCCGACGAGTCGGGTCGGCAAGAGCATGAAAGGCAGTATCGAGCGCGGATTGATAGTTTTTCATGTGGCCAACTATACAAAAAGTTGGCCGCTTAGCAAACTATTTCTGCAAACGGATATTCGCCGCGACGCAGCAGGAATGTTGGTCTGGGCTCGAAGCTGCCATTTTCTGCGTTGCGGAAGAGCATAGGTCATGCTGCCTCAGCGCCCTCCCCTGCCCTGCACGCCTCCGATCTGGCGATCAGATAGTCGCAGGCCCGCTGCGCGTCCGCGGCGTGCCGGAAGATTGCGCCCTTGTCCGACCGAAGAACGCGCAACCAGTTGTGGAGGTAGGCGGCATTCATCTCGAGCGTATGCGCGGTAAAGCCCAGCGTCTGACCCAGGAACACCGAGGTCAATTCCGCGACGATCTCCTCGCGAGCATAGGACGTGTTGCCAAACTTCGAGAACCCGAAATCGCGGTTCAGCCGATGGGGGGCTTTTGTGGCATGGGCCAGCTCATGGGCCCAGACCCCGTAGAAATTGCGCGGGTCCTGAAACCGCGTGATGGACGGCATGTAGACCTTGTCCACGGGGGGCAAATAGTACGCCTCCGTGCCCGTGAAGACGGTTGTGATGTCGATGGCATCGAAAAACGCTTGCATGTGCGGGATGGGCTCGGACGGCGGATGCTCGGGCACGGGCTCCGGGTCAGGGTAGAAACTGTCGGGCAAGCCCTCGATCTGGCAGGCATTGAACACGCGGTAGGATTTCTGGAAGCGGAAGATGCGGGCTTCCTCGGAGTGATCATCCCCGCTGCTACGGTCGTCCTCGCCATCGGCGTCTTTCCGGCTTTGGCCGTAGTAGACAACGACAGAGGACTTCTCGCCTTTGCGCACCTTCGCGTCCAAGGCATTGGCCTGAGGCAGCGTCATCCAGAAGGGCGAGCTGTGGCCCGCCATCACGGTGCGCATCGTCAGCAGGAAGTTGTTGACCCCCTGGTAGGGCTCACCCCCCACGCGCAGGGGGCGAGAGCTGCCGCCTGCGGTCCAGGGCTTTCGCCAGGGCAGGACGCCGCGCTCAATGATACGGATGATTTCGTTTGTGATGACCTCTGAGGCATCGAATTTGGGCGTACGGGATCGGGCCATGGCTGGCCTCCTTTTCGAGTTTTGGTGAGAGGGAGTGGTGACTAGGTTGACCGACAGGGGCGCGGATCGTTGGCGATCCTGCCACCGAGGGCTTCGACCATGTCGATGTAGGTGGTCAGCGACACGGACTTGCCGGGACCCGAAGAGTCAGGGTCGACCGATCCGTCCCGCGTCACCCGCGGCAGGTTCGCGAAGGCGATGACATCGGTGACGAGTCGGATATCGATGAACGGCGTGCCACGTGCGACCGCAAGAGTGGCCAAGGGAAAGCGCTCAATCGGCGCGTGGGTGGATACGGTGGCGCAGCCGAGATGGAGGAACGTTCCACCCGCCCCGCAGATCACATGGGCATTCGGCAGCGTCGCCGCCTGCCTGAGATAGCCGAGATCACGCAGGACGGTCTGGCGTTCGAGCCGCTGTGCCAGCGCCGTCTGGCCAGTTCGGCGCAGCTCTCTATGTCGCCACCAGGAGGCGGCGGTTGCGCGGAGCACGCGCAAGACACCTGTTTGCATGGGAATGCCCTTCATCCGGAACGGCAGACCGGAACCCGGCCCGGACCCATCTGAGGGACCCCAAAGGCCCTCATCCGTCAGTCACAAAACCCGAAGAACACTTTCACTTTTCGTGGACCAAACCCATGAAACACCCAACCGCCACCGAACTGTACTGGTACGACGGGATCAGAACTTCCACAGGGCCCACGGCTAGACCTGTGGCGGCTCCTTCTTCACGAGATAGCCCAAACCGCTCAATCGGCCCGCAACTGCCAACTTCTTCATAAAGCGTGCTGATGCTTTGGCTTCCCGCCGATGTAGCGGATCGGCACCCTGGAAAGGGAAACCATGTCGATGATGGCTGTTATGGGCATAATTTCCCATCGCGAACACTAAAACACAATAACCCATTGTTATTAAATCGCTTTCATCCACCGGATGGATCAGATCATTCCGCAGCCAACATCAAAGCACTCTTTTGAAGAGTTCGGGTGTCATGAAATCAAGAGATTAAGTTGCACCCGCTGTTCTGCGATGTCCTCGCCGTCCACTACGACCAAATCAGTGGAACGCGGGACCGCTGGCAACCAGCTGCTGCGCTTGAGGAACCGATTGCCTCGCTGGCCATGTCGCCATTATCGAAGTGACTGAGAAGTTACCGGCTCCCCGCGTGCGGGAATTCGAGGATCGAGCCCTTGGTCAAACGGTTTTGGCAACCATCGATCGTCTGCTCCTTGTGCGCTGCGGCCCGTAGCCACGATATCATGCAACAGACATCCACAACCTACCTCTCAGTCATTAGCACCGATGAAGGCCAAGGGAATATCCGAGGCCAGGACCCAAATCGCCGTCAGCAGGCGCCGGATAGCGTAGAACCAATTGTTCAGGGTATTCATCATCAGATCTCAGACTTCGAAAAGGGCAGGGGCCGCGGAGGCGCGCAACTGCTAGGTTGGCTACAGCGCAACGCTCTGTATGTTCTTCACTAGCCGCCTTTGCGCTACTAGCAGCGATGGTCACCAGCTGAGGTTTTACCATGATGATCGGGATGCCCTCGTCATCAGATCTTCGCCGCGACGAAGGCGAAAGCCACTTTCACGATCTCAAATACCGCCACACCTCAACCCCCTAACTTTTCTCTCTCGAACACCGTTTGTGTGCCGAGAGCCTACTTAACAGCTGTTAAGTTATGCCATGCCAGCCGCACGAGATCGGAGTTTAACAGCTGTTAAGCCGCGTTCCGCCGGCCAATCAGTGCCATGACCATTGGGCCACAGGAAAACTCGCCTGCCGCAGCTTTGGCAGTCAGAGCTCGCAAGTATCCACCAGGCGATCTTATGTCGGCGAAGCGTTCCAGCATGGCAGCAACGACGATCGACGCTTGCTCCGGACCCATGAACCGCTGTGCTTCTTCCCATGCAGACGCACTGATGCCCATGGCTGGCCGCACATGGCACGCCGCATCGAAGAGCTGATGCCAATGCCGGATCTCACCTTGGTAGAAGGTCTTGAGCGAGGGACATGCCGCGATCACTAGGTGCAGCGGGATCTTTGGCAGGTGTCTTGTGTCCTGTTCATCAACGTCAGCCACCGGCTCATTCGTATCCACATCTGGCACACCCGCGGCCGCCCCGCTTTTTTCTAAAGCAGGTTCAAGATCTATAGATTCTTTATTTGAATTATGATGGTGACGCTCAGATTGGGCATCATTGGTGTTCATTTCTTCTGTTTCAGGGCCATCAATGATGTTGCGTGCCTGGTCAAGGAGAGCTTCAAGGTCGGCTCGATAGGCCGCGAGGTCCTCAACTGAAAGCTTGCGGCGAAGCGCGCGGGCTGTGAGGGCAGCCCTGTCGCGAAGCTGATCCCAGAAGCCTAGGCCTGGCTGCATCTCGTCTCCGAACTCGGCGAGGGCCGCGAGATCGCGGCGCATGAGGCTTACGACCTCTCTCAGGCGCCTGACGCGCTCCTCAGCCTCACGTACGGCCTCTGCGGCCCGTGCTATCTCCTCGGACTGACAGTAGAGCGGGGAAAGATCGAAGCCAAAGGCAACGCGGTCTTCGCCGTGCTTACGGACGTAGCGCTTCCCATTGGGGCTATCGCGCCGCTGGAGCAAGCCAGCCTCGACAAGACGCGCGAGGTGACGACGCATCGTGGAGCAGGGCATACCATTCAGGCGCTCACAGATCGCCTTGTTCGAGGGGAAGACGACCATCTCGGCGTTCCCGCCAAGCGCATCGTCCGGAAAGAAGCTGAGGAGCCCCTGCAAAACCGTCAGATCACGTTCCGAGACCCCAAAGGCCGCTTGCGCCTTGGAGAGCTCGCGCAGGAGTTCCCACTTGTTAACGGGTCTGGCTGGAACAGATGCCTCGGGTCGCTCAATGACGCGCAAATGGGCGTGCGAAATCGGCCGCATAAACGGCGAGATTGGTGTGTACTCCATGAAAATGTCCACGAAGACAAAAATTCTAGGGCCCGCGAATCGCTTTGCGCTTGCGGGGTAGGGGCCAGAACGCTACATTCAGAAGTGCGAAAACTGAGATTTTGTAGCGGGCTGATCCCGGTGCGAAACCTTACAAAGGTCTCGTGAAGCTAGCTTCTCGGGGCCTTTTTCTTTTTGCCTGTATCGTGCCTCCTTCTTGTTGGTTGCTCTTCCTCAGTCTCCTGAACGCTTCCAGCGCTCATGAAGCTCGGTAATCAGCTTTGGGGCGTTGCCCTCCAACCAGCTGATAAAATCAGGTTCATCCGTAGTTAGATCAAGTTTGAGCTGCTTGCCTTGGCGGCTGGTCTTGACCGTCGCAGCTCCAACACCGGGGATCGCCAAAGCAGGCACACCCTTTCTAGACGGGCTTGCTTTCTTCTCTGCGCTCTTCGCAGCTGCCAGAACTGCGAGAAACGCACGCTCAGAAACCTCATCGACCGAGCCGGAACTTCCGGACTTGGCTGCATGAGCTATGGCTAGCAGTTGGTCCCGATCACCGTCGTAGGCACCCAAAGCCTTTTTGAGCTCTTCCCATCTCGGGCGACCAATCCCAGGAGCTGCACCAATTGCCTGGATGAGATCCTCGCCGACCGTCCGAACGACACTCAAGAGCTGTGAAACCCCAGCTTCGTGGAGGTTAAGGACTTCGGCGACACCACGATTGGTGCGCTCAGCCCCTTCCAAATGGTCGCCGTCTAGAAGCGCCGTCGCTACAAGCGCACGTTCAATAAAGCTCAGATCACGACGCTCTTGGTTCTCGAGAAGCTGATCTCGAAGCGCTTGATCACCTTCAACCTCTGTGACGATGGCTCGAACTTTGATACCGAGTTCGCGACATGCTTCCAAGCGTCTGCGGCCATAGATCAGGTTGTAGCGATCGCCTTCCAGTGGGCGGACCAAGACAGGCACACGCTGACCGTTCTTGGAAATAGAGTTCTTCAGGCCCTCAACTTCAATCTGAAGCCTGTCATCCAACCGTCCTTCGGTAACAATCTGCGCCGGATCGATCTCAAAAACACCGCCACGCAGTCGGCGCCCTTCAAGAGCGTCAGGAGCGTTGCGAAGGGTCTGCAGCGGCAGGCCAAGTTTAGGCTTTCTTGCCATTCCGCCCCCATGTGTTCTGGATGATTTCAGCGATCTCATCGTTCACTGCGTTCATAGACTCGATCGCACGATCAAACGTCTGACGCGTGAAGTCCTTCTTGTCAGCTTCGTAGAGCGTTTGCTTGGTCAAGCCGGCATCAGAAATTGCGGTCGACTCAACCATGTGATTGGTCAGGACCGACCTCCCAAAGAGCCCGCGAATGAAGGCGATGACTTCGGTCTGTGGTGCGTCGCCGACTTTGTATCGCGTTGGCAAGAAGCGAAGCCAATCGAAGCGCAGATTTGCGCCTGCATCCCTGATTACTCCAAGGAGATCCGCAGTCATTCGCAGGAATTGGGACATCGACATAAGGTCAAGCATCTGCGGGTGAACCGTCACGAGCACACCAGAGGACGCGGATAGTGCTGACATCGTCAAGAAACCAAGTTGCGGCGGACAGTCGATCACAACAACGTCGTAGTTCGCTTCAACACTATCGAGTGCGTCATGAACTCTCGCGAAGAACGCCTTCGCTCCGCCTCGCTGGATCGCAGCAGGCGTCTCGTGCTCGAACTCCATGAGTTCAAGGTTGCCCGGGATAAGATCAAGGCCGCGGATGTAGGTCTTGCGGATCACTTCGGCGATCGGAACCGGATCGTCATAGCGAACGGCATCATAGAGGGTCCCGCCCTCCATGAGGTCGAGTTCTGGCTGGATTCCGTGAAGAGCCGAAAGAGATGCTTGGGGGTCGAGATCGATCGCAAGAACCCTGTACCCCTTGAGCGCCAAGCGCTGAGCGAGGTGAGCAGATGTCGTCGTTTTGCCGGACCCGCCCTTGAAGTTCACAACTGAAATGACTTGAAGCTCGTCACCGTCGCGACGTCCGGGCACGTAAGTTCCAGACTTTTTTGCGTTTCCTTCAAGCGTCTGCCGGATTTCCCAAATATCGTCGAGCGTATAACGGCGATGACTTCCAGCCGTCGTCTCAACGTCAACGATCTTTCCTTCTCGATGAAGCTTCCGAAGATAGGTATGGTCGACGCCAAGGAGCTCAGCAGCTTCGCCGCTTGTCAAAGTGCGCATCACCTTCTTTGCATCTGGTGGGAAGTGTGCAGCGCGCTGAGCATGCAGGTTCGACGCGAGAAGTTCCGCGTAGTGCCCGATGGCGATATCTAGATCCTGTTCTGCTTCGCTCATGTTTGCCCCGATCCGTGGGCGCGTTTTTTATGTGACCGCGCGTTATTTTTCGAGACTATTGCCCGAGCAGCCAGATTCGTGCAAGCACTTTCTAGATTTAGTGGCAATCCGTTAGGCCAACACAAGTGTCGTGTTCAGAGGAGCCCCAACTTTTCCGCACGCTCAAGCAGCATTTTGACCGAAGACGGCTGCCAGCCAGTGCGGCCCCGAGGGGTGCGCTCACGCATGGCTTCCAACCGGTCGCAGATCGCTTGTAGCGTGATATCCGGGTCCGACCCTTTGATGGCCGCCACGATGGCCGGCAGGCGGTCATCGGTTTCGCGGCGTCCGGCGCGGCCAAGCACCTCGGCAGGAAGGAACCCGTCGCGCACATATGCCTTCACAGCGCGGAGCAGTCGGCTTTGTGTCCAATGGCGATCTGGGGGCAGGGGGCCATTGATGATCCGCAGCAGGTCTTCCCAGGCCATATCGGGGCGCAAGCGGCGCACATGGGGCACCCAATCCTGCGCGGTCTCGTTGAGGCGCTCCATGTAGCCGTCCTGTCGCGCCAGCCGCACCTTGCGCAGCGCAGCGGGATCCTTGGCGCGTAGCCCAGGATTGCCACCAACGCGCCCTTTGGCGCGCGCAGAGGCAAGCCCGGCCTTTGTGCGTTCGCGGATCAGAGCGCGCTCGAACTCGGCCGCAGCGCCTAGAACCTGCAACGTGAACTTGCCTTGTGGCGATGCCGTGTCGATCGGGTCCTGCAGCGAGCGGAAGAAAGCCCCCTTGGCCTCCAGCCGTTCGATCACCTCCAACAAGTGCGACAGAGACCGCGCAAGCCGGTCGATCCGCACAACGACCAGCGTGTCGCCGCCCTGGACACGTTCGAGCACGCGTGCCAGCACCGGTCGTGCGCGATTGCCGCCAGAGGCGTGCTCTTCAAAGATCTCGACGCAACCCGCAGTTTGCAGGGCCTCAGACTGGGGCAGGGGGGTCTGATCCTCTGTGGAAACACGGGCGTAGCCTATCAGGGGCATGAAAACGGGCCGTTTGCAATTTAAGGTATCGCTAGTAAACGACCGTTTGGTTCCGTTTGTATGAGCCGTTCTTGCACTTTGGCAAACTTTGTCATACATACTACTAATAAGGAGATCACCATGGGCACCATGAATATTTCGTTGCCGGACCCGATGAAAAACTGGGTCGAAGAACAGGCAAAAACCGGACGGTATGCCAATTCCAGCGACTACGTTCGCGACCTGATCCGGCGTGATCGTGCGCGGAGTGAGGCCATTGCTGAAATCCAGGCTTCTGTCGACGCAGGCCTCTCCAGTGGCCCAGCGACCTCGCTTGATCGCAGCACGTTCAAGTCCCGGATGCACGCCAAATATGCCGGAGAATAGCGGTTGGGTCATTCGACCCGCGGCTGAAACCGACTTGTCCGAGATCTGGCACTACGGCGCAGACAACTGGGGCATCGAGCAGGCAGATCGCTATGCGGATGGCCTTTTTGCACTCTTCGACCTTCTCGCTGACTTTCCAGAGATGGCCCGGGAGCGCAGTGAGTTCACACCTGCGGTACGTATCCATCCCAGCGGAGCGCATCTGGTGATCTACCGGGCGGCGGGGCAGGGGGTCGAGATCATCCGCATATTGCATGCCCACCAGAACCTGACGGCCTATCTGCTAGACGGCTGATCCTCACAATCCCGCAGCCTTGGTCAGGTTTACCCGGAACCGGTCGCGGCGACGCTGATAACGACGGGTCATCTCGGCCGAGGCGTGCCCAAGTTGTCTCTGGACGTAACGCTCGTCGACCTCGGCGGAGCTGGCGAGACCAGCGCGCAGAGAATGTCCGGAAAAGAGCGCCACGCGGTCTTTCTCGGGCAGCTCAGATCGAATGCCAGCGTCCAGGACCGTTCGCTTGATCAGCCGAGCCACATGCTTGTCGTTGAGCCGGGCGTTGAGCGCGCGTTTACCGCCGCGTGACGTGCGCACGAAGACTGGCCCAAAATCGATCTTGGCAAAATGCATCCACTGTTCGAGCGCATGCACCGGGCAGGTCTGTTCGGACGATCCGCGACCGATCTCGACCTCACGCCAACCGGTTTTAGCGTTGAGCGTGAGGATCGCACCATCGTCGAGGATCTCGACCCAACCACCGGAGTCCGGTGTGTCGTCCTTCCCGTGATCGAGACTGACAATCTCGGAGCGCCGGAGGCCACCAGCGTAACCCAAAAGCAGAATCGCGCGATCCCGCAATCCGCGCAGATCGAAGGGCAGGGTGGCGACCATGGCGAGGATGTCCTCGGGCAGGATCGCCGCTTTCTGCACTGGTGGGCGTGCGTGCTTGCGCTTGATCCCGGCCAGCACCGCGGCGATGTGCCGGTTCTTGCGGTCCAGGGTGAAGCCACGTTGCGCGTAGTTCCACGCAAGGCCGGAGAGTTTTCTGTCTATCGTCGAAACTGACAGGGCAGGGACCCGATTCCTTGGCACCGCCAGGTCGGTGAGATAGAGTCCGATCATCTCCGGCGACGGCGGCAGGGGCTCCGTGCCTTTCAGCCGGCACCAGCGCGCGAAGTGCTTCCAGTCGGCCGCGTAGGCCTTGTTGGTGTTCTCCGCCGTCGAGGCCTTGGCGTAGTCGCGGGCGATATCGACAAGGCGGTCGAGATTGCCGGAGCCGGCCACATGAGCGGGCAGGGTGATCGTATACCCGTCCGCGGCCTCTCTCTCGTCGATCTTGTGATCTCCGGTTGCAGCATCGTTCACTGCGCTCGATTTCTCATCGCCTGAGGGCGTATTTTCAGGTGTTCTGCTCATGTCGTTCTTGTTCCATTAGTGGACACTAACGTATTGATATCATTGTGTTCATGTTCTTGTTTCATTCCCGGATTATAGGTTCATTATCGGACATAAGACACTTATTTTCCGGGTTTGGCCATGGTGGATCGAGCAGACATCAACGCCGTCGACGATGCTGCGTGGGCACAGGCGGTCGCGCGGGAAGCTGTGATCCGCCGCCTTGCAAGCAAGGCGTCACCGAACCGTGCCGAATTCCTCAAGGCCTGCCGCGATCTTGGTCTCAAGCGCTCCCGCCTCTACGAATTGATCTCAGCGTACAAGGCGCGCCCGGTCGCCAGTTCCTTGCTGGCGGCTCAGGTTGGGACACCGACGGGCAGCCGTCGGCTGCCTGACGAGATCGAAGCGGTGATTTCGGGGGCGATCGAGGAGTTCTACAAGTCCCTCCAGAAGCCAAGCATCAACGCCCTGCAAAAGGAGGTACGCAGGCAGTGCAGTCAGAGGGGTCTACGTCCCCCGTGCTGGACCACGCTGCGGGACCGTGTGGCGGCGATAGATCCGGCGGAACTTACGACTGCGCGTGAGGGTGCCAAGGCCTCTCGCCAGCGCCATCACCCGGTGCCGGGCAGCTATCAGGTCGAACGGGCCTATGAGGTGGTTCAGATCGACCACACGCTGGTGGATGTCATCGTCGTGGACCGGGTTCATCGGAAACCTTTGCAACGGCCCTGGCTGACCCTCGCCATCGACGTCGCCAGCCGCATGGTGGCAGGGTTTTATCTGACGCTGGAGCCGCCATCGGCCTTGTCGGTGGCACTGGCCATTCAGCACCTGGTGCAGCCCAAATCCGATTGGCTGGAGAGCTTGGGGATCGACGCGGATTGGCCGACCGAGGGATTGCCGGAGACCATTCACATCGACAATGCGAAGGAATTCCGCTCGAAGGCGATGAAGCGCGGGGCGGAAGAGCACGGGATTTCACTGCAGTACCGGCCGATAGGGGCGCCACATTACGGCGGTCATATTGAGCGGCTGATTGGCACAATGATGGGGGCGGCTCACCTGCTGCCGGGATCGACCTTCAGCAGCATCAAGGATCGCGGTGATTACGACTCCGTGGGCAAGTCGGCGATGACGCTCGACGAGCTGGAGCACTGGTTGGCGTTGGAAATCACCCGTTATCATGCTGAACGGCACCGTTCGCTCGGCATTCCGCCAGTCGCGGCCTGGAACGAGGCCTATGGGCGGCGCGAGGCACCATTGCGCCGGCCTTACGATCCGGAGGGGTTCCGGATCGACTTCCTGCCGAGCACGGAACGCATGGTGCGCCGCGATGGCATCCATCTCTTCGGTCTGCGGTATTGGGACGATATCCTGAGCCTCTGGGCGGGTCGGCAGGACCGGCAATTGCGCGTGTCTTATGATCCGCGCGATCTCTCGACGATCTTTGTGCTTGGCCCCGAAGGTCAGCGCTATCCTGTGCGATTTGCGGATCTACGCCATCCGTCGATCACCCTTGCGGAACATCGCCGTGCGCAGGCGATTTTGCGCGAGCGCGGGCGGGCGCTCGAGGATGAAGCCCTCATATTCGCGGTGATCGAGGAACAGCGCGCCCTGGTTGATGCTGCCAGTAGCAGGACACGGGAGGCCAGGCGGTTTTCCGAGAGACGGGACCGAGCGCTTGATGGGGTAGGGGCCTACGAGGCTGTAGATGCCGGTCCGGAGCCCAAGGAAAGCGAGAATGTGCTCAGGGACCACCCGGGGTTCGAAGTTGAGGAATGGTCGTGACCGAAGGCAGCGCATTTGCACATCTCGATCCGACCTACCGCCGGTTTGCGGCGCTGCCGGATGATGAGCGCATTGCCTGGATCCGGGCCGACCGCTGGATCGGTTTCGATCAGTCCGGGGCCGCTCTGGCACGTCTGGAGAACCTGCTGACCTATCCACCGCGTGACCGGATGCCATGCCTGCTGATCTACGGTGACACCGGCATGGGTAAAACCAAGATCGTCCGCAAGTTTGAACGCGACCACCCGCCGAAGTTCAGTCAGATCACCGGCGTTGACCACCGCCCGGTGGTTGTTGCGCAAGTGCCATCCGAACCCATCGAGCGCGATCTTTACCGCGAACTTCTGGCCGCCATGGGCGCGCCGGCGATGACAGGAGGCACGCTTGCCCGTGAGAAGGATATCTGCCGATCGCTGCTGCGGACCGTGGGCGCGAAGATGATCATCCTCGACGAGGTGAACGGCATGCTGGCCGGAACCTTCCGGCAACAGCGAATTTTTCTCAACGCGATCCGGTTTCTGGCTAATGACCTTCGGATTCCACTGGTGTGTGCCGGCACGGATCTTGCGCGCCAAGCCCTGCTGACCGATGCGCAGCTGGCTGAGCGGTTCGAGGCGTTCCATCTCAAGCCCTGGCTGAACAATGCCGCCTTCGCCGGGCTCCTGAAAAGTTTTGAACGCATCCTGCCTTTGCGCGAGGCATCCGATCTGATCAGCGGGGAGGCCAGAGAGCGGATTCACAAGCTGACCTCCGGTGTGACGGCGCGCATTTTCCGCCTGATCGAGACGGCGGCGGAAGATGCGGTTCGGTCGGGCAAGGAGCGCCTCGACGCGGATAGTTTTGGCGACAATCTGGTGCTGCCGCTGGTCTCGATGACCCAGACCGCTCGGCGGCGGGGGAAGCCCGCGCAACAACGGGTCGGGGCATGATGGTGCCGGCCAGACTGCCCGTCGCGCCGCGTCCGTTCCGGGACGAACTGCTTTCGTCCTGGGTGGCGCGGGTTGCCGCGCGCTACGGGGCGGAGCCCCTTGAGCTGATGGTACACCTGGCGGGGCAGGGGGGTAGGGACGCAGGCGCGCGGCAGGTTGACGATGTGGCGCCGGATATGGGGCTGCTCATGCTTTGGGCGAAGGCCTGCAGGATCGATCCGGAACGGCTTCGTCGCAGGTCACTGGCTTCCCGATATCCTGCTCAGCCTCGGGATTGGTTTCTGACCGAGACTGTACCGGTCTGCCTTGCCTGTTTCGATGCGGATGTTGCTGTCGGTCGCGATGCCTATCTGCGGGTGAATTGGCGATTGACGGAGCAGGTGGTTTGTCCGGTGCACCGGACCATGCTCCTGGACCGCTGCCCCGCTTGTCGCGGTCACCTGAGGCCTTCCCTTCGCATGTTGAATGGCCTGCTGCGTCCCTTCTGTCGCAAGTGCGAAGCCGTTCTGACAGGTGGGGGAGGGGAGGCAGAGGACCTTTTGAATGTGGATTTCGCCGCAGGTGTCCTCGATCTCCAACGCCAGATCAATGGGATCGTCAGAGGAGGCCCAGGACGCCTTGATCGACTCGAACATGCAATTCGCATTTTGTGGGCGCCGCTCGATCGCAACGGGGCGGCGCGGCCGGTCCTCGCGCTCTGGTACGATGAACCGGGGTGGAATTGTCCCTACGAGGCCCGTGCGACCGTCGGTCGGCATGCGCCTCTTCAGCACCTGTCGGTGCGTTGGCGGGCTCTGACGCTGGTGATCTTGCATGATCTCTTTGGAACAGATCTGGTGCCTGGTGCGGTCCTGCCGGAGGCCGCCCTCGTCCTGTTCCGGCGTGCCGCCCCATTGCCGTGGCTGTCAGAGGGGCGAGGCACGCGGGCGGGCAAGGGAAAGCGTGGTATTGACGTAGGGGCGGAACGAGTCCACAGATTGAGCAAGAGGCCCCTCCACCGGTTAAATGGAAATTTCCTCGACGAGAGAGGCGATTTCGGCCGAATCCACCCATGAAACTAAAACGACAGCTCATGTTTCTCAGCCTACTTCATTTATGTCCGATAAGGCAAACTTATTGGACATGACAGAGGACGGCAAAGCGGGGCGGTTTGTACATCATATTGTGGACGAAAGCGCCGCCGTACGATATTCTTGTGGCATGACCTATGCCCGCCATGAGCTCCTAGACGACAGCGAGACATTACCCCGGATGCCGTCCTGGGTCACGTCGGCGTGGCTGGAAATCCCTGAAGATGTGGCGTTTTTGTCCGGTGCTACACTTGGCCACCTGCATCTGGTGCTGAGCCGGGACGACGTCCCCCAGACCTTGCTGAGGGCGCGGCTGGCTTTGCGCGCGGCCGAGGTCTCCGTGGTAAATGCGTGCCGGCCGGAAAGGGCCGCGGAGCTGCGCGATTCTGTAGCGTTCCTGCAGCCTGGCGACAGTCCCGGACCGGCGGGCGAGATCTATCTCTCTTGGCAGCGCGCAGTCCAACGACCCGTGTCGGTCAAAGCACTGCACCGCGCCATGCCTGATCTTGAACCGGAGAAGATTGCCACCTGGTTGAGCGCGGGGCGGGGCGCGCCGGTCGCGCGCGTTGCGTCGGTGCTGCAGGCGGTTCTTGCTGATCGACCACGCGATCCCGCGACGGCGTTGATCCTGGCGGACGCGGCTTTGGCGCAGACGCTCGGGTGGAACCATGTCCTGCCGCTCCTGGCACTTGGTTTGAAGCGGGCCAATCTGCGGAAGTCGGGTGACGAGTTACGCCTAGCCTGCCATCGGGCGATCCTGGCGGCTGTCGCGCAGGCAACACAGGAGGCCGCCAATCTTGCCCGCCGCGCCGCGCGCTTGAAAGAGGTCGCGCCGAAGCTCCGGGCGAGGGGGTCTGATGAGGCCGTCGCGCTTTTCCTGAGCCGGGATGCCGTGGCTCCGACGGCACTGATGTCGCTCAGGTCCGATCGAGCTGCTCGCCGAATCTGTGACCGGCTTGTCGAGTTGGGCGCTGTGCGCGAGCTGACCGGCCGCGACACCTTTCGGCTCTATGGGATCTGACGATGGCGAAGGACCACGCCGATACCGATCTGGATCGTGAGCTGGACGACCTGCCCGCTGACCTGCGCTGGCGCGAATGGATGCGCCGGATCGAGGCGGTTCTCTTTGCGTCTGCCTCACCTGTGCCGCGCGAAGACCTGGCCCGCGTCGTAGGGCAGGGGGCCTCGGTCGATCTGTTGATCGACGATCTGATGGCTGATCTCGAAGGACGATCCTTCGAAGTCGCGAAGGTGGCCGACGGATGGATGCTGCGGACGCGCCCGGCCTATGCGGCGGCGATCCGGACCGCGGCGGATGTCGGCGATCAGGCTCTCGGCCTGCGCGAATACGATGTCGCGGTGCTGGCCGCCATCGCCTATCACCAGCCGATCACCCGGGATGGCTTGAAGGATATCTTCGGCAAGGAGATCAGTCGCGACCTGATCGGGCGGCTGCACGCCCGCGGTCTCATCGGAACCGGCCCGCGCTCGCCGCGGCGCGGAGCACCCTACACCTATGTGACCACAGAGCAGTTCCTCGTGGCTTTCGATCTGGAGTCACTGCAGGACCTGCCGGACCATGAACAGCTGGAAGATGCGGGACTGGCTGCAGAATGACATGCCAGCGTTAAACCTCGCGCTCTATCGCTCAAATCTGGGCCATTCATGAGTTATAGAACGAGATCCTATAGCTCATGGCGCTCAATTGGCTTCTAGGTCAGGCTGCGTTGATCTCTGCTTCCAGCGCCCCGATCGCACTCAGCACATCATCGAAGCTTGGCGCGTCGCCCATGATCATCTCACGCATCCCGGCATAGTCCCTTCGGAGGGCGGCCTTCAGCTGGTCGCCCGGAGTAAGGCGAAGCGAGCCCGGTTTAGCGTCCTCGTATCTTGCCCAGGCCGCCTTGAAGAATACCGATTTGTGCTGGCCAACTTCGCTCAAGAGGTCGAGATTGGCCAAAGCGTGCGCCTTGGCGTCGTGCTGGGTCAGTTTTGCCATGTCGTAGTAGTGTCGAGACATGCGGTCAGCGAGCGGTTTGCCCGCGTCCTGATGGAAGAGCATGTGAAGGATCGTCGCTTTTTCCCAGAACGTCCTTTCGATCCCGAGAGTGTGTACATCAACAGAGGTGAGGCCGGGCAGATCGGGGAAGGCCTGCTGAACGTAAGTTGAGATTGTTCGCTGATCGGCCGGAAGCTGTGCGCCTCTTGCACCGAACTCAAACCGTACAACGGGTTTGATATAGGCTGGATCATCGCCGCCGAGAGATGGGTAAGCGAAGAGTATGGTCTGAGGGTCGTCTTCGTCGATCTGGAGCGAGAATGGCTGGTCCAGACGCGCGGAGAAAGTGGTGTTGATTTCTCCGATCAAAGGGCCAGCGACGGTCGCCTCAGCGGCCTCTTGAAGATCTTGCAGCAGCGATTTGCGCTTGCCGCCCGAGAGGCCGGGGTTTTCAGGGTCACGGTCTCCCTCAAACCCGAATTGCGCGCGGTCGAGCGACAGATCGACGTCCTCGGAAAACCGATGGATCACATCATAGGCCTTCGAAAGCGATGTGCCTCCCTTGAAGATTAGGTGGTCGCCAAAAGAGGGCAGGGCAAAAAGGTGCTGGAGTGACCAGCACACCCAGAAGTCCTTTTCGACAATCGCCTTGGCAAAGCCGAGTTCTGCCGCGGCCTGGCGGAAAGCTTCATCGCGGTTTGCAGGCGTGTCGTTCGCGAAGGCATCCATACTCAGGCGTGAGCCACAATCTGCTCAACAACAGGATGCATCCAGGCCGGAACATGTCGGCTTTGCTTTGCAAGCAGCGCCCGATCCTTGGCATCCAGCGTGCGGGCGATCTTGCCGATCACCTGATCGTCGACGCGGTCCTTGCCAACATAACGGAGCGCCTGAAACACCGTGCCCGCCTTAGACCCGGCACCAACCAAGGTCTTCGGAGAGGCGTTCCGGAACCGGATCACCTGCCGCCCGACCTTTTTCGTCCGGGTAGGCCCATCGGTCATGTAGATCGGATTGGACGGGACCTGGGTGGACAGACCCAACTGGTTCGCCGCCATGGCCGGCGAAGGCTGCAGAACCTGGTTGTCCTTCCGTGCAACGGCGCGTGCGATGTCATCGGCGGAGGGTGCGAGGAGCCCGAAGCGGGTGCTGTGCGTGGGATAGTCGTAGAGGCCACGCGTCAGCCGCCTGATCACGCCCTGATCCGCCAGACGCGACAACGCCTGATCCACGCTCGCACGCGATCCGATATCGAGGAAGTCCGACGGCGCGAAGATGGCACCTCGGCCCTTTCCAACGATGCGCTGCTTGATTTTTGCCGTGATCATGGTTCAACTCCATGTCAGAAAATAGGGTATGTTTTTCTGAAAGTCAAGATGGGGAGGTTTCGGCTATGAGGACGGGAAGCCGTCGCTCGCTGCGCAATCGCTGCGAAGATGTAATCGCTTCAAAGCGGTCATTGGGAAAGGTATCGTCGTGAATAACTCACTAGCAAACAGGTTCAGCGATGTCTCGACGCTGATATTGAAGTTTTGACAAAGTCACGCATCCAGCAGGAATCCGTCACTCTAACTTCGGACGAGTTAGGCGACGTGGGTGAAGCGCTCTTTACGAGCTTAGCGGCTACGGCACGGCTGATCGCCAATTCGAGCAATATCGACAAGAAAGGCTGGGATTTTTTTGTTCAACCCGGCGGGCCACGCTCGGCCTCTGACGAAATGCTGGATAAACGTTCCGAGTGGTCTTGTCATGTGCAATTGAAAACAACGGCAGAGAAGAAACCAACTTCCGTCCGAGTAAAGTTGTCGACGTTTGAGACCTTTGCAAAACTACCTGGCCCATCCCTGCTTGTTGTCTTTGGGCTGCATCCCGATGGACGCCCTAAGAAAGGTTTTGTCGTTCACATTATCGGCGATCAGCTTCGTCGTGTTCTGCTTCGATTGCGGCAGGCGGAAGCCAAAGGCGAAGCAGATTTAGCCAAAGAAACAATGTCCTTTGACTATAGCTCGAAAGGATCTCCCTTCGAACTAACACCGGAGGGTCTGCGCGCGGCAATAGAGGGAGCGGTGGGTAACGACCAAGGGACATATGTGAAGGAGAAGCAGCGGCAGTTGGAAGAACTCGGTTATGAGGACGCTGAACTTGTAGGTCAGGTTGTGTTCCGCGTTGAACGCGACGACCAACTGGCGCGTGTTGCGTTAGGATTGGAGCCGCTTAAATCCAGTGCGATGCAGGTTTTCGACGCGCGGTTTGGAATCCCAGTTCCGTACATCGGCTCGTTATTTGACGACCTTGACGATGTGTATGTGACTCCTCCGGAGATGGGGACCTGGCGCGTAGCAATGAAAGGTGCCGATGCCCTAGAAGCCGCCGCGAGCTTCGACGTAAAACTGCACCTTGCACCTCCTGAGCTAGGAGGCCCCTATGCGCTCCTAAAACATGACGACTTCACAATCACTTTCGATGACGTCGGACTACATTTCGAAACTGTGGACGTGTTTACCGAGACCAGACGTACCCTCGGCGATTGGTGCAACCTCCTGCGCGGTTTGGCGCACCTCGCCGATGGAAGGGGCCGCTTGGCGATTACAACAACCGCAGGCAATACATGCCACTTCCCAGTTGCCGGTAGTCTAAATGGACCGAACCCCGAAGACCTTCCAAAACTCCGTGATTTTCTCGAAAGGTGGAAGCGGCTCGTCGAACTCGCGGGAAGCACTGCAACAGAAGCCTTCACAATCGATGAAGCAAAGGCAAGCTGGGCTGTGCAGGTGGCCGTCGGGCTTTCGCTAGATCCTGACCCGCCTGGCTATATGGAGTTCGATATTGAGGGCGAGTGTCAGCCAAACGAGCTTGAAGCCCTTTACTTCAACAGCTGTTCATTTGCTGGTGCCGAGATCTCGTTCTGCGTCCGCGTGGTTCTGAAACGCGTGATTAAAACCAAGCCGAAGTTCCGCTCGGCGAAGTTTGAACTTGTGGATGTTCGTCCGCAGGTACTAGACCTCAAACAGTACGGTCGTGAACGTGCGGAAGCGGAAGGTATACAAATCCTGCTGGACCCAGACCTGCTTGAAACGACTTAACGCGGGCCCTCTCGACCAAAGCCAACTTCTGCGCCGATATGAGAATCGCCAGTGGCACCACGGGAAGTCATCCACCTAAGCGTGTGCGAGCTATCGAAGTTTCGTGTCTAAAGACCGGACATTGGCGGCTGCACGCTTTGAAAGCCGAGGTCCAGATCGGCACCTTGTTTATGCCGATACACCTTGTCGGTGAACTCCAAATCGACGAAGCTGTCTTTCACCACGGCGACGTGGACGAAAAACGATAGTTGTCTGTGCCTCTGGGAAACAATTGGCCAATTTTGGAAACGAAAAGTTCTGCATGGAGTGTTGCGATAAGTTGACGGCACTTCAAGCTTGGCCGTTCAGCAAGATAAACGTTGAGCAATGGCTGTCGAATTTTGATGAAGTAGACAAGCCGTTTGCCCTGCATATGGTCAGTCAATTCATTTACTTGAATGACCAGCTGATCGATGCCCAGTTTCTTTCCTCATTCCAGAGCCTTTCCAACCTAGTCTGCTCTGATTGGGGACCATTTGATGAAACCAAAAAGAAATGGAACACGTTTCTTAATACCTGCCTGATTGTGCCCGTCCAAGGGGAGACACCAAACCCCTCAGACAGTGGATATACATTTGCTCGGAAAGCTCGCCAAATAATCGGGATCCCCCAGGAGCAGCTCGTTGACCTCGACGAAGCCATTGCGTCTGTTGATGCAGGAAGAAATCTTCCAATAGTGTTTGTTGATGACTTTGTCGGTTCTGGTGAACAGTTCACGAAAACTCTGAAGCGCCGATCGAAGCGCGTAGGAATAGAAGGCAAGAGCATTGAAAATCTGTGGCCAACTCATCCTGATTTGAAAGTCTACTATTGCAACGTCACAATGACGCAGAAGGGCATGGAGCGAATAAATGGTGACTTTCCAGGAGCCGCGTTGGCAAGTGGGAATGTTCTTGGACGCGAGTATAGCTGGGTCTCGAAGGAAAGCGGAATGTGGCCTGACGAAAGGCGTGACGATGGGATTGCGATGATCGAGAAGTACTCGAAGCAGTTGGGATACATTGACGACGATGGCAGCGAGTCAGACTGGCGCGGCTTTCATTGCCTCGGCCTTGGCTTTGCTTTCGAGCACTCAACACCGGATGCTACGCTTCCACTCTTTTTTTCAAATGAGAACGGCTGGAAGCCGTTGGTGTCGAGGCGGTGATGAGCGACAGGGACAATAAACCATCTGTTTCCGAGCCCTTTGGCATGTATCGGGCGGAAAGCTTGAAAGCAGCGGTCTATGACCTGTTTGCCATGCCATCATATTTTCCCGAGTTAGAAACCAATAGAGCATGCGTCCTCCTCGGTGGAAGGGGAACAGGTAAGACCACAGTCCTGAAGTGCCTATCGTATGACGGTAAGTACCAGCTAGAGCAGAGAAAGAATGTTCCCGCCCGACCATCAACATGGTCTTACTACGGTTTCTACCACAAGATTAACACAAATCGCGTCACTGCGTTCTCTGGGCCGGAACTCACCGATCGCCAGTGGTCGAAGGTATTCGGACACTACGTCAATGTAGTGTTTTGCAATGAAGTTCTGAAGTTTGCGGAGTGGTACCGCGACAAGCACAAAGGTTCGCCTGAGTTGGACGCGGAGATTTGCGGCGAAATCAGCTCTTCTTTGTTCGCGGGAGAAGCACAATCCCAATCTGAGTTGGCAGCCATGGTTCGGAAGAGCTTACGGCGCTTTGAAACGCTCCTCAACAACTTGTCGCAAGATCAATTGCCAAACTTGTCGGTTCAAGGGCAGCCAATTGATGACTTATGTGAGGCTTTGCTTGAGCTGCCCCAGTTCAGCCAGAAGTCGTTTTTTTTCATCGTGGACGAGTATGAAAACCTACTTAACTACCAACAGATAATCCTCAACACGCTTATCAAACACTGTGGTGAGTTTTACACATTCAAAGTTGGGATAAAGGAGTTAGGTTGGCGAGAGAGAACTACTCTCAACGCAACAGAGCAATTGGTTAGCCCGGCGGACTATGAGAGGATCGACATTGGGCAAAGGTTAGACGCTGTGACGTTCAGAGAGTTTGCGGAAAGCGTTTGCCTCATTCGAGCCCAACAGGAAGAGAGCTTGGGTGCGATTGCATCTCTGGAAGAATTGCTGCCTGGTATGACGTCATATGAGGAAGCAGATCGTCTTGGGATTGATGACAAGGCAAAGCTCATCCGGTCTGACTGGATTAAGTCAGGTATTTCTGAAAAAGAGATCTCGGATATTCCCAGCCTAGAGCTGTACTTCGCCCAGTTTTGGGCAACTAGCCAAAACCTTCCAATTGAAGAGGTGCTTAACGAAAGGCACAATCATAAACAGAAATGGAAAGAGCGCTTCGATAATTATCGGTTCTCTATGCTCTTCACCATTAAATCAAAGAAAGCCGAAATTAGTAAGTATTACTGCGGTTGGCAGACCTATGTTCTTCTAGCCAACGGTAACATCCGTTATCTCCTCGAATTGGTTGGCAGGTCGATCCAACTAAATCGAAAGCACGGCTTGGTAGACGTACCGATTTCTGAAGAGATTCAAACTCGAGCCGCGGTAAGCGTCGCCAAGAAGAACCTATCAGAGTTAGAGGGCCTGTCAGTTAATGGTGCTCAGTTGACAAAGCTCCTTTTGGGTCTTGGAAAGGTTTTTGAGGCGCTTGCCTCCCATCCTCAAGGCCACGCCCCAGAGTATACTCAGTTCCATTTCATGGATAATGAAGTTCTTTCATCGGATGTTCGTGAGCTGCTAGAGTCGGCAGTCATGCATCTTGCTTTAGTTCGGACTGAGTCCAGTAAGCGCATGGAGTTCGAAACACGTACTTCTGACTACGCAGTTCATCCGATTTTTTCCCCCTTCTTCGAGTACAGCTATCGCCGCAAGCGAAAGATTGTCCTGAAAGGTGCTCAAATCTCCGGATTGATAGCTGAACCCAAAAAATTCATTCAAGAGATTATCTCCAAGCACGGTGTAGAGCAAAGCGACGAACATCCTCAGCAGATGCAACTATTCGAGGCGTTCTTTAACGATGTTGGCTGATCGTCCGCTTTTTACAAAGGAATTCAATGAGATTACCGAGTTCACCCCAACAAAGGATAGTGCGTACATCTACGGCACAAGCGGTGAGCCAAGAAGCGCTTTCGCAGATGAGTTGGCTGCAAGGGCGGATAGCGTGCGCTTTTATAAGGTGACGGCTGAGGACAAGTACTATTTCTCAAGTGACATAGCCGGCGGCGACCAGATCAGTCTTCGAAATAAGAGCTCGATCTCAGCTTTTCTACAGTCAGTATCCGAACCAGTTGTCTACATCGACATCACTGGTCTGGGCCATGCCACTTGGGCCGCCTTGATGAGATGTGCTGTTGAACAAGGTAGAACGGTTCGTGTCGTCTACCTTGAGCCAAGTAGCTACTTGAAAACACTAGAGCCAAAGCTTGGCGATATTTTTGACTTGAGCCTTAGGATCCAAGGTATCGATCAGCTTCCTATGTTCCCGACATTTGGAGACTTTGAAGAAGAGAAGTCCTGCTTTGTGCCTCTACTGGGCTTCGAAGGCACGCGATTTGCTCATATGTTCGAAAATGTTCAACCGGAAGATAGAAAGACCTTTCCAATCATTGGGGTTCCCGGGTTTCGCCAAGAGTACCCGTTTAGCGCCTACCTTGGCAACGCTAACCCACTACAGCGTTCTGAGTCGTTTGTGAGAGTTCGATTTGCCAAGTCAAACTGCCCGTTTAGCCTTTTTTATCGCCTTGAAGAGCTGGCGTCCGAGTTTGACGATCATGTTATGAAGCTTGGGTTGGTTGGCACCAAGCCACACGCACTAGGGGCTTTGCTATTCGCGATGCAAAATGAGTCCCGTTCCGAGATCATCTACGATCATGTGCTGCGAAAGCCTGGCCGAACAAGTGGAACAGACAAATGCCTTGTCTATGCAGTCAGCGAGTTTATGGGCCTTTGAAGGACGACTTTTATACACCGACGGCGCTGGCCCGTGACTTGGTCAGATTGAGTGTTCAACGCGACCCCAGAATAATTGCGGATTTCGCAGTAGGTGACGGTGCGCTTCTTTTAGAAGCAAGGAAAAGATGGCCTCAAGCTCAGCTTCACGGGCTCGACCTCGATCCGGAAGCAATAGCTAGAGCGCAGGACAGTCTGCCAGGGCTGAAAGCAATTACCTCAGACTATCTGTCGAGTGCAGCGCGAGCAGCCAATCATGATCTACAAGGCAGGATAGACCTTGTCCTTCTAAACCCGCCGTTCACTTGCCGAGGCTCATCATTCGAGACGACGGAGTTCGGCGATAATCTAGTCAAGAGCAGTAAAGCCATGGCCTTCCTGCTTCGAAGTTGTAGTTACTTGAGCGCCAATGGCGAGATACTTGCCATCGTTCCGCGTTCCTGCCTTTACAGTCAAAAAGACGGCCAAGCCCGCGAAAATCTGTCCAACGGTTACAACGTTGATGATCTGGGGGTGTATGAAAGCCCTGGCTTCAGTAGAGCTTCGGTTTCTGTCCATTTGGTCCGGATCTCTAAACGTGCGGCTCTGGTGTCGGATCAGGCAAGTCAAAATTCCAATGTCGACAAAATAACCCCCAAACATCCGTATAGCTTGGTGTTTATGCGAGGTAGCCACGCGGTTGCAGACGGTGTGTTTCACACACAGGGACCGAGCCTTATCCACACAACAGACTTGTTTAACTATGAAATCTCGATCAGCAGACGCCGCGCGACGCGAAAGAACAAACTAGTGTCTGGCAAAGTACTTATGCTTCCAAGGGTTGCTCGACCAAACGTCGAGAAAGTTGCTGTTGGCTCGTTCATACAGCCGGTTGTTCCATCCGACTGCATTGTTTGTGTAAAAACTGTGCCGGGTGGATTTGAAGAACATCTACACGAACAGATATGTCGTTTCTGGGATGCTCTAGAAGACGCCTATTCTGGAACTTGCGCTTCATATTTGACTCTAGATGCTTTCAGAGAATTTTCCGCAAAGCTCGGGTACAAGGCCGAGTTTTCCAACGATCACCGGCTTTGGAATCCAGATGCCAGTGGCGACTGTCTTGATGGCGAGAATTCGGCTAAGGCGGAGCTATGAGGATCGACTTCACCTACTGCGAGGGCGCGGACAAAGGTATTGCTCCGCCTGCTAAGGCAACGGATGGCGCAGCTGGATACGACATCCGGGCAAACTTGCCGGCGCATGATCGTGAGTATGGTATTTTAATCAGAGCCGGAGAGGTCCTTTCTATTCCGACGGGGATTTCATTGGCCTGTCCTGAGAATATCCTTTGTGAAGTGCGAAGTAGATCAGGGCTTGCGAAGTCATCGCGCGTTGTTGTTTTGAACGCTCCCGGGACGATTGACCCAGACTTCCGTGGGCAGATTTCCGTTTTGCTAGCTAACCTAGGTAGAGAAGATTTCGCAGTTACTCATGGTATGCGAATAGCACAGATCGTGTTTGTACGTTTCGAGTCACCAGAGCTGTTCGAAGTTCACGAACTGTCAGGTACCGAAAGAGACACCCATGGATTTGGAAGCACAGGGTACTAGCCGGATCCCGACGCGGACAAAGCAGTTCAATGAGGGCCCGCCCCAACAACGCTCCTCTTATTCAAGGTTTTTTCTGCGACCATGAAACTAGCCCCGATGGTCGTGGAGCACTCGAACAAAAGTAGAGAAGACCAATGGCGATTACCGACCCTGACACCGGCCAACGAGTACCATTGGATAGCGACCTTGCAGAGCGCTATGCAAAGGAGGTGAGCGCTCTGAGCGCAACCGAGTGCCGACACGAGCATATTGAACTCCGCCGTGGCTTCAATAAGGGCGGCGGACCAATTGTCAAAAATCAGTGCCTCGACTGCGGTCTGTTGATTGGAAACCCCGTCAAACGCACACCCGAGACTGATCTACTGCCAGAAATAGACACTGCGCAAAACCCGGCTTACGAGGCAAAGCGCAAGGGAAGTTGGGACTCAATCCGTCGCCGTTATGTCAAGCTCCAAGAGAGCCGGTGGCGGGGTAGTTCGAAGGGCAAGTCATACTTCCAAAGATCTCATGCTGAATACCTTGCATCGCAAGAGTGGGCTGAAATGAGAACGGCGGTGCGAAAGTCGGCCACGGTAGCGGCGGGATGAGCCTGCTGCGGGCGGCGTAAAAGTCGGCCACCTTTACCCTTTCTGGCGACAGGGAGGGCGGGAGGATTTTCACCGTGGATTTGTATCGGAAAGTTCGGCTGGCCTGTGCTGAGGGCATGAGCCAGCGAGAAGCGGCGCGGCATTTCAACATCTCGCGCGACAGCGTAGCCAAGATGATGGCGTTTTCGGTTCCGCCTGGATATCGACGAACGGCACCGGTCAAACGACCAAATCTGGATGCCTTCACCGGCATCATAGACGGTTGGCTGGACAGCGATCGGGAGATCCATCGCAAGCAGCGCCACACGGCGAAGCGTGTGTTCGAGCGGCTCCGCGAAGAGCACGGGTTCACCGGCGGCTACACGATCGTGAAGGATTACATGCGTCAGCGCGAACGGCGCGGCCGCGAGATGTTCGTGCCGCTGGCGCATCCGCCCGGGCACGCCCAGGCCGACTTCGGCGAGGCGGTGGTTGTCGTCGACGGTGTTGAGCAGAAGGCACACTTCTTCGTTATGGATCTGCCGCACAGCGATGGCTGCTTCGTGCGAGCCTATCCGGCGGCCACCGCCGAGGCTTGGGTCGATGGCCATATCCACGCCTTTGCCTTCTTCGGCAAGGTGCCGATCTCGATCCTGTACGACAACGACCGCTGCTTGGTTGCGAAGATCCTGCCGGACGGAACGCGCAAGCGGGCGACGCTCTTCAGCGGGTTCCTGTCACATTACCTGTTCCGTGATCGATACGGCCGTCCCGGCAAAGGCAACGACAAGGGCAACGCGGAGGGCCTGGTCGGCTATTCCCGGCGCAACTTCATGGTGCCGATCCCGCGGTTTGCTTCTTGGGAGGCGTTCAACGTCGATCTGGAGGAGCAGTGCCGAAAACGCCAGTCGGATGTCCTGCGGGGGCAATCCGAGACCATCGGAGACCGGCTCGCGCGGGATCTGGCGGCGATGTCCGAACTCCCCGCGGCGCCGTTCGATGCCTGTGATCAGGCGACCGGACGGGTCAGCTCCCAGGCGCTGGTGCGCTACAAGACCAATGATTACTCGGTGCCGGTCGCCTACGGCCACCGTGACGTCTGGATCAGGGGCTATGTCGACGTGGTTGTGATCGGCTGCGATGGCGAGGTGATCGCACGCCATCCCCGCTGCCACGACCGTGAGGACATGGTCTTTGATCCGGTGCATTACCTTCCGCTCATCGAGCAAAAGATCAACGCTCTGGACCAGGCGGCGCCCCTGGCTGAATGGGACCTGCCGTCTGAGTTCGCGACCCTGCGCCGCCTGATGGAAGCGCGAATGAAAAAGGCCGGGCGCCGCGAGTATGTTCAGGTTCTGCGCCTGCTCGAGACCTTCGGCATCGATGACCTCCACGCCGCGGTGAAGAGGGCCCTGCAATTGGGGGCGGTCGGCTTTGATGCGGTCAAGCACCTCGTGCTCTGTCACGTCGAGAAGCGGCCGCCGAAGCTCGACCTCGACGTCTACCCCTACCTGCCACGCGCGCATGTCGAGACGACCTCGGTCGCCAGCTACATGGCCCTGACGTCGGAGGCGGCGGAATGAGTGACGCCCCGAAGATCCTGCTCGCGGATCATCTGAAGACGCTGAAGCTGCCGACCTTCCTGCGGGAATACGACAAGCTCGCCCGACAATGCGCCGCCGAAGGTCAGGACCACGTCCAGTTCCTGACCCGCCTGGTCGAGTTGGAACTGATCGACCGGGAGCGGCGGATGATCGAGCGGCGCATCAAGGCGGCGAAGTTCCCGGCCACCAAGAGCCTCGACAGCTTCGACTTCAAGGCGATCCCCAAGCTGAACAAAATGCAGGTGCTGGAACTTGCCCGCTGCGACTGGATCGAGCGGCGGGAGAACGTCATCGCCCTTGGCCCGAGCGGCACGGGCAAGACCCATGTTGCTCTCGGCCTCGGGCTGGAGGCCTGCCAGAAGGGGTTGCCCGTCCGCTTCATCACCGCCGCCACGCTGGTCAGTGAACTGATGGAGGCCCGCGACGAACGTCGCCTGCTGCGGCTGCAAAAGCAGTTGGCCAGCGTCAAGCTGCTCATCATTGACGAGCTGGGCTTCGTGCCGCTCTCCAAGACCGGTGCGGAGCTCTTGTTCGAGCTGATCTCGCAGCGCTATGAGCGCGGCGCCACGCTGATCACCAGCAACCTGCCGTTCGACGAATGGACCGAAATCTTCGGCACCGAACGGCTGACCGGCGCTCTCCTCGACCGCCTGACCCATCACGTCAGCATCCTCGAAATGAACGGTGAGAGTTACAGACTTGCCCAAAGCCGCGCCCGGAAAGAAGCCGGCACCTGATCAACCGTCACAGAATTGGCCCTGCGGACCAATGCGCCATGGCACGCGCCAGCTATCTGGAGAGCGCGCGCGCCATGGCGCTTGGCACCCTGCCACTGGCCTGGTTTTACACCGCCGCGTGGCCGGTTTTTACTCCGCCGTTGACAGATGACCGTCAGACCGTTACCGTTCCGGCCACCGCCGGCGCGCGATGAGCTTCTGTCCAGCTAGATCGGGCGACTGGCGAAAGCCAATCATTGTTCGGTTGAAGAGCTTTGTGGTTATCTGGGTTTGGGGCAGGGCAGGGTGCCGGAATGTGCGAACGACCTGCGGGCGGTGAACTGGGCCAGGCTATGCGGTGCGGTTCAGCGGTCCCCGGATGAAATCGCCGCCATGTGCCTTCCGGACGCGACGCATCATTCGCTGCGTATCGTGTCGCAGCATGACTTCCAGCATTGCCCGGGGTGCGCGGAGCATACGCCCGGTCTCACTCTTCGTCATTGGCGCTTTGCATGGTCGATGATCTGCGAAACCTGCGGTGAGTCTCTGGCAACCAAGTATCCAGCCAAAGATGTGTCAGGCAGACTTCGGGCTCGAGCTTTAGGCGGCGCGAAAGCTCTTAAGACGGCTGTCGCTATGAACAATCTCGCGCGGTTGCGCCGGGTGGATTTGACCTTGCATCTCATGGCAGTGATGGAGATCGGGCATCTTTGGGCGCCCACTTCGGGGAGTGAGCGCGAAAGGTTAATGGCGCTTGCCGGGATCGGTATAAGCGTGACTCGTCCCATTTTGGGTGCTGCCATCATTCTACGTGGAAATGAACGGATGGTCCTTGAGTTGCGTCGCGCCTTTCCTCAACATCGTCGGGTGATTGAGCGGGCCCGTGGGTTGTCGCGAGACCTCGGCCAGCGGCTTCCGGGGCGGTGGGAATCAGAGCATCCGACCGGGCAGAAAACGCATGGAACGAGCCGCCCAAGTGCATCCGAGAGCGCTCTGCAGGCAGCTCGTCAGGCCATATCCGAGCTTGGAGCAGACGCAAATCGCCAAGCGCTTCTGACGCGCGCCGATGCAATCTGGAAAGGCTCAGTTGGTGTCAAATCCTGAGGCGCGGAGCCTGTGGATATATTGCAATTAAGGGTACAAAAGTGCTCCAAAATGCCCTGAATCCGCAGAATCTGATTTATTAGGGTACTGTGACAGCGGGATGGGTTGCATGAACCGGGGGATTTCTCATAAGGAAGGCTTATCCTCCCCTGGGGGATAGAACAAGATGGTGCCGCGACGCACCACGCGAGCGACGAGCGGGCAGGCAGGCAGGCAGGCAGAGATGATGACAACCTTACGGACAATCGGACAAGCCGCCTTCGCCACACTTCTCTGCATGGCCCTGCTGGTCTGGTCAGTGCTACCCACGACCTCTCATGTACCTAATGTCCTCGATGTGATCCAAGAGCATTCGGAAATGATCGCGGAACATGGTCATTCACATGGTTTCGAAGAAGATATTCTCTGGGCCATGCACGGCCATAGCCATGACAGTATCGATCACGATCACAGTCAAGCGGTCGTGCCCGGTCTCGATCTGTCGTCGCAGCCGCTTGATATCTACAGAACCGCATGGCGGCTGAGTTCGGCCACGTCGAACACGTTACGGATAAACCAGATCGAACGCCCTCCGCGCGTCTGATCGGCCGCGCCATCGGCGCGTTGCATTCGATCATCAACACATATGCGGAGTTAAATCCATGACTACAGTCCATCGGGGCTCGACCGATCTCGGCATTCGCCGGACCGTGATCCTGTCCTCCATTATGCTGTCAGCGCTCATTCTGAATGCGGGACAAGCACTTGCCCATGCCGTGACCGAAGGTGACGCAGGCTATATCCAGGAAATCTGGGGGTAAACATCATCCCCTTCATGTATCTCGGTGCCAAACACATGGTGACCGGCTACGATCACATCCTGTTCTTGTTCGGCGTCGTCTTCTTCCTCTACAGGATGAAGGACGTCGGCATCTACGTGAGCCTCTTCGCCCTCGGGCACTCGACCACGATGCTCGCCGGTGTCTGGTTCGGGTGGGGCATCAACGCCTACATCATTGACGCCATCATCGGCCTCTCGGTCGTCTACAAGGCGCTCGACAATCTGGGGGCTTACCAGCGCTGGTTCGGGTTCCAGCCCAACACCAAGGCCGCGACGCTGATTTTCGGCTTCTTTCACGGCACCGGCCTCGCCACCAAGATTCTCAACTACGAGATCGCTTCGGACGGACTGCTGGCCAATCTTCTGGCCTTCAACGTCGGTGTCGAGCTCGGCCAGATCATGGCGCTCGCCGTGATCCTCATCGTCATGGGCTACTGGCGGAAGTCCCCGAACTTCTTCCGCCAGGCCTACACCGCCAACGTCGTCATGATGTCCATGGGATTCATCCTCATGGGACTGCAAATCACCGGCTATTTCGAGGCCGCATAAGGAGACAAACAGATGTTCAACGCAGAAAAACCCAGCCTCGACGAGCTTCCAAGCTCTGCTCAACTGATCCGCTCCACCGTCATCGCGGCGGTCTCGGCGGTCGTGATCCTCGTCACCGTCGTCCTGCCCGCCGAATACGGCATCGACCCGACCGGGATCGGCGGCGCGATCGGTCTGGCCGAAATGGGAGAGATCAAAACCCAGCTCGGGGAAGAGGCCGAGGCCGACAGGCTGTTAGAGCTTGAAGCTGAGGAGCAGTCAAGCCTGATGAACGACATCTTCGGGCTCTTTGTCGGCACAGCCCACGCGCAGGAAGCCGAGATCTGGCGCGACGAAACCACCTTCACGCTGGCACCCGGTGACAGTGCCGAGTGGAAGCTGGTCATGGAAGAGTGCCAAACGGTGGAATACCGGATGCTGGTCGAAGGCGGTCGGGTGAATTTCGACATGCACGGCCACGGCGGCGGCAATTCGGTGACCTATGAAAAGGGCCGCGGTTCGACGGGCGACGAGGGCGAGATCATTGCGGCATTCGACGGCGAACACGGCTGGTTCTGGCGAAATCGAGACAGCGAGCCCGCGACCGTGACGATCCAGGTGCGCGGCGAATACACCAAATTCAAAGACGCAAGTTGACACAAGGGCAGCCATCCGCATGAAAGTAAGCGGATGGCTGCTGGCTTCGAAACAGACCTTGGGTAAATATGCAGTCTCGCCTCGAATTTTCCTCTGAAACCATCCGCCGGCATTCGTTGGCCAATCGGCGAGTACGAATGTCACGCCGATGTTACAGGATAGTTCTTGACTTCCCCCTACTGGAAGCTTGCATAAGAATTGCATGATCCGCGCTTTCCGCCTCATTTTGATTCTGGCTTTCAGCTTCGGTGCCGTGATTGCACCGGATGGGGTGTCGGCCAGTATGTCGGACGCGGCCATTACGCAGATAGACACCGCCGAGAGCCAAGATCAGCTTTGCTACGGATGCGTCCCCGCAGGATTTTCTGACGCGGTGCCCTGCGAGGGCGGGTGTCCTGTTCCTTGCGGCTCCAGTGGAACGGCCGGCATCATCGCCAAGGTTTCGTTAGCGCAGCTCGCCATGCCCTTTGGTATTGCCGTCCGGGGTGCCGAACCTCTAATGCCGCTCGGCATCAATCCTTCACTCGATCCATTCCCGCCCAAACTGCCTGTCTGAACCTGAAACCGGCCTCGCCTGCTGCGAGGCCTGATTGTTGCCTTGGCCGAAGCTGGCTGTGTGCGACCCTTTCAAATCAAGGCAATTGCGATGATCCTCCACAGACCGATTTCACGAAGGCACGTGCTTCGCACAGGTGCTGCATTCACAGCCCTATCCGCTCTGTCACCTGCACGAATGGCGATGGCCGATCCAACTGGGGACCCATTTGTCTTACGCGCGGCATCCGGACAGGCCGCCCTGCGCCCGTCACCATACGGCCCGACTAATGTCTGGAGCTATGACGGATCCGTCCCCGGTCCTGAAATCAGGGTCCGGCAGGGCGACCGCGTGCGGGTTCTGGCTCGAAATGGGTTGGATGAAGGGACCACAATCCACTGGCATGGCATCCGCACGCCCAATGCGATGGACGGGGTGCCGTTCCTCACGCAGGACCCGATCCCCTTCGATGGCGAATTCCTGTACGAATTCGATGCGCTGGATGCGGGCACGTTCTGGTATCACCCGCACCAGCGCAGTTCGGAACAGGTCGGACGCGGGCTTTACGGGCCGCTGATCGTGGAGGAGGCGGACCCGATCCGCGTCGATCGCGACGTGACCTGGATGTTGGACGACTGGCGCATGACCCGGGACGGACAGATTGCGGATGACTTCGGCAACCGCCATGACGCGATGCACGGCGGTCGTATTGGCAATTCCGTGACCATCAACGGTCAGATCCCCGAACGCATCTCGGTGCAATCCGGTGAGCGCATCCGCTTGCGGCTAGTCAACGCGGCGAACGCGCGGATATTCGGGCTGGATTTCGGGGGTCTTGCCCCCGTCGTGGTCGCGCTGGACGGTCAACCCGTGACGCCCCATGCCCCTGACGGCGGGGTCGTGGTGATCGGCCCGGCGATGCGTGTCGATCTGGTCATCGACTTGACCGGCAAGCCCGGAGATGCCGTGACCGTCATCGATGCCTTCTACGAGGGACTTGAATACCGTCTGGTTGATCTTGCCTACGCGCCGGACAGGCTGCGGGACACGGTGCCGGATTGGTCGATGGAGCTGCCGCCCAACCCGCTGGCCGAACCGGTCATGGCGTCGGCCGCGCGGCACCGGATCGTCTTCAACGGCGGAATGATGGGGCAGATGATGATGGGCGGCGGCATGGGGTCGATGATGGACCAGATGCGCGAGGGCAACATGTGGTTCATCAATGGAGAAGCCGCGACGGGTCATATGATGGACCCCTTGCTGGTCCTGCCGCAGGGCACGTCGCACATGTTCGAGATGGATAATCGCACCGCCTGGCACCATCCGATCCATTTTCATGGGCATTCGTTCCGTGTGATTGCCCGCAACGGACAACCGACTCGGTATCGCGAATGGCAGGACACCGTCCTGATGGCACCCGAAGAACGGGTCGAGATCGCCTTCGCCGCGGACAATCCCGGTGACTGGATGTTCCATTGCCACATTCTGGAACACCAGGCGGCGGGCATGATGGGCGTCATCCGTGTCGAACCCGGCACGACCAAAACTTGAAACTCACACACTTAGGACCATGAAAATGAATGAACCGATGAAGAAGATACTTGGATTTGCCAGCCTCGGCACGGCAGGTACCGTCGCCGTCCTTGCGATGAGCCTGAATGCCGCGCCTGCCGCGGCGCAGGAGGTCACGCTCTACAAGAACCCACAATGCGGATGTTGCGAGAGTTACGCGGACTATCTGCGCGAGAACGGTTTCACGGTGGAGGTGAAGCCGACCCACGATCTGGCGCAGATTAGCCGCGATGCGGGCATCCCGGATGACTTCCAAGGCTGCCATGCAGCCTCTTTGGACGAATACGTTGTCAGCGGCCACGTGCCGATCAATGTCGTCAACAGGCTGCTGGAAGAGCGCCCGGAAATTGCCGGTGTGACTCTTCCCGGCATGCCATTGGGGTCGCCGGGTATGGGCGGTGCGAAACAGGAGCCCTTCAAGATTTACACCGTCGAGGAAGGTGTGAGCCCGACCGTATATGCGGTCGAATGATCTATCGCGCGGTCTGGTGCGAACCCGTGCCAGACCGGCTTCAAGGGAAAGCAAAGGATGGAATGCATGATGATGGACGGTGGAATGATGGGCGGCGGCATGATGATTGCGATGGGCCTCGTCTGGTTGCTGATCGTGGGTGTGCTGGTGCTCGCGGCGATCGCCTTGGTCAAATACATCCGCTCGGACAGCGGGAAATAGAAATGTGCCAGAATGCGGATTGAGGATGCCAGCAGTGGCGACAGCCTGTTGTCGATGGGATTGGCCTGGGCGCTTTGCGTCCTGCTTGTCCTGTCGTTGCTGGCGGCACTTTTCATTCTCTGTATGTGGTTCGTAACAAGAATGCGGAAGTGCCGTGAAAAACACCATTAGGCTCGCTGCGGTCTTGCTCGCCACAACGGTTTTGCCAGTAGCGGCGCAGAGCGACGTGCTCATGGGCGAGCGCCTTTATCAAGAAAATTGTGCCAGTTGCCATGGGGCGAACCTGGAGGGGCAACCAGATTGGCGCACACGATTGCCGAACGGCAAGTTGCCTGCCCCGCCGCACGACGCCTCCGGCCATACCTGGCATCACCCCGACCGCGTATTGCTCGACATCGTGAAACGCGGGCCGGCGGCGATTGTCGGGAACGGGTACGAAAGCGACATGCCCGGATATGAGGATGTGCTGACAGACAATGAGATCACGGGGATCATTGACTACATCAAGAGCACATGGCCCGACCGGATCCGCGCGTCGCAGGAAAGCCGATCCCTTGCCGATGAGCAGGCGCAGCCATGACGGAAGAGGTCGAGGGAAATGCCGACCCTGTGTCGCGGCGCAGTATCTCCAGGTTCGTGCTGGTGCCGCTGATAGCTTTTGCCCTCATGGTCCTGTTCAGTTGGGGGCTTTTCAAGGGTGGCGACGACTTGCCGTCGGCACTTCTCGGCAAACCCGTGCCCGACTTCGCGCTGCCCCCGGTGCTTGGCCGAGAAGAAGGTCTTTCGACGCAGGACCTGATCGGACACGTGTCACTGGTGAACGTCTTTGCCTCGTGGTGTGTGCCCTGCCGTGCCGAACATCCGCTGTTCATGGAGTTGAACGCAACCGGTGAGGTGCCGCTCTACGGAATCAACTACAAGGACCCGCCCGATCAGGCGCGCGCCTGGCTCGACGAATTGGGCGATCCCTACGCGCGCATTGGGGCCGATATCAACGGACGCGCCGGTATCGAATGGGGCGTCTATGGCGTGCCCGAAACCTACGTCATCGCCGATGGCACCATCGCCTACCGCCATGTCGGTCCGATTACGCGGTCAATCCTGGAAGAAACCCTATTGCCGATCGTCCGTGATCTGAACACCCAATCCGCCAAGGAGACAACGCCATGAAACATCTGAAACCGGCGCTGATCGCTTGGGCACTGTCCGTCGGCACGGCGTTTGCCGGACCGCAGGGGTTCGCCCTGCACGATACCCCGCAGCCCGTCGCCAATGTGCGCTACGAGAAAGAAGACGGCAGCCGTGGGGACATGGAGGACTTTCGCGGCAAGGTGATCCTCGTGAACGTCTGGGCAACCTGGTGCGTCCCCTGCCGCGAAGAGATGCCGACGCTGGATGCGCTCCAGGCGGAACTTGGCGGCGACGACTTCGAAGTGGTTGCCCTTTCCATCGACCGGGCCGGATCACAAATCGTTCGGCGTTTCTACGACGAGATCGGTGTCACCAATCTCAATATGTATGTCGACCAGACCATGCTTTCGATGACCGCGCTGCGCACCGTTGGCCTGCCGACGACGATCCTGATCGACGCGCAGGGGCGGGAGCTCGGGCGACTGGTCGGACCAGCCGAATGGGACGACCCCGAAATGGTGTCCTTTCTGCGCGGATTTATCGAATGAGTTCCCCAGAAGACGTTCCCTCACCCTTGACCTTCCAGTTACCGGAATGACTATCTCACTAACATAGAAAGGATTTTTCGGATGACCGACGTAATACCGTCCAGCGACGCAGCCACTTCAGGCATTTCCAGTGCTGGCAACAGGCCCCCGTTGTTGACGCGCAGGCGATTGCTTTTCGTCGGTGCGGCAACGGTCATGGGGGGTGGCATGGCGCTGAACTGGGGATGGCTCACCGCGATCGGGCTCGCGCCTGTTCTGGTCTCGCTGGCCCCCTGCGCTGCGATGTGCGGTCTCGGTTTATGCATGAAGGGCGGGTCCGGCGGACAATGTAAGGATGCGAAAACAGCCAATCCCATTCAAACTGAAAGAGGCGACACTTGAACAGTTTTCTGACCCGTCGCGCAGCCTTGGCGATACTTGCGACCACGATTTCGTCTCCGGCCTTCGCCAATCATCCGGGTGAAAACCTGGATGCACGTATGTTCGAGATGGAACCCTACTTCCAAGCCATCGATGCAGCGCAGGCTCCGGATTTCGAGTTGCGGGATTCCGAGGGGAATACTGTGCGCTTGTCGGACTTCGGCGACAAGGTGGTCATCCTGCACTTCATCTACGCCAATTGCCCGGATATCTGCCCGCTCCACTCCCAAAAGATCGGGGCCATTCAGGCCTCGATCAACGACGGGCCGATGAAAGATTTGGTACAGTTCATCTCGATCACGACCGATCCGGTGAATGACACGCCGGACCTGCTGCGCGATTACGCGGATCGGCATGGACTCGACACGAGCAACTGGGTCATTTTGACCAAGCAGCCTCATCAATCTGATGACGTAACGCGCCTTCTCGCGCGGGAATATGGGATGGAGTTCACGATGACTGCCGACAGCGACATGATGATGCACGGAGCGGTCACCCATGTCGTGGACATCGGCGGACGGTTCGCCGCAAAATTCCATGGCATGGACTTCAAGAACGTGAACCTGATCCTCTACGTCAGCGAGTTGATCAACAACGACCAACATCGACGCCGGGAGCCCAGCTGGTGGGACCGGCTGACAGGTGTGTTTCAATGAGTGTCGTCGCGACTGGCGTCAGGCTGTCCTCGACAGACGGAATCTCCCTGACAGCTCTGCGTCGGTATTTTTCGGTAATAATCCCGGCCAATCTGATCTGGGAGTTCGCACATATGCCGCTCTACACGATCTGGAAAGAGGGCACTTGGGGGGAGATTGTCTTCGCAGCCGTCCATTGCACGGGTGGCGATATCCTGATCGCCATGAGCACGCTGATGCTTGCGCTCATGCTGTCGGGCCGGGGCTGGCCCCTGGTTGCCTCCACGCGGCGGTCTGTGACTGTCCTGACGGTGGTATTCGGGCTGGGATACACGCTGTTCAGTGAATGGCTCAACATTGTGATCCGCGCGGCCTGGGCCTATTCGGACCTGATGCCGATCATTCCGATCCTTGATGCGGGCCTGTCACCTGTGCTGCAATGGATCGTGATCCCGCTGACCGCGTTCTGGTGGGCCCTGCGGCCCTTCAACACCGATCGTGAAAAATGACGGATATCTCCGGCATCGGCATTTTCGCGGCCTTTCTGGCGGGGGCCATTTCGTTCCTGTCGCCCTGCGTCCTGCCGCTGGTGCCGGGCTATGTCTCCTATATTGCGGGCCAGCCGGATTTGCGCACGACGCGTTCGGTCGGCCTGCGGGCGCGCGCCGGGGCGCTCGGGTTGAGCGCCTGCTTTGTCTTGGGCTTTTCGACAGTCTTCGTCGCACTCGGGGCTGGGGCCAGTGCGCTCGGATCCCTGCTGCTGACATGGCGCACCGAGCTGAACTATCTCGGCGGCGCGATCATCATTCTGTTCGGACTGGTCATGCTGGGTGTCTTTCGTCTCAATGCGTTCTCGCGCGATACCCGTTTCAATCTCGACATTCCCGGCGGTCGCCCGCTCGGGGCATACGTGCTGGGACTGGCCTTCGCCTTTGGCTGGACACCTTGCATCGGACCGATCCTCGGCGCGATCCTGACACTCAGTTCGACCTCCGGCGGCATGGCGGACGGCATCTGGCTGCTGTCGATCTATTCCGCTGGTCTAGGGGTGCCCTTCCTGCTGGCGGCGCTCTTCACCGACGCCATCGCCGCGCGGGTAAGGCAGATCGGCAAGGCCGGCCGCTGGCTCTACAAGGGCGCGGGTATTGCCATGATCATCATGGGAGTTGCCATCATGACCGGGCAATTGTCACGGTTTGCCTATTGGCTGCTGGGGACGTTTCCCTTTCTCGCGACAATCGGCTGACGAACCTCGAACCAGCTCTTGGCGTGATGGTTGGTAAGTGGGGATCATCTCCACCACTCAAATAGGTCGTACACGCCGCGCCCCTGTAGAGGTCGCGGGGCCGTCAGCCGATCAGGTAGACCCGGATCGGCATCCAGATCCCCATCACCACCATCATGACGTTTTCGGTGAGCGAGACGAACCCCAGCGGCACGTTGCTGTCACCGCCGACGCAGGCGCATTTCAACTCGCGCTTGTCGATGTAGACCGCCTTGAATACCGATACCGCACCTACGGTGCCGATGAACAAGGCCACGGGTGCCGAAAGCCAGGTGAGCGCTCCGGCGACCATGAGGATACCCGCGAAGGCCTCTCCGAAGCGATAGATCTTGCCGTAACCTGCGGATTCTCCAAATGGTTGGAGGGGAGTCGGGGCTCAGGTCACAGTTTTCAAAGGATGGAAACGTTGACAAAATGCTCTCCATGATACATTTAACTTACTATGAGGATCGCTCTCACCATTTCAAGATTGCGTCAGATGATGCTTGGTATCATCTGTGTGCTTGCTTTGGCTACAGTTCCGTCGTCTGCTCTACATGCTCAGATGGGCGGACATGGCGAGCCGGTTGGCACAGATCATAGCGCCGAAACGATGTCTGAATTAAACGATAGTGGTCACGGCCATTCCACCGCAACTCATTGCGGAGAAAGCGAACACGTTGCAAACGCGGATGACGAACATGACGGGATTCAATGCTGCAACGGCTTCTGCTTTTCGGTTGTTCTCGATGAAAGAAACGTGATCCGGTCGCGCGACGAGCCAAGCGCGCGTCACGTGGCTGTCGACCGCCTGATCGTATCGTTCGAACCGGACAGCCCGCAACGCCCACCACGAGTCTGACTTAGCCGCCGATCCGGTATGTGGATCTTCTGAGTGCGCCTGCAAAGCGTTCTCGAATTTCTCAATAAGTCAGGTCTAAACTAATGAAAATTGCTATACTTCTGGGCGCATCTGCGCTCGTGCTTGGGGCATGCACGTCAGAGCCCACGCCGCTTCCGAGCGTTGCCAGCCAAGAGGCTACGTTCAATGGTACAGTCTCATCCCCCTTGTCTTACAAAAACCCCCTGGCCGGGTACACGTTTCGCGGCCCAACTGGACCGCGCGACTGGCGCGAGGTCAACGAAGAGCAATCGGAGGCAAACTGATGATTTTGACGAGACCTTTACTTGCGCTTGGTCTGCCAATGACACTGGCAGCATGCGCGACGGCGGTTCCAGATGCCTACACGGACCAGAAAGCCGGGTTTTCGATTGTGTCAACCCAGACCGCGGCGGCCATCGGCAAAAGAACAGCTTTTGCGCAGACCCAAGCCGAGAACGCGGAATTGAAAAAACAAGTTCACGCAATGGTCCATCAACGAACGATCTCGGCAGACACGGCGGTGCAGGTCGCGCTCTTGAACAACAAGGGGCTGCAAGCCTCCTATGCCAATGTCGGACTTTCGGCTGCAGAGGCTTGGCAGGAATCAACGCCGGAGAATCCGATCGTTGCAATCGGAGTGCTTGGCATCGGAGCTGCGGAATTGGGCGCTTACCGGGCGATAGAAGGGTTGTTTCGAGCGAACATCCTTGACGCGCAAACGCGGAAGCAACGTGTTCTGCTGGCAGATGCGAATTTTCGGGCCGCACAGATGAATGCGGTGAATGACACGCTTGCGCTTGCCAACCAGACGCGAATGGCGTGGATCAACGCCGTGGCTGCGTTTGAAACTGTAACGTATCTCAAGCGTGCCAAGGCCACTTCCGACGCCGGGTCAGAACTTGCGGCCCGGCTGGGCGAGACCGGCGCGCTGAACAAGGCCGGTCAGGCGCGGGAACAAGCGTTCAATGCCGAGCTGGCTGGACAGCTGGCACAGGCCCGACTGAATGCAACCCAAGCCAAAGAAGATCTGACGCGGTTAATGGGGCTGTGGGGCACCGAAGTGAATTACTACGTGCCCGATGCTTTGCCAGCGCTCCCGAGGTCGGTTGGGCCAATCACCAACCTGGAAGCTAAAGCCCTTCGAAACCGGTTCGACCTGCGGGTCGCTAAACTCGGGCTTGAAGCGCAGGCGGCTGCATTCGGGCTGACCGATCAAACGCGGCTTGTGACCGATCTCGAGCTCATCGCTGGTTTCGAAGCAGAGCGGGAAAGAGAGGACGGTAACCTTGAAACTGAAACTACCCCGCAGATTGAGCTGGAGTTCGCCATCCCGATTTACGACACCGGCAAGGCGCGGATGCGCAAAGCCGAGCTGATGTATCTTCAAGCGGCAAATGTTCTGGCTGAGCGCGCGGTCAATGTGCGGTCCGAAGCACGTTCTGCTGAGACCGCTTATCACGCATCTTACAAGATTGCGCGTCACTACCGCGACGTTCTTGTGCCGCTGCGCAAGACCATCGAGGAAGAAGGCCTGCTGTCCTATAACGGCATGATTACCAACACCTTCGAATTGCTCACGGATGTGCGCGAAAAACTTGGTTCCTCGCTCGAGGCGGCCAATGCCAAGCGTGACTTCTACTTGGCCCAAGCGAACTTGACTGCCGCCATATACGGCGGTGGCGCAGGCGGAATGGGCGATGGAGAGGGCGTATCACTTGCCGCCGGTGGCGGCGCAGGGCACTGAAAGGAATATGACATGATCAATAGACGTCAATTACTTGGGGCCGGCGCCGCAGGAGCGGCGCTCGTCTCCTCTCAAGCTTGGGGCAAGACCACAAACATGGGCTTGCCAGAAGCGGCCCAAATGGACACTGCCGCGACGGCGATTACTCCGCGGCCCTCTTCCGGGCCAGATTACAATCCCGTCGTGACGCTCAACGGCTGGACCCTGCCCCACCGCATGAATGGCGGCGTGAAGGAATTCCACCTCGTCGCCGAACCGGTCGAGCGCGAACTCGCTGATGGAATGATCGCGCATTTGTGGGGCTATAACGGCCAGTCCACGGGTCCAACGATCGAAGCGGTCGAAGGTGACCGGGTCCGCATCTACGTCACCAACAAGCTCCCCGAGGCGACGACGATTCATTGGCACGGGATGATCCTGCCTTCCGGCATGGACGGGGTCAGCGGACTGAGCCATCCCGGCATCCCGGCGGGCAAGACCTACGTCTACGAGTTTGACCTGATCAAATCCGGCACCTTCATGTATCACCCGCATGGCGATGAAATGGTGCAGATGGCGATGGGGATGATGGGCATGTTCGTGGTCCATCCCAAGGACCCCACGTTCATGCCGGTGGATCGTGATTTCCTGATCATGCTCAACGCCTTTGACATTGATCCCGGCACCTACGTGCCGCGCATCATGACCATGACCGACTTTAACTTGTGGACCTGGAACAGCCGGATCTTCCCCGACATCGATCCTCTGGTAGTCAACAAGGGAGACCGGGTGCGTGTGCGCGTCGGCAACCTGACGATGACAAACCATCCCATCCACATGCACGGCTATGACTTTAAGGTCACCTGCACGGATGGCGGCTGGGTGTCGCCTGAAGCGCAATGGCCAGAGGTGAGCATCGACATCCCCGTGGGCGCGATGCGCGCCTATGAGTTCGTCGCGGACCATCTGGGTGACTGGGCGATCCACTGTCACAAGTCACACCACACGATGAACGCCATGGGCCATGACGTGCCGACGTTCATCGGTGTCAACAAGAAGCCGCTGACGCAGAAGATCCGTCAGTTCCAGCCGGAATACATGCCTATGGGTACGAACGGGATGGGCGAGATGGCGAAAATGGAAATGCCGCTGCCCGACAATACCATCCCGATGATGACGGGTTGGGGCCCTTACGGCCCCATCGAGATGGGCGGCATGTTTTCGGTCGTAAAGGTGCGGGACGGCATCGACGCGGACGATTACTCCGATCCCGGCTGGTACGAGAACCCCCCGGGCGAGATGGCCTAGGAATGGACCGGCGAGTTGCCTGAATTCGCCTCCAACAACAGCCCCAGGACCATTCTCACACAGAAACCAGCCTCGAAGGGCTGAGCAGCCCTTCGTCATCTCTAACCAAACCAACCTACAGGAAAATGAAATGAAAAACCTTCTTCTGACAACAAGCCTCGCGATCGCGCTTTCCACACAGGCCTATGCTACAGGCACGCACGGCGGTGGACATGATGAAAACCAGCCTACCGAACAGACAGAAATGATGGTCGGCATGCCAGGTGACCCCGCCAAGGTGGATCGCACAATCGACGTCACTTTGCTCGAAAACGATGAGGGCCAGATGCTGATCGAGAGCGAAGAGATGACCATCAAGGAGGGTGAAACCATCCGCTTCAACATCACCAACAAGGGTGAGTTGGAGCATGAGTTCGTACTCGACACGGTCGAGCGCAATGCCGAGCACAAGATCGAAATGGCCAAGATGGACATGGAACACGACGATCCGAACCGTATCCGTCTCGATGCGGGCGCGTCGGGTGAGGTTGTCTGGACTTTCGCGAATTCCGGTACGTTCGAAGCAGCATGCCTGATCCCGGGCCACTACGAAGCCGGCATGCACCGTGAGGTCGCGGTCGGTGACCAGATAGCTCAGGCTGACGTGGAGTACACGAGCGGGACCATCAAGAAAATCGACGCGGAGGCCGGCAAAGTCACAATCATTCACGGCCCTCTCGTCAACCTTGATATGCCCGCGATGACCATGGTGTTCCGCGCTGACGAAGCAATGATGGCCAAGATGGCGGAGGGTCAGGAAATCGAGTTCGTTGCCGACCGGGTTGAGGGAAAGCTTACTGTCACGCAGGTGAAATAATCACTTAGATGTTCGGGTGGCGCGGTTGCCACCCGAACACTACTACCATCCGAGCGCGAACACTTTAATTGGCATCCAGATGCCCATGAGCATCATCATCAGGTTTTCAGTCAGAGAGATGAAACCCAGTGGCGCATTGCTGTCACCGCCCACACAGGCACATTTAAGCTCGCGTTTATCGACATAGACCGCCTTAAAAACGCTTATCGCTCCCACCATTCCAATAAACAGCGCAACCGGCGCCGAAAGCCAAGTGAGCGCGCCAGCAACCATAAGGATACCAGAGAAAGCTTCCCCAAACGGATAGAGATAGCTGTATCGGACCCAGCGGCGAGCCAGTAGATCGTAATTCAGGAACATTGTAGAGAAGCTCTCGACATCCTGCAGCTTCTGCACGGCGAGAAAGCACATGGAAATGGCGATGAACCATTCCGCCGCGCGCAGCGTGAAGATGCTACCGAAGCTTGCCCAGCTGAGGCCGAGCGCTATGAAAAACGCGACTGAGAAAATCGCAATGACTGGTTGATAACTGGTTTCGTCGCCTTCCGTGTTGTCGTTGTCGAAGTGCACCCGCAAAGCCTCGTAACCACCGATCCGCTCACCGTCGATGAAAGTCTGTGGCGTGGTCTCGACGCTGTGCTGTTCCATGAAGGCATCGGTGTCCTCCCGGGTGGTGAGATGGTGGTCCTCGACCTCATACCCCTCCCTTTCAAGAAGATCCTTCGACTTCAGGCCATAGGGACAGAGATGACCCGGCATCACCATGCGATAGAGCTTCGCCGTGCTCGGAGTTGCCTGCTGGTCCATGTCAGCCCCCGCAGCTGTAGAAGCCGCGGTAGCCGGCGGAGAGACCGGCGTCGAGCTCCAGCGTCATCGTCGCCTCGACCGGCTTGCTGCCCACCGAGTCAAGCGCCGTTCCGTCCTCGGCGGCGGTGAGAAGGATCGCCAGACCCTCGGTGCCTAGTTCCCCGGCCGCACCTTGGTCGATCCGCACGAGGTCGCCGCTCAGCTTGACCAGCCCGACGGCCTCACCATTCACTTCGCCAAGTGCCAGAGAAGCCGGACTGCCAGTGGTGTAGTTGAAGGTGCAGGCCGCGCCATTGGGCAGAAGCTGAGCGATCTCCTCCTCGGTCAGGAAACCGGGATCGAGCACGGCGATGTTCGCGGTAGAAAGGGCTTCGTCGAGGTTCACGATGCGAGGGCTCACAGGTTTCTCAGGCTCGGATACGTCACCCGATGCCTCCATCTCGTTGATGAGATAGCGCATTTCAGCGATTTCCTTGTCCTGCGCATAGATGATCTCGTCCGCCAGTTTTCGAACACGGGGATCAGAGATGTTGGCGCGGCTGGATGTCATTATCGCAATGGAATGGTGCGGGATCATCGCGCGCATGTAGCTGGTGTCCCCCACTGTGGCCTGCCCACGCACCAGCCAGAGAGATCCCGCGAATGCGACGGCAGCGCCGGCGAAGATCGCCGCATTGATCGCCTTGCTGGTATACATCGATAGCATGAAGACCAGCATGATGATAGCCATCGTTGCACCCATCAACAATGCCATGTAAGCCCTTGTTTCGGACCAAAAAATGTGGGAAATCAGATAAGTATTCAAATACATAAGTCCGAACATTACAACCGTGGAGGTCGCAATCATGGCTGCAAATCTCCAATATGACATGTTGTACTCCTTCTGCTTTCACTGTCGTCGCGGACATAGCAACAACAACCATCCAGCGCTGGAGGGTTCCAGATTTTCCGGGCATTAAGTCATCTGACGCTTCTAGTCCTTCCCTCTCGTAACCACGAGAAAGATGGTGGAGGCCGAGCAACTAATTAGGAGAAAGCCATTCAGGGCCTCGGCACCGGCCAGAAAACGCAGATGGTCCGTGGGATAGATATCGCCGAGGCCGAGGGACGAATAGTTGACTAGGGAAAAGTAGAAAACGTCCATAAACGTGTCGACGTTCTCCTGTTCAAAACCGCCGATACCGATGAGTTCACCGAAACTGAAGCCGAGGGCATAAAGTCCGGCTTCAATGATGTGGGCAAGCGCAAGCGTATAAAGAGCAAAAAGGAGACGTGCGGACTGCGTGGACGGCGTCCCACGCGCCTGGTTCATCACAAGGGTCATCGCACGGACGTGCACCAGCCCGCTCGACCCGAATAGAACGACAACCAGAAGGATGGCCCAAACCACGTCTTCGGACCCGACTAAGTTGATTTGCGGCGGTCGTCCTCGTCGCACCGTTTCATGGCCAGATCGGCTAGAATCGGGCAGTCCGGGCGGTGATCTCCGGCACACTCCTGGACGAGATGCGCGAGTGTCGCTCGCATTTCCTTTAACTCGGCGATCTTGCCGTCGATTCGCTCAAGATGTTGCTTGGCGATCTCCTTCACCACGGCGCTGGCACGCTCTTCGTCTTCGTAGAGGGCAAGAAGATTACGGCAATCTTCAATTGTGAAACCGAGCGCACGGGCGCGTCCTAAAAACGCCAGCTTGTGCGCGTCACTTTCACGGAATGTGCGATAACCGTTCGAACTGCGCAAGGGCTTGACCAGTCCGATATCTTCGTAGTAGCGGATCGTCTTGGCGGGCAGCCCGGAAAGGTCGGCCGCATCTCCGATATTCATTGCATGATCCTCCTTATTGAGCAGCGACAGGGGCAGGGGACAGAGAATCCGCCCCTTCAGATTTCAAGCTGCTGGCTTCATCCATGGCCGGCCGGATCCGGCGCAAGCGCAACGCGTTAGTCAGCACAAAAACTGAGCTGAGCGCCATCGCCCCGGCGGCCAGCACCGGCGAGAGCAACAGACCGAAGGCTGGGTAGAGCACGCCCGCCGCGACCGGGATCAGCGCGACATTGTAGCCGAAGGCCCAGAACAGGTTCTGCCGGATGTTGCGCATGGTGCGAGCCGACACCTCGAAGGCGTTGACGACGCCGCGCAGGTTGCCCGACATCAGCACGACGTCCGCGGATTCGATGGCCACGTCTGTCCCGGTGCCTATGGCGATGCCCACATCGGCATGGGCCAGCGCCGGGGCGTCGTTGATCCCGTCACCGACGAAGGCGATCTGCCGGCCCTCCCGCCGCAACGCGTCCAGCGCAGCGACCTTGCCATCGGGCAGAACTCCCGAAATCAAGTCGTCGATGCCGGTCTCATGCGCGATGGCCTCGGCCGTTTCGCGCTTGTCGCCAGTGATCATCGCGACCTTCAGCCCGAGATCATGCAGCGCCTCGATGGCAGCGGCGCTATCGGGCTTCACTGGGTCGGCCACGCCGATGACCGCCGCGATCTTTCCATCAACGGCCGCGAAAAGGGCCGTCCGGCCCTGCTTCGCGAGCCGACGCTCGGTATCGGCCAGCGCCTCGATGCTCAGTTCCTCGCGGGTCATCAGGCGATCCGCGCCGACAATCACGTCGTGCCCCGCGACCTTGGCGCGCACGCCGTAGCCGGTGATCGAGTCAAACCCCTCGACCTCGTGACGCGCCACGCCCTCGGCCTGCGCCGCGCGCATGATTGCCTCGGCAATGGGATGTTCGGACTGCGCCTCGATAGCCGCGACTAGCGCCAGGACCTCGGCCCGCTCAAACCCCTCGGCCAGCACCAGGTCGGTCAGTTCGGGGCGGCCCTCGGTCACGGTTCCGGTCTTGTCGAGCGCGACCAGGTCCACGCCAGTCAGCTGTTGCAAAGCGTCGCCCTTGCGGAAGAGGACACCCATCTCGGCCGCGCGTCCTGTGCCAACCATGATGGAGGTGGGCGTGGCCAGCCCCATCGCGCAAGGACAGGCGATGATCAGCACCGAAACGCCTGCAACGAGCGCGTAGGACAGCACGGGCGCCGGTCCGATCAGCAGCCAGATCAGCACGGCCAGCGCGGCCAATGCCATAACCGCCGGTACAAACCAGAGCGTGATCCGGTCCACCATGCCTTGGATCGGCAGCTTGGCGCCCTGAGCTTCCTCGACCATGCGGATGATCTGCGCCAGCGTCGTGTCCGCCCCCACGCGGGTCGCGCGGTAGCGGAAGCTGCCGCTGCCGTTCACCGTGCCGCCGGTGACGGGATCGCCCTCGGACTTCGCCACGGGCACCGGCTCGCCGGTGATCATGCTCTCGTCGACATTCGCGCTGCCTTGGGTCAATTCACCGTCCACCGCGATGCGCTCGCCCGGCCGGACGACGAGGATGTCGCCGACGCGGATGCGCTCGATCGCCACGTCCTGCGCCTCGCCGTCCACCAGAACCCGGGCCGTGTGGTCCTGAAGGCTCAGCAGTTTCTGGATCGCGGCCCCCGTGCGGCCCTTGGCGCGCGCTTCCATCCAGCGGCCCAGAAGGATTAGCACGACGATCACCGCCGCGGCCTCGAAATAAACGGCACGCGCCGCCTCGGGCAGCACGGTGGGCGCGAAAAGCGCGGTGACCGAATAAAGATAGGCCGCCCCGGTGCCCACCGCGACAAGGCTGTTCATGTCGGGCGCCCCTTTGAATAGGGCCGGAAACCCCTTGGTGTAGAAATGGCGTCCGGGCCAGAACAGCACGACGGTCGTCAGCATGAACTGGATCATCCAGCTGGCCTGATAGCCGATGGTGCGCCCGATCATCTCGTGCATGCCCGGCACGAGATGCGCTCCCATCTCGAGCAGGAAGACAGGCAGGGCCAGTGCCGCCGCGAAAACGGTCCTGCGGGCGAGCGCATGAGCCTCGGCGTCCTTGCGCGCGCCGCGATCCTCTGCAGCATCTTCGATCAACTCGGCCGGGTAGCCCGCCGCCTCGGTGGCCTGCAACAGGTCAGCCGGATCGACAGCGCCTTCGGCATAGGTCACGGTCGCGGTTTCCGACGCGAGGTTCACGTCCACGTCGAGCACGCCCGGCACCGCCGCCAGCGCCTTGTCCACCCGTCCCACGCAGGAGGCGCAGGACATGGACGAGACGTTCAGGCGCACGGTCTGAGTGCGGGCGGGATAGCCGGCATTGTCCAGCGCCCCGATCACCTCGGGGATCCGAGCATCCGAGTCGATCTGGACCTGCGCCGTTTCGGCGGCGAGGTTCACGTTCACTTCGTCGATACCGGGCAATGCTAAAAGCGCACGCTCGACCCGACCGACGCAGGACGCGCAAGACATGTTCTGAACAGAAAAACGCAACTCTCTTGACTCCGGCATGAACGTCTCCTTCATCTCCTGCAAGATATCTATTGGTTCCCCCCGCTGGAAGGTCAACGGCGCCGAGACATTTTTTCGCCCTTGACCTTCCCATGCGGGAGGCATGCATCTAATGCCGAGAACTGGAGGAAACAGATATGCGTAGCTTCAAGGTTTCGGATATGAGTTGCGGCCATTGCACCGCAACGATCGAAAAGGCGATCAAGGCGATAGACCCAACAGCGTCCGTGACCTGCGATACGGGTACGCGGCAAGTCGAGGTTGATAGCGTGCTGAACGAGCACGCCCTGACGGAGGCCATCCGAAATGCCGGTTTCGGTGTTACGGCTGCCTCGACGACCTGAAGACCATTGGCGCCGGACAATTCCGGCGCCGGTTCTCCATCATCGCACTAGTTTCGTTCCCCTTCGCGGGCCTCATCAACCAAGGCTTCCAGTTGGTCTTGTTCGACCAAACCGGGAAGCAGGTGGTCTCCGATCACGAACGACGGTGTGCCGTTGAAGCCCAATGCCTGCGCCAGCCGCATCGATTCGTCGATGTGCCTCTGGACCTCCGGCGCCTCCATGTCCGAACGCAGCTGGTCCACATCAAGGCCGATTTCTTCAGCGATCCGCAGGACAGACGCCTCTTGCGCACGTTCCTCCATGCCCATAAGCGCCCAGTGGAATTCTTCATACTTGTCCTGATTGCGTGCCGCCAGGGCTGCTTTCGCGGCGAAGACGGACCCGTCACCGAGTATCGGCCATTCGCGAAAGACGAGCCGCACATTCGTGTCCGCCTCGATCAAACCTTCAACCTCCGACATGGCCCTGCGGCAATAGGGACAGTTGTAGTCGAAAAACTCCACAACAGTGACGTCCCCATCAGGATTGCCCAGCACCGGCGCGTTCGGATCCTCTTCCAAGAGCTGGCGTTGTTCCTTGAGCACGTCCGCCGCGGCCTCTGCCTGCGCGGTCGCTTCCTGCTGTTCGAGAAGCTGCACCGCTTCCATGATGATCTGGGGGTTTTCTAGAATCGCTTCTAGGGCCAGTTCCTTGACGCGTTCCTCGCTCAGGGCCTGTGCAAATGCGGAAAACGGCAACAGGATACTCAGGGCGAGCATTGCCAATCGAAGCGATATCATTTTCAGTTTCCTCGTTTCTGCTGTTCTGCCTCGCTGCGGGCGGCCTGGACCTCTCTCTGACGGTCGGGCCATGTGGATTTGATGAAGGCGAGGATGTTCCATATCTGCGCATCGGTCAGCTCGTCACCGAAACCGGGCATGCCGCTTTGGAAATCCACACCCTGCTTCGCGAGAGTCTTCTTTCCGCCGAGCTTGGTATAGTCGAACAGAACACTATCAGGATGATGCCAGGTGTGACCGGTTTCGTCATGCGGGGGTGCGGGCAGGATGCCATCCTCTCCGGCCGAGCGCCATCCGACCTGTCCCTCGAGATCGGCGCCGTGGCAAGAGGCGCAATACTCCTGGTAGAGTTTTTCGCCCTCGGCCAGATCGACCGTCTGCCGCAACGTCGCGGTGCCGGATGTGCCACTACCCGCCATCATCCAGGCGCCAACGCTAGCCGCGCCGACCACGAGTAGAAAGAGGACAAGCGAGCGTCGCATCATGTCACCTTCATCCAGGTCATCATGCCCGAGGCCGCGTGGCTGAGCATGTGGCAATGAAACAGCCAATCGCCGGGATTGTCGGCCACGAAACCGATCGTGCGGGTCTGGCCGCCGAACATCAGGATCGTGTCGCGCAAGGGCCCTAGGCCGCCATCCTCGCTGATCTCGCGGAAATGCAGCGCATGCAGATGCATCGCGTGAGGAAAGGACGTTTCGTTGTAGATCTGCAGCTTGACCGTTTCCCCATTCGCGACATCGACAAGCGGGGTATCGTTCATGCCGATTGTCCCGTTGAAAGACCAGAACTGGTTGGCGTCCACCAACTCACGAAAGCTTTTCTTCTCGCCATTCAGAAACGCGCTGTCGAGCGTGCCCATTGCGCCGCCCTGCATGTCGAGCCGCACGGTCCTGGCGTCATCGAGGCCGATCACCTCCATCCCCGGATTGGGTGGCAGCGCGTCCGGTGCATCCCGGCGCGTGGTCGAGGCCTTTCCAGTCACGGTGAAAGCCACCTGCGAGGCCGCCTCCTGATCGTCGAGGCGAACGAGATGGGCGGTTTCCTCGGGCGCGGCGGTCACGTCGACGATCAGATCGGCCCGCTGACCGGGGCCGAGGATCAGCGCCTCAGCGAGCGGCTCGGGCCGGGGCAGTGGCATGCCGTCCAGTGCAACCGTCCAGCCCTCCATGCCATGAAGCGACAGCACGAAAATCCTGGCGTTGGCCGCGTTGACGAGGCGCAGGCGCAGACGTTCGTGTTGGCGCACCTCCAGGGAAAGGTCGTGCCGGCCGTTGGTGGCGATGAAATTGCCGCGCCGCCCGGCATGGCCGCGGTCATGGCGCGAGGTGAAGTCCGGGGCGATCTGCGCCATTTCGGGGTCGAGCAGCCAGTCATCAAGGATCAGTGTCTCTTCCCGATCCAGGTCCGGCGGCTCGGATTCCTCGACGATCAACGCGCCATAGAGCCCGCGCGCCACCTGTTCGGTCGAGCGGTTATGCGCGTGATACCAGTAGGTTCCGGCATCCGGCACGGTAAAATCATAGTCGAAGCTTTGCCCCGGCTCGACCGCGGGCTGGGTCAGCCCGGCAACACCATCCATCGCATTGTCTATGCGAACCCCGTGCCAATGCACCGTGCTTGCCTGGGGCAGTGCGTTCATGAAGCGGCGTTGCAGCCGCGCACCCTGCTGAAGACGCATTTGAGGGCCGGGCATCGCGCCGCCATAGCCCCAGATTTCGGTCTTGGGATAGTCTTCCGGCGCCAATTGAACGCTGGCCGTGCGTGCGTCCAGGGATTGGAACTCTGACGTTGCGGCATAAAGCCGCTTTGGAAGGGCAAGCGCCGCGGCGATAGCCGCCCCCTGCATGAGAAAATCGCGTCGCGTCGGCATGGAGAATCCTGTGTTTCAATCGCGGCAATTATGGCGCCGGCAATCAGATCTGAAAATCGGAAGATCAGGCCGGATAGTGAGAGTGGGCACCCGGAACCTGCCCAAGGCTCAGTTGATCCCGTTCTCCGTCTGCAATTCACGTACATAGCGTGCGATCAACTCGACGTCGCCATCAGTCAAACCTTCGACCGGCGGCATGTTTCCAAAATTCCAGTGATGCGCGCGCACACCGTTTTTCGCGGCCATCACGAACGCCATGTCGGAATGGTGGTTCGGTTCGTAGATCTTGTGCACGAGTGGTGGTGCGACCTCGTTCTGGCCTGCGGCGTTCTTGCCGTGACATTCCGCACATTTCGCCTCGTAGGCCCGCTTGCCCATCTGCGCCTGGTCCGAAAGCTCCGCCGGCAGCGAAACTTCGACCATGGGGGCGCCCGATTCCAGATCACTGGTGTCGGGAGGTACCACCGAATGGCCCATCCCCTGCTGGGGTTGCTGCGCGATTTTCCAGTAGACTACTGCGCCGCCCAACACGAAGAAGGCCAGAATGGCTAGAACTGTCTTGTTCATTTGATCCTTACTTCAGATAAGTTTGACTTGGGTGCCGATTGGAGTCCTGTCGAACACTTCGATGATATCTTCGTTGTAGAGACCGATGCAGCCGCTGGAGGATTTGCGACCGATCTTGCGCGTGTCGCCGGTCCCATGGATGCGGTAGTACTGCCAGGTCAGATGCATGGCGCGCACGCCCAGCGGGTTCTCGGGGCCGGGGGCGACATATGCCGGCAAAGACGGATCGCGCTCGCGCATCGACGTGGTGGGCACCAAATCCGGCGCATCGTCCTTGTAGACGATCTCGCTATAGCCACGCCGCGTGAGTTCGTCGCCCTTAGGAACCGATGTGGGGTAGATGCGCATCTCCCCATCCGCGGTCCAGTGCTGAAGAACTCTGGTGTTGGTATCGGAAAGCAGAATTCCTTTGCCGAGCGCGTCAAAGTGATCCTGCCAGCGATGCAACCGGAATGACGAAATATTCCGGCGAACCGAGTCCGAACTCTTGGGCACGCAACACCGATGGTGCCGCAAGAGCAACGAGCCCTCCAACCGAAAAGAATAGAAAGCCTCGGCGTCTTATTGCCCTGGGGGTCTTGTCTTCCATCGTCCGTCTCCGCGCATTCGATCCTTGAATGGGACTCTTGAACCGCCTTCCCGCACTGGAAGGTCAAGAATGGTCGGGATGAAAACTCCGTGAAATACGTAACGGTTTGTATCGCTCACCTCCCTGCAGGATAAGCCTTTAGCAGGGTTTCGAATTACGGGGCCTCGACATTATGAAAATGGCCAAATCACGAGTAGAGCTTTCCAATTCAAGTAACATGATGAACTTTGGGATATGAGTCTGCTGTGCGGTCACACTTGCGCCGGTTTTGTTTTATGCTGTGGCAGGTCGCGTATCTGTTGGCTTCTCGAGCAACACGTTCATACTCGCGCCTTTGGCATGATGTCTGGGAGGTCATTTCGGCGAAGCGGGAAAGGGCATGATGGCTTAGCCTTGGAGTTCTTGCTTGCGGCGCCGAAACTCATCTTCGTCGATCTCACCGCGTGCATAGCGTTCCTTGAGGATCTCCATCGCATCGCGAGTTTCGCCCAAACGGTTGCTGGTGAGCATACGGAAGAAGAATACGGTAACCGCGATAATCACCCCCCAGAAAAGGATCATGCCGAAACCTCCCCACCAACCATGACCATCTCCCCACATCATGTGTCCAAAGGTGTTATCAGCAATGCCGCCTGGATCCGCGAGGGCCGAGACTGTGCCCGCGAACAGAGCGATTACGCTGGATTTGACCGTCATATAGGCATTCATGATACTGTCTTTTCTTGCTGGTTGGAACTTTGTGAAAACGGCAAATCGAGTCGCGCAAGAAGCCCGCCGTCCGGGTGGTTCTGCAAAGTTATATCGCCGCCATGCGAGCGCAGGATAGTGCGTGCGATTGACAGGCCGAGACCGGTGCCACCCGTCTCGCGTGAGCGTGACGTCTCGACCCGAAAAAATGGTTCGAAAACCTCTTCTAGCTGCGTCTCCGGGATGCCGGGACCATGATCACGAACCCAGATTGATGCCCTGTCATACTCGCGGCTATACGTGACCTCGACATCGTCGCCGTAACGTACTGCATTTTCTATGACGTTCCGCAAAGCTCGGCGCATGGATTGAGGCCGAAGCCTCACCCGAAGCGGTGTGTCCGTTTCGAGTCGGAATGCGTTGAGCATGTCACACTTCAGCTCAGTGAGAAATTCCCCGAATTCTATTGTTTCAGGAGGTTCACTTATTGCCATGCCTCGAGCAAAAGCCAGTGTGCGCTCGACCATTTCCTGCATTTCCTCGATGGATTTCACCAAGGCGTCACGCGTCTCTTCCTCATCCACCATCTCTGCGTGAACCCGCAATGCGGTCAGTGGCGAACGCAAATCGTGACCCAGAGCGGCCATTATACGCGTCTTGTCAGCAACCGTGCGCACCAGTCTCTCCTGCATGTGATTGAAGGTATCCGTCAGTTCTCTGACTTCGCTTGGTCCCGCGACTGGGAGTGGCTTGTTTTCCTCTCCCCTCCCAAGCCTGTCTGCGGCTTGCGCCAAGCGCCTTAACGGCCAGGTCAGGCGAGCAAGCAAGTACCAGCAAGCAACACCGATCAGGAACGCCGCCGTGAAACCAAAACTCACCGCAGAAAAGATTGGCCACTGTAGCGGCGGTCGCTGAAAGCGCGTATCGACATTCAGCCATGTGCCATCTTCAAGCGCGATAGATAATGTTAATTCAAGCCCTGAGATCTTGTCATGCATCATCTGCTTGTGCTCTGCGACTATTTGCGGCGGCACTGAACTCATTGGTGGGAATGCGCGCTCAAACTCATGCAATTCTACTCGGATTTCGCGACTGTCTTCAGGGCTAAACAATGACCTGACGCGCGCTTCGACAGCTCCTCCGGCGCGGTGATCAAGATGATCAACAGCCGCCTGCGGGTTGATCCGAAACCGTGCCAGCGGCGAGTCTGCAGCTCGAAGAATGGAGGCTCGCAAGTCCGTTGGAGCCTGTTCGAGTAGCAGGGCCACATTCGCCGCGCGCCCGGCCGCTTCTGCCCCTATAGCAGCACGCACGGCGAGACTGCGCTCGTCCACGAACAGCCAAATGCTAATCGCCTGGGCGACGGCGAGACTACCGATGATGAGCAACAGAAGCTGGACGCGTAGACTATCCAGCCGCTTGCGGATCACTGCTGCACCTCGACATCCGTTGAAAGGCAATAGCCCCCGTTTCGAACCGTTGTGATGATCTTCGGACGACCTGGGTTGTACTCGATCTTCCGCCTGAGGCGGCTAATCTGGTTGTCAATCGTCCGGTCGAAAGCGGCCGGTGTTCGTCCGACTGTCAGATCAAAAAGCTGTTCTCGGCTCATCACGATACGCGGGCGCTCGAGCAAGATCGTCAGAAGTTTGAATTCTGATGTCGTCAGTACGTCCTCGCGGCCGTCCTCTGCGAAAAGGCGGCGCGTATCGGTTTCGAGCGTCCAGTCCGCGAACCTAACCCTGCTGCCCGTAAGACTCCCGGCGAGCGCTTCCGGTTTCTGCGCGCGGCGCAGAATTGCCTTTATCCGCGCCAGTAGCTCGCGAGGGTTGAAGGGCTTGGGCAAATAGTCATCCGCACCGACTTCGAGGCCGATGATGCGGTCCATTTCCTCGCCAAGCGCTGTCAACATGAGGATTGGGGCCAGCCCTGTGGTGGACAGACGACGACAGACCGATATCCCGTCTTCGCCTGGCATCATCACGTCGAGGACAATAAGGTCATAGCGGCCAATCTTGAGTAGACTATCCATCTGGGAAGCGTCGACCGCCGTCGTCACGCGCATGTCATTCTTTTCCAGGTATCGCGCAACCGCTTTGCGAATTTCGGCGCTGTCATCGACCAGAAGTATGTGCGGAGATTTTATCATCTTTTGTACCTAAGCGATGAAAGGATCGCTGCCGAGAAAATTTGTCACTTAATGTAACAAAGCCACACTTTGCGACAGATTGATACAAACGTGCCGTTAGCAGCGTTCCCAACCCAAGTCATACTTCATCGGCAAACAATTCATGTAGGAGAAAAGGAGAAAGTGAATGAGACGTAAACTGGCACTGATTTTTTGTACAACTGTCGCGGTGTCTGCTGGTGGTATTGTCTTGGCAGACAACGGCTACGGTACCGGGCATCACGAACTGCCCAAGCGAGGTGATGCCACCCATTCGGGAGATACAATGAAAGGCCACTTTCGGCACATAGACCGCAATCAGGACGGCATGGTGTCGCGCGAGGAGGTTGAAGCCCACGATGAACGTGACAAATGGTTCAAGCGAAACGCCCTGCTCGGGGAGTTTGCTGATCCAGGATTTTAGTTGTGAAGAACTCTCACAAAAGGGCAGGGTGGCTTGCTGAACAAGAGCGTGATCGAATTCTCCTCTCGCAGGCTTAGCTTTTGATTGAAGGAAGCTATCTCAAGCAGCTGAGCCGCTACAAGTTTTTCAGAGTTGACTAAACTAGCCACGCCGTCACGGCCCTTATTTCCGGAACGGCGTGGTGCTTTGTTTCAGCCTAGATTGCCAGCAGGGCTGTTGTACACACCGCAGCGTTGCAATTGCTGATTTCGCACTAACTGATCAGCTCAACTATTTCGTCAGCAATCTTGCATAGTGGCGGACCTAAACTGCAGTGTCCGCTTTGGCTGAAATCGTCTGAACCTATGGTATTTGAACGAATTGATGCCCCGTGCTGTCGGTCTTGACAGTCGTGAGAAGATCAAGCGTTTTCGGGTCGAGAACCCATAGCTCGTTCTTGGATGTGCTGCTTACCAGAAGCACATCGTCCACGCGCACCATGTGATAGGGTTCGGGTCCGATGTTGACTTCCACACGCTCACCTGTTGCGCGGTCAATGCGTACCACAAGAATACGCTCGCGTGCACTCGACCAGATTGTATCTTTATCGGCTGCAACGCCGTGCAGGTTTCCTCCAAGTTCAAACGTATCAAGAGTTTCACCACTGTCGGCATCGACAATTGAAACCTTGCCGACGTCAGACTCGCTGACAATCAATTGACGGGCCCCGGCATCCAGCACCATGTGCTTGGGTGGACCTTGCAGTTTGTAGTTGCGCGTAACAATCCCGTCTTTAGGCTCGAGTTCGCTGATCGTGTCATTCCCGGCGTTGGAAACGAAGAAATAGCCCTTCTTTGGATCGGCGATTACATATTCCGGGGTCGGACCCGTGGCGACGGTCGCAGTAACCTCACCGCGTTCCAGGTCGATCAGCGAAACAGGATCGAGTCCAGGATGCGTCACCGCGGCGAAGCGTTCATCCGACGAAACCCCGACATGGTGAACGATTCCGGGAACTTCGATGCGACGCAGGATTTCATGACTGTCCGCGTCGACCAAGGTGATCAGACTCGAAGTGGCCGGGCCGGCATCTTCTCCGCCTCCGTGGTGGGCTGCGTGATCCTCCTCAGAAACTACGGAAGGCTTGGGCACCATGCCGACTTCGGTTTCCGTAAGACTACCGGCAACCAGGATGCCGCGGTTTGTTGCGCCGGCCAGTCCGTGAACGTTGTCGAGACCCTCGATGCGGCCAACAACCTCAAAGGCTTCGTTCAGATGAAGTACTGTTCCGAGTTCTTCTTCCGGAATGTAGACATCGGCTATTGCAGCGCTGCTAGTGAGTACTACTGCACCGATTGCTAGTAACGGCAATCTCATAGGGTCGCTCCTTGTTTTCGCATAGGTTTCCGTGTTGATTTCCGACGCTATCCGAAACCGGAATCGGTGAATCGCGTCGACTTAGCGTTCTCTATCGCGAGGCGAAGCACGGACGAAAAGAAGGCCATAGCCGTTATGAGACTTCAGCTGACTGCGGCGCATTTTGAGCGCCACAGTCGTGTTTAAGCTGCAGAGAATTTGACTTTCCTTTGTCAGCCAGAGCGCCTGTTGTATAGCTTCATTGGCCTCGCTGCGGATTGTCAAAGCGCTCTTCGAACATGCTCTTGAACTCTGATGCAGCCTCCATATGGGCCTCCATCTCCGCGCGCGTGACCTTGCCGTCCTTGTTTTGATCGGCGTGATCGAAATGGCCGCGCATCGTATCGTTCATGTGGATGTTGTTATCGCGGTCGGGCAGATCATGATGCCCGGTTACATATCCCATGTCCGCGAGCGCTGCGCCGCCGAGAGCCGTAGCAAATGCGGTTGCGAGAATGAGCGTGGTGTTGCGTTTCATTGTAAGCCTCCATTTTTGGCGTGTTGTAGGTCCAACATGGCAAACGCGACGTGTCGCGCAACAGGCGCCCGGACTTGTCGTGTAATGGTCTGTCGCAGAAGTCGACCTGGTTACATTTGGTGACAGGTTTCTTCGGTATCTGACGCTTGATCCTGTAGATCGTAGACAGAATGAACGTGAGCCGGTTCGATGAAAGGACCACACATGACACCAGTAGCGGCCCTGAAGATTGTCCTTGCGATGGTGCTCTGGGCCTTGTGCTTCCCGGTCATCGTGGCCGGGCTCGAATACTCGCCTCATTTAACTTTTGCCGCCATGAGGGCGCTCCTCGCAGGCGGCGTGCTTACAGTTTTGGCGTTGATCTTAGGGCGACCGTTTCCGCGAGGGCACCGAGTTTGGTTGACGCTAGCGGGAGTTGGCTTCGGTGCGACGAGTCTTGGCTTTCTCGGGATGTTTCATGCGGCAGAGTTTGTCTCACCGGGACTTGCGACAGTAATAGCGAACACGCAACCTCTTCTGGCAGCTGTCCTCGCGGCGTTCTGGCTCGGGGAAAAGCTGTCCTTAATTGGTAGCGCAGGTTTGTTTGCTGGATTTGCGGGGATTGTGCTAATTGCCCTGCCGGATTTTCTGACAGACGGGAACGAGAGTTATGCCATTGGCGTTTTGTACATCATTCTTGCAGCCGCTGGCGTTACGCTTAGCAACGTCCTGATAAAATCCATTGCAGGAAAGGTGGACAGCCTTTCGGCAATGGGCGTGCAGATGCTGTTAGGTAGCGTACCACTCGTCATTGCGGCGATATCCATGGAGGAGCCAACTACAATTAACTGGGCGCCCGCATTCATCGCGTCGCTTCTCGTCCTGGCGATGGCAGGATCGGCACTTGTCTATTGGCTGTGGTTCTCAGCGCTTGAAACAGTTCCATTGAATCGTGCCAATGCCTTCAGTTTTCTCATTCCGGTTTTTGGACTGACCTTGGGTATCGTGGTCTATGGTGAGTGGCTCTCTGTGTTACAAATTGCAGGCATCGTTATGATATTTTTAGGAATAGCGATGGTTCACTGCGGAAAGGAACGGACACTCAATGAGGTTTGAAGACGCAACCCTCCAAAGCAACCGAGAACCGGTCGTTTATCCGTCACCTTCGATGAACGAACTTGAGTGCCGCGTTTTGTCGAACTTAATGCAATGTGCTCGCATCTCAATGAAATGGAGGGATGAGATATGACGGAGCCAGACAAAGAAACACGGGAACCCGCCCACGACCACGACCCGGCCGAGATCGCGCTTGCAGAGGGTAGGCAAGCCTTTCTGGGATTTCTGGTGCGCCGTTTGGGCAACAAGGCGGATGCGGACGATATTTTGCAGGAATTCTGCGTTCGGGTGCTGACGCGCAAAGACCAGCTGCGAGATGTGGAGCGAATGGATTCCTGGCTCTACGCCATCTTGCGATCGACGATGAACGATCATTTCCGTAAGGTGGCTCGCCGGGGGCGCCTCGCCGAAGCGTATGGCAGTGAACCCGAGGCACTGGCTGATGATGCCCCCGCACAGATGGCGCAGTTTTGCCGTTGCCTGGATGGTCTGATCCCGGCGCTGCGGGATGCAGATGCAGAATTGATTCGTCGGATCGACTTCGGAGAGGAGGACCGTGCTGCGGTCGCCGTCGACATGGACCTGACCCGCAACGCGCTTGGCGTGCGTCTGCATCGTGCCCGCGCGGCCTTGCGCGATGCGCTGACGGGTCATTGTGGCAAGTGTTGCAAGACAGGTTGGGATGACTGCTACTGCCCTCCGATCGGCTGCGAAAACCCCGAGGATCAGACCCACTGTGCTCCCAAGGACGCATCCAACTAATGCTGGGTGAATAGGCCCAGCTTGTAATGGTTTCTGCCAGGAAGCGTCGACTTCCGTGAAAGCCCATATCCGGGCATCATGGCGGGAGACACCAAAATGATCAGCGGAGAGGACAATACATCGGATCCGGCAATCCATAAGCGCCTCGCCGCCTCAACGGAGTTGTTTAGTCTCGTTCACCGGATGGGCTGCGCATGCGCGTCGCATTCGCACCATGCCGATGCGCCGGTTTCCCAAGAACTCTTTCGGCGGATCGAAAGTGACGGCCAGAGTCTGGTTGAAGCGGCCAGAATTTTGGGCCTCGGGCCCAAGGACTGCGCCTACCTCCTTGCCGGATTACGTCGCGATATGGCGACCGAACTCGTGGTTCTGCTGCTAGATACCGAAAGACCGTCTCCTGTTGTTTCAAATGAGACCAGCAATTCAAAGCTACGGAAGTAGCGGCCTGATAGCAGCAAAAACCAAACGAACAGCGCTGCGGCTAATGGCCGTCGTGAACTCGACCAACAGCAAGCGACGGGGAACAAGATGTCCAATTCAAAACAGACAATTGGTGTCCCAAACGCAGCCGTCGGCGAGACTTTCTCTACTATGCCGCTGCAGCCACCGGAGTAGTCGCAAGGGCCGCTGCGGTCTGACCGCTGATCAATTCCATGAACCCTTCGGTAGATGTCATCAGCCAATCGACCAGTATCTTCGATCTGACGGACGTAGCGGTAGGGTCCAGGATCACGGATGACTGGGCAGGCAAGCCCGCCTTCATATGGCGGCGTTCGCCTGAGGTGATTTCCGGGGCGCGCGCGACAGATCTCGAAGAGCTAGTTGATCCGATTGATGCCATTGAGGATAACTCCAACAAAGACCGGGTGATGCTGGCGCGCGATCAAAAGAGGTCGGCTGGCGAGGGAGGTGAGTGGGTGGTCGTGATAGTTGTGTACACCCAATTGGGGTGTGTGCCGGTCGGTCAGGATAGCTCTAGCGCTTGAGGGTTCGGCGGATGGTTTGGCCCTTGCCACGGATCGCATTGCGATCAGTCGGACCGAACTCGAAAAGATGCCGCGCCGCGAAATCTCGATATTCCGCCCTAAAGCCTCGCGCCCGATCTGTTGCTGAAAAGCGGAACGAAGTGACCCGCTGGATCGGTCGCGAAATCCACCGATTTCCCTGTAATGAAATGACGTGGCAGGCGTCTTCAATATGAAACCAGGATTGAAGGAGAAAAAGATGGCTCAAAATACCATCCAAAACGATAAAACCCAAACCGCAAAGCCCGGTGGGTGCTGTGGCGGCAGTTCTGTCAGTCTAGCCACCGAAGTCCGGCCCGAGGCCCGATCGACCGCTGCACGCTGCGGGAGATGCTGCTGCAGCAATAATTGAGATCGACCGCGTCACGGTCTCGCGTAGCGAGAAGGTTAGGCCGGTAACTTTTCAACATTCATCCAAAAGAAGGACAACATAGTCATGATTTCGCTAAGCGCCTTTGCAGGACTCTGTGCCCTGTTTCTCGCCCACTCGTCTTACGCATGGGGAAATCGCGATATAGCCATCCGGATTCCCCTCGAACAAGATCACACATCGGGAGCCATCTTCGGCACCCATCGTGACAAAACGATACAGGAAACCTCGTGACACCTCTTTGGCTGTGGGTGCAGTCATCTCCCCAGCGAGACATCCCCAAAGAGTTTGGAAGGAGAAATTATGTCTGATCGCACACCTGTTCGCATCTATCCCTTAGGCATGGCCCTTGGGACTCTGTTGGCGATCAGCTTCGTGCTTTGCGTTATCTTCGGCCTGCTGTTCCCGACCGCCACCATGTATCAAGCCTGGCTACCACTTCTGCCCGGCGTGGCCTGGATCAGCTGGTCGAGCGCCTTTCTGGGGCTGGTCGAGAGCTTTGCCTATGGCTGGTACATCGCCGTGATCTTCGTGCCGACGTTCAACTTCTTTTCGGGAAGGAAAAGGACATGAATTGCCGATGTTGTCCGGCCCGCTCCGGCATGGGTCATAGCCGAAGAATGTGGCAGCGAGGCAGATGGAAGAGCTGAAAAACATGCCTGTCTGAAAACAGGTCAGCGAAGACACCTGATTTCAGCCGGCCACGGGCACATTTTTGAGATCTCGGATCGGGGATAGACAGCATCTCGACGGAACGGGACAGGAAAGGACGCAAAATGAACGACAGCAAAGGCCAGCCAGTAAGGGAGGCTGACGACCCGGAAACTTTCAACACGGTTCCGGAAGGCCACACCGGCACAGTCTACACCTGCCCGATGCACCCCGAGATACGTGGCACCGAAGAAGGGAAATGCCCGAAATGCGGCATGTTCCTGGTCCCCGAGGGCGAGGCCGCGGACCACGCCCATCACGGCCATGATCACTCCGGCCACAGTCACGCCCACGGCGCCGCAACAGCGGGGGTCAAGGGGGGTGAATACGACACCGTGCCCGAAGGCTACGCCGGCACGGTGTATACCTGCCCGATGCACGCCGAAGTCAGACATCCCGGCCCCGGCTCCTGTCCGATCTGCGGTATGGGGCTGGAGCCCGAGACCGTCAGCGCAGAGGACGAAGGCCCTAACCCCGAACTGGTCGATTTCACCCGGCGGTTCTGGGTCGGTGCCGTTCTAACCATCCCGGTCCTGGTCCTCGCGATGGGGCCGTTCGTCGGTTTCACCTATTTCATGGAATTGCTGGGCGAACGGACATCTCTCTGGCTGGAACTTGCCTTGTCGACGCCGGTGATTTTGTGGTCGGGCTGGCCGTTCTTCGTGCGCGGTTACCACTCCTTCCGAACGATGAACCTGAACATGTTCAGTCTGATCGGGATGGGCGTGGGCGCGGCCTACATATTCAGTATCCTTGCGGTCATTGCGCCCCAGATATTCCCAGCGGGTTTCCGCGATGAGAACGGCAACGTCGGTGTCTACTTCGAGGCCGCCGCCGTGATCGTCACGCTGGTTCTTCTTGGGCAGGTCATGGAACTGCGCGCCCGCGAAGGTACCGGAAAGGCGATTCGCGCCCTCTTGGACATGGCTGCGAAGACAGCGGTGGTGATCCGCCCCGATGGAACCGAGGAAGAGATCGAGCTCGAGCAGGTGCAACTGGGCGATCACCTGCGTGTCCGGCCCGGCGATAAGGTGCCGGTCGATGGGGTCGTCGTCGAAGGGCGCTCCTCGGTGGACGAGTCGATGATCAGCGGCGAGCCTGTTCCCGTCGAGAAAGTCGCCGGCGAACCCGTCACCGGCGCCACGATCAACGGCACCGGCAGCCTCGTGATCGAAGCCACGCGCGTCGGCGCTGACACGATGCTCAGCCAGATCGTGCAGATGGTCGCCGATGCGCAGCGCAGCCGCGCGCCGATCCAGAAATATGCCGATCAGGTGGCAGGCATGTTCGTGCCGGCTGTCATAGCGGTCGCCATCGTGTCTTTCGTCGTCTGGTCGATCTGGGGACCGGACCCGGCCATGGCCTATGGCCTTGTTTCGGCGGTGGCGGTGCTCATCATCGCGTGCCCCTGCGCGCTTGGCCTTGCCACGCCGATGTCGATCATGACCGCGACGGGTACGGGGGCGCAGTTGGGTGTGCTGATTAAGAACGCCGAAGCACTGGAACGGTTCGAGAAGATCGACACACTGATCGTGGACAAGACGGGAACCCTGACCGAAGGCAAGCCCAGGCTGGTGGCGGTATTGCCCGAAGACGGCCATGACGAGGCCGAGGTGCTGCGTCTCGCCGCTTCGCTCGAACGTGGGTCGGAACACCCACTGGCCGAGGCTATCGTGCGTGGTGCAGAGGAACGCGGCGTGGATTTCGCAAAGGCCGAGGATTTCGAGGCGGTGACCGGCAAGGGCGTCAAGGGCCGCGTCGATGGCAAGGCAGTTGCCTTGGGTAATGCGGCGCTGATCCGAGACATGGGGCTGGATAGCGGTGCCCTGGTGGATGCCGCCAATGCGCGGCGCGACGAGGGTGAGACCGTCATGTTCATCGTGTTCGACAGCACGATCGCCGGGCTCGTCTGCGTGGCCGACCCGGTGAAGGAGACCACGCCCACCGCCCTCGAGGCGCTGCACGAACTGGGGTTCCGCATCATCATGGCCACCGGCGATAACGAGCGCACCGCGCTGGCCGTCGCGAACCGCCTTGGCATTGACGAAATCCGCGCCGATGTCCTTCCCGAGGACAAGGCCCGGATCATCAAGGAATTGCAGGAGCAGGGTCGGAAAGTCGCGATGGCGGGCGACGGGGTCAATGATGCCCCGGCGCTGGCACAGGCCGATGTCGGCATTGCCATGGGCACCGGCGCAGACGTCGCTATCAAGAGCGCGGGCTTCACTCTGGTCAAAGGCAACCTGGACGGCATCGTGCGCGCCCGAAAGCTGAGCCAGGCCACGATGCGCAACATCCGCCAGAACCTGTTCTTTGCGCTTATCTACAACGCCTCGGGCGTGCCGATCGCCGCGGGCGTACTCTATCCATTCTTCGGCATCCTGATCGGCCCCATCTTCGCCGCTTTCGCGATGAGTGCGTCATCGCTGTCGGTTGTGCTGAACTCCTTGAGGCTGAGACGACTGAAGTTCTGAGCCAATGACGGCAGACAATTTCTCCCTTCGACAGCAACAGGATCAAAGTAAATGACTGAGCACAATCATAACCACGACAATCAGGAAAAGGGCTTTTGGAAATCTCGCACAGGCGTCTTTCTTCTGATTGCTCTGGGGATTGGAGCGTTCCTCCTCGCATTCGAACATCGTGTCCATATTTTCGGCGGCAATGGGTTTCTCGCGCTGCTTCTTCTTGGATGCGTCGTAATGCATCTCTTCATGCATGGTGGGCACGGGGGTCATGGCGGAGGTGACAAGTCATGATGCATGATTCAGGATATGGGCTGTGGATATTTGCCCTGCTGAATGCGGCCATTTTCATCATTTTTGCATTCAGCTTCTTCAAGCCGCAAACGGCGCGCGACTGGCGCAGCTTTGGAGCTTTCAGCGCGTTTCTCGTTGCGCTGTTTACTGAAATGTATGGCTTTCCTTTCACGATTTATCTGCTGTCCGGTTGGTTGCAGACCTCATATCCGGGCATTGACTGGTTTTCGCACGATGCCGGCCACCTTCCGGAAATGCTCTTCGGCTGGCAGGCGAATCCCCATTTTGGTCCTTTCCACATCCTGAGCTTCGTTCTGATCGGGCTTGGGTTCTGGATGATCTCGGCTGCCTGGCGAGTGCTCTACCAAGCCCAACGGAACGGCACGCTGGCTACCAGTGGTCCCTATTCGCGCGTCCGACATCCGCAATACGTGGGCTTCATCCTCGTTTTGAACGGCTTTCTGGTCCAGTGGCCGACATTGCTGACACTGGCAATGTATCCGGTGTTGATCTGGATGTACGTGCGGCTTGCTCGCGCAGAGGAGCGGGAAACCCGGGCCGCGTTCGGAGACAGGTTCGACGCGTATGCCGCGCGTGTTCCCGCCTTCTTGCCAAACCTCACGCAGACACATGACGCAACTCAATGACAAGACGGGAGCGGACCCATGAGCGACAATCCAACCGATAGGGAATCACACAGTGATGGCGTATCGTCATGGTTTCCGACCGCGTACTCGATCCTTTTTGTCTTAATCATCATTGTCGCAGCCCTGACCTGGATCATCCCCGCAGGACAATATGATCGTGCGATGAACGAAGAGGTCGGGCGTGAAGTCGCCGTGCCGGGAACCTACCAGACCGTCGATCCCAATCCGCAGGGCTTTGTCGAAGTCATGCTAGCTCCCGTGGCAGGATTCTATGACCCGGACAGTTATGCGGCGAACGCAATTGATGTAGCGCTGTTTGTGCTCCTGCTGGGTGGGTTTCTTGGCGTAGTCAACGCCACCAAAGCCATCGATACTGGCATTCAGACGGCGATGGGTCGCATGAAAGGGCGCGAGATCTGGATGATTGTAAGGTGCGGTTACTCGTGGGACATCCCGTTTGTTGATTATAGCTTCTCTCTGAGCGCTTCGTAAGGCGTCTTTCCGTTATGTGCGCCATGCGGCCTGTGGAAGTTGTAGAAGCGCTCCCATTCGCCCAACTTTGCTTCAAGATCGACATCGCCTTTGTAGCTCAGCAACTGGTAGAATTCCTGCCCATCCGACCTGTGTGACCGTTCCACCTTACCGTTCAGCTGCGGCGTCCCGCGCTTGATGTAAGCATGGCGGATGCCAAGATCCTCGACATGCCAATGGAATTTGGCCTGGAACTCATGGCCATTATCCGTCCTGATTTCGCGGATGCGGAACGGGAACTTTTCAACGACGTGGTCAACAAAGTTGATTGCATTGGCTTGGGTGTGCTTTTCGTAAATCTTCAGCGCCCGAACCCGCGTTGCGTCATCGATGGCGGTGTATTGGAACCGGCGTACCTTCTCACCTTTCTAGTCAATGAAGGTCAGGAACTTAACATCCATCTGGATGTGATGGCCGGGTACCTGCTTCTGATAACGTTTGGTGTGAACCTTGCGCATGCGAGTGCCGCGAGGGAGGCGGTTCAGCCCATGGCGGCGCAGGATGCGCGAAACCGTGGCGTCAGACAGTTTGATGTCGTGATAGCGCTCCAAGTACCAGACGATCCGCATCGGGCCGAGGTGATACTTGCGCCGAAGATAAAGTACCTTGTTCTCGCGCTCAGGCGGCGTCCGATTGGCATGCCACTTGGGAATGGGCGGCGCGTTGATCAGGCCAGCTTCGCCACGCTCCGCATAGGCTTGACGCCAACGGTAGAAGCTGGATCGACCTATCCCGAAATAGCGGCAAGTCCTCGCGACGTGACCGATCTCCTCCGCATGTCGCAGTATCCGCAACTTGCGTTGGATCTCGCGTTGATCTTTGGTCATGAACATCTCCTTCTTCCCAAACCTGGGAGGTTAAAGAAAATGTCCCGCGAGTAACGGCATATCTACAAGCCAGACTCGCTTACATCAATTTCGTCGTCGAAGGAAGTCGTAAGGATGTTTGGGGTTTTGCAGGTTTGAACGCCGAAGAAAATGCCGAGTCAAGCAGTCGCGACATCTGAGCTTGTTGATTGCTGTGCACTACCTTTCCACGCCCCCCGGAATACCGTTCAGGCCGGTAGCGATACAGTCTGTTACAAGAATCTGCTTGAGCTTCCAGTGCTGAAATCCCCTAAGAGGAGCTACGACAAAGTCTATTGACCATGCAGAGCGACGCGATTTCCTATATTATGCAACTGCCGGGGCAGGGGCCGTAGTCACGGGCGCGGCCATCTGGCCGCTTGTTAACCAGATGAACCCTGCCGCTGATGTCAGAGCTTTGCTCAGTATCCGCGTGGATATTTCCAAGCTGACACCCGGCACGCAACTCACTTTGAAGTGGCGGGGAAAACCGGTGTTCATCCGCTATCGAACTGAAGAGGAAATTTCTGCGGCGCGTTCCGAAAGTGTCGCCGACCTACCTGATGCGATCGCAAGAAACCCCAACTTCGACGGGGACGTGCCGGCGACCGATGAGCACCGGGCAGTTCCCGGCCGCGAAGAGTATTTGGTCATGATTGGCGTTTGCACTCACTTGGGATGCGTTCCGCTTGGAAACGGCTCCGGCGATTTTGGAGGTTGGTTTTGCCCTTGCCACGGCTCGCATTATGACACCGCCGGGCGCATCAGAAAAGGACCCGCACCAGAGAACCTTCACATTCCGGACCTTTCGCTGTCGGATGACTTGATTCTCGTTTTGGGATAAACGGCGCGCAGCGTTTCATTGCATAGGTTCGAGCGGATCGAAACTTACAATGTCTCGGTTGTCTTCTGGTCGCGATCTCGCTGTTGCATGCGAAAAGCCCAACAGATCAATGCCAGTCCGGCAAAGATCATTGGCAGCGACAACGCCTGCCCCATCGTTAGTCCCCAGGTTCCGAAATGCAGGGCGTGTCCGATTGGGTTATCCTCACTTACGAATTGCAAATCCGGCTGCCTGAAGAACTCGACGAAGGCCCTGGACATGCCATAGCCCGCAAGAAACACCCCTGTCAGGGCACCGGGCCTTTTCAGCCAGCCCTTTCGCCATGCCAGAACCAGCATAAGGATGCACAGCACCATTCCTTCGAGCAACGCTTCGTAAAGCTGCGACGGGTGCCTCGCGCAGAGCCCCTCGATGCCGGGGCTGGTCTGCGCGGCTTCGCCCGGAAAGACGACCCCCCAGGGCATTGTGGTGGGGCGGCCCCAAAGCTCGTTATTCGTGAAGTTCGCGAGACGCCCGAGAAAGAGCCCCGGCGGCGTCGCCAGCGCCAAGAGATCCGCCGTGCTCAGTAATGGCAAACGCCAGCGCAGACAATAAACGAGAGCCGCAACCGTCACCCCGAGAAACCCGCCGTGGAAGGACATGCCACCCTGCCACACCATCAGGATCTCTGACGGGTTTTGCAGGTAGTATTGCGGCTGGTAGAATAGGACATAGCCGAGGCGCCCCCCGATGATGACGCCGAGGATGATCCATGTCAGAAGGTCGTCGACCTGTGCGGGCTTCATCGGCGCCCCCGCGCTCGGCCAGATTGCGGGCCGCCTGGCGGCCCGAACGCAAATACGCCAGCCAATGAGTATGCCGACGATATACGCGAGCGCATACCAGCGCAGCGCGAGGTGGAATCCGAAGATATCGAACGAAAAGACTTCGTGGCCGATGTCGGGAAAGGGCAATGCGGCGGTCAGCATCGGATTCTCTCCTACATTTTCGAGTGAGATTGGGAGTGTGCCTCCTGCGGCGGGCGGCGGCGGAGAAAGAGCCCCACGAAGGCAAAGACAGCTGCCATCATCCCGACGGACACCAGCACGATCAGCGGATCGCTCTGCCATTTCAGAGCGGCAAACGCCGCTAGCACGACGATGTCGAGCGCGATCGCGCTGAGCAGAATAGCCCCCACGGCACCAATTTCCTGTCGCAGGTGCCGAAACACGCCCCAATGGATGATGATGTCCATCACCAGATAGAAGAACGCACCGAGCGAGGCGATCCGGCTGAGATCGAAGAACACCGCTAGGAAACTGGCGATAACCACGGTGTAGACCAAAGTATGGTCTCGGATCGCACCCGGCATGCCGAAGTGGCTGTGGGGGATCAGTTTCATGTCGGTCAGCATGGCAAGCATTCGAGAGACCGCGAAAATGCTCGCGATCAGTCCTGAGGACGTGGCGACGATGGCCAGTAGGACAGTCAGGTAGAAGCCCTTGCGGCCCAAGGTCGGCCCTGCGGCTTCAGCAAGGGCATAGTCTTTTGCAGCGATGATCTCTTCAAGGTTAAGACTGGAACCGACGGCGAAGGCGACGAGAAGATAAACGATAACGCAGATGCCGATGGACGCAACGATGGCCCGACCGATATTACGGTTCGGATTGGTCACTTCGGCACCGCTATTGGTGATCGTGGTGAACCCTTTGAAAGCGAGGATCGAAAGCGCAACGGAGGCCACGAAGCCGGTGATTTGCGTCGATTGCCCGTCCGTCGCCGCCTCGAACGAAATACCGCCTGCCCAGAGCGCCGCCGCCCCGAAAAGCGTGATACCTCCCACCTTTAGGATAGCCATGACGATCGAGAACAACCCAACCGACCGGTTGCCGGCAGCGTTGATGAGATAGGCAAACACAATCAGACCCACACCGAGGGTAGAAACCAACCAGTTGGTCTGCTCGACGCCTAATCCCTCCAAAGAATATGTGGCGAAAGTCCGCGCAACGAGGCTTTCGTTGATGACCATCGATAGGGCCATGAGCAACGCGGCCCCCGCGGCGACGGTCGTCGGGCCATAGGCCTTCTGCAGAATCATCGCGATGCCTCCGGCCGAAGGGTAGACATTGGACATCTTGACGTAGGTAGATGCGCTGAACGCAGTGACAAGCGCACCGGCGATGAAGGACAGCGGAAAGAGCGGTCCGGCAAGCTGTGCGATCTGTCCGGTCAGCGCGAATATACCGGCACCGATCATCACGCCCGTCCCCATCGCGATGGCATCCGCGAGGCTTATACTGTTCGCCTTGTATTCAGATTTCATCTAGACATTTCCCTTTTTGGATGCGCGTGCCTTCCCGGCCGAGAGCGTCTGCGGTCTGCGGGAATGCCCCCGCTTGCCATCCCCGGCGATGAGATTAGCGCCGGGCCGGTCGTTGAGGCTCCAACTTTCGCGAAAGGCTTCCAGCAGTTCGGGCTCCGCGCGATGCGCTGCGGCCGCCCGGGCAAATGTTTGCGGCGGGCATGTGCGAAATGCGTTTGCAGGTCGTCGCCATCGCGAAAGACGCGCGCAGCAAGGCCCGGGGCGCCGACCGGGTGGAAGGGAAACACCAGCAGCGCCCGGATCGTCCAGCGCAGCCTGCGCCCGGGATCGCGGCTGAAGAGTCGCGCGGACAGCGACGACAGGCGCAGCATCCGGCGGTAGAGTTCCCAACCGACATCGGTGACGACCGCGTGCGCGCACCCCGTCTCGGCCCCGGGGCGCCGCAGAGCGCGCATCGGCGGCGACGGTGTAGATGGCAAGCTCCACCATCAGCCGGCTGCCGCAATCGGGCAGGGTCTGCAATCCGGCAATCTCCCGCATCTCTTCCGCTGCACGATCGAGCGTGACGAGAAAACGCTCGATGTCTTCAGGCAGCCAGCGCACCTTTTCGCCATCCGCAAGGTGCAATGCCCGATTGCCCAGTTGCCAGCGGCAAGTCCGCAACAGCTCGCGGCGGATCAGCGCGCGAACGGCTCTCCAGCCCGGGGACGGGCGCGCGTCGGGCCTGGGGGTCGCGGTCATGAGCGAGCCTTCCTTCCGCGCTGCTCGCGGATCGCCCCGACGATAAGGGGGGTCAGCGTCAGTGCCCCCAGCCCGACAGCGGCCCAGGCGGCTCGCCCGGGCTCGCCGCTCACCGCCTCGTTACCGAAATGCGCGAGAACGAAACTGGCTGGGATGATGCCGGCAAGCGTCGCTACAGCGAAACGCCAGAAATGCAGGCAGCTGAGACCGGCAGCGTAGCTGACGATGTCGAACGAGATAAACGGCATCAGCCGGCTGGCGAACACGGTCAGGGCCAGCGCGTTCTGCGATCCGAGCCAGCCCTTGTCCACCGTCTCGCCCAACCTTCTGGTCAGCACATCGCGCCCCAGGAACCGTGCCAGAGCGAAGGCCGCCAAGGCGCCGAGTTCGGCGCCGATGACGATGTAAATGGTGCCGATCGTATGTCCGTATGCGGCACCTGCCGCCAAGGCGATAGGTGCGCTTGGGATCGGCGTGGCGACGATGGCGATCGTCATGAGGGCGATGATGACGATCGGCCCCCATGCGCCGGCGGCGCTCACAGAGGCCGATATCCGCTCGCCGCTGAGGTCTTCCTCGAAGCCTGATAAGGGCCCAAGGAACAGCGCCGCCGCAGCGGCCACGAGCGCGACCGCGAGGACGATTTTTGCGCCTGTTCCAACCGTGATGCCCTGTGCCACCTGACCGCCCTCACGGTAGATAAAGGATGAGGAGAAAACCGGCGGCCAGCAGATCGAAGACCACGCAGTAGGGAATGTACCATTTCGGCACCGGTGCACCGAAGGCGCTAATACTGTGCAGCAGGTCCCAGGCCGCATGCGCCGCCAGTCCCAGCGGCAACGCGAGCGGGGACCAGAGCAGACCAACAAGCGCCACAAACGCGTAGAAGGCAGCGGCCCCGAATTCCAACCAGAACTGCCGGGCCAAGCCAGAGGAGGCGCCGAAACCGATATAGGCGCCCCCGATCACGGCCAGTGTCAGGGCCGCGATTGCGACCGAGACCTGTTCGGGCACCCAAAGGTGAACGGGCGCAAATACGAGGAACAACCCCGAACCGATGGCACTCGGACCCAGCGTATCTGTAGTGATCCAGCCGACTTGGCTTCTATCGTTCGACATGGTGCGGTGCGTCCTCGTATCTGGCGGGATTGCGTCCGGGTCGCTACGACCCTAGGGCTTCCAGCTGATGGAAGCTCAAGACGTAATCGTAGAATCTCCATTTCACGCGGCGTCGACGGCCTGGCCCATCATCTCGCGCACATCGACAGCGACCTCGTTAAGCTGAAATTGCCATGCTGCGTCCGCTCTACCGCATGTGACCCGCGTGTCCCCGTCCACTCATCACGGTTTCGTTTCAAGTTTGGCTGTTAATCTCTCACGCTCCCTTTGGGGATTGCATAGTTTGAAAGTCGCCCGGGCTTGCAGCCGGGGCGACAAAATTTTCAGAACATTAGGCGCGTACCGAAGACGATCGAAAATGCATCAGTATCTTCACCATTTGCTTTGACGATGTCCTTCGTGTCGCCATAAGAGGCCTCGTAGTTAACGCCGACATAAGGAGAAAAAGCGCGGTCGATGACGTCATAGCTGAGCCGCGCTCCGATCTCCACTATAGCACCGCCAGCGCCGCGTTCGCGCGCCAGATCATCCTTCAGGGGCATATCAACTTCGATGCTCGGCGTGAAAATCAGGCGGTTGGTCAACAGTGCCTCATACTCTGCCTCGAAACGGAAGAATGGGTGATCAGACACGAAAAGATCGGCATCGATCTCGAACCACTGCGGCGCGAGGCCTTTGAGGCCTACCACACCAGCGTAGCGGTCAGGTGCCCCACCCGGCGTATCCGCATAAGCCCCCACTACGGCATCAAAGAAAGGCGAAACTGGAAACTGAAGTCGCGCCTGGTTTTCCAATTTTTCGAAATCATCCGATGTGAGGCCAAGCTCGGCTTCGCTTCTCCAGACGAATTTCAACTCATCCGATCCCGCCAGAGCATCAAAATCCCATACGAAGGCATCCTCACCATCCATCGCGCGATATTCGAACTGCTCCGCTTGGAAACCCCAGATAAGCGGCTCGGCGTATGTGACCTGAGCCCATGGCAGAAAGAGGCCGGCAAGTCCGGCCAGTTTGAAACGTTTCATCTTGATTTTCCTTTTACTGACTGGTTCAGGCTGGGCGCCCTCTGACTACGACTTTGCGGAACATGCCACCGTCAGCGTGGTAAGAGAGGTGACAATGGAAAGCCCACTGTCCAGGGGCATCGACCTCTACCTCTATGTCGGTTGTCGTGCCGGGTTGGACGCTCACCGTGTGCTTGATGGGGTTACGCGCGCCCTGACCGGTATCGATGATCGACCACATCCCGTGCAGGTGCATTGGATGCGCCATCATTGTCTCATTGATGAAGCGGATGCGCACCCGTTCGCCATAATTCAGCACGATTGGGTCGGCATCCTCGTATTTTACTCCGTTGATCGACCAGATGTAACGCTCCATGTTGCCCGTCAGACGCAGTTCAATGGTGCGCGAGGCAGCGCGGTTCCGGTAAAGCGGCCGCGCAGCGCGCAGATCCGTGTAGGACAGGAACTTGCCGCCGTTATAGGCCTTGGGTGTCAGCCCGCTCCCTGGCGCATAGAATGGGTCGTGATTGCCTGACATATTCATGCCAGAGTTCTCCATGCCGTTCATGCCGGGCTTATTCATACCCTGCATTTTTGAGTGCTCCATTCCACTCATGGTCTGCATGCCACTTGCGTTCTGCATGACGTGGTCACCCATATCCATCCCCATCATGCCGCTCATGTCGGCCATTGTGAGCAATGGCTTGGACCTGAGCCGCGGCACGGCCCCGGCATAACCTTTTTTTGGCGATAGAGTCCCACGAACGAGCGCAGTGCGACCCATTGATTCGGCAATGATGCTATAAACTTTGTTTTCCCGCGGCTGGATGATGACGTCATACGTTTCGGCTACGGCGACACGCAACTCGTCAACCGTGACTGGCTTGACGTCATTGCCATCAGCCTGGACCACGGTCATTTTCAGGCCAGGAATACGCATATCGAAATAGGTCATGGCCGAAGAATTGATGATCCGTAGGCGGATCTTCTCACCTGGCCGGAATAGTCCTGTCCAGTTTTGCGAGGTGCTTCGTCCGTTGATGAGCGCCGTGTATCCCTGCACATCCTCGATGTCGGTTGGCATCATTCGCATCCGGCCCCACATTCCGCGGTCCTTGAGGGCTGCCTTTAGGCCGTCCTGACGCGAATCCTTGATCAGGGTCTGCAACGTGCGTTGCGAGCGGTTGTAATAATCCGGCATCCTCTTGAGATTCCGCATGATCCGGCTGCCCGGATGCGGGTGTTTGTCGGCCAGTTGCACGACATAATCGCGATTTGCCCCAAGCCGTTCACCATCGCGCGGCTCGATCACAATGGCACCGTAAGCACCATCGGGTTCCTGAAAGCCTGAGTGGCTGTGAAACCAATACGTGCCCGCCTGCTGAATCGGAAAGCGGTAGGTGAAGGTTTCACCCGGGGCGATACCGTTGAAGCTGATGCCAGGGACGCCGTCCTGCCGGAATGGCAGGACAAGCCCGTGCCAATGTATAGAAGTGCTCTCGCGAAGATTATTGGTCACATTAATGGTGACTTCCTCGCCTTCCCTGAAACGCAGGATCGTTGGAATCTGGCTCTTGTTGTAACCGACGCCCATTTTCCGAAAGTTTCCAGTGTTGATCCGAACCCGGTCGACAGTGACATCATAGGTCCCTTTCGATGTGATTTTTGGTGATCCGTGCGCGCGCAATACCGTCGGCATGGCAAGCGCGGCAGCCGCGGTCAAACCGAACTGACGCCGGGACAGACCTTTTGCCAGATGTTCCGAAGAACTGAGTGCTGTTTCGGAAAGCGCACACTGTTTTGCTTTGAAGAGTCGCATACTCTTCTCCTTTGTGATGATTGAGTCGAAGGTTCGCCCGACTAAGGCAGACCTCGAGTAGTTTCCAAGGAGTGACCCCGCGAGTACCCGAGGTGTTTCAGGACCACCCCAACAGGCGAGCCAGTCACACGTTCACGCCGTTTCTTCTTTGGACGAGACCGGAAACCTTAGCCGTATGATGCAGGGATGAGAATCGAAGCCCGTTCACACTCGCGGAGGGGGCGAAGACGCTTCCGGCGTCAAGCTTTCCGCGTAGACCGCGCGCGAGCCATGATAAACGTGAACGATAAGGAGCTTTGGTTCGGCTAGCGCATGATCGCCGTTAGAAAAAGTGACGCAATGCACCATCATACCACGGCAACCGGGGATAGTATCGTCCGACACAAGATGTCCGCCACAGTCACGAACGTCCATTGCGGCGACGTGGCTCCAATCTTGTTGCGGCGAGTCAGCTTCAGATCCGATAAAAGGCATGGCCGCTACCATCAAGGCGATGAGCGACAGAATATGAGCCATTCGTGTCAATTTGAAAAAACGCATACGTCTCGTACCTTTCACAATTAAAAAAGCGCGATTGCCAACAAAGATCAAGGATACATTTCGTTACAAAAATTATGCTTCTAAAGCATTGGTTTTTATTGACCTTCCAGCGCGGGAGCATAGCTTGCTCGGCTAGGTACCCACGTTTCAAAAGGCTGAATATGCTATTTTTTGAAAGACACAGGTTTCATTCGACCGCTAAGGCAGTCGCGGCGAGCCGCAAGTTTTTGCAAGCGCAGCCGGTGGAGAACATGCGGCAGGCGAAACCAGTCCGTCGCATAGATTTATCGTTCATACTGATCGACCGGGCTGCACACGCGGCGGCTGGGTGTCGCCTGAAGCGCAATGGCCAGAGGTGAGCATCGACATCCCCGTGGGCGCGATGCGCGCCTATGAGTTCGTCGCGGACCATCTGGGTGACTGGGCGATCCACTGTCACAAGTCACACCACACGATGAACGCCATGGGCCATGACGTGCCGACGTTCATCGGTGTCAACAAGAAGCCGCTGACGCAGAAGATCCGTCAGTTCCAGCCGGAATACATGCCTATGGGTACGAACGGGATGGGCGAGATGGCGAAAATGGAAATGCCGCTGCCCGACAATACCATCCCGATGATGACGGGTTGGGGCCCTTACGGCCCCATCGAGATGGGCGGCATGTTTTCGGTCGTAAAGGTGCGGGACGGCATCGACGCGGACGATTACTCCGATCCCGGCTGGTACGAGAACCCCCCGGGCGAGATGGCCTACGAATGGACCGGCGAGTTGCCTGAATTCGCCTCCAACAACAGCCCCAGGACCATTCTCACACAGAAACCAGCCTCGAAGGGCTGAGCAGCCCTTCGTCATCTCTAACCAAACCAACCTACAGGAAAATGAAATGAAAAACCTTCTTCTGACAACAAGCCTCGCGATCGCGCTTTCCACACAGGCCTATGCTACAGGCACGCACGGCGGTGGACATGATGAAAACCAGCCTACCGAACAGACAGAAATGATGGTCGGCATGCCAGGTGACCCCGCCAAGGTGGATCGCACAATCGACGTCACTTTGCTCGAAAACGATGAGGGCCAGATGCTGATCGAGAGCGAAGAGATGACCATCAAGGAGGGTGAAACCATCCGCTTCAACATCACCAACAAGGGTGAGTTGGAGCATGAGTTCGTACTCGACACGGTCGAGCGCAATGCCGAGCACAAGATCGAAATGGCCAAGATGGACATGGAACACGACGATCCGAACCGTATCCGTCTCGATGCGGGCGCGTCGGGTGAGGTTGTCTGGACTTTCGCGAATTCCGGTACGTTCGAAGCAGCATGCCTGATCCCGGGCCACTACGAAGCCGGCATGCACCGTGAGGTCGCGGTCGGTGACCAGATAGCTCAGGCTGACGTGGAGTACACGAGCGGGACCATCAAGAAAATCGACGCGGAGGCCGGCAAAGTCACAATCATTCACGGCCCTCTCGTCAACCTTGATATGCCCGCGATGACCATGGTGTTCCGCGCTGACGAAGCAATGATGGCCAAGATGGCGGAGGGTCAGGAAATCGAGTTCGTTGCCGACCGGGTTGAGGGAAAGCTTACTGTCACGCAGGTGAAGTGAAGATAGACAATGGGGCCGAGGCGAACACGCCCGGCCCCAACGATTTGAGGCAATAAAATCAAGCGCTACGGAGGTAGCCGAGCAATGTAGATATGCCGTTACTCGCGGGACATTTTCTTTAACCTCCGAGGTTTGGGACGAAGGAGATGTTCATGACCAAGGACCAACGCGAGATCCAACGCAAGTTGCGGATACTTCGACATGCGGAGGAGATCGGTCACGTCGCAGGACTTGCCGCTATTTCGGGATAGATCGATCCAGCTTCTACCGTTGGCGTCAAGACGTCTTACGAAGCGCTCAGAGAGAAGCTATAATCAACAAACGGGATGTCCCACGAGTAACCGCACCTTACACCCTCCAACAGGCCGTTCTTCAGAGACAACCCGGATCAGGCCTGGTGCTTCACTCGGATCGCGGATCGCAATTGCTGTCCATTCGCTATACCGAGCGACTCGCAGAGGCGGGGGTAGAACCTTCCGTGGGAAGCGTTTGCGACAGTTATGACAATGCCCTGGCCGAGACGGCCAATGGCCTGTTCAATGCTGAGGTCATCCACCGACGCGGGCCATGGCGCAGTTTCGATGCAGTCGAATACGCGACCCTGTATTGGGTGAATTGGTTCAACAACCGCCGTCTTCTCGAACCCATCGTATACATTCCGCCAAGAGAGGTCGAAGCAAACTATTACGCGACTCTGGAAACATCAGACATGGCCGCGTAGCTAAGATCAATCAGCCTCCGGCAAACCCGGCGCGGTTCATATCACGCCTCCAAGAAAGTCGTGTGTTTACTGTTCTGCGGCAGGAGGAAGATCGAGGTTGCCAGGAGCGAGAAGACCAACTCGTAGACCTCCCATTTGCGAGGAACGTCGATGACCGCAATCACCAGGCTTGCTGCAACGGCGAGCATTGCGTGACGTGTGCCGGGCACCGGGGCGGCAATGTGATTGGCGGCACGTTTGATCCAGCTGACGCGCGAGTAGAGCAGTGGCAGCACGGTAATGTAGACCAGCACGATTAACGTTAGGATCGGACCGAAGAGCGTCTTGGCGAGGTGGAAATCGCCCCAAGGCGTGGGCACAATCAGGTTGTGCAGGTTCGTTTCCTGCTGCTTGTTCATCTCCTCGAAGGTCTCGCCGGTTTCCCAGCCGATTATACGTTGGCCCCAGGAAATCTCCTCGCCCGCGGCAAAGAAGAAGAGAAGCGCATAGAACAGCGTGCAGGCGAAGGCGAGGCCCGCGCCGCGCGCCTTTAGCGACCGCGCGTTCATCACCAGGACGACGCTGGCCACGCAGAGAAAGAGAGCAGTGCCGTACTCCACCAAGCCGTCTTCACGCGCGTAGGTGAGCGAGAAATAGTCGGTGCTGTAGAAATAAATACCGACCGAAAGTAACAGCACGGCGGCGACAATGCCGAGCAGGATTTTGTCGATACGCAGGATTGCGGACAGAGTCATATAAGGCGTGCCTTTCTCAGCAGATTTGGCGCCGGAATATGCGAGGCGGGACCGCGCATCAAGCGCCAAGCTTTTTACTGAGTCGAACCTACGTTCGGCTCAGGTGTGAAACCACATCTTGACGCTGGACTCACGATAGGTTGAAGCAATATCCAACCTTCGAAAAGTCATCGTTCACACGTCGTGGGCTTTCCAGTAGCTCTCACTCGCGATTTGGATGCAAATCAGGAGCAAGTTGACGAACACGTTTCTATCGAAGTACTTAAGCGTCTCGCCGCTATCGCCCGTGACCGAGGAGGCAAGATTGTATCACGCTGGAGAGCGGTGTTGTGGATTGCCGCGCAGATATCCAATACGCGCTCGGCATGCTTTGGTCAAATCTCCCTTCGGAAAGTTCGGATCGTACCCTCGGAGCAACAATCGAACTGCTCGCAGTTGTGAACACACGATCGTGAGTTCTACTTATCGAGGCGATGTGTTCGCAATTTCATGTAACTCAATTTAGTGGGGTACATCGAAATGAAAAACTTTAGCAGGCGAATGTTCGTATCTACCAGTGCAGCCAGCGTGTTGGTTCCTATGACTGGTGCAGCAAGTCAACCCTCTTTTCCAGAACGTTTTCTTCCTCAACTGGTAAACGCACGTCGGACGGATTGGCTGCCCGGAGATCTGCATTTAGTACCGGATGATTTTTTTTTGTATTTCATGCTCGAAGAAGGTATGGCGATCCGCTACGGAGTAGGAGTTGGACGCAAGGATTTGTACGAATCAGGCGTGTTCACAGTAGCGCGCAAAGCCAAATGGCCGTGGTGGCGGCCGACCAACGCCATGATCCAAAGAGAGCCGAATAAGTATGCACGATTTAGAAACGGTTTGAAGGGAGGACCGAATAATCCTCTCGGCGCGCGAGCGATCTATTTATACGATGATGACGGCCGAGACACCTATCTTCGAATCCATGGAACCAACGCACCAGAAACCATCGGGTCGGCCGTTTCGAACGGATGTGCCCGCCTCACCAATAAGCACGTAAAGGACCTGTACGATCGTGTTGCGATAGGTGCACGCGTTTATCTTTACCCCAAACTGAACGGCATTTGAAAAAGTCGTTTGCAACTTGAGGTCAGCGAAACGAATGTACGCGGCGCATGTCTCACCCCGTGAGGTTTTGATACCCACATGAATGATGCAATCGTATCCTGTTCGCATGCAGAATTTGGACCAATGTTTTACGTCGAAGCCTACTTTCGCAAGGATCAACCAATTGTTAGCCTGTCTGACCCTGACTGGAGGCTGTGGCTCGGAAATAGGCTGAAAAAAGCTTCGTCTGCCCCTTGAGAAGTAATTGGATCAGCTGGCTTTTCACGCGACGAGGCTGGGTTAGTGGGAATCGTGTTCGCAGAACTTTTTCCTTGAACGTTTAGGAGCTTTAGGAGTTACAACGAAAATGTACTGAACTAGACCTTGGGAAGGTTGCTGACGATGCCTCATTCCTTCCTGGGCAAGTAGAGACGCGTTAAGGATATATTTTATCCTTTAGTAAAATCTTGCGAAGGAAACAGAAAAATGCTGACGAGACGCCACTTCATCCAGACAACGACTGCGCTATTCTCGGCCTCAATCGCTCAGCCGCTCTTTGCCGATACGTGGCCAACAGAATCACAAAAGGCGGCTTGGGACACGCAAGTCACACCGTTCGGCTACGAGCCAGCCACGACTAACCCATGGGGTCTGCATCCAAGGTTTTTGCCGCAGCGCGTCGTTGCGAAGCGCAATCTCGTGCCGGGCGACATCCACGTGGACGCAGTGGCGCGATACCTCTACCACATCGAAAAAGGTGGAACTGCAATGCGCTACGGCGTGGCCATTGCAAAGGGCGACCTTTATGAGCCGGGAACTTATACGATTAAGCGGAAGGTGAAATGGCCTCATTGGACGCCAACCAAAAACATGATTGAACGCAATCCGGAGTACGAGCAATACGCAGATGGTATGGAACCTGGCCCGACCAACGCACTTGGGTCACGTGCGCTTTATCTTTTTGTCGGCAGTAGGGATAGCTATCTACGTATCCATGGCACACCGTATCCAAAAAGCATCGGCGGTCGCGCAAGTTCTGGCTGCGTCCGGATGGTCATGGCTCACATCAACGAACTTTATCCCAACGTCAAGATAGGTTCGACAGCGTTTCTTTACTCGGCCGAGGATAGTGTGACAGCGCAAAGTTGAAGGCGTGCACTGAACTCGACGCATCCGCGACCCTCTGGACAAGCAAATCAAGACTGGAGAGACGTGCAGATTGGTCCGCCGCCGGCCGCGCGAAGAGGTACCAAAGTGGTCTCTACTGGTCCACTGTGCTGATACCAGTAGCACCCATCTTCCGGAAGTCGACGAGCCGACGTGAGATCCTGACCGGGTGCAGCAAGTGCCGCTACAGACGCGGGAACATTGCCAACCTTGTTCTGAGCGCCATCATCTGTCGGCGGCACCGCGCAGCCGGCGAGTACCAGAATTGCTGCAATGATAGGCGCTTGTCGTTTTTGCATTTTTAACCCGCTCTTTCTGATTTCATCGCGCCTTAGTGGTGCGGTGAACGTTCGGACGCTGCAATTTTCTGCATGAAACGTCCTATTCTAACTCTTGATGCTCTAGTTGCTTTAGGAGCTATAGCAATGTGGAATCAATGAATCCCGAGGTCAATCCATGTCTTTTGATGGCAACCGCAACGATCACAGCCACCGGAGTGATCAAAAGCAACCTCACGCAACAGGCAAATCCTGTTGCGATGCGAACAGTGATGTTGCGTCGGCTGGGCTAGCGCCGTCCGGCGGAAGGAGCTTTCAGGTCTCCGGGCTCGATTGCGCCGAAGAGGTGGCGATCCTGAACCGGGTTGTCGGGCCGAAAGTGGGCGGAACCGAACACCTGGCATTCGACGTTATCAACGGGCGAATGACCATCCTCGATAGCGCCAAGAGGATACCAGACGACGAGGTCACGCAGTTGGTCGCAACGACCGGCATGAGCGCGAAGCCTTGGGATGCCGACAACGCAGCAGAGGACCAGGCCGCGCATCTGGCACGTCAGAAGCGCTTTACCTCGTTGAGCGGCGGCTTCTGGGGGGCGGGATTCCTTTTTCACATGGTCGAGACCGGCATGGGTGGCGCGCTCGGGCTCTTTGCGGGCCATGGCGATGTGCCGATGCCCATGGCGGAAGCAGGGATCTTCGCCCTCGCGATTCTTTTCGGAGTTTGGCTTGTCGCGCCCAAGGCCTGGTCTTCGGCGCGGAGGCTTAGCCCCGACATGAACCTGCTCATGGTGCTGGCCGTCGCCGGCGCCATCAGCCTCGGAGAGTTTTTTGAGGCTGCGACGGTCGCCTTCTTTTTTTCGCTCTCTCTCTATCTTGAGAGCTGGAGCGTGGGGCGGGCGCGTAACGCGGTTTCCGCGCTCCTCGATCTGGCGCCGCCAACGGCGCGGGTCCTTTACGAAGACGGATCGGAATCCGACGTTCCGGCTGCGGCTGTGGCAGTCAATGCAAGGTTTATCGTGCGCGGCGGCGACCGGATCCCCCTCGACGGTGAGGTCGTGGACGGGGCAGGGGCCGTCGATCAGGCCCCAATTACTGGGGAAAGCGCGCTAGTACCCAAGGAACCCGGCGAAGAGGTCTATGCCGGCACGATCAACGGCGAAGGCACACTGACGGTGCGGGCGACGAAGGCCGCCTCGGATACGGTGCTCGCGAAAATCATTCGCATGGTAGGCGATGCCCATGCCCGCCGCGCGCCGGTCGAACAGTGGGTGGCCAAGTTCGCGCGCATCTACACACCAATCGTGATGGCTCTGGCGATCACCATCGCGCTGGTGCCACCACTCCTGCTCGGCGGCGCCTGGGACTACTGGTTCTACAATGCCCTGGTCCTTCTGGTCATCGCATGTCCTTGCGCGTTGGTCATTTCTACGCCGGTTTCCATCGTTGCGGCGCTGACCGCGTCGGCACGGGCGGGGGTGCTCATCAAGGGCGGCGCCTATGTCGAAGCGCCGGGGCGGACCACGGCACTGGCGATGGACAAGACCGGGACGATCACCATGGGAGAGCCTGAGGTGGCGGCGGTTCACCCACTGGTCGGTGTTTCCGCACGCGATCTCATGGCGCTGGCAGCAAGCCTGGAGGTGCGGTCTTCACACCCGCTGGCACGCGCCATACTCTCGCGCGCCAAAGCCGATGGTGTTTCCGTGTCTGCCGCAGAGGACACCCGCACCGTGCCCGGGCGCGGTCTGGAAGGACGCGCCGACGGGCGCGCTATCTGGCTCGGCTCGGATCGGTTCGCCGAAGAGAAAGGGTTCGGCAATGCCATTCCGGCGGATCTGCGGGATCAGATCGGGGAGACAGGGAGCACCCTCGTTGCCGTGGGTGACAAGGCCGGCGTGACCGGCGTACTGGAGCTTCGCGACCGCATCCGCCCAGATGCAAAGGGTATCGTTGCGCGCCTGCATGCGCAGGGTGTGGATACCATCGTGATGTTGACGGGCGACAACGAACGCACCGCGCGCGCGGTGGCAGCCGAAGTCGGCATCGACGAGGTGCGCGCCGAACTTTTGCCGGAAGACAAGGTGACGGCCATTGAGGAACTCGTCGAAAGCCACGACATGGTAGCGATGATCGGCGACGGTGTGAACGACGCACCGGCCATGGCGCGGGCGCATTATGCCATCGCCATGGGCGCTGTCGGATCGGATGCCGCTATCGAGACGGCCGACATCGCGCTTATGACCGACGACATCGGCAAGGTACCCTGGCTTATTGGCCATTCGCGCCGGGCCATGACGATCATCCACCAGAATATCGGCATATCGCTGGCGACCAAGGCGCTGTTCGTCGGGCTGACCGCGTTCGGGATGGCCTCAATGTGGGGCGCCATTGCTGCGGATGTAGGCGTGTCTCTGCTTGTCGTGGCCAACGCGCTTCGGCTCCTGAACGGCCACCGGGTCGAAGCGGGGCCCTCGGGCGGTGAACCGATTGGCGAGCGGATGGCGAAGGGAGCACTCGCGCACGGTCATTGATCCGGCGGTTTCGGTAGGGTAACGTCTGACATCATCCAGACCTCGCAAAAGGGGCGTCGAGCAGTGGTGAATACCAGAATTTCACGGCGGGTCTTGCTGTTGGGCGGTTTGGCCGCCTTCCTTTCAGGCTGTGCCAGCAAGTTCCGGTCGTACAACGGACCACAAGTGACCCGGTTACGCATGTACAAGGCGCAGCGGCTGTTAGTTCTTGACGGCGCGGATGACGTCTTGCGGACCTATCCCATCGGATTGGGCTTCGCGCCCGAAGGCCACAAGCAGTTTGAGGGGGACGGCCGCACGCCGGAGGGCTCCTACCTGATTGACCGGCGCAACCCAAACAGCCTCTTCCACCTCTCCATCGGCATCTCATATCCCAATGAAGCCGACATCGCGTTTGCAGAGGCGCAAGGAAAATCGCCGGGTGGCGACATCTTCATCCACGGGGGGCCCCGCAAGGGGATCGACCCGATGAACAAACGCGACTGGACCGCGGGCTGCATCTCCGTCACGGACCGGCAGATCGAGGATATCTACGCCATGGTCAGGGACGGGACACCGATCGACATCTATGCCTGAAGGTCAGGCAAAACGACGGCGCAGCGCGACGTTGATAGCTTCGATGGCGATGACCATGACGACGACGGCAATCGTGACGCTGGCCGCCTTGTCATACTGGAAAGAGCGCACGTAGGTCTGGATGTAAAAGCCGATCCCGCCCGCGCCGACAATGCCGAGGATCAGCGACTCGCGCAGGTTCAACTCGAACCGGAAAATCGTGTCGCGGGCGACGACCGGCGCCATCTGCGGCCAGATCGCGTATCTGAGCCGCACGAGCGGCCCGGCGCCCGCGCTTTCCAGCGCGGCGATCGGCGCGCGGGACACGCCGTCGATCGCCTCGGCATAGAACTTGGCGAGCATCCCCGTTGCATGAAAGGCGACCGCGATGATGCCGGGCAGCGGCCCGAGCCCGACAGCGCCCACCATGAGCATGGCCACGAGGATCAGCGGAATCGCCCGTATGAAGGCAAGCAGCGTTCGGATCGACCGGAACACCGCAGGCGATACCATCGTCTCGGACGCGAGAATGCCGAAGGGAACGGACAGGATCACAGCACCGAGGGAGCCGAGGATCGCTATTCTCAGCGTTTCCGCGCTGCCCTTCTTGATCTCGGCCATCACCGTCGGGTCAGGCGGAAACATCCGACCGAGGAAATCGGCAATGCGCGGGCCGGCCGACATGAGACGCGACAACTCGACATCGGTATTCGCGAAGGACCACAGGATCGCCGCGGCGATCAGACCACTCGTCGCAAAGCCGCCAAACCCGCGGAACGCCATCAGGACACCGCCCTGAGGCCGATTCCGGGGATTGGCTCAACCTCCCGATAGAGCTCCGCTGTCGCATCCTCGTTCAACTCGGAGGTCGGCACATCAAAGGCGATCCGCCCGCCACGAATGCCAATGATACGCTGCGCAAAACGCCGCGCCAGGTCGGGTTGGTGAGACGCAAACAGCGCCGTCGCGCCGCGCGCTTGCGCCGCCCCGGTCAGCAGCGCCAAGATCTCACCTGCACGCGCAGGGTCGAGGTTGCTCACCGGTTCATCGGCCAGAATAAGCCGTGGTTCCTGCGCCAGACACCGCGCGATGGCGACGCGCTGCCGCTGCCCGCCGCTGAGGCTGTCGACCCTGCGATCGGCAAGATCGGAAATGCCGCAATCGGCAAGTGCCGTGCGCGCAATCTCCAGATCGTGCTTGGTCGGTGATCCCATCAGGGCCCGCAGCGGCGACATGCGCCCCAGGCGGCCATTCAGGACGTTACGCAGAACAGTGGAGCGTTCGACCAACGCGAACTCTTGAAAAACGAAACCGGTATCCGGGCGGCGCGAGCGCATTGGCGGATGATCGGGATCGAGCGGTGCGCCCAAGATCGAAACCTGCCCGCGCCAGCCAAAGAGCCTGCCATCAAGCAGTGCCAGCAGGGTCGTCTTGCCCGCCCCGGACGGGCCGAGCAGAGCCACGCTTTCGCCCGTCGGAATCTTAAGCGAAACCCGCTCCAGCGCCGGGACGTCCGCGCCCGTATGGGCAAAACTCAGGTCGTCGATTTGGATAGCAGTGCTCATTCCAACAGCCCGTATCGCCGCGCCATGTCGCGCACGCCGTTATAGGCGGCGCCGTCGGCCCTGACGTAGCCGTCCGGTCCATAAAGATAGCGCAGCTTGTTGCGGTGCTCTGGCTCGTTGAGCCGCAGCATTGCGCCGACAAAACGGTCCCGCAGAGCGGCATCGAGCCCAGGGCGAGCGATCACCAAATGGCTCGGGATCGGTGCGCTTTCCGCGATCCAGGTTACCTCCGCCTGTTGCTGCGGTGTCAGAAGCAGGTCGGCATACTGGCTGGCGCCCGCGGCATCGACCAGGCCTTCGGCGATTGCCTGCATGGCTTGTTGGTAGCCCCCCGCGAAAAAGACGCGGCCGAAAAATTCCTCCGCTGCGCCGGGACCTTTAACCAGCCCGGCCTCTACGAATTCGGCGAGCGGATAGAGATAGCCCGATTCCGAGATCGGATCCGCGAATGCGATGTCGCGTCCGCGCAGGTCTGCGAGCGCGCCGATACCGCTGTCGCGCCGCACGAAAATGCGGCCCGTATAATTCGGCGCGTCGCGGTAGACCTCGGACAGGAGTGGCACGGCACCGATCTCGGCCTCGGCCAGAACGAAGGGCAGGGCGCCCATGAAGGAGACATCCGCGTCGCCGTTTCGCAGCGCCTCGACCGCCGCTGCGTGGTCGATGGTAACGAACCCCTCGACCGGGACGCCGATCTCACTGGCCAGCCAGCCGGTGATAGCCTCGATATCGCCAAGCAGCTTCTCCGGGTTCTCCTGCGGGATGAAAGCCAGCCGCAACGCAGTGTCCTGCGCGGCGAGAGGTGTCGCCAACGACACCGCGCCCGCGCCGACCAAGGTCAGTATCGCTCTACGGGTCAGTTGAACTGGCATCAGAATGCCCTCTCTTCAATTGCGGCGGCTTCGGACTTGAACGCGGTCCAGCTTGCTTCGGCGGCCGCCCAGTCATCGGCACGGACGGCGGCGCCGACCGCGGCCAGCCGCTCAGCCAACGCGTAGACCTCGGGCCGCGCAGCAAGGTTCGACATGGTGCTGGCGTCCGCCGAGAGGTCCGCGGCCACGGTGTCAGTTAGCAGCAGGATGTGCTCTGCGTCCCGCCGCGGCAGTAACGTGTCGAGTGTCGAGGCGAAGGTCGTCAATTCGGCGAATGCCAGCCGGAAAGCGGTATTCTCGGTGTCGAACGTCTCGTAGGGTTCGTCCGCCGCACCCACGGTCTTGAGATAGGCGGTCAGGGACGCGCGGTCTTCCCCGGTCAACCCGAGCGCTTTCGTTTCGTCGAACCAGTCCACGACAGCGGCCAGCGTCGGCAGAGATCCGTCATGGAAGTAGGGCGCGGTATAGGCCGTGCCGAGCAGCGTGGGCGTGTCCAGCGCACCGGCACGGGCACCTTCATAGGCCGGCGCAACGGAGCCTATGTCGTGGGCCTGCCGGTCGAGGAAGTTCGCGTCTGGCTCGTGGCAACTGGCGCAGGAGCGGTCGCCGAGCCCGGCAAAGGGCGTGTTGAAGATCTCCTCGCCGCGCCGGGCGGCCTCTGGGGCCGCGTCGGTCAGGCGGCCATCACTCGTCAGCATGGAATTCGGCAGGAAGTCGAACTCGAGCATGTAGGCGACGAGAGCGTCCAGCACGAAGGGCGTCGGTTCATCCCCGCCGAACTCGTTGACGATCACGTTGCGGGTGAAATCGCGAAGGGAGGCGAAGCGGCCATCGCGGCCATAGGGTCCGGTGAAGCGCAGCCCGCGCAGGCTGGGAATGTCGAGCGGGTCGTCGCGCCGGTCGTTGAAGATCGGGTTGAAAAAGGCGCCGTCGACATCGATCGCGCCTGGCTGGTGGCTTGCGCCCGGAACGAAAAGCCGCTGGTTTATGTCCGAGCGGTTGTGACACGTCGAGCAGGTGATCCCGAGATCGCGCGCGGGGCTTCCGAAGATCTGCGCGCTGTCGAACAGCATGTCGCCGTAAGCGACGAGCGGCAGGTCGGTCTCGTCGATGCCCTGCTCCTCGAAATTGAGGACGAGCAGTGGCAACGGGTTCTGATCGAAGATGTCGGAGCCCGGTGGCAGGCTTGGTGGCACCTCGATGGCGCGACCGCTGAGCACGGCGGTTTCCGGCAGGGCGCTTAACGCCCTACGCGGAGCGAAGCTGTCCAAAAGATAGTTTTCCGCAAGATAGCTGGAGATCACTGCGCGCGCCGCTTCCATGGTCTCGCGATCCGCAGATGTCGAGCCTGCGCCAAGTACGCCAGAGAACCCGGTGCTGCTATTGAGCTCCAGCCAAGCCAGGCCGATCCGTCTCGCAGCCTCCGAATCGGCGGCCGCAACGCCGTCCTCGAACGCGCGGTAGAGTTCGCGTGCCGTTCGTACGGCCTGCTGTGCCGTCGCCGATTCTTCGGCCGCGAGAGCCCGGTCCAGTTCCTCTTCGATCCTGAGCGCGATGAGCCGCGTCGCCTCGGCAAAAACCGCCTGCCGGTCTTCGCGCATCATGGCCTTCAAGAGACCTGCGGGCTCGATTTCGCTTTCGCGGTCCAGCCACGCCAGCGCGCCGACAGAGAATTCTGAACCCCGGTAGGGTTCCGTCCAGGCGGTATCGGTGATGTCCCAGGGCCGAGGCTCGAGATTTAAAAGAAAGAGCGTCAGACGGTAGGCCGCTGCCTCGGGAAGCCAAGGCGCCTCCTTGGCCGGCGTCGCGGCGACAGGTCCAGACAGGAGGAGCGCAATTGCGAGTGTGGCCAGCAGCACTCTCATAATATTTCGCATGACCACGGTCTCCAAGGCAAAAGTTAGACATGGCTAATTTATCTACCCGAAGCAAACAAGTTGTCAATCCCGCTGTTTCGCTGCAAAGTCCGGACATGACGAAGCTACAATCACAAGGGCGTGAGCCATTCGAAGCGGTCGACCGGGCTCCCGAGGCGCAGGCCGATGGCTTTGCGACCGTGCGTCAGGCACATGAAAGCGAGATGGCGGAGGATTACGTCGAACTGATCGCGGAACTGATCGAGACGCGCGGGGAGGCCAGACCGGTCGAGATCGCCGAGCGGCTTGGCGTGAAGCCGCCAACCGTGACCAAGAACATCTCGCGGCTCAAGGCTGCTGGCTTGGTGCGGCGGGAACCTTACCGCGCGATTTTCCTCACCGATGCCGGGCGGGAGTTGGCCGAGGCCTGCCGTCGACGCCACAGGATCGTAGTCGCGTTTCTCCTGAGCCTTGGGATCGACGAAGGGACCGCGGAACGCGATGCGGAGGGTATTGAACACCACGTCAGCGAGATAACGCTGAAAGCATTCGAACAAGCGCTCGTGCTTTCCCAGAGTGATACTTAACGCCGCAATAGGTTCTGCGCGAAAATGAAACAACAGCCTCAAAAATATTACACCAAAGATCGAGTTACGATCGCTGCAAGCGAAAACTTACGACCAACTCATATTACAGTGATCTGCAACTGGGACGGTGCGATAGCGACAGAGCTATGCGGAGGCTTGGCCTGCGGCTGATCATTGGCCGATCATCACCTCAGGCTCTGACAGGGCGGGCACACAAATTGCCACATACTTGTTTCTTGCGTTGCGTCTTCCAATCGATCAAAAGACCATCGCGACCATGACCATTCAGAAACTCGAAGCCAATGCCTTGCCAAGCGACACTTTGGCCTATGGCAGTATCGTGCTGCTTGGCGCGGCTCTCTGGGCGCTAACCACCTACTTTCCGGCGCAGATGCCGGCGATCCTGCCCTATCAATTCTCTTGGCTGATCTATCTCGCGGTGACGCTGTCGGGGCTCTGGTTCGCGCGCGGGCTCCGGCGGACCGCGCCGGGAGACCGCCCGAGCCGATTGCGGCAGGCGGCCTTCTGGACGGGGTTGGTGTTGCTGTGGGGCGCTACGCAGACCGGGTTCGAATATCTCGCACAACGCATGTTCTTCACCAATCGGTTGCAGCACGTCGCCATGCATCATGTAGGCCCGGTCCTGCTGGCGCTCAGCGCGGGTGGCCCGGTGCTGCTGGCGGGGGCGCCGGAATGGTCGCGCGCGCTCTGTGCCAGCCGCTTGGTGATTGTTATCTATCGCACGATCCAGCAGCCCGTCATAGCGGTGATACTCTTCGTCGGTCTGTTCTGGTTCTGGCTGATCCCGCCGGTGCATTTCGCCGCCATGCTTGACCCGGTTCTGTACCAGATGATGAACTGGTCGATGGCGGTGGATGGTATCCTGTTCTGGGCGCTGGTGCTGGACACCCGTCCCGCGCCGCCCGCGCGGCTGCGCTTCGGCTGGCGCGCGGCGCTGGCCGTGGGCGTGATGTTCCCGCAGATCATTCTGGGCGCACTGATCTCTTTCGCCACGGTGGACCTGTTTCCCTATTACGCCTTCTGTGGACGGTATTTCCCTTCGATCTCGGCAGTGACCGACCAGCAGATCGGCGGCATCGTCATCTGGATTCCTCCCGCGATGATGAGCGTTCTGGGCCTCTTGGTGGTGGTGCGCAACATGCGCGCCGCCAACGCAGACCTTTAGCCTTCAGGCGCTCATCACGCGGCGGATGTCGCCGGTGGCCCCAGCGATGTCGGCCTGTAGCGTATCGAAACCGGGCCATATGACGCGCGCGTCGCCTTGCGCATCGAAAACATAGACAGACTTGCCGTGCGATACATCATAGGTCAAGTCGTCCGGCTGATGTGATTCGATCTTGTAGGTGACTTTGAGGCGCCGGGCAAGACGGGCCAGTTGGTTGGGCGTGCCGATCAGCCCGTCAACGCACGGCGTGAAGGCGGCGGCGTATTCCGTCATCACCTCGGGCGTATCGCGCTCGGGGTCCACTGTAACGAAGAGTATCGACAGTTTCGCGGCGTCCTCGCCCAGCTGATCGACCACAGCGGACAGGTTGGAGAGTGTCATCGGGCAGATATCGGGGCAGAAGCTAAAGCCAAAGAACAGCGCGACGACCTGTCCTTCATAATCGGCCTGTGTCACGCGCGTCCCGTCCTGAGCCCGGGTCATGGTGAAAGACAGGTCGGGTAAAAGCCCGCTTACATCCTCGCCATACCATCCAGCCTCGTTACAGGCGGCCAGCGGCACGACCAGTCCTGCGGACCCCATGCGCCGGAGCAGCGCTCGGCGGGTCATCGTCGCGTCAGTACGGGCCATATTTTACCAATATCGCCACGCCAAAGGCCGTTGCGAAAAAGAGACCGGCAACGCACAGCAAAATCCAGAGCACCATTCGATTGCTCGATCTGGTCGTTCGCTTGACATCGCTCGCCGTAGGGTCCGACGTCTCGGTTGCTTCGGTCCCCTCATCCATACCGGTTTGCTATATCATTTCGGCGCGTATCACAACGTGCCAAGCCGCAAGCGGGATGCGACAAGGTGCCTCGTGAACAGTTCTCGTCATGCCTGCGCATTGCGTGCTGGCGGGATGGCAACGATCACAGTGCATACACAATCGTCACCACCGTTATCATGACGATCAAGAACATGACCAACGCGCCCAGGGCGAGCGTCCGGCCCATGTCACGATTTGGCTTTGCAACCTTCAGACGCAACTCTTCGGCCGTTTCCGGAAATTCGAGCGCGGCGGAGTTCGAGGCGCGCGTCAGTTCGTATCGCGCATCCCAGCGACGCACTTCCGCAGCGTTCCAGCCGTTCATGACCAGAATGATCGCGGCGATCATCACCATCGAGGATGGGACCCAGATCACGTAGCCACCAATCGTTTCATCGGATAAAGTTGCAGATAAGCCGGTGCCTGTCGTTTGGTAGGAGGCATAAAGGGCCACCTCCTTAAGTGTCGTGAGGGAACCCAGAAAAATGTTTGAAACAATCACCACAAAACCGGAGATCAGCCTCGCTCCGCGTCGCGCACCGGCAGGGGGATCCCTCCAGTCGAAAAGCATGCCGAAATACCAGATCCCTGCCAGCACCATCGCCAGATGTGCGAGCAGCTCGACCGCCGCGATGCGCTGCGCAAGTCCGTAAAGGACCGGTATCTGCCAGACGAAGAGCGAAGCGATGAGCAAGGCAGTGGCGGTTGCCGGATGCGCCATGAACCGCACGAACCAGGCGTTCGCCAGCGCGCCGAGGTATCGACGCCACCGACTTTCCAAACCGGCTTGCAGGATGCGCCACGGCTGCGAAACAGCGATGAGCAGTGGTCCTGCAAGGCGAAGGAGAAGATGTTCCACCTGGTGCACCGAAAAGAGGCTGTGCCCCAATGAAGCCAGAGACGCATTCGTGGCCACGAAAATGCAGGTCAAGCCAGCGAAGAACATAGCCTGCCGCCAAAGAGAAACCGTCCCGCGAATACGAGCGGATCGCGCGAGGCCGCGCATGTAGTACCATGCGGCCAAGCTGACGGAAACAAGGGACACTGGCGAAATCGCATATCCAAACGGGTCGAAAAGGAGGAAATATGTGATTATCGGCTCCTCCCTTGTTTTACTGCCCGGCTGTAGGCGGATAAGGGTGAAAGTCGCGAAGTTCCTACTGCGCCACCCCGGGCCAAAGATAGATCGGTTGACATCACGAGGTATTTGCTCTGCATCCACCTAGGAAACAGGTTGTCGTAGAAACGTGACAGCGGATGGCCGGACTGACCGGCAGGCGTGATGAAATAGGAGAGGCTTTCATCCGAAAACGACATGACTGCCTGAAAATTAGTGCCGACGCTGGAGGCGACCGGGCGGTCATTGTCAGAAGCGATCAGTGTATAAGGGTCACCCGAGTATGGCGCTTCGAGAGACAACAAATCGCTGATAATCCCGTTCGACTGGATTGGCGACCACTGCATATTCAGTGTGTGTTCCGCGCCCCAGAACCAGACTGAAGGATCGCTTCCGTACCGGTCAACAAGCTTGGCAATGGCATCATCCAGAGCTGCACGAGCCTGATCCTGGCAGGTCTCAATGCGGGCGGACGGGCGGATGTCGCACCAGATTGCGCTCCCTCTTCGATCTGAAAGGACCGCGGATAGGAAATCAGGATTCGGTCTGGTCCAGACCGCAGTTGCAGATGGAAACTCATCTTGAAGTATGCGTCTTTGCAAAGCACGTACCCATGTCCAGAACACGAGCGGTTCCAGTGAGTAGCGACCCATCTCGCCATTCCATTGAGAAAGCTCGTCCAAAACTTCTTCGCGAAGCTTTCCGACTTTGTTCTCATTGATGTCGCTTGCGGAACTCACGAACCAGAGCTCTTTTGCCATCAGCGGAAGAAGGGTACGCGCGACAGCGCTGACCGTGTCGCGTTGAACCGCAATCGCGCTCTCGACAGTGAATACGGGCCGGCGATCATCGAGAACTGCAAGTCTGGCGTCTTGAAATGATCCAGGACGCTTGACCTCGCTTTCAGGCCAAACCGCCAGAGTTGTCCGGTCGACCGCTAGGACCTCCAATCCATCTGGCACCTTGTTCATGGTTGCGTTCAGAGCATAGTTCACACCGGCGGACTTGGCCAGACGGTCGAGCATCATCAAGAAATCACTTGTCTGCGCAGCTTTGGAAACTTCTGGTTCTTCTATTTCATTTGGCGAAAAAGATCTGAACGCCCAGGCGACGCGCTCGTTGTGACCAACGACAATGAAAGGCACGCCTGGCATCGTAGCGCCAATCGCGACCCCTTCCGGCGTTTGAAGGTCTGCCAAGTACCATTCGGACGGCAGTGACAAAGGACCACTGATATCCGCCGCAAGCATCGGTGCTCCGGTAGTAGTCCGATCTTCGGGCAACGCCCACGCAGTCAGTTTGACCCTTGGAGAAGCGGCAAACAACTCGGGTGTCGCGGGTCGATCTGACGGAATCTGGTTATCTGGGAATCCAGACAGTTCGTTCTGAAGTTTATCGGGGCGAAGATCGTTCAGAAATGCGTTTGCGACATTGATGCTATCAACGGGCCTCCACGCCGCGATCGTTCTCTCATCCGCGATCAACAGTTCAGGTGCGCCTCTGCCGCGCCCGCCTTCGGACACCAGCCCAAGCCAGGCGTTAACACCTGCGGCATATGCTTCGAGTGCATCCGATGTCGACGGTTCAAGTTCAGCTATCTGCTCAAGTGGCAATAAACCTTGCGCTGTCCGCCTTGCCCTCAATAATTGCCCCAGCCGGTCTTGCGCGTGAACGAACCCGAGCGCGAAATAGCTGTCTGCAGCGGAGCCGGCGGAAATGTGTGGTATAGCTGAAGCATCTCTCAGGACGTTAACCGGGCCTTCTATACCCGCAACGCTAAAGTTCTCTTCATAGTCAGGAACGGAGGCACTGAGCAGAAAGTAGCCAGCACCCCAAACGAACAAGCCTGATGCAAAAATCGACAGGAACAAATATAGTGAAATGAGGATCAGCCGTCTCAATTCGTCGCCCGTACAAAACTAGTTTCAGGATATGATGCGCAAGAAGATCAACGAGGCGAAATAGGCGAGCAAGCCGAAGACAATGCCGGAGCTTGTCGCATATTGAAGCATATCCAGGCGGTCCCCTTTCCGTCGCCGCGCCAGATAGCCACCCCAAATCGTACCTCCGACAAATCCCGCGAGCACCAGCATCACAATTCCTCCGATCTTGTATTTTCGCGATTGAAACGTTGACATATGAATCCGACGGCAAAGGCTATGCCCCAGGCCGCACAGATGAGCGCTAGCGACGTCCAATCACCGAAACGTGCGTAAGGCGTGGGCGCATGCGCTGCCGGAAGCCTGGCATCTATGACACCAGTTTGCCCGATGTCGAGACGGGCGACGATCTCTCCGCTGGCATCGATAATCGCGGATATCCCAGTGTTGGCCGCGCGGACCACGGGAAGCCCTTCCTCGACCGCGCGCATGCGCGCGGAAGCGAGGTGTTGCTCAGGTCCAATGCTGGTTCCGAACCATGCATCATTTGTACCGTTGAATATCCAGTCAGGACGGAGAAGCTCATCGACCACCTGGCCCGGAAAAATGATCTCGTAACAGATCGCCACCCCGACCAGAGGTGCCCCAGGGATCGCCAGTGTGTGTGGCCCTGGTCCTGGCGTAAAATCGCCTAACCCTTCTGTCAGCCGCTCAAAGGGCAGCAAGCCTTTCAGGGGCACATATTCCCCGAACGGAACGAGATGATGTTTTGCATATCCCGCCAGAATCTCACCGCTGCCGTCATAGGCTTGTACAGTGTTGAAATATCTGGTTGCCCCATCTCCCTCTACGCGGTCCGGCGCACCTGTCAAAAGGACCCTGCCGTCTGGCAAAGCCGCAGATATTTGCGTGCGCGCAATGGCGTCCTCGTCCAGAAAACCGGGGAAAGCCGTTTCCGGCCAAAGCAGCAGATCGAAACGGCCGGGTCGCACAGACAATCTCAGGTATTTTTCCAAGGTTCGCTTGCGGCTGCCCGGTGCCCACTTCTCGACTTGCGGCACATTGCCTTGAACAATGCGCAATGTAATGTCTGTCGGCGGAACGTCTTGACTTGACCAAAGTGTACCGCCACCCCAGAGACCCGTCATCGCAACGGAAAAGAGCGCGAAAACGGACAGACGTCTCTTTGGCGCTACCGCAATCAAAACACTTGGCAAGGTGCCGATGAAGACCGTGAGAAAGCTCATGCCGTAGCTTCCAACCCAGGCCGCTGGCTGTCGCAGCGCGGCGTGATCGACCAAAGCATATGCAGCAAGGTTCCACGGAAATCCTGTCAGAACATGACCCCGCAGCCATTCCGTGGCCATCCAGCAGGTCGCAAGCAAAAGGCCCGCCTTAATACCATGGAGAACTCGATGCTGCATTATGGCGGCAAAAAGCATAGCTGCGCTGGCCGGGAAAATCGCTAGCCCGGCGGACAGTCCCACTACTGCTGGGATCGCCAGTGCGCCGAAACGTTCGGCATCGACGTAAAAGCTCTCGGCGATCCAGGAAATTCCAATCCCGAATTGGCCCAGTCCGAAAGCCCAACCGACAAGGAAAGCGCGCGAGGTTGAGATGTTCCGGAGAACAATAAAGAGCACGGAGAAGGAGACAGGGACCGCGATGAGCCAAGAAAACGGCGGAAGGGTCAAAACCGTCAATCCGCCGGCAACAAGGGCAAGACCTATGCGCGGGAAGAGGTTTGGGTCCTCACTAACGAACTGCGGCAAACCTGGCTTCATGAATCGGTCTGAAGTCGAGCGCCAACCCACGGCGCACTGAGCAGCACCACGCCGCCAACCACAAAAATATCGGCCATGTTGAAGGCAGGCCAATGCGCCGTCCCGATGTAGAAATCGAAGAAATCCGTCACTGCACGAAAGCGCAGGCGGTCCAGAATATTGCCAAGAGCACCGCCGATGATCGCACCATAGGCAATGGCCTCGACCCGGCTGCTGGAACGGATCAGCATGGCCGCCAACCAGACGCAGATGCCAAGCGCCAATACGACAAGGCTCCACCATGGCGCACCGCCGAGAAGCCCGAAGGTCACCCCGTCATTGCGCAGGTAGATGAGATTGAAGCCGGGAAAGACCGATACACCGGAACTAAGTACAGTCGCATTGGAAACAACGATTGCCTTCGTTGCCTGATCGACAAGAAAGGCGATTAGAGCAGCAAGCAGACCGACGAAGAGGCAAGTTCTCATACGCTTATCCCAGCCAGACGTCGAGGAACAACATGATCACAAGACCAACCGCGAGGCCGAGCGTCGCCCTGTTCTGATGGCCGGACCGGTGGGTTTCCGGAATGATCTCGTGGCTGATGACGTAGAGCATCGCACCTGCTGCGAAGGCGAGACCCCAAGGCAGCAGCGGTTGCGAAAGACTGATAATGCCCGCGCCGAGAAGCCCACCGAAAGGCTCGACGAGACCGGTCAGAGCGGCGATGCCCCAGGCGCGAAACCTGGAATAGCCCTCGCCGAGCAACGAAACCGCCACCGCCAGACCTTCGGGGGCATTCTGTAATCCAATACCGATAGCAAGTGGCAACCCGCCCGACAAACCGTCAGCCCCGAACCCGACGCCGACGGCAAGCCCTTCGGGAAAATTGTGGATCGTGATCGCGATGATGAAAAGCCAGACGCGGCGCAGCGATGCGGCGTCTGGGCCTTCCCGCCCCGACTTGAAATGCTCATGCGGTAGCCGTTCGTTCATCAGAGCAACGGCGCCCATGCCAAGCAGAATCGCAACGCAAACGATGGCCGCCGGGAGAGCACCGTTGTCGAACTGTCCTTCGGCTGCGTCGAGAGCCGGAATGATCAGCGAAAAAAACGAAGCAGCGAGCATGACACCCGCTGCGAAGCCAAGCAGCAGATCGCGCGTAGCCCGGGACGGGATGCGCCCAAAAAGAACTGGGACCGCCCCGACCGCAGTCAGCGATCCGGCGGCCAGGCTTCCAAGAAAGCCAAGGGTAATTGGAGAGAAGGGTTCCAAGCGCTGAAGTCTCGGCGATACGTCAGTCAGCGGCCGAATAGCTGCTAAAGATCTCGGTCGATCCATCGCCGCGGATCAGGAAGACGTCATAAGCCTCACGATCGTCTTCCGGTCCCATGCCCGGCGAGCCATAGGGCATTCCCGGCAACGCCAGCCCCACTGCATCAGGACGCTCATCCAGAAAACGCTGAATGTCTGATGCCGGCACATGACCTTCGATCACGTAGGCGTCGACCAAAGCCGTATGGCAGGACACCATGCGCTGAGGCACGCCATTGTCGAGTTTGAAGCGCACAAGAGATCCGCCGAACATGTCCTCGCCTGTCGGCGCGAATCCGCTTTCCTCCAGATGCTTCATCCAGGAGTGACAACAGCCGCAGCCGTTTGTCTTTCGGACGTCAATCTGGATCGCAACGGCGACAGCTTGCCCCGCGGGAAACAAGGCCAGCGTGACTGCAAGGGCGGGAGCCAATCGTTTCATGGATCAAAGCCTTTCGGTTGTCGTTTCGGCAAATTCGCTGGCGAGCCTCTCAGCCAGAAGTGAACGCGCCTCACTCAGTCGCTCAAGCGCGGCCGTGTCGTCCGCTTCACGCTCGGCCGCCTCTGCTAGTCGGTCGTCAGAGAGAGGATCGGTCGGGCGACCGTCGACCAGAACCTCATAATGCAGATTTGGGCCGGTTGCGGTGCCAGTTGCACCGACGCGGCCGATCAAATCTCCGGCCATCACTCGCTGCCCTTGTTCGAGTGTGTCCGGCACCTCGCTGAGATGTGCGTATCGTGTCAAGGTGTCGGATCCATGCGCTATCTCCACCACCCGGCCATATCCACCACGACGTCCGATAAAGCTCACGCGTCCGGGCGCCGTTGCTTTTACCGGCGTACCGCTTGCCGCGGCAAAGTCGACGCCGGTGTGCATGCGCACATTCCCATAGACTGGGTGTGTGCGACGGCCAAAGACGGAACTCAGCCGCGCTCCTTCCACCGGTTGCGCAAACACGCGCAGCACTTCTCCGTCGACATAGATCGTCGCTTGACCGCTGCCGTCGTCCGGCCAGACGATCTCGTAGACCGATCCACCAAGATCCAGCTCAGCGAAGGCAAGCTCAGGCTGACCAATCCTCTTGTTCCCGTCTCGGGCCTCGCGCCAAAGGAGGCGCATCGTCTCGCCACCCGCGAGATCACGACGGAAATCCACGGTGCCGCCCAGCATCTGCGCCAGGTCCACCGCAAAACGGGCGGGGATGTCTGCCGTGTCCAGGGCAGCGAAAATCGAGCTCTCGATCACCGCCTTGCCGGCGAAAGTCACCAATTCGGGGTCCGGCTCCAACACGCGAGCGGCAAGCAGTTCGCCGAAGACCGCCTCTATCCGGACACCGTCTTCGACGGCGAGTTCTACACGACGCGGGTTGTCGTCCGTTGTGGAAACCACGGTAACGATGTGACCCGGACGCAGACGGCGCAAATCGTATTCCGCGCCAATCGCCAAGGCGATTTCGGCGCGATCCGAAGCATCCAGCCCCGCATCGGAGAGGACCGCATCAAGCGTCTCGCCCGACGCAATCTCGCGCGACCAGGTGACCAGCGAGGGCTCGATAGATGGCAAGGAGGTATCTGTGGGGGAAACGGTCAGGAGGGGCACGGGTCTGAACTCGAATGCGATATCCGCCTGGGCGAGTGTAGGGCGGACCGAATTGATTTCGGCAATCCGGGGCGGCGTGAGCGGATCGGGAGTCCAGAGGGTCGCTTCAGCAATCGAAGGGGGCACCGGTTCTTTGGACAGAACGCCAGAGATGGCGATGCCGGCAACCGAAATCGCGCCTGCGACCGCCACGGCCGCCAAGACAGTTCCTATCTTCATTTTGCCCCCTCTACGTTTTCTGTCAGTGCGCGCCGGATCTTTGGCACCGCGAATTCTCTTGGTTCGTGATAGTCGATCATCGTGACGAGCTCACCCTCGGCATCGAACAGGAATACGCTTGCCGTATGGTTCATCGTATAGCCGCCGCCCTCAGTCGGGACGCGCTCAAATGAGGCACGAAACCCTTCTGTGACGCGGGCAATCTGGTCTTCCGGCCCCGTCCAGCCACGAATGACCGGATGAAAATAGCCGACATATTCGGCCATGGCCTCAACCGTGTCCCGCTCCGGATCGACCGTGATGAAGACAACGTTCATCTCTGATGCTTCGTCGCCCAGTTCCTCAAGCCAGCCGGAAATATCCGATAGGGTCGTCGGGCAGATGTCCGGGCAGTAGGTGAACCCGAAGAATACCATTGTCGGACGACCGATCAGGGTGCCAGGCCCTACCTCATTTCCCTCGTGGTCGGTCAGCCGAAACTCCATCGCCGATAGGGGCAGGGGCCGCTGCCCTTTTGGTTCAGGCGCACCAAGCCCGTCCACCCGCCACCAGCCCACGAAGAGCGTCATGCCAAGGACGCCGGCACCGGCTGCGCCGTATAGAAGGAGCTGCCGACGTTGCATCAGCCCTCTGGTCCACGCGCGGCGATCCCGAGGATTGGGACCTCGACCGTCACCTTGCCGCCATCCGAGAAGGTCAGTGTCAGCGGGAAAGTCTCGCCTTCGGCCATCGGCTCTTGCAGCTTCATGAGCATGGCGTGCAGCCCGCCCGGCTCCAATGCCACGCTTTGGCCGGGCTCAATCGTGATCTCGCCTGCAGGCGCCATGGAACTGAGGCCAGCGGAGTCGGTTTTCGTCTCATGGATCTGGGGCATCATTGCCAGCGGTGTCGCAATTTTGGTCAGGGTAACGACGTCGTCACCCCTGTTGCGCACGGTCATGTAGGCAGCCCCCGGACGGCTCGTGCCGATCGAGGCGCGGGACCACGCGCTCTCGACGACGACATCCTCCGAGCCGGCAAATCCCGGGGCCGACAGGCCCGTGAGCAGCAAGAGAAAGGCCAATCCCTTGATGTGTGGAAGTTTTTTCACGACAATTTCTCCTGCATCTGACCGCGTATCAACTTTGGCTGGCCGCAACTTCCGTCGCCACCAGCCGCCGTAGTTCCGCCTCACCGAACGGGTCTAGCGGTTTGGCATTTACGTAAAACGTGGGCGTTTGTCGCACGCGAAACGTTTTGACATCGGCACGGTCTTGGTTCAGCACCGCTACAACATCGGGGGCCAGCATCTGCGTCTGGGCAGCTTCGACATCCAGACCTCCGCTTGCGGCAATCTCAAGGAGCAAACCCGGCTCCGGCGCACCATGGGACGCCCATCGGGGCTGCTCTTGCAAGACCGCTTCGAGCACCGGTTCGAACACGTCCTGCATCCGCGCAGCTTCAAGAACACGGATCGCTTCCACCGAAGCGTCCCCGTGAAAGGCAGTGTATCTAATTACGACACGTACCGCATTACCGTGCCCAGCCATGATATCCTTGACCACGGGATAGAATGCGCGGCACGCCTCGCAAGCTGGATCGAAAAACTCGACAATCGTGACAGGCGCCGTCTCGGGGCCGAGGATCGGGGAATAGGGCCGGATCAGCCCATCGGCCAATTGCGGGTCGACGGGGGCGGCCTCGGCAATCGCCTCGGGGCGGGTTGCGTACCATGCGGCACCGCCGAAACCGGCGGCACCGAGAGCGAGAACGGACAGGATGAGGCCGCGTCGTTTCATTTTTGTGTTTCCTTCAGTGAGACAGCCGACAGCAGACCGATCATCGCGAAGGCGACGAGCGCCATCAGTGGGATAGGAATGCCGAAGAACAATTGATTGTCGTCGGTACAGGATGGGCCGCTCGCAGTGCAGGGCTGGATGCGTTCGGGAATCAGCCCGAAATAGAGGCCGAGGTGCCAAAGTGCTATGGCGGCGCCACCGATAGCCAGCGCGATCGCGTAGCGACCGACGCGCCGGTCCTGCCACCACAGCCCAAGCCCGAGAATTATGGCCAAGGGGAACATGAAAGTGCGTTGAACCCAGCAGAGTAAGCAAGGAGTCTGCCCCAGCACCTCCCCGATGAAGAGTACGGCGAGAGATGCGTTTAGCGCGATGAACCAAGCCAGGCCGAGAGCAGTCTCTCCGGAAAGTCGGGTCATAAAATCAGAGCCTCTCTCTTAGGTCGGCGAGGATATCTTGAGCGGGGGTGCCATAGGGCCAAGATTTTGCGAAGCCTGCTTGCGTGTCGAAAAGGAAAAGATGTGATGTATGCCCCATTGTATAGCCGTCTGGTGCTGCAGCTTCCTCGATCCGCTCGTAGAAGATTGGAAAGGTTTCGGATGTCTCATCGATCTGTTCCGGTGTGCCTGTGAGCCCGATGATGCCCGCGTCGAACTTTGGCACATACTGCGCCAGTGCGGTCGGGTTGTCTCGTTGGGGATCTATCGTGATGAAGATTGGTTGGACTTTTGACGCGTCATCTCCCAAACCCTCCATCACCGCTGCGACCTCTGAGAGCGTCGTTGGACAGATGTCAGGACAATTTGTGAAGCCGAAGAAAACCAGCATCCACTGGCCTTCGAAGTCCTCTTCTGTAAAAACCATTCCATTGTGCCCTGTTAGTTCGAACTCCGCAAAAAACGGCGGTTCACTTACATCTCGCCAGCTGGCGGCACGGTAGTCAGCCGATAACAAAAACCCGATAAAGGCGAACGATGCCGCACCCGCCAGCATCCACAATATCTTCTGAAGACCTGAAAGCACCACGCAGCTTTGCACAATTTCTGCTCCGATTTTTTCTTTCTCGTACATCCTGCAGCAGCTGTAGGTTCAAGCTCTTTTATCCTTCTGAGACGGGACGTCACGCGACTGTGAATGGGAAGTTGCCATCCGTTTTGAATGACTGCCCAGATTGTCATTTGTCGTATTGGTTAGGTTCGCGATCGACGTCACGCTGGTGACGATCTGCAAGCATCCACGGTGCCAAGGTCCGTGCAAAGCGTTTTAAATATTAAAAGATAGCAATCAGCGGATCTGAGAGCCAAAGCAAAAATTAAAACGTTTGAACCTACAGCTGCTTCAGGAACTACGATGAAGTCGAATCAACACAGTGGCTCCAATCGCGACTTGGACACAGAAAGTTTCCGGTTGGGTCGATGTCAATAATTCGCGAAACCGTTCTCGACTGGCCGAAGTAGATCGAAATGATAAGAAATCTCGTTGACCAATGCCATAGTGGAGAAGTCGTTCTCCGTGATCCGAGAGCGCTCGTCGGGAACATGCAACATGACGCCTGAGATTGGACAGTTTGCGCTAGTCTTGGCGCTTGCAGTCGCAATTGTTCAAAGTGTCCTGCCAATTGTAGGGGCGAACACGGGGCGCGTGCTCTGGATGGAAAGTGCGAAGACGACAGCCGCGATTCAGGTGACATTGGTTGCAATTGCGTTTGGCGCACTCATGCGCTCATTTGTTGTCAGTGATTTCACTGTTCAAAACGTAGTGGAAAATTCCCACTCGCTAAAGCCGATGATCTTCAAGGTTGCGGGCACTTGGGGCAGCCACGAAGGGTCCCTGCTTCTCTGGACCCTTATTCTCGTACTTTTCGGGGCTGGGGTCGCGCTGCTGGGCAGAAACATTCCGGTTGGTCTCAAAGCGCGAACGTTATCGGTTCAAGCCTGGATTAGTGTCGGTTTCCTGAGCTTCATGCTCTTTACATCCAATCCGTTCGAGCGGGTTTTCCCGCCGCCTCTGGATGGCACGGATCTTAACCCGCTTCTGCAGGACATCGGGTTGGCGATGCACCCCCCGCTCTTGTATTTTGGGTATGTCGGCTTCTCGATCGTCTTCTCCTTCGCGGTCGCGGCTCTGATAGAGGGCCGGGTGGATCCCGCATGGGCGCGTTGGGTGCGGCCATGGACTCTGACGGCCTGGATCAGCCTCACTGCGGGGATCGCACTCGGCTCTTGGTGGGCCTATTACGAACTTGGCTGGGGCGGCTGGTGGTTTTGGGACCCGGTTGAAAACGCATCCTTCATGCCTTGGCTTCTCGGCACGGCACTCCTGCACTCGGCTATTGTCACGGAAAAGCGGGATACGTTCAAAAGCTGGACCATTCTTTTAGCCATCCTGACCTTTTCTCTGTCACTTCTTGGGACATTTATCGTCAGATCCGGCATTTTGACATCCGTTCACGCGTTCGCGGTCGACCCAGCGCGCGGCGTGTACATTCTCGGCCTTCTTGGTGTGACAATTGTCGGCTCACTGACACTTTACGCATGGCGCGCGCCTCAGCTTGGATCGGTTGGCGTCTTTCGGCCAATCAGCCGCGAGGCTGGGCTTTTGCTCAATAATCTTCTGCTCGCGACCGCAACGGCGACCGTCCTTTTTGGAACACTCTATCCATTGTTTGTGGAAGCGGTGACTGAAGAAAAGATCTCTGTAGGACCACCGTATTTCAACGCGACTTTTATCCCTTTCATGCTGCCGCTCGTCATAATAATGGGAGTTGGCCCATTCCTGTCTTGGAAACGGGCCGATCTTCCCGGTATCTGGCAACGGCTGCGTTTGATTTTTGGTATCGCGATTGGTGTCGCGGGGATCGTTTGGTACCTTCAGACAAACGGGCCCCTGCTCGCTGTGGTCTCAATAGGGATTGCAGCCTGGGTTTTTTTTGCGACTTTGCGCGAATGGGCGCTGCGTATCAAGCTCTTTGATCTACCGCTTTCTCAGTCGCTGCGTCGCGCGCGGAACCTGCCGCGCTCCGCGCACGGTATGACGCTCGCGCATCTTGGCGTTGCAATGCTTGTGCTTGGATTCGTAGGTTCAACAGCCTGGAAGGAAGAACGTGTTCTTTTCGCAGAACCGGGGTCGACCGTGGACATCGCAGGTTTTGAGGTAATATTCGACGGCGTCGAACGGTTCCGTGGTCCAAACTACATCGCACAACAAGGCCAGCTTCGCGTCTTGAAAGATGGACGGGAGATTACGCTTCTTCGTCCGGAGCGCAGAAGCTATCCAGTTGCGGGGACGTCCACAACCGAATCTGCAATCCGATCAACGCTAAGCGGTGATCTCTACGTCACCATCAGTGAACCTGCGGCCGAAACGGCGTCGGGCCAGTGGAATTTGCGCATCCTCTACGAACCACTGGTTAATTGGATATGGATCGGAGCGACGATGCTGGTGCTTGGCGGGTCCCTCTCGCTATCGGACCGGAGATTGCGGGTGGGTGCGCCGTCGCCAAAGAGCCGGTCGTCAGCGCTTCAACCGGCGGAATGATACGATGAAGAAAATCATTCTCGCGCTGCCAGCGCTGATCGCAGTAGTCTTGGGTGGATTTTTGTTCTGGGGGCTCAACCCAGACCGTGATCCTAACGCAATCCCTTCCGCTTTGGTCTCCGAACCAGTTCCGGATTTTGAACTCCCACCGGTAGAGGGTACTCAGACACCCGGACTGTCGTCCGCAGCCCTTCGTAGCGTTGGCGAGCCGGTTTTGGTCAATGTATTCGCTTCATGGTGCGTGCCCTGTCGTGCTGAGCATGTGGTGCTCACAAGGTTTGTCGAACAGGACGGTGTTCGGCTGATGGGGATCAACTACATGGACAAATCAGCAGATGCAGCCAATTGGCTGGAGGAGCTTGGCAACCCCTATGAGAGGATCGGATCAGACAGCGAAGGCCGCGTCGGGATTGAGTGGGGTATCTCCGGCGTACCGGAGACTTTCGTGATCGATGGAACGGGGATCGTAGTCTATCGCTATGTTGGTCCCATTGTGACGCCAGAGGCACAGGATGAAATTCGTGCTGCGTTGGCCGCAGCAGGTGGTCAATCATGAAGGGTTGGCTCTATTCACTGGTGCTGGTGCTTGCCGCGACAACCGCGGCCTGGGCTGTGGAGCCAGATGAGTTGCTGGATGATCCGGTGCTTGAGTCGCGCGCCCGGCAGCTTTCAAAGCAGTTACGCTGCGTTGTCTGCCAAAATCAGGATATCGATAGCTCGAATGCTGGTGTTGCCCGAACGATGCGCACCTTGCTGCGCGAACGTCTGATTGCAGGTGAAACAGATGACGAGATCATTGCGTTTTTCGTGGATCGCTACGGTGACTTCGTCCTTTTCAAGCCGCGACTGAAACCCGCCACATATTTGTTGTGGTTCGGACCTGCGGTTCTTCTTGCCGTTGGGATTAGCGTTGTCTTTGTCACAATCAGGCGCCGAAGCAGGGCGGTTCTTGATGGCACTGCTGATCCACTGAGCCCCGATGAAGAGCGTGAGTTCGAGGCCATTTTTAAGGAGAATGAAGGACGGAGAGGCCCATGATTTGGTTGGTGTTAGGCGCAATGGCATCCATCACCGCCCTCCTGTTCTTGTCCTGTCTCTATCGAACGGGTGAAGTCCTGAATAGAAAGGATGGAGCGTTGGTTATCCTCAAGGATCAGCTTTCCGAAATTGATATTGATCAAGAGCGGAATCTGATATCCGTTACCGAGGGGGACGCGGCCAGGGTTGAAATCAAACGCCGCATTCTGGCTGCCGGTCGGCTTGCGACACTTGAGTCGTCGCGCGCAAGTGGGCGAAGCACCATCTTCGCGTCCGCCATTGCTACGCCATTGGTAGCCTTTGCTTTGTATTCTCAAATCGGCTCGCCAAAGATCGACAGCCAGCCTCTGGCGTCTCGCGCATCTGAAATCCAGAAAGCCGCAAACCTCTCAGAGTTAACCCAGAGATTAAAAACCCGGCTTGAAGCTGACCAGTCGGGTGGACTAAGTGATGGTTGGGTTCTGCTCGGTCAGACCTATATGCGTACAGCTCGTTACGATGATGCCGCCGATGCATTCGAACGCGTCACAGTTCGCGACAATGTAGATATCTCAACCCTACTGCTATTTGCCGAGGCCTTGATCGCAGCCGAGAACGGGATCGTGACGCCGCAAGCGAAAAGCGTGATCGAACGTGCATCAGAGATGGACCCTGATGATCCAGGCCCAATTTTCTATAGGGCCCGGATCCTCGAACAGGACGGGGTTCCAGAGGAAGCGAGGGCGCTTTTGATCGAGCGTCTCAAGAGAGCGGATCGCGCCTATCCGTGGATGGAACTTTTTCTGTCTGTCGCCAACCGATTGGGGGAACAGGTCGGAGAGACCCCTGTCACTCTAGCTGATTTAATTCCGGATCCACAGGACGCACGGGGCCCCCGTGCGGTCGATATCGAGGCCGCCCAAGATATGTCAGTCGAGGAGCGCAGCACTTTTGTCCGCTCCATGGTTGACCGCTTGGCGGCGCGATTGTTGAATGACCCAGCCAATCTTGAAGGATGGCTTCGGCTAGCGGAGGCGTACAGTGTGTTGGGTGACTTTGATGCTGCCCAGAAAGCCGCCGACAAAGCGCGCAGCTTGGCCGAAAGCCTTCCGGAAACCGACCCGACGCGTGCCGCCGCCACGGCCCGATTGGATCGGATCAAAAAATAAATTGAGGCTGCGAATTCTCAGATACATAACAGCTTCCCTTCACCTGAAACTGAACCATTGCAGGTTCTGCCTCTCTTGAGCGATGCAACGGCACTATTTCATCGTTTTCGGACAGCGCTGAGATCGGCAGCCGACAGCGCTTCGAGAACCGCATCCACGGATAGCAATTCAGATAGAATGATACCTTCAGGCGCATCTGGACCGTAGACGATGTTGAACGGAATTGCGTATCTGCCGTGTGCCTCGAGATAGGATTGGATTCTCGCGTCCGGTCGCGTCCAATCCGCGCGCATCGCAATCACCCCTTCCTCGCCAAGTGCTCCCAAAACTGGTTCACGATCTAGGACCAGGGTTTTGTTTGCTTTACAAGTGATACACCAATCCGCAGTGACGTCCACGAATACGGTTTTGCCTTGCGACACTTCACGCGCGATCCGGGACCGGTCGAACTCGACCCAGTAAGAATTGATCGAGTCTGTTACATCATCGGAGCCTTTTGGCAGCAGTGCAGGGGCCGCCAATGTCATGCCCAAAACCGCAGTCATTCCCCACAGCAAACCGTTATTGGGCTGGGCCTGATAGGCTCTCGTAGCCAGTACGATGAACCCAAGACCCAGCAGCACCAAGCCTGTGAGGGTTGGCGACGTCACACCGATCAAGACCCAGCATAGCCATGCAACGGTTCCGGCAAGCAGCAATCCGAGAACAATTTTCAATCTTATCATCCAAGGTCCCGGTTTGGGCAGTCGGGACAGAAAACCAGGCCAAGCGGCAACCAGAATATATGGCAGTGCAAGCCCAATCCCCATCGCTGTGAAAACCGCAAGTATATCGCCTGTCGTGCCGGAAAGCGCGAAGGCAATGGCTGTCCCCAGCAACGGGGCGGAACAAGGCGTTGCAAGTATCGCAGCCAGAGCGCCGGTGGAGAAGTCTTCGGCATACCCCCGCCCAAAGCGGCCAGATAGCCTCGCCATCCAACTGCTGGGCAAAGAAATTTCAAAAACTCCAAACAAATTAGTCGCGAAGAGTCCGACAACGAGAATGAGTGCTGTCAAGAAATATGCATTCTGAAATTGCATACCCCATCCAACGGCATATCCGAGCATCTGCAGCGCTATGACCGCTAAGGCCAGTACCCACATGAAAGCAACAGTTCCCCCAGCCGTAGCGACAAACCCCGCGCGCAATTGTGAAACGGAGCGATTCTTCATTCGAAGCGCCGATCCGAATTTGATCGATAGAACCGGCAAGACGCATGGCATTACGTTCAGTATCAACCCTCCCAGGAAGGACAGGAAGAGAATCGGGAAAAACTGACCGCTATCCTGGCCGGTTTCGGATGCGTAAGGTGGAGCAGGTACAATGTCGGTGGTGTTCACATCATCGAATGTAACCGCGACATCGTCGTCCACGACAGTAATTCGAAGGGAGGATTGTTCCTCGCTTAACGCGAGAATCGGAATACTTGCCCAAAGACCGGTACGATCATTTGTAATGCGGATATCGGGCGCACCGAATGCAGAGCCTGCATCAGACTCCGGAAAAATATCGGGATTGTTCCAGCCAGAAGGCCGCGTCATGTGAATAACCAAAGATTGACCCTGCTTCAGCGCTGCGCCCGAGATCGCTATTGCGCTTTCTGTTCCTACGACAGGTACGCGAGCGGCCCATGTCGCGATTTCGGTCGCGGCTCTAGCGTCGACGCCGGATCCCAATGGAACAGGGAGAGTCAGTTCAAACCTTTCCGGGACGCACACATTGGAGCAGATCAGCAGATTGACGATTGCCTTCAGCTCGGCTGACTTATCAGAATCCATAAGCTGCAATTGTAACGGAAATGTAACTTTCTTGCCGTAGCCAAAGTTTTCAATTCCGAAGGCGCGAAAACGCGTGGGTGCGGGCCAAAGCATGTCGACGGATTCAAGGTTTGTGGACCCTTCCCAGTCGATCTCCGGCGGCAGGCCAACCTCGCCGGGTGACCGCCAGTACGCTTTCCATCCTTCCTCCAATTCAATCTTCAAACCCGCCGAAAGAAACAGCGATCCCGGGGCGATTCCCGCTTCCGCGACGATCAAGCGCGCCGTCAGTGCTTCGGACCGATATGCATTGGACTCCAAGGCGCGAACAGGACTTGCCACTAAAACCAGAAAGATTGCAAAACTCACAAGCAACCCGCGATACCAAGCCAAGGCTATACGCATTCTCTGACCTCTTTATCTAAGCGTTCTGTCTGGGCAAGATGACGCACTGTGCAATGTCCTGACGCCTTGCGATGCCTTCAACCTGTCAAGCAGGGAGCATAGCCAATTGTCCAACCGACTGGTCAACAGCGATGCCTGTTCGGGCTTCGTGCAAAACAGCAGTTCTTTCGAATACAGATTTGGCCCGCGTCCCATGATGCCGCAGTTATTGGCTAGTGCCTTGCAAAAATTGATCCTGTTCCGGATCCTCACCACGCGCCAAGACCCCAAAATAAACTCTGAAGACTTGAAAATCTAGCGCTACTCCTTGAGTTCCGATTCTTGATATCTAACATGCGTACATCCTCTAGCCGCTGTAGGTGCAAGCATCATTGGCACTTCTCGATTGGTCACTCACCGGTCTGCGAGACCCAGTTGGAGCTTGCGATACGCGCCGCGTAAATCTACACTGACTGTAGGTAACATGGGGAACCTGCAATGCTGACAATAGGGACGCTCGCGAAGAAGACTGGAACGAAAGTGCAGACCATCAGATACTACGAGCAGATCGGCCTTATGCCTGAACCCGGCAGGTCCCAAGGCGGCCAACGGCGCTATGGCCTCGACGAACTCGACCGTCTATCTTTCGTCCGGCACGCACGGCAACTAGGATTTTCTCTGGACGCGATCCGTGAACTCCTCGATCTCAGCGATCATCCGGAAAAGTCCTGCGCGGAAGCCGATGCAATCGCCCGCCGGCAGCTAAAGCAAGTCGAGCAAAGATTAGCCCGTCTAGAGGCTCTTCGTACTGAATTAAAAAGAATGGTGCGCGAATGCAGCGGCGGGCAAATGTCGGATTGTCGCGTGCTGGAGGTGCTTCGAGACCATTCCGAGTGCTTAACCGATCACCAAGAAATTGGCGCTTGATATTCCCGCCGCAAAAGCCCATCCGCTAACGATTTTGGCCTGAATTTAAGGTTGTTTTACGACGTGCGCTTGAGTGCTACTTGGGGGTTCGATACTTGAAAATTTTACTGAGCGCGTGCAACACGCTAGTTGGATGGCAGCTAGCAAAGATGGTGTTCGGCGAGGAGCTATTTGACGCTCGATCTGCTGGTGCAGGAACCGCTGACACCCACGGCATCTGGAAGAACTGCTCCGCGACTTGTTGACCGTTATTTAGCATGCGGCTGACGCGAAAAAGGCCTGCAGGGGGGTATACTGTCCAGCCCTTGTGTGGGGCCGAGAAGTGGAAGACTTTGCAGCTGCACAGGCCAGCATCAATAGTTGAAAAAGTCGAACGGTCCTGAACCTCCCCCTCTAAATTGGTCCACCGTTATGTTTAGGAAACGGAGGACAGAGAATGGCAAACAAGTGACACAAGCCCGACGAAATAGTTCAGCTGTTGCGGCAGGTTGACGTTCTTGTCGGAAAAAGGATGCCGCGTGCGGATGCGATCCACGAGGTGCGCATAGGTTTGGGGTTGAAGCTATAGCCACTGTAGCAACTATTGTTCCGGACATGCTAGTCTTGGAGAGATTCTATGACGAAGGTCGAGCCTTATCTAAAAAAAACGCGATTGCTGAATTATGACGCAACTTCAATTCGGCAGTTGACCAACGGCCGCCACTGGAAAGCTCTTGCAGAACATGATCGCATTGGCGCTGCCTACAACTTCGTTAGGGACGAAATTGCCTTTGGTTATAACCGTTCTGACGACATTCAAGCCTCCGAGGTGCTGGAGGATGGCTACGGTCAGTGCAACACCAAGGGTACACTCCTCATGGCTTTGCTTCGCAGTGTCGGCATACGTTGCAGGCTTCATGGGTTTACCATTCACAAGGCACTTCAGAGGGGCATCGTGCCAGAACTTGTCTACCCGCTCGCACCTTCTGAAATTTTACATTCTTGGGTCGAGGTCGAAACAGTTGAGGGTTGGGTGAATCTTGAGGGTTTCATTCTAGACACTTCTTTTTTGCAAACGCTTCAACGGAAATTCGGCGATGAGGAGGTGCTATGCGGTTTCGGTGTTGCGACGGAATGCCTGAGTGCACCGCCTATCGGTTGGAACGGTACCGACACTTACATCCAGGACAATGGTATTGTCCGTGATCTAGGCACGTTCGATGAGCCAGACGAGTTTTTCTCAGAGTATCGTCAAGACTTCGGTTTTTTGCGCAACTGGCTCTTTCGCCGCTTCATACGGCACTGGATGAACGCGCGAGTACGTGCGATTCGGAGCGGAAAACTACCAAGAGACTCCCAGTCCAGTCGACGAAATCACAGTCACGAGGAGGCAGACCGTGCCGCATGATCACGGCCACGCGCAAACTGACCCAGCAACAGGCGACCGACGCGTATTTATTGCCATCTGGGCTAATGGCCTTCTGACATTCGCGCAGATTATCGGTGGGATACTATCCGGAAGCCTCGCGTTGATCGCGGATGCGCTGCACAATTTCTCAGACATGGCATCGTTGGTTATTGCCTTCGCCGCGCGAAAGATTGCTCGTCGGCCCGCGGACGATCGCATGACATTCGGCTACGGAAGAGTCGAGATCGTCGCGGCTTTAATCAACTATACAACCCTTATCTTGATTGGATTGTATCTCATCTATGAAGGTGGCATACGTTTGATTGATCCTACAGAAGTCCAAGGCTGGACAGTGGTAGTTCTGGGTGGTGTGGCACTGGTGGTCGACACTTTGACAGCGCTGCTCACCTATTCGATGCAAAAGGGCAGCGTGAACATTCGTGCGCTCTTTTTGCACAACCTGTCCGACGCCTTGGCTTCTGTAGCGGTAGTCATTGGCGGCTCTTTAATCATTATTTACGACATGCGATGGGTCGATCCGGCGATCACCATCGGCATCGCTTTTTATATCCTCTATCTGGCTATTATCGAGATAGGCGAACCTATCCGGACATTGATGCTCGGTAGCCCACCCAGCATCGACAACGACGCTGTCCTCGAGGCTTTGCGGAGTGCGGAAGGTGTCGAGGACGTGCACCATGTTCATTTATGGCAGATGCAAGAGGACGAAGTGGCACTCGATTGTCACATCGTTTTGACGGCAGATGGATGGAGCAAGACAGAAAATGTCAAGGCCACACTCAAAAGCCTTCTGAGAGGTGATTTTGGCATTCGTCATTCTAGCCTGGAGTTCGAGCATGTGGATCGCGCACATAAAAACGCCGCCCTTTATGGCCACGGCAACATCGCAGAAGCAGAGTAGATTAAGAGTCACCGAAACGCACGTAACTGGGACGGATTTCTTAGTTTCCGCCGAAGTTGGCACGCGGGTCAAAAACGAATTGTGCCGGTTCTTGTGACTTCAGACCCGACTCTCCCGCGTCTCTGTGAGACCCTTGATCCGCCTCTCGACGGCATCCAAATCCGTTCGACGGGCACGTGTCAAAGCAGATGGACCCTTCAGACTTCAGGATCGACACACTTCAAACTACGTACATCCTGGTAACAACCTCGCGTAAACAGCGAGCCTGCAAAGCTTTCGGACAATGACATCCTGAAGCTTTTTCGATCCAGTGTCAGGTCCGTCACGATCTTCTTCAGGCGAGTGTTTTCGTGCTCAAGTGCCTTCAACCGGCGCATCTCTGTAACCGCCGGACGTAATTTGCCCAAACCGCCGTTTGAATTTTCCCCGGACGTAAGGGTCAGGGCCAAATCCGAACCTCATATATTCGGAATTGGCGCTGGCGCGGGACACAGGCCTGATGCTCCGAACAGAAAGCGACGGGGGCAGGCAGGTGAAAGGACTGAGGGAGATCGTGGTGGCGTCGCCGTGCAGGCGCTCGGGCGCCAGAGAATGGGTCCGGATCAGGGCGTGGATCGGCTCGAGCGCGGCAGCACAGGCCCCGACCTTATCATCCAGGGTCGATAGACTGAGATCTACACCCTGCCTGGCGTAGCGCTCGGCCTAGCGGATGGGCGGTTGGTCCGGTCGGAACTTCTCGAACAGAACCATCGTCGGCAAGTTCGGCTCAGCCCATACCCATGGCGTCGGATGGAATGGGGCGGGTAGCTGATTGATCTTCTCGCGGACGGTCTGGGCCACCTTCCATTGCCGGGGGATGACCTCAAGCGTCTCGGTGATGCCTTCGTCCAATTTCACGATGCGGTCCGACCCGCAGAAGGAGCAGGTGGTAGGCGCTTCGATGACCATGCGCTCGCGCGGTAGATGGTCCAGTAAATGCTTGCGCGTCGGGCGTCGGCGTTCGAGGCCGTCGACGGTCGAGGTTTTCGCCACATTCAGGGCTTCAATCTCGTCTTCGGTGGTGGCCGCCTCGAGCTCTTCGAGCTGCAGCTCCAACTGGTCGATCAGCCGGGCTCGGCGTTCCGAGCTGTGGCCAAATTGCTCTCTCCTGAGTTTGGCGAGTCCAGCTTCAGATGCTTGATCATCGCTTTCGAGGTCGAGACCACGGCCCAGGTCTACGCCAGCTCGCTCCCGGCAGCCTCGGCGCGGGGCTCCGAAGCGGCAAGCGCGGCGTACAGCCTGGCGATCTCGGTGGCGGCATCTGGCATGGCTAAAGCGTACCATGCGAGCAAGCATACTCCCAAAAATATGGGTTTGGAGGCGGCCTATCCGGCTTTTTTCGTGCTCAAACTCACGTTTTCTTGAGTTGAACCTAAAGCAACTAGAGCATGCAAAACTGTCTTATGGAAGCGGCAAAGGAACGCTCAAGAAATGGTACAATTCCTCAATAGAAGAATGGCTTTGCGCTCGATCATGGGAGCTGGATTATCAATTTCGGCCGGCCCCGGCTTGTCTCAGAACAATGCAGAGCCGGATACAGTTAAACGGAATATCTCTTCATTTTCGATAGACGAGTGGCAAGATCACTTCGACAATCTTCAGAACGGAGCGATATTGTGCGATACGGTTTCCAGAGCGCTGCAGTTCTGGTCTGAAGACGAAAGCATTTACAAACTTTATCCAACGAGCGTACCCATGAGCGAAGAGCTCACACGCCGCGGGTATACTCGCGTAGTCTACAAGGATCCTGCGCCCGATTGGCGACCAACACCTTCAATGCTTGAGCGCGACCCAACCTTACCAAAATATGTGGCGCCAGGGCCAGAGAACCCGCTAGGTATCAGGGCGCTGCGTCTTAGTTGGCAATACTATAGAATCCATGGCACCCAGGACACACGAAAAATTGGCAGGAGGTCCTCCAGCGGATGCATTGGTCTCTATAACGAACATATCGTGGAATTGTTTGATTTAGCCAAAGTCGGCACGCAGGTAAAAATAATCTAACTTGCATCTCTGAAATTAACATAAGATAAATTATGCGCCACGGAGTTGTACCCGCAAAGTTAAAGTGTCCCACATCTGCAAAGTAGAAGTGTCACACTCTGCCCCAATGAGAACAGGCAGAGAGTGTGGGCATGGGATGGGTTTTGATGAGCGAGCGCGAACTGAACCGCGTTGAGGTGTTGAGCCAGGTAAACCAAGGTCGGATGACGGCCACGACCGCGGCGAACGTTCTGGGATTGAGCCGCAGACAGGTTCACAGGCTTCTGAAGAAGTTCCAGACCGATGGTCCGGCCGCGATCCGGCACAAGGCGCGCGGTCGAGCGTCGAACAATCGGATCGATCCGGCGGTCCGTGAGTTCGCGGTGACGCTGGTTCGGGAGAACTACATCGACTTCGGCCCGACATTCGCGGCCGAGAAGCTGCACGAAGACCACGGGCTGAAGGTGTCACGCGAGACGCTGCGCAAGTGGATGCAGGACGCCGGTATCTGGCTGTCCCGGAAGCAACGCCGTACATTTCACCAACCGCGTTTGCGCCGGGAATGCTTTGGCGAGCTGATCCAGATTGATGGCTCGGATCATCATTGGTTTGAGGACCGCGGACCGTCGTGCACCCTCTTGGTCTTCATCGACGACGCGACGAGCACCTTGATGCATCTGGAGTTTGTGACGTCAGAGAGCACGTTCAGCTACTTCGGCGCGCTGGAGACTTATCTGCATGAACATGGACGACCTGTGGCGTTCTATTCGGACAAACACACGGTGTTCCGTGTTGCCCAACAAGGTGCCAAGTCCGGCCACGGGATGACCCAGTTTGGCCGTGCTTTGAACGAGTTGAACATCGAGATCCTTTGCGCAAACAGCAGCCAGGCCAAGGGCCGCGTCGAACGCGCGAACCGGACGCTGCAGGATCGGCTGGTGAAGGAGTTACGGCTGGCAGGCATCTCGGACATGGAAGCGGCCAACGCATTCCTACCAACGTTCATGGAGCGCTATAACGCCAAGTTTGCCAAGACCCCGCGGTGCCCGGACAACCTGCACCGGCCTCCCAATACCGAGCCGGATCGGTTGGCAGATGTACTGTGCTGGCGCGACGAGCGCTATGTCGGCAACCAACTGGCCTTCTCCTACGACCGCCAGCGGATCATCCTCGCAGAGAACGAGGTCACGCGCGGCCTGCCCGGCAGGTATGTCGACAGCTATGAGTTTCCGGATGGTCGACTGGAGTTCCGCTGGAAGGGTGTCTCGCTCCCCTACTCCGTCTTTGACAAGGACCAGCGCGTCACTCACGCGGCGATCACCGAGAACAAGCGTCTTGGTGCCGTCCTCGAGTTCATCAAAGAAGAACAGGATAAGGCCCCACCAAAGAAACGCCGCGCCGGCAAGCAACGCTCCCGTTACAAGCCCAATGGCCGCCGCAATGACGGCTGGAACTCCCTGGCCGCCCGGCGGGCCAAGGAGGCCAGCAAAGCCAGCCAGGGCTGCGATATCTGAGGTCTCCGCCCTGTCAGGCTTTGCTCCCCTCAGCGCCCCGGTGGGACATTTCTACTTTGCAGAGCCGGTGACATTTCTACTTGGTTGCAACAGGAGTGCACCAACGGAGCGCGCTACCCTGAAGTGCGACTTCTATTAGAAAACAATGAGTTATCTAATGGGAGATCATGGCATGGGAGCCGTTTACACGCAACTATCACTACAAGAACGCCGAAAGATTGAGAGCTGGTGGCATGCAAAGGTGGAGTTCCGCTGGAATGGCGTGGCGCTCCCCTACTCCGTCTTCGACAAGAATCAGCGTGTCACCCATGCCGCCATCACAGAGAACAAGCGGCTTGGCACGGTCCTGGAACACATCAAGGCCGAGCAGGACAAGGCCCCACCGAAGAAACGCCGCGCCGGCAAACAACGATCCCGATACGAACCGACTGGCCGGCGCAACGACGGCTGGAACTCTCTCGCAGCACGCCGGCCCATTGAGGCCCACAAAGCCAGCCAGGGCTGCGATATCTGAGGTCTCCGCCCTGTCAGGCTTTGTTCCCCTCAGTGCCCAGGTGTGACATTTCTACTTGGTTACAACAGAAGTTCTGCAGCGGGCACACCGCATGTTTCGTTTTGAAGTATTTTTTTGTGTTCGGCTTTTCTGGTCAATTTAGCTGGGTGATGAAACGTGGCTGGAGATAGGCTGTGATCGCTTCGGATCCGCCTTCGGTGCCAATGCCGCTGTCGCCAATACCGCCGAAGGGAACTTCCGGAACTGACAATCCAATATGATTCACGCTGATCATCCCAGCCTGAAGCTCATCCCGGATTCGCTGACTGCGGGCTGAACTGTTAGTCCAGGCATAGGCGGCTAACCCGTAGGGTAGCCGGTTTGCCTCGTTGAAAGCCGCGTCATCGGTGTCGAAGCGGTTGATAATCGCAACCGGGCCAAATGGCTCTTCGTTCATTATGCGTGCCTTGGCTGGGACATCTGTCAGGACCGTCGGCTCAAAGAACCAACCGGTATTGCCAATGCGGTGCCCTCCTGTCACCAAGGATGCGCCGTGTTGGACGGCGTCCTGGATCAGAGCCTCCAGCGCGGGAATACGGCGGTCATTCGCGAGCGGTCCCATCTGTACGTCGGGCAGTCTTCCGGGACCTACATTTAGTAGCCGGGCCGCTTCCACGAAGCCGTCAATGAACTCCCGTGCAACGGTCTCCTGCACCAGGAAACGTGTCGGCGAGACGCAGACCTGTCCGGCATTTCGGAATTTGGTGGCCACCATCGTTTCGACCGCCTGCACGACATCGGCGTCGTCGAAGATCAACACCGGCGCATGTCCGCCCAGCTCCATCGTGGAACGCTTCATGTGTCTTCCGGCGAGGCCGGCTAGAAGCTTGCCGACCTCAGTCGACCCGGTGAAGGAAATCTTTCGGATTACCGGGTGTGAAATTAGGTAGTCTGAAATTTCGGCAGGGGCACCGTATACTAGGTTAATTACCCCGTCCGGCAAGCCGGCATCTGCGAAGGCCCGGATCAGCTCAGCGGGAGAGGCCGGCGTTTCTTCGGGAGCTTTGACGATCAGCGAACAGCCAGCAGCAAGCCCGGCGGAGATCTTGCGCACAATCTGGTTGACCGGAAAGTTCCACGGGGTGAACGCGGCAACTGGGCCAACTGGGTCCATGATCGTATACTGGGTGACCCCGGGTGTACGCGCAGGAATGACCTGGCCGTAGAGCCTCCGCGCCTCTCCGGCGAACCACTCTATTACCTCGACCGCGGCGTGCAGTTCTAGCGCGGACTGGACAAGCGGCTTGCCTTGCTCTGCCGTCATCAATGGCGCGATTAGGTCGACGCGCTCGCGCAGAATGGCTGCGGTCCGAAACATCAGGGCGGACCGTTCGATGGCGGGAACCCTTCGCCAGGTATTAAAACCTCGTTGCACCGCCTCCAACGCGATATTTAGGTCGTCGATACCCGCATGGGCAACTCGACCGATCCTCCGGCTGGTGGCCGGGTCGATCACGTCAATCGTGCGCCCGTCCGAAGCATCGCGCCATTTTCCGTCGATGAAAAGCTTTGTATCAGGGTAGGTCATGTTCGTCCCAGTTCATATGGCAAAATTTGCGTTGCCGTGCGCCATCGATAGCAGCATGAGCGATAGCCCGTGCGGACAGGCAGGTTGATGCTGCATGGCTCAGTCCAGGCTGACCCGCGGGATCGGGCGCGTTCCCACCAGCCGCAGGTCATAACCTTCCAGTCCGACAAGCTCGGGCGCCGTCGAATTCGTCAGAAGAACGATGTCCCGGATACCGAGGCTGCACAAGATCTGCGCCCCGATACCGTAGCGGCGCTGCGTCTTCCGGGCGGCCCCCGTGCCGCGGAACTTCGAAGAGATGACATTCAGCGCCGCGTCTCGCAGCAGGACGATGGCGCCGCGCCCCTGCCGCGTGATCTCGACCATCGAATCCGCCACCTGGTTCCAGCGCGTCGGGTTCAGCGCCAGCAGGTCCTCCAGCGGGTCGATCACGTGCATCCGCGTCAGCACGGGCGCCCCGTCCGACACGTCCCCGAACGTCAGCGCGATATGCTCCGCCCCGTCCGGGGCATCCTCGAACACCCGGATCGTCCATTCCCCGCCGATGAACGACGTGATCCTGTCCGAAACAAGTTCCTTCAGCAGGTTGTCGTGCCGCCTGCGATAGGCGATCAGGTCCGCGATCGTGCCGATGGGCAGGCCGTGCCGCGCCGCGAATTCTTTCAGCTCGGGCAGCCGCGCCATCGTACCGTCGGGGTTCATGATCTCGCAGATCACCCCGGCCGGTGTCAGCCCTGCCAGACGCGCCAGGTCAACCGCCGCCTCGGTGTGGCCGGCCCGCACCAGCACCCCGCCCTCCTTGGCCTTCAGCGGAAAGACATGGCCCGGCGTCGCGATGTCGGCGGGCTGCGTGGCCGGATCCGTGGCCACCGCGATGGTCCGGGCACGGTCCGCGGCGGATATGCCGGTGCTGACGCCCTCGCGGGCCTCGATGCTCACGGTGAACGCGGTCTCGAACCGCGAGGAGTTGCGCACCGCCATCTGCGGCAGGCCCAGCGCATCTATGCGCGCTGCCTCCATTGCAAGACAGATCAGCCCGCGGCCATGGCGGGCCATGAAGTTGATCGCCCCCGCATCCGCGAATGCCGCCGGGATCACCAGGTCGCCCTCGTTCTCGCGGTCCTCGTGATCGACAAGAATGAACATCCCGCCCGATCTCGCCGTCTCGATCAGCTGTTCCGTCGTGGCGAAACCCACGTCTCCGCCCGCGGGCGCAATAGGTCCTGTCAAGGTCATCGTCCTGCCTCGTGTCCCGGGGTCATGGCGTCACTCCCGACGCGTCCGCGCCGCTCTGCGCCTGTCCGCCACCACGCCGCAGCTGCGCGATCCAGCCCCGGATAAGCCGGTCCGAGGTCAGCGCGATCAGCGCGATGCCCAGCCCGGCCAGAAGACCCTTGCCCGGATCGGCCTGCGACAGCGCCACGTAGACGGCCTGCCCCAGGTCCTGGGTGCCGACCAGCGCGGTGATCGCAAGCATCGCCAGCCCGAACATGATCGTCTGGTTGATACCCAGCGCCAGTGACGGCAACGCCATCGGCACACGCACCTGCAACAGGATCTGCCACGGGGTACAGCCCATCTGCCGCGCCGCCTCGACGATATCCTCGTCAACCGTCCTCAATCCGTATTCCGTATACCGGATCGCCGGCACCACCGCGTAGATCACGATTGCCAGCAGCGCGGTGAATTCACCGACCTGGAAGAACATCAGGAACGGGATCAGCAGGACGAACTGCGGCATCGTCTGCAACGTGTCCACCACGATCCGCACCACGCCCGACATCCGCCGGGAATGCGCCGCCAGACCCCCGATCACCGCCCCCAGCGCCAGCGAGATGACCACGCCCATCGCGCACAGGTAGATCGACAGCATCGCCAGGTCCCACAGGCCGGTGACCACGAAATACAGGCAGGACCCGGCACACAGCATCGCGGTCCTGCCGCCGCCCAGGGCACCGCCCAGCGCCGTCAGCAAAAGCGTCAGCGCCACCCAGGACACACCCGTCGTGCCGAAATACATCAGGTAGAATACGAACAGGACGCCACAGCCCAGCGCAAGGGACCGGCGGGCCAGCGCCAGGCTCAGCACCACGGCGGCCGCCCAGTAGGCCCCGATCAGCCCCGGCGTCAGCGCGATCCCCCAGGTGAACGGCGTCACGGCATTTTCCAGTCCCGCACGCGAAGGGAACATGAGAAGATAGAAGAACTGCGTCTTGAACGCGGCCAGCTTCGCCCCGTGGCGGATCAGGACCTGCTCCAGCCATGCGTTCAGCGGTGCCGCCACATCCCACACCGATCCGGTCGGGGCCGCGTTCAGCTGCGCCACCATCAGGCCCACCGGCAGGCTGGCCGCCGCCGCCATCGCCACCAGCACCCACCGGCGGCGCAGCACCGGGACGGCCGCATGGCCCCGCCGCTCCCGCACCCGGTCGGCAAAGCCGTGCGTGATGCGGTCGATCATCACCGCCAGGAAGACGATGCACAGGCCCGCCATCAGGCTCTGCCCGAACTGCGCCTTGCGCAACGCCGTCAGAACCGCCCAGCCGATATCGTCGAACCCGCCGATGATCGCCGCGATGATGACCATGCTCAGCGCCTGCATCGTGCTCTGGTTGATGCCCACCATCAACTGCGGCATCGCGCCCGGCACCCGCACCAGCCAGAACAGCTGGGCGCGCGAACATCCCGCCATCCGGCCGCTTTCGACTTGCCCGTCCGGCACCCGCGCCAGGCCCAGCATGGTGTTGCGCACCATCGGCGGCGCGGCATAGATCGCGCTCGCGATCAGGCCCACGACCGGGCCGAACCCGAACAGCAGCAGGATCGGGATGAGATAGGCAAAGGCGGGCACCGTCTGCATCAGGTCAAGCATGAACTCCAGCCCCCTGCGCCAGCGCGGCCATGCGAACCCCGCCGCCCCAAGGCCGAACCCCAGCGCAACCGACAGGGGCACCGACACCCCGACCAGCGCCAGCGTGTTCATCATCTCGATCCAGTAGCCCAGCACAACCGTCAGCATCAGCCCGACACCGGCAAAAACGGCAAGACCTGGCCCCGAGGCGAGCCACGCCAGCCCCGCGAATACGACCGCAACGGTGATCCAGGGAAGGGCCGCAAGACCCGCCTGCAAAGCTTTCATCGGTTGCGACAGCAGCCACGAAAGCCAGCGGAACACCGGCTGAAGCCAGGCCACCAAGGCGGCCATCACGGCGTTGAGCCACTCCGCGACCGGCATTTCAAGCGCGGCGGGAACATCCCGCAGCCAGTGATAGTGCAGGCCCAGCAGGGTCACCACCGCCGCGGCCGCGATTACCGCGCCCCGGTATAGCTGATGTTCCCGGCGGGTCGCCGGTCCGCGCACCGGGCGGAAGAGTTCAAAATTGACCAGGCTCATTCGCGCGCCCTCACGCCGGGCCCGTTTGTGCCGCGCGCCATCGCCCTGTGCAGAACCGATGCGACGCCTGAGGGCGTGACCCGCCCTATGATCGTCCCGTCTCGGCCACGCACCGGCACGTCTCCAGCACTGAAATCATGCATCGCAAACAGGTCTTCCAGCGTGGCATCGTGGGCCACCGGAGAACCCGTGCCCATCTTGTCCGCAGCTGGCTCCATAACGTCCGACACCTTCAGCACCCGCACCAACGGTACGTCTGCAGTGAAGCTGCGCACATAGTCGTCCGCCGGTGCCAGAACCAGTTCCGACGGACGGCCAAGTTGCACGACCTGCCCATCCTTCATGATCGCGATCCTGTCTGCGATTTTCAATGCTTCCAGGAAATCATGCGTAACGAAAACGATCGTCTTGCCCAGCTGCGATTGCAGGCGCATGAACTCGTCCTGCATCTGCCCACGGATCAGCGGGTCAAGCGCGCTGAACGGCTCGTCGAGAAACCACAGGTCCGGGTTGACGGCCAGCGACCGGGCGATGCCCACCCGCTGCTGCTGCCCGCCCGAAAGCTCGTCTGGGCGGGCCGACTCGCGGCCTTCGAGTCCTACAAGCGATACGACCTCGCGCGCCCGATCCAGCCGCTCTCGCGCGGCGACCCCCTGGATCTTCAAGGGAAAGGCCACGTTCTCGAGTACGGTCAGGTGCGGCATCAGGCCAAAGGACTGGAACACCATCCCCATCTTGTGCCGCCGCAGATAGGTCAGCGACCGCGCGTCCATCCCGACGAGGTTCTGCCCGTCAAGGATCACCTCGCCCGCCGTCGGCTCGACCAGGCGTGACAGGCATCTCAGCACCGTCGACTTGCCCGAGCCCGACAGGCCCATCAGCACGAAAATCTCGCCTTCCCGGACATCGAAACCGACATCGCAGACCGCCGGCATCTGGCCCGCGCTCCGGACCGCAGCTATGCGGTCGCCGCGCGTTGCTGCACTCGCCGTGCGCCTGAGCGCGTCCTCCGGGTTTGCGCCGAAGACCTTCCACAGGCCACGGCAGGACAACTTGACCGGCGACGGGTCACGGCTGGGCTGGGGTGAGGGTACAACGGTCACGTGTTGCATAATGTTCTTCCAATAATTCGAGTGCCGGCGCGAAATCTCTCGCGCCGGCAAGTAATTGATCCTATTCGGTGGCGCTTTCGATCCACCCCTGCCAGGTCGCCTGATTGGCATGCATCCACGCTGCAATAGCGTCTTCCTGCGACACGCCGTTCACGTCGATCTCGAGCACCAGTTGTTCCTGGGTCGCATTGTCGATCTGGAAAGTGTCAAGAAAGCGGTACGCGGCAGGCCATTTTCCCTCGGTGCCGGCCCAGGCCAGCTTGCGCACCCAGCCGGTGGGCCAGCCGCAGTCATGGGTCGCGTCTGGATTCGGCCCGACGGCGGCATCCTCGTAGCACTCATCGCTCGATTCCGGCAGTTCGATCCAGCGCGGATCGGCTTCCGCGAACAGCCAGTGCGGCGAATAGAACATCATCACGATCGGACGCTTCGCGGCGACGGCGGCCTTGTATTCGGCCGCGGCGGCCCCTTCGGACCCGGACGGGATCGCGACAAAATCGATGCCAAGCGCTTCCAGCCGCTTGTCGTTGTCCGGCGCCCAGTCCGCAGGATAGTCCAGCAGGCGTCCCTTGGGAAAGGTTTCCGGCGTCGCGAACTGTTGCTGGCAGGCCTGCAGCGCCTCGTAATCGGGCAGGCCGGGGCATTGCTCTTCCATGTACGCGGGATAGATCCAGCCCTCCCTGCTGTCGATGCCGGTTTCCCCCAGGTCGACAGCCTGTCCGCTGTCGATCGCCCGCGCGAAATGCTCCTGTATGGTCTGCTCCCAGATCTCCATGGCCGCGGTCAGGTTGCCGTCCATGACGCCCTGCACCTGCGGCACGTAGCCCGCGGTGACGTATTCTACGTTATACCCCATCTTCTTCAGCGTCTCCCCGGCGATGCGGGTCGTCACGTGCTGACCGGTCCATTCATTCAGCGGCAGCACGATGGGATCATTGCTTTCCGGTTCGAACGCGGTTGCGGCAACGCCCGCAAAGGCGAAGGCGCCCGCCAGTGCGAGGTTCGGGATTGTTCTGGAACGTTTCACGCTGTCATCTCCTGTTGGTTACTTTTTTCTGCTTTCAGACTGTAATTTTCTGACGTTTTCCATTACTTTTTGCCCGCGCTCTACCGGCAATCTTGGAAATCGGACGATTCTGCGCTCTTTTGTGGTTGCCGACCGGCACGCGATCGAAGTATCCGGTTGTCTCGAAACGCTTAGCCAAGGATTCGCATCATGGGGCACAGGACACCTGCCCGCACCTCGATCAAAGGCACGCAAGCGCACGGCCTGCTGGCTAGCCTGCCTCTGACCGAGACGGACCGCCGGATCATCTCCCATCTCCAGCAGGACGGCCGGCGCACCTTCGCCGCCATCGCGCAGGATATCGGCGTCACCGAAAAGACCGTGCGCACCCGCGCACGCGCCCTGCTCGACCAGAAGGTCATCGAAATCGTCGCCCTCGTCTCGCCGGTGGCGCTTGGGTATTCCGTCAGTGCGCTCGCCGCGATCACCATTGACTCCCCGGCGCTCGGCAGCCGCATCTCGGACGCGCTCGCCCGCATCGACACGATCGACTACGTGGTGCTGACCTACAGCCGATACGCCATCTTCGCCGAGATCATCGCGCGCGACATGCAGGAATTGCAGACCACCATCGAAACCGAGATCGGCGCCATCGAGGGCATCACCGGCGTGGAGCTCTTTCCCTATTTCAGCCTGCACTACCAGCAGGCCCGCATCATCGACACCGGCAGCGAAGGCGACGACGGCGTGCGCGACATCGAATTGGGCGCCACCGACAAGGCCATTGCCTCCCAGCTCAGCCTCGACGGGCGGATGCCGTTCTCGGCCGTTGCCGATCACCTGGATGTGTCCGAGGGCCAGATCCGCCAGCGCGTGCAGGCGATGATCGAGAACCGGCAGCTTCAGATCATGGCAATCCTCAATCCTCTCAAGCTGCTGGATCGCACCATGGCGTGGATCGCCATAAAGGTGTCCTCGGATACGAGGCTCCGGCAGGTGGCGGACGCGCTCAGCACCATGCCCGACATCTCCTACGTGGCAATCTGCGCCGGTCGTTTCGACATCTTCGCCGAGGCGATCACGACCACGCAGTCGGGCCTGCTCGACCTTGTCGAGACGAAGGTCCGACCGCTCAGGGGCATCCGCGATGCCGAGGTCTTCATCTACGCAAACCTGCACTATAAGCGCCTTCTTCCAGTTCATCTTAAGGACCGGACCGGCACGCCGCATAACGAGCCGATCCATTCAATCTACGAGTCCTAGCCGTAATTCACCCAGACCGCCTTGGTCTGAAGGTACTTCTCGATCCCAGCCATCCCGTTATCGCGACCATAGCCCGACGCCTTGTACCCCCCGAACGGGGCGGCGGCGTCGAACTGGTTGTAGGTGTTGATCCAGACCGTGCCGGCCTGCAAAGCGGCCGCTGTCCGGTGCGCCTTGCGCAAGTCGTGGGTCCAGATCCCGGCGGCCAGGCCGTATTTCGTCGCATTGGCGCGCGCGACCAGATCATCGGTGTCGCGAAAGCTCTGCATCGCCAGAACCGGCCCGAAAATCTCTTCCTTCGCGACACGGCTGCCGTCGGGCACGTTCGACAGCACCGTCGGCTCCAGGAAGTGACCGCCCGACAGGTCCCCGCCACAGCGGTTCCCGCCAAAGCTGACCTCGACCCCTTCCGAACGCGCGGCATCGACATAACCAGACACCCGGCTCAGCTGGTCGGCCGACACCAGCGGGCCCATCGTGGTGGTCGACCGCAGCCCATGCCCTACCGCGACTTTTCCGGCCTCTGCCAGCACGATCTCGGCCACCCGGTCATAGACCTTTTCCTCGACCAGCAGGCGCGACCCGGCGGTGCAGACCTGTCCGCTGTAGAAGAAGATCGCGACGGCGGCGGTTGCCGCGGCGGTTTCGATATCACTGTCGGCAAAGATGATGTTGGGGTTCTTGCCACCCAGTTCCAGCGATACGTGCTTGAGATGCGCAGCGCCCCGCGCCGCGATCATCTTGCCCACGGGTTCCGACCCGGTAAAGGCGATCTTGTGAATGCCCGGATGGTCGACGATCGCCTGCCCGGTCGTCTCCCCGTGGCCGGGCAGGACGTTGATGACCCCGGCAGGCAGCCCCGCTTCAAGCGCCAATTGACCTAGGATCAGGGCGGAAAGGGGCGTCTGTTCCGCGGGTTTCAGGATAACGGTACATCCCGCGGCCAACGCGGGGGCAAGCTTGAAACAGGCCTGGCAGATGGGAAAGTTCCACGGCACGATGGCGCCCACGACGCCGATCGGCTCGCGGCGAGTATACACATGCATGTCCGGCGCCGTCACCGGCAGCGTGTCGCCCTGGATCCTCGACGGAAACGCCGCGTTGTATCGCAACGCCCCGACCGACAGGGGGATATCAACGAACTTGATGTGCTCCGCCGGCTTGCCGCTGTCCAGGGATTCGACCTGCGCGATCATCTCGGCATTCTTCTCGATCAGGTCCGCGAACCGGCGCAGGGCGGCCTCGCGGTCGGCGGGGCTGAAGCGTGACCACTCCCCCTCCAGCGCCTTCTGCGCGGCCGTCGCGGCCATGTCGACATCCGCGCTTCCGGCATGGGCGACCGCGCAGATCACCGTGTCGGTCGCCGGGTCCAGCGTGTCGAACGTGTCTCCGGACTGCGCGTCGCGCCATTCCGCGCCGATTAGCATCTTCTTGGGTTTCGCCAGAAAGGCACGCGCCTCGTCCGACAGCAGGTTCTCGATGGATGTGTGGATGTTCATGTCTGGTTTCCCGCCTTTCTGGCTCAGATCAACTCTTCGGCGTCGATAGTCACGATGGTGACGCCGCCGGTTGCAAAGGTTCCAAGATCCTTGACCGCCGCCTGCCCTTCGGGCGAGGCCATCGACGCCTCCAGGTCCGACCGGTTCGCATAGCTCAGGATCGCGGTGGCATAGACCGGCGCGCTCTCGTCGCTGCTGGTCACCGCACCACGGCTGACCTCGAACCCCTTCAGATGGGGCATGGCCCTGGTCAGGGGGGCGTGGACCTCGGTGTAGTGGGTGTCGAACGCCGCGCTATCGGCGGGCATTCCGTAATTGACGATGACTCGTATCAAGGGGTTTACTCCTGCGTTTGCGTCGGAATGGGGAACAGCGCGCGACGGTGATAGACCAGCGGCACCGCGCCGGCGCGTGTCACCCGGCGCACGTTCCCGGTGACGATCACGTGGTCGCCGCCGGGCACACGCTGTCCCACGCTGCAATGCATGACCGCCGCGCATCCGGCGATCTGCGGCAACCCGCCCGGCCCCGCAGAACACTCGATATCGCCGAACTTGTCGGTGCCCTTGCCGGCCATGCCATAGGCAATTTTCTCCTGCCCTTCGGCCAGCACGTGGATCAGGAAATCCACACCCGGCAGCAGCGCCTTCAGCGTGTTCGATCCGACGTCGAAACAGGCTAGCATCATCGGCGGCGCCAGTGACAGCGACGACACCGCCGACAGCGTCGTGCCGACCGGCCGGCCCTGCCAGTCGCGGCAGGTCACGACCGTCACCGCAGCGGGCATGTCCGACATCGCCGCCTTGAACACGTCCATGTCCGGGCCGCAAAGATCGGCCGCCGCGCCGGCTTCCATGGTCTCGGCCTGCACGTTCATGATGCGACGGCCTCTGCCCGGTCCCGTACCGCGTCCTCCGCGAAGGCCGGGATGACCTCTTCGCCGATCAGGCGGATCGACTCCATGATCTCGTCATGCGGCATCCCGTCGATCCGCAGCAGCACCTCGTCGATCCCGCGCGCCTGCAGGTCCTTCAGCCGCGCGATGAAATCCTCCGGCGTGCCCACCATGACCGACGGAGTGCCGGTGGTCAGGAAATCCATGTTCGCCCGGTTCTCGAGGAACCGCGCCATGTGCGCGTCGAGGTATTCGTAAGAGTTGTTCTTTGCCAGCGGCGCATAAAGCTCGGCGATGAAACCGGCATAGCCCAGCACCACGTCGCGCGACTTTGCCATCGCGGTCTCGCGGTCGTGGTCGCAAAAGGCCGAGGCGACGTACAGCCCCATCGTGTCTACCCGGTCCGGCAGCATCGAGGTGCCTTCCGCCACGCCCTCGGCATGGGCGTCGATGCATTCCTGCATGTAGTCGAAGCCGAAATAGCTCTCGAACAGGATCGCCCCGATACCGCGCTGCCCCGCCTCCCTACAGGATCCGGCAGATGACGCCGCAACGTAGATCGGCGGATGCGGATCACTGATGAAATAGGGCACGATCTCGCGCTCTTGGAAAGACCAGTAAGGGCCGTCGTGGCTGACATGCGGCGACGTCATCGCCTTGGCCAGCACCTCCAGCGAATCCGCCCACATCGGCTTGGTGTCACTGGGCTCGACCCCGAAGGTCGACAGGGTATGAAGATTGTTCGACCGCGCGGTACCAAGCTCGGCCCGACCGCCCGAAACGATATCCAGCGTGGCCAGCCGCTCGGCCACGATCAGCGGATGGTTCCACTGCAGCAGGACCGAACACATGATCCGCAGCTTGATGTTGCGCGTCTCCCGCGCCACGGCGGCATAAAGCACCTCGGGTGCCGACACGGTGAACCGCGGAGGGCTGAACTTCTGCTCGGACGTGCCCCAGCAGTGAAACCCCATCTCGTCGGCCAGCACGACTTCGCGGATCATCTCCTCGTAGCGCTGCGCATAGCTCACGCCGGGCATGATTTCACCCTCTTGAAGCATTCCGATTTTCATTTGCGTCCTCCGATGACTCGAACCTGAAACACGAGTTTCCGACAGACCTTCGATAGATCCTTGCCTTCTGTCAAGTTTGTTTTTCGTGATTATTTTATATCAGCCTTACTTTTTTCGTAGTCTAGAGATAAAAAAGAACGCTTAAAGGGATGGATCGCCCTTTTTTTTACCGACGTAGTTTTCGCCGTTCGCACGTAAAAAATGATGTCCCGGAAATTTCACGCACCGCAACGCATAGAGCTCGTCCATTTAATCTGCAGCACATCCGGCAGCCTTTAAGAGGCTTCCGCACACGTTTGGTGGGAAGAGTTTGCAAGAGTGTCTTGAGTTTTGAATGTGCCAGTTCGATTAATGGTGTGGATGGCTCCTGCTCGTACCGGCGTCGCGATGCGCCTTAATGGACGGTCCTTGTCCCAACAGAAGAAGCCATCCATGTTTGAAGTTAACACAGTCGGCGTCGATGTCGCCAAGAACGCTATTCAGGTTCATGGTGTCGACACCGACGGCAAGACCGTACTGCGGCGCCAGCTCCGGCGAGACCAGTTTCTCTCGTTATTCGAAGGCTGCCCCAGTTGTCTTATTGGCATGGAGGCCTGCTCCGGGGCGCATCACTGGGGACGACGGCTGCCGGAGATTGGCCATGAGGTGCGGCTGGTGCAGCCGTCCTACGTGAAGCCCTACGTCAAGCGCGGCAAGACAGTGCGGCCGATGCCGAAGCGATCTGCGAGACGGTGATGAGACCCTCAATACGGTTCGCTCCCGCGAAGAGCGAAGCGGATTCTGCAGCGCTCGTTTTGCGCCGAGCGAGGGGCTTCCTTGACGGGCAGGTTACGCAGAGGTGCAATGCGATCCCGGCCAGCATGGCCGAGTTCGGGATCGTGACGGCGAAGTGATCGAAGCGCGTGGCGGACCTGGCAGAGGAACTGGACACCTTGCCGGAGGCCGCTCGTCCGCCGCTCCGGGCGCTGTTCGATCAACTCGCCGAGACACAGGCGCGGATCGATCGTCTAACCGACGAGATCGGGGAGGTTCACCGGCAGAACGAGGTGAGCCGACGACTGGCATCTATCGCGGGAGTCGGAGTTCTAACCGCAACGGCCATCGCCGCGACGACACCGGATGTGAGCAACTTCGGCTCGGCGAGGAACTACGTTGGCTGGCTCGGCCTGACGCCGAAGCAGCACTCTCCGCCAAGCAGCTCCGTCCAGCTCCGGTTTCGCAGGGTTGGGACGGTCAGCATCCAACTAGGATGGTTTCCGATGGCGAGCCAATACAGCCAAGTCTGGTGGTCGCGCGGTTCCGCGGCCGGTGCGCGACATTTTCGACTGGTGGCATATCTCGATGCTCGTTCAGCATCTAGAGGCCTGAGGCTTGCCCGCTACCTCTTCTTTCAACCTTCAAATTTTGTCGGCTGGTAGTCGATGCGCACGGCGCGCGCCAACGCATCCGCCCCGGAACGGAAGCGCGAAATCGCGCCTTGCTCGATCATTTCCAGTATCCGCGCCTTGGGTCCGACCGTAGCAAGAGCAAACCGGACCCCGCCGTCCTCGAACAGGACGGGTACCGCAAATGCGGCCAGCCCTTCCTCGACTTCGTCGATGCAGGTCGCGTGCCCCTCGCGTCGGACCGTTTCGAATTCCTGCTTCACGATCCGCGCGTCGGTCTGGGTGAACCGGGTCAGCGCGGGCAGGCTGCCCTTCAGGACGCTTTCGATCATCTCCGGCGGCTGGTGCGCCATGATCGCTTTGGCCGACGCGTTGGCATGGGCCATCATCGACCGTCCCGGCACCACGTAGCCTCGCCACGGGCTACGCGGTGACTCCATCAAGACCGAGCGGACGGTCTCCCCCTCCAGCCGCGCCATGTAGCAGGTCTCGTCGAACTCGCGCGACAGCGCCCGCAGCAGCCCCCCGGCGACCGTCTCGATGAACTCGGTGCCCGCCATCAGCGTGGCAAGGCGGCGCGCCCGGTCGCCCAGCGTATAGCGGGTACTGCCGTCGGCCCGGTCGACAAGTCCGGCGGCCTGCATCACGGCTAGCTGCCGGTGCAAGCTGGCCTTCGGCAGCGCGGCCATGACGGCGATATCCTGCAAAGACAGGCCATCTGCCCTTCCTGCCAGAAGTTCAAGCAGCATGAAGTAACGGTCAATCGGCGGGGTGCGAGGCGAATCCTTGGACATGTCCGTTCTCCGATATCCCGAACAGGGCCGGTCAATCCAGCCTGTTCGCAATGTCTACACATTTCGGATGCAGCTGCCCGTCCGCGCAGAGTTTCTGGTGGTCCCGGCAAGATTTCGATTGACGCCCCCCCCTTTTTACAAGTTATACATATTTTATATATCGGAATATATTCCGAAAACCGGAATATAAAACAACAGGAACGCGTCGCCGTGACGACCACCCAACCCGCCTTTCTCGAAGCGCGCCGCCTCAGCCGTGAATTTCGCGGCTTCTTCGCCGTGAAGGATCTCGATCTCGATGTCCGGGCGGGCCAGGTCCATGCGCTGATCGGGCCGAACGGCGCGGGCAAAACGACCGTTTTCAACCTTCTGACCCGGGTGCTCGACTGCACCGGAGGGCGGATCCTGTTCGACGACAAGGACATCACGCGTATGGCGACGCATCGCGTTGCAAGGCTGGGGCTGGTCCGGTCGTTCCAGATATCGTCGGTCTTTCCCGCACTGACCGCGCTTGAAAATGTCCGGGTGGCGCTTCAGCGGCCCGGCGGGCTTGGCATGACTTGGTGGCGGTCCCGCGCGGCGCTGGCCGGTTTCGACGCGCGCGCCCATGCGCTCCTGCAGGATGTCCAGCTTGCCGACTTCGCCCATCGCCGGGCAGGCGACCTGTCCTACGGACGCAAGCGCGCTCTTGAAATCGCGACCACGCTCGCACTGGACCCAAGGATGCTGCTGCTCGACGAACCCATGGCGGGCATGGGCACCGAGGACGTGGCGCACGTCACCGGGCTGATCCGCAGCGTCGCGCGCGACCGCACCGTCCTGATGGTCGAACACAATCTCAGGGCCGTCGCCGAACTCAGCGACCGGATCACCGTTCTGGCCCGCGGCGAAAAACTGGCCGAGGGCACCTATGCCGAGATTCGCGCCAATGCCGAGGTGCGCCGCGCCTATATTGGTGGAACGGCCCATGCCTGATCCCGTCCTGATAGTGACCGGCCTGCACGCATGGTATGGCGAAAGCCACGTCCTTCACGGTGTCGACCTGCACCTGGCCAAGGGCGAGACGCTCGCGCTTCTGGGGCGCAACGGCGCCGGCAAGACATCGACCCTGCGTGCGATCATGGGCGCCATCCCGCGACGCAGCGGTTCGGTCGTCATCCACGGTCAGCAGACGATCGGCCGGAAATCTCATGCCATCGCGCGGCTCGGACTGGCCTATGTTCCCGAAGAACGCGGCATCTTCGCATCCCTGACGGCACAGGAGAACCTTCTGCTGCCCCCGGTCATCGCGCCGGGCGGGCTCGAGATCGGCGAAATCTACGAACTCTTCCCGAACCTTGCAGAGCGGCGCCACAGCCCCGGTATGCGGCTGTCGGGCGGCGAACAGCAAATGCTCGCGATTGCGCGCGTTCTGCGGGCCGGCGGGCGCACGATCTTTCTGGACGAGCCGACCGAGGGCCTGGCCCCGGTCATCGTCGAGCGCATCGCCGAGGTCGTCACGATGCTGAAGACCCGCGGCTATTCGGTGCTTCTGGTCGAACAGAGCCTCGCCTTTGCCCAGGCCGTCGCGGACCGGACCTGCGTCATGGAACACGGGCGCATCATCGAAACCTTCACCGCACGCGAGGCGGCCCGCCACGCCGAAAGCCTGCAAAACCATCTCGGCGTCTGAACGCCGGATCACCAGGGGAAAGACCAGAGCCATGGAAATATTCGGCGCCTCACCACAGCTGATCCTGGGCCAGGTCCTGATCGGCCTGATCAACGGTTCGTTCTATGCCCTGCTCAGCCTTGGCCTCGCCATCATTTTCGGGCTTCTGCGCGTGATCAACTTCGCCCATGGCGCGCTTTACATGATGGGGGCCTTTGCCGCCTGGATGACCCAGGCCTGGATCGGGCTGAACTTCTGGGCCGCGCTGGTCATTGCGCCGCTGGCGGTCGGGTTGTTCGGCCTGCTGGTCGAACGCGCGTTCCTGCGCAGCATCTACCATCTCGATCACCTCTACGGCCTGCTGCTGACCTTCGGCATCGCGCTGATGGTCGAGGGCATGTACCGCTACTGGTTCGGCGCGGCCGGCAAACCCTTCACGGCGCCCGACGCGCTTCGCGGCATCTGGGATCTCGGCTTTGTCATCGTGCCCAAGTATCGCGGTTTCGTGGTGCTGGCCTCGCTCGTGACCTGTCTCGCGGTGTGGCTGCTGATCGAACGCACGCGGCTGGGCGCATATCTGCGGGCCGCGACGGAAAACCCCGACCTTGTAAGCTGCTTCGGCATCAACGTCTCGCTGCTGACCGCATCGGCCTACGTGCTTGGCGCCGCGCTGGCCGGCCTGTCGGGCGTGCTGGCCGCACCGATCTACCAGGTCACGCCGCTGATGGGCACAAACCTCATCATCGTCGTCTTCGCCGTGGTGGTGACCGGCGGGATGGGCTCTCTGTCCGGGGCAATCATCACCGGCTACGGCATGGGCGTGATCGAGGGTCTGACCAAGGTCTTCTACCCCGCGGCATCCTCGGTCGTGATCTTCGTGGTGATGGCGCTGATGCTTCTGCTGCGGCCCGCGGGCCTCTTCGGCAAGGAGGCCTGAATGCCGCGCTCCCCGCTCCTTCCCGGACTGGCGTTACTGCTCCTGCTCTGCATCGCGCCGCTGGTCTTCTATCCGATCTTCCTGATCAAGCTGCTGTGCTTCGCCCTGTTCGCGGCGGCATTCCACCTTCTGCTGGGATATGTGGGGCTTTTGTCCTTCGGACATGCGGCCTTCTTCGGGACAGGCGCCTACATGTCCGCGCAGGCCCTGGCCCGCTGGAATCTGACGCCCGAACTGGCCCTGCTCTTCGCGGTCGCCATGTCGGCGGCCCTCGGCGCGGTGATCGGCTTCCTCGCCGTCCGGCGACAGGGCATCTACTTCGCGATGATCACTCTCGCGCTCGGCCAGATGGTCTATTTCATCTATCTTCAGGCCCCCTTTACCGGCGGCGAGGACGGGATCCGCGGGATCACCCCCGGCCATTTCCTTGGCGTCGTGGACCTGGCCGACCCGCTTGCCCTCTACTTCACCGTGCTTGCGCTGACGGTCCTGGCCTTCGCACTGGTCTGGCGGATTGTTCAGTCCCCCTTCGGCATGATCCTCGAGGCCATCCGCGAAAACGAGCCGCGCGCCATATCGCTGGGCTACAACCCGACGCTCTACAAACTGGCCGCCTTCACCTTTTCGGCGGGGCTGGCGGGACTGGCGGGCGGTCTCAAGGCGATGTCCTTCCAGATCGCGACGCTGGTCGACGTGACGTGGCAGATGTCCGGCGAGGTCGTTCTCATGACGCTTGTCGGCGGCATCGGCACTTTTCTCGGCCCCGTGGTGGGCGCCTTCATCATCGGCGGGCTGGAACAATTCCTCGCCCGGTCGACCCTGCCCGCCCCGGTCATCCTCGGCGCGGCCTTCATCCTTTGCGTCATGATGTTCCGGAAAGGCGTGGCCGGAACGGCAAGGTCCCTCGCCCAGGCCTGGGCCCAACGCCGCTCCACGCCGAACACCCCAGAAACCGATCCAACCAACAGGACAGAAAAATGACATTCAAGGCAATCACGACCGCGGCGCTGATCGCGGGCACCGCGCTCTCGCCGCTTCCTGCCTTCGCGGGTCCCGACGCCATCAAGGTCGGCCTGCTGATGGACATGACCGGCAACTATTCCGACGTGGCCGGACAGGGCTCTGTCACCGCCGCCGAAATGGCGGTCGAGGATTTCGGCGGCACCGTTCTGGGCAAGCCGATCGAGGTGGTCCACGCCGACATGCAGAACAAGGTCGACATCGCGACATCCATCGCGCGCGAATGGTTCGACGTGGAGGCCGTCGACGCGATCGTCGACAGCAACATGTCCTCGGCCGGATTGGCCGTCAGCGAGATCGCGGTCGAGAAGGACCGCCTGATGATCATGAACATCTCGGGCTCGCCGCGCTTCACGAACGAAAGCTGCAACCCCAACACCATCCACTATGTCTATGACACCTACGCGCTGGCCACCTCCACCGGCAAGGCCGTGGTGCGCGGCGGCGGCGACAAGTGGTTCTTCGTCACCGTCGATTACACCTTCGGCCACGACTTCCAGGCACAGGCGGAAGACGCCGTCGCCAGCGAAGGCGGCGAAACCGTCGGGTCGGTGCTGGTGCCACTGAACGCGGGCGACTATTCCTCTGCCCTGATCCAGGCGCAATCCTCCGACGCCAACGTCATCGCCTTCGCCACCGCCGGCGCGGACACGTCGAACGCCATCAAGCAGGCGGCCGAGTTCGGCATCGGCCAGGGCGACGACCGGCAGCTGGCCGGCCTCTTGGTCTATATCAACGAGGTCGACGCGCTCGGGCTGGAAACCGCGCAGGGCATGCTGCTGACATCCGCCTTCTACTGGGACCTCGACGAAGAGACCCGGGCATTCTCCAACCGTTACATGGAAAAGATGGGTAAGATGCCCAACATGTCCCAGGCCGGCGTCTACAGCTCGACCATGCACTACCTCAAGGCAGTCGAGGCCGCCGGCACCGAAGACCATGCCGCCGTCATGGCCAAGATGAAGGAAATGCCGATCAACGACTTCTTCGTCAAGGACGGCTACATCCGCGAAGACGGCCGGATGATGCGTGACATGTACCTGTTCCGCGTGAAATCCCCGGACCAAAGCACCGGCCCCTGGGACTATTACGAGAAGGTCGCCACCATTTCCGCGGACGACGCCTTCACGCCGGTTTCGGAAAGCCGGTGCTACCTCCTGAAAGAACAGAACTGAACGGATGGCCCACATGACCCTCAAGGAAACACGGTTTTCCCGGGACGAGATGGAGATGCAGTACAACCTGCGTCTCCTCCGGCCCGACTACAATTCCGCTGTCGTGCCCGATTGGGAAAAACGCAGCGAACGGACACGCGCGACGCGCAAGTGCACGCTCGACCTGGCGTATGGCGACGGCCCCGACGACCAGATGGATGTCTTTCCGTCCGACGACCCAAGGGGACCGATCCTCGTCTATTTCCACGGCGGCTACTGGCAGCGTGGCGACCGCAAGATCTACAGCTTTCTCGGCGAAGCGTTCGTCGACTGCGGGATCACCGTGGTCCTTGCGGGCTACACGCTCTGTCCGGCAACCAGCATCACCGGAATCGTCGGACAGGCCCGCGCCGCCGTGGCAAAGACCATTCTGGATACCGACCGCGTGCCGGGCAACCGCGACAGGCTGGTGGTCGGCGGCCATTCCGCCGGAGGGCAGATCACCGGCATGATCATGGCCACGGATTTTTCCACCGTCGACCCGGCCCTGCCCGTGGCCCCGGTGAGCCGGGGCATGCCGATGTCCGCGCTCTTCGATCTCGGTCCTCTCAGGGACACAACGATCAACGATGCCCTGTCCATCGACGACGCCGAGGTCGCCAGCATGAGCCCGATGCAGCAGCCACCGGTCGGCAATGCGCCTCAGCTTGTCATCGTCGGCGGCGGCGAGACCGAGGAATTCCACCGCCAGTCCGACAATTACGCGGCTCTGTACCAGTCGCCGAATCGCCCCGTCGACCGCTACAACAGCGGCGACGACGACCACTTCGACCTGCTCAACAGCCTTGCCGATCCGGCAAGCCCCCTGTTCGCCCGCTGCCGCGACTTCATTCTGGGATGAAAGGAAAGATCATGCCCGAAGACACCTTCACCGAGGCCATGCTGAACGACATGCTGGCCGCCTTCAACGAACATGACCTCGACCGGGTCATGTCCTATTTCGCGCCCGACGCAGTCATGATCGCACCGGCGGGTAACAGCCAGACCGGCACGCCGATCGAAGGCGCCGACGCCATCGCGTCAGCCTTCGAAACCCGCTTTGCCCAACAGCCGGACGTCGCCTGGAACGAGGCGGTCAGCTTTCTGTCCGGCGACCGGGCCTATACCTCCTGGCGAGTGCAGGCCCCGTCCGCGGGGATCGACATCAAGGGCTGCGATGTCTGGACATTCCGCAATGGCAAGGTCATCGAGAAGGACGTCTACTACAAGGGCTAAGTCCTCTTGCACAGCCGACTCCGGCGCGCCCCTAGGTTCGGTTGATCTGTAAGAGTTTCAGCTCAACCCCGCGAAAGTGCCTTAGTTACTATACGCATGCCGAGATTTTCGGGGCCAAGCTGATGAAAATCCAAAAACGATTGGAATAAAACGACATATCAGGAATTGCACTTCAGCGTCAGTTCACTTTCCGAGATGGTCGCCCTTCAGTCTCCCGTTGGGCGATCCCTTAGCGACACCGGCATCGCCGGTGTCGCCTTTTCCAAGGGCGCCGTGCCAAAACGAAAGTCAACGCGAAACTCCGTAGGCCATTGATAGTTCGTCAATATACTGCGTTTCTCCCAGAATTTTACAACCCTTTAGGGTTTCGAGCCCGAATGCTTCTCATAACAATTATGGAGACGGACACCGCAGGTTCGCATGACACGAAACCATGTTTTCGCCAAATCCAGGAAAGCACGCGAAATGTCCTTTGATCCCTCGATGCCCGAAAGTACCGAGGTTTGTTCAATCGGTTCTTCAAAATGGCTGTTTTTGCACGCGGACCAAACGTTCTCCGCGCAGGTGACAAGTAGGTCGGGAGCAGTGCTCAAGCCCGACCGCCCTACCCCAATTGCAGACATCGCACCGTGCCGAGACCATTATCCGGATTGGGAATCAACTCCGATTAATAGATCAGTCCTGGTTCCTGAAGGGCTGCTCCTCGCCCTTATGTCCGAGTTTACTCTCTTTGGCGGGCGTGGACGCCGAAAGTAAAAGCGCTGCCAGCTCGTGAGCGACAATGGAAGTATAGGCGATTATCAGGACCGATCCTTATTTGACTGCTGCGCTATCCTCCCGGTGATGCAAACCTGCGGTTCACTCTGTCTCTGGAGCATTAGGATTCCACTCGGGAATAGGTGGCGCGGAGGCCGGCCAACTTTGGAAGCTTTCCTGGCTTTCTGCATCCGGACGACCTCGTTGGGCCAAGCGCCAGAGAACGAAAGCGGCGAAGAAGCTTGCTTCCGCCAGGAAGAACGCCCAAAGCCCTGACGTACCGGCAAACTCAAGAGCCGCGGTCGCCACCGCCGGACCAATTGTTGCTCCGCTCGCCCACATAATCAGAATCGTGGATGAAACCATCACGTGATCGGCCGGATCCGTGTGGTCATTGGTGTGAGCGGTTGAGATCGTGTAAAGCGACTCCGCGAGTCCACCCCAAATTGCGAACAGCACGAGAAGTGCCCAAAAACCATCGCCGCTGAGTGCTGCGCCGCCACCCGCAATCACAACCGACACCGCCGAGACGCCGAGCCCTGCGCCAAGAATGACTTTACGTCGATCCATACTGTCGCTGAGCCAGCCGAGTGGCCATTGTATAATCATGTTACCGCCCTGGAGGGCTGCAATCAGCAATGCGATGTCGCCCGGCTCCAGACCGACCTCGGTGCCATACATCGGGCCAACACCCATCATCGTCATGCCTAGGCCGCCCGACACGAACGCACCTACCAAGCCTACGGGTGAAATCCGGTAAACTGCAATCGGTCGGACCGCTATGCGCTCGGGCGGCGCTGGCTGCTGCAACCGCGTAAGCCCGACCGGGATCACGGCCGCTGCGTAAAGACCCGCAAGCAGCATCAGGGCCGCCGTTCCTTCGATATCCACCGCCCGCATAAGAAGTGCGCCGCCGGCGAGTCCAAGCGTGTAGCTTATGTAAAACAGTGCCATGACCCGCCCGCGCCAATTCGAGATGGTCACGGCGTTCAGCCAGCTTTGAGCCACCATGAACATTCCGGTCGTGCAGAACCCGCCCAATACCCGCAGTCCGCCCCAGGAATATAAACCTACGTCGAGGGCCAGCAAAAGCGCCGAAATCGTGCCGATGGCCGCCAGCGATGTGAATGCACGCACGTGACCGCTGCGACGCACCATATGCCCCGACAGAAGGCATCCAAGCAACATGCCCGCAGCATACGCCGTCACAACGAGCCCAACATTGCGCTGCCCGAGTCCCGCCTGATCGAGGCGTACCGGCACGTAAGTTGCCATCAGTCCATTACCAAGCGCAATTAACGCCATTCCGGCGACGAGCCCTCCAACCTGAACATAAGGACTCGGCCACGGTCGCTTGGCTTCGGTTACGTCGTGCGTTTTAGTCATTTCGCTCCCGATTTGACTGCAAGTTGGGGCCAATTCTCCATAGTCGCGTTCCACCGACGCGGCCTCCGCCATCGCCCGATCCATTGAGTTGATCAAGTACTTTTACCGCAACCGAACTCCGTAGCCGCACATCTACCTAATTCGGGTTTGTTCGCACCACGTTTCTCGCCAGCGCCGCGACAAGGTCCGTTCGTGTAACGATGCCGATTATCTTGTCTTTTTCCAGAACAGGAACCGCATCCGTCCCCCCGTCGGCCATCATCGGCAGCAACGCCCCGATGGGCGTATCGGCCATCGCACGGGGACCGGCGACACTCATGATATCCCCGGCCTTTGTCGGATTTTCGCGGCTTCGGTCCAGCAGGCGTCGCAAGGCGGCTGCGTATCCGCGGTCAAGACGCAAGGCATCCTCTCTTGCCTGGCGGATCAAGTGGATCTGGAAGATGACTCCAAGGAACTTCTCGTCCTGCTCGACGACAGGAAGGGACGTGAAACGATGCTGCCGGAACAGGTCCGCGACATCGCTCAGCGGCGTTTCGGGGTGGATCGTGACAAGGTCCCGAGACATGATGTCCTGCGCCGTCACCGGAACGGAGTGATGTGCCGCGGCCTGCATCTCCGCTGCCCCGATCAGGCGCGCCAGGTCCTCGACCCCAAGGTTGAAGGACTGGCTGTAGCGCTCCAGGATGTTTGTCAGTTCATCCTCGGACAGCCCTAGCCGTTCGGTCGGATTTCGGTCGCCAGTCCCGTGCTGGCTTGGGTCATCGAACTGCCGAAACGGGTAGTGCCGCCCCGTCAAACGCGCATAGATCGTCGCAAGAACCACAAGCGCCACGGTACCCACGCCAATCGGTGCAATCGCGAACCAGAACCCCAGATGCGCGATGGCATCGGGCGACAGGGCCGCCGTCATGGCCACCGCACCCGCCGGCGGGTGGACGGCGCGACACAGCATCGTCGCGGTTACGGCCAGTCCCACGGCAAGGCCGACCCTCAGGGCGGGATCGTCGACCCATAGGCAAACGGCGACTCCGACCAGTGCTGCTATCGTATTGCCGACAATCGCGGACCAGGGTTGTGCGAGCGGGCTGTTCGGGATCGCGAACAACAGAACGGACGTGGCGCCGAAGGGGGCGACAAGGTACAGCCCTAGTTGCAGGTCGACAGTCGGCGACAGTACGAGCAGTCCGGTCAGCCCCAGCCCGATCAGGACGCCAAGCCCTGCCCGAAGGGCCTCGACGCCGGAAACACGCGTAACCGCAGGGCCAAGTGATTTCAGAATGTGCAACGACACGCCTCCCGGCAAGATATGCACAAACTTTCATCACATTGCGAAAGGTTCAACAACGCAACTGACCGAACCGTCAATCCGGCCTTCATATCATCTGAACGCACGAACCTGCTCGAGGATCGGGTCGATCACGTCAAAGTCGCGCTCCTCGCGGATAAGCACCCAGGCGGGAAGGTCGAAAACCGGCGCGCGCGCCACCGTTTGCAAGTCGCCCGTCCGGATGTGTCGCTCGATCAGCCTCTCCGGGAAATAGCCGCAGCCACGGCGCACCAGCAAATGCTGCAACCCCAGCCAGCCGATATTGACCGTCAGGAACGGACTGGGAAAACCCGGGAACCCCGCACTGAACTGATCCGAGAATTCCGGCCCCCAATCGACATGGATATACGCGTCGGGTGTCATCGCGCCCTCGGGGTCGGAGGTCACCATGACCAGGCGTTCGGTGAACAACGGAAGCAGTTCCAGGTTCGGCCGCCGTTGCGGGGTATACATCGCCGCGATATCCAGACGGCCATCGATGATCCCCTGCATCAATTCCGGCTCGAAACCGATCTCCGCGCGAAATGACAGATCCGGTCGGGCCACGCTGATATCCGCAAGCCATGGAGTCAGGAATGCTTCCCAAAGGCCTATTCGCGCGCCGATATTGATGCGGGCGGAAAATCTTCCGGGCAGGCCGATCTCCCGCTGCGCCTGCTCCAGCGCGCGCACCATCTGCCCTGCGTGGACCAGGAACCGCTCGCCGTCATGCGTCAGGACCGCGCCGGCCTTGCTACGGGTGAAAAGCCGTCTGCCCAGCAGCTGCTCCAGCGCATGGATCCGCGCACTGACCGTCGATTGCGTGATGTGCAGCATGTCGGCCGCGGCAACGAAACTGCCGCTGTCGGACACCGCAAGGAACGTGCGTGCATGTTCGATATTCATATCGCACCATAATATCGGAAAATCCGATATGACATAACAATTAAATTCGTTTTTACGATTGCACCATGTGGCCGATAGTGGCGTTGACTTCGCGGGTTCACCTCGTGCGGCATGTGACCCATGCGACGGGGGCTTTTTCACGTCCCACAGCAGACGGAGACAGAAATGACCGACAGAGGATACGCATCCTCCCCCTGCTACATGCACGCGTTCGACGACCATGCGCGGGCCGTGTCACCTCCCGACCCGGGGAACTGGCCGGAAATCGCTCTCTGGCGCAAGCTTCAGCGCGAGGACCTGATCGAGAAACGCCTCGAACTCTCGGTCAATACCCGACAGGCAACATCACGCCACATCGCCGCGACCCTGGACAAAACCGTGGATCTCGCCTCGAAACCCGTCATCGGCGTCTACTGGCCGTTCCGGGGCGAACCCGATCTTCGCGACTGGATGCGCCGCGTTACAGAGCGCGGCGGCCGCATCGCCCTGCCCGAAGTCGTGGATAAGGCAAAGCCGCTCGTGTTCCGGGAATGGACCCCGGGATGCTCCATGCGGCGCGGTGTCTGGAAAATCCCAGTTCCGGACAATGACACGCGCCTCGCGCCCGACATCGTGATCTCGCCAGTGGTCGGCGCCGATGCGGCAGGATTCCGGCTGGGATACGGTGGCGGCTTCTACGACCGGACGTTGGCCAGTCTCTCACCGAGGGCCCGCGCAATTGGTGTCGGGCACGTTGTCTCGACACTCCGCACGATCTATCCGCAACCCCACGACATCGCGATGGACGACATGATTCTCGTCGACCCGGCCCGGGACCAAGCGCAATGACGCAGATCTGGACCAAGCGCGCCTATGCCGAGGCGCATGCGAATGACGGCACGCGCATTCTGGTCGACCGGGTCTGGCCGCGCGGCGTGTCCAAGGAGGACCTGGATATCGTGGCATGGGAAAAGGACGTCGCCCCCAGCAAGGACCTGCGCCAATGGTTCAACCACGACCCCGAAAGGTGGGATGAGTTCCGCGACGCGTTTTTCGCGGAGCTCGACAAACGGCGCGACGCCGTCGACCGGATCGCCGGTCAGGTGCGCGAAGGCCGCGTCACGCTGATCTACGGCGCGAAGGACGAGCGTCACAACAACGCCGTCGCGCTCAAGGACTATCTCGAACGAAGATCCGACACCTGATGCGCGGCCTACTGCACCAACCGATCTGCGACATTCTCGGCTGCGATTACCCGGTCCTTCAGGCAGGCATGGGCGGCGTGGCACGCGCGAAACTGGCGGCGGCGGTCTCCGATGCGGGCGGGTTCGGATGCCTCGGCATGGTCCGCGAACCTTGCGACCTGATAAGGCGCGAAATCGCAGAGGCGCGACACCGAACCGACCGCGCATTCGGGGTCAACCTGATCCCGGCTGCGACCGACCCCGACCTGTTCACCGAACAACTGAAGACCTGCAAGAACGAAGGCATCGAAACCCTGGTCTTCTTCTGGGATGTCATGCCCGAGGCCGTCGCGCGCGCCAACGACCTTGGCATGCAGGTCGTCTACCAGGTGGGATCGGTGGGCCAGGCTCGCGCCGCGGAAGCGGCCGGCGCGGTCGCGATCATCGCCCAGGGCGTCGAGGCCGGCGGACATGTGCACGGCACCGTATCCTCGCTGGTTCTGGTGCCGCAGGTGGCCGCCGCTATCGAATTGCCTGTCATCGCTTCGGGCGGTTTCGCAACCGGACGCGGCCTCGTCGCGGCCATGGCACTCGGTGCGCAGGGCATCCACTGCGGCACGGCCTTCCTGGCGGCCACGGAATCCTTTGCCCATGACCTTCACAAGCAGCGCGTCGTGCAGGCGGCGTCGGACGAGACGGTCCATACGGACGCCTTCGTCATCAACTGGCCCAAGGGCGCCGCGGTCCGCGTGCTGCGCTCCGCCGTCACCGACAGTCTGGGCGACCGGCTGTTCGGCCACGACCCCGACACGATCCCCCGCCACCGGATCGCGGACGAGGACGGCAAGCCGATCTATCGCTGGAGCACGGATTCCCCGCTGCGCTCGATGCAGGGCGATCTGGATCAACTCGCCCTCTTTGCCGGTCAGTGCGCAGGGTCAATACATAGTATCCGACCGGCAAAGGAAATATTGCAATCTATCTTGCATGAAGCACAGGTATGTGTAGAGCGGAATGGAATGGGCAAGAAACAGACATAGCAAACTCAGCCTCGGCTATTGGGAAACTTTTGAAATTGCGCCAAAAGGATGCGCTGAATTTTGGTGAAGCGGCTTCAAAGAAGAAATTAATTGCTGGAGTGATGAGAGGTGACAAAAGAAGATCGTATCGTCGCCCTTGAGCGGGAAATTATCTATCTGCGCAAGGCAGCAGTCAAAGTCGTTTTGAGCCTGGTCGAAGGCGCGATCATGTCGCCCAAGGAGCGGGAGGTTCTGGCGCGCAGTCTCGAACTGGATGCCAAGGATGCCGACGAGGAAACGGCGCGTCTTTATAGTCTCATCGCCAGCGCTTTAAGGAACTGCAACGAAAATGCCTGACCTCAAGTTGTGCATATTATTTTTGTCTGAAGCCAGCACCCACCCAACAGATCTAGGCGTTTGAGAAAATTCCTTGCAAAACGAGGCCCGATAACGGGAGGAGGCCGCTGACAAGTCGGTCACGGATTAAACGGGAGACCCGCGAGCATTGCTCGGCCGAGGAGAAGATTAGGGTTATTCTGGTCGGCTTATACTATTCCTGATCAAGGAGTTTCTGAAAGCCGGAAAGTAAGGCCCGCCTTTAGGCCGACACAGCCCGTTAGGCGGCGGTGTCTTTCACCGACTTTGCCTTAGAGCATGGGCACCTGACGCCGAGAGCTGGCGGTCAAGGACAACGATGAGAAGCGCTACTCCGAATCGAGCGGAGCCGCGCTATTCGTTAACGTCAATTTTATTAAGAGGAGTCATCCGACGTCACCTCGAACCTCGCCTGATCGCCAGGTAAACCGAAGCCACTGTGAGTGCCCAGAAAAACCAGCATATGCCGGATCGGAAAAAG